>JBBQUZ010000039.1:0-35141 GCA_038212035.1 Fimbriimonadales bacterium
CAATCGAAGGTGATCATTTCAGATTGCTAGCAGCCTTGTTGCCCTGCAAGGGTTTTGTGGGAGGTTTGAGGCTTAGAAAGTACTGAGGTGGGCTTGGTTCTTGAGTAGTGCCTAATAATCGTAGGCGACCACGCCCTCAGAAAATCCATTGCAAAGGCTCCGGTCATCCCACGGCTACATGATTGGCAGTGGTTCTTCCCCCGCATGTCCGGACTTTGGAGTGTGTACGCGCTGGGATAGGTAGATGCCTCGATGGCCGCTGAACATGTAACTTAGGACGCAGGTGATGGCGAGGGGGACGGCGATTGCGGAGCCGAAGAGTTCGATGCCCATTACCGTGCAGGCGAGCGGTGTGTTGGCCGCCCCGGCAAACACCGCGACAAACCCCAGCGCGGCAAACAATGCGGGATCTTGGTGGGTGACCGTAGCAAAGGCACCCCCTAAGGTCGCGCCAATGCAGAACAGCGGGGTGACTTCTCCCCCCTTAAACCCAGAACCCAGCGTGACCGCAGTGAACACAATCTTGATGAGAAACGCATAGAGAGGAATCTGGCCCGGATGAAACGCGCGCGCAATCAACGGAAGACTCAGCCCGTTATAATCGCGATTGCCAACCATGAGGGTCATGGCAATCACCACCAAGCCTCCGATGACCGGACGGACATAAGCGGCCTTCCAAATTTGTTTGCCGACTCCCTGAAGCCAGTGCGTGAGTTGAGAAAACCCCATGCTTGCCCCCGCAAATAGGATGCCGGCCGCCACCACCAGGAGTGCCATCGTGGGGTTCAACGCGAATCCAGTGGGGTTTGGATACGCATAATGGTGAATGCCCAAACCCTGACAAACCACGTCTCCCACGATGCTGGCCACCAAGCAAGGAACCAGCGCGTCATACCGGATCCGCCCAATGGACTGCACTTCTAGCCCAAAAATAGCCCCGGCTAAAGGAGTTCCGAACACCGAGCCAAACCCCGCAGAAATTCCCGTCATGATGAGAATTCGCCGATCTTCCCGGGAGAGCTTAAGCGGCCCCACCGCCAAATCCGCTAAGGTTCCCCCCATCTGAACTGCGGTACCTTCTCGCCCCGCCGATCCACCGAAGAGGTGCGTCATCACCGTCGTAACCAGAATGAGCGGAGCCATTCGAAACGGAATTTTGCCCTCCGGATCATGAATACGGTCAAGGAGCAAATTACTCCCACCCGCCGCTTCGCCCGCGTGGTGCGCGTAAACCCACCCAATCACCGCGCCGGCAAGAGGAAGCGAAAACAGAAGCATGGGCTGGGCCAATTGGATGACGGTGGCCCAATCCAAGGCCGACAAGAACAGCGCGGAAGCCACCCCAGAAAGCAACCCAACCCAACTGCCCAAGAGGGTCCACTTGATCATCCACTTGATCACGGACTGGGCGACGGCAAATCGCTCGGATTTTTGAGATGGCTCCATTCTAAACCAGCGGTTTTACAGCGGAGATCGGGTCAGCCTCACTTCGTGGGTGCCCGCCAAAGACCTGGCTTCGATCTTGCTTGGGTTGGAAACTAAGGGGACTACAAATGTTCCCGCTTCCGTGACCGTGAACACGTTGTCATCAAACGGCTTGGTGGATCCGGCATCCGTAAATACTAAGTCGATCACCGGAACGCGGGATTGCACTACTAGCACGCCATCCTCGGCGGTAGAGATCAACAACGGAGCGGGCTCGGGGAGCCGAACCTGCTTAGGCTCGGCCAGCAATTGCCAAGCGGTTGCCTCGCGCCAAGATGCGGATACGATGGTCTGGGGCACCGGCAACCCCGCCACCGAGAACGTGTGGATGAGCCGACGACCGTTAGCTTTCAAAATAACTGCCTCCAATCCGTCTTTGCGAACCAATGCACCCGTCACCGTATCAAACGCCTCAATGACCAGGTCGCCTTCGGCGTCGGCCTCAGAGTCATTCACGGCCCAAACCTGAACCGTGTCGCCTGCTCTAACCATACTCAATAGTTCGTCGGCATGAAGCCGCCGCAGTTCATAGGCCAGTGCTTTGTAGTTACCTTCCGAGTCTACAAACGCCCAGCTTTGCACGGGCCAGCAATCGTTCATTTGCCAGATGAGGGAGCCTCGGCAGAACTCAGATCGGCGGTAGTGCTCCAACCCGTGCCGCAACGCGTCGCGTTGGTTCAGCTGAGAGTAATACACCCAGTCGGCCAAGGTCTTGGGGTCTGGGTAATGAAGCTTGGTGTAGCCCACAAAGGTATCGAAGCCCTTCTGAGTCTTGTCGTGCCACCGAATGATCTTGTGGGCCGCAGTCTCCTCCGCAAACGGAGTGTTGCCGGGCAGCCCAATTTTCTGTTCCCAAACCTGCAGAGAGCAAGAAGAACCAAAGCCGTACTCGCTGGAGAACCGGCCTTTGGAATCCGTATAGAATCTCCAGTCGCCCCGGCCGTGCCATACGTCCCAGTTGTGCTGATCGCCAAATCCGTCCGAGTTGGGGCCGCGCCGCTTTTCGTCTTGCGGGTTTGCACTGCCGTCATCTCCAATGGGCGACGTGTAAATGTAAGATCGGCCCGGGTCAAACTCATTGACTGCCTTAGGGAGAACACCGTTGTAGTGATTCTCTCCGTAGTAGCGAGACGGATGCTTGGTTTTATCACCCCATCCGTTGAAATGCATTTCTGAGTTCTCGTTGTTTCCGCACCAAAGGGCCAGGCATGCGTGGTTTCTTAATCGCTTGATGTTGGTGGCGGCCTCAATGGCAATCTCCTTTTGGGTGGCCTCATCGTCGGGATAGTAGCCGCAGGCAAACATGAAGTCTTGCCAAACCATGATTCCCAGTTCATCGCAAAGGTCATAAAACTCGTCGGTTTCGTAGAGGCCACCGCCCCAAATTCTTAGCATGTTCATGCCTAAGTCCACCGCGCGTTGAAGTTGCTCGCGATACCGCTGGCGGGTCACTTGAGAGGGGAATGAATGGTCAGGAATCCAGTTGGCACCCCGCGCCCAGACCTTTTTGCCATTGATAATGAATTCAAACGATTCACCAAACTGGTCAGGCTCTCGCAACAGTCGAATCTCACTGAATCCAAAGCGTGTATCGAGTTCATCAAACGAATTCACGCCAAAGCTATCGAATCCGACAAACGCTGATAATTGCCCGGCTTCATCAGCCAGCTTTACCGCCTGGTCTAAGATGAGTTGGGCATCGGCGGCGGTTACCAAGTGGGTTCGCACCACGGCCAGCGAATTGCCACCGTGAGGCCATGCTTCCGGGGAAACCCGCGAGAGGTTGGCGGGCTCCCAAGCCGGCGGATTCTTTACATCAAAGGAACCGTCAACCATCCATCGAACGCCATCGCCCATAATGCCAAAAATCTCGTGCAGGGCAATCGCACCGCCATCAATTTCTGAGGTTACGTTCACGGTAACCGATCCATCTTCGTGGCGGGTTTGGGCCACATGCACGTTCTGGATTCGCGCGGAATACTCCACCAGCGAGACCGGGCGCCATATTCCGCACGATACCAATCGTGGCCCCCAATCCCAACCCGACATGTATTGCGCTTTGCGAACAAATGTGCGCTCGGGCCACCAAAGCGTGTCGCTGGCAATGCCTTCGGCGGCGTAGTACTCGCTTTGCCGATGTTCACCTACTTTGACCGCAGACTCAAAATCCACCCGAACTTCGTTGGTTCCCTCTTGGAGTTCGTGGGTTACGTCTACTTCAAGGCCCACAAACATGTTGTTACTGTGGGCAATTGGTTTGCCATTCAATAAAACGGTACAGACCGTGTCTAGGCCTTCAAACCTCAGCACGCGGGTGGGTAGCAAAGCGTCGGCGGTCCAATCAAATGTAGTTCGGTAAGACCAGTTTTCTTGGTCCACCCACTGGCAGCCCATCTCGTGCATCGCAGAGTGCGGGTCGGCAATCACGCCGTTGGCCATGAGGTCAACGTGCACGTGGCCGGGAACTTGTGCGGGGAGCCATTCGGCTAGGGAGTAGCCAAGTTTTTTGCCCTCCAAGTCAGACTGAACAAATTCCCACCCAGAGTGGAGAAAGGAGGTGCGAAGCATCTGGCTATTATGAGCGCACTGATAGGGGTTCGTCGGTATTCAGGCTAAAACTGGTGAAACCTGGGCCGCCAAAGCAGGGCCAGGATGCCGGCGAGCGGGACAAGCGAGATGCTGAGCTTAAAGTATGCTCTCATCGTGACGTGGGCCGGACCGAATGTAGCGGGCGTGGATGAGGCGGGGCGCGGGCCATTGGCGGGCCCAGTTTATGTGGCGGCCGTGATCTTGCCGGCCAACTTTGAGACGGAGGGGCTTAATGATTCCAAACAACTGGATTCAGCGGCCCGGGAACGGTGGGCGGCCAAGATTCTCGCGGTGGCTGACTACTGCATTCAGCCGGTTGATCCCGAAGAAATTGACCGCCTAAACATCCTTCATGCGACCATGGCGGGAATGACCAGAGCGGTCAAAGGCCTTTCTCAAGTTCCTGAATTGGCCCTCATCGACGGAAACCGAATTCCTCTTGGCTTGCCTTGCCCAGGGAGGGCCGAGGTAAAAGGAGACGGTCGGTTCACCTGCATAGCGGCCGCTTCGGTGCTCGCAAAAACTGCCCGCGACCGGTACATGATGCAGATGGCCGAGGTGTATCCGGAATATGGATTTGATCGGCACTTTGGCTACCCTACTCCAGAGCACTTTGCCCTGCTCAGAAAGTTTGGCCCGTGCCCCATCCACCGCAAGTCGTTTGCTCCGGTGCGCCAACTCTTAACGGAGGTGCCAAGCCAGCCATGTCTGATCGGGTTAGAATAGGCCGCGAGGCCGAAGATAGGGCCGCGCTGTATCTGCGCGATCTTGGTTACACGCTGATCACTCGTCGATATCGGGTGCCGGGGGGTGAGATTGATCTCATTGCCCTTGATGACGATATCCTGGTCTTTGTGGAAGTGAAGGTGCGCAACACTCCCGGCTACGTGCCCGAGGAATCCATCGGACCCGCCAAATTAGGCGCGCTTCATCGGACGGCGATGGCCTACATGGAGTCGGTTGAAGAGAAGAATCGGCCGTGGCGCTTTGATCTCGTTGCCATAAACGGCAACGAGATGCGCCACTACAAGAATGCCTTTGTGGATGCAGACTAGGCCGAGAGGTGCTCAAACGGAGCCATGGTTTGCCATTTGCCCCGCGTGAAATCGGGCACGTCAATGGACTGGCTTCGGTTAGCCACGGACCATTCGGTGAGCGGAGAAATCACGGACCAGCTGGCCGCATCGTACACGTCTTGATCCAACGGTAAACCGTTGCGAAGGCAGTATATGATTCGCCACATCATCACAAAGTCCATTCCACCATGTCCGCCGTGTTGCTGAGACATCTTCTCTAATTGAAGCCACAGAGGATGATCGTATTTGGTGCGATAGGTGTCAAGAGAAGCGTCTTGAGTCCAATCCTCCGTGTCCTTGGTTAATCCTTCCACCGCCAGTCGGTCTGGGAAACCCGCCCAGGCGCCTTTGGTGCCCTGAATGAGATTGAGGCGGGAGTACGGTCGGGGCAATTGCTCATCCCACTGAATCATGACCGTCTTACCCAGGACTGTCTTTACGATGGTGGTGTTAATGTCTCCGCAAACAAACTTTAACTTTCGGCGAGCCGAATCCACGGGGAACTCTTTCTCCGCGTAGATGGCGCGCGCTCTCGAAGGGCTGCTCATGCTGGAGAGGTAATCAAACCGATCACCGCGGTTAATGTTCATGTAGTGGGCCACCGGGCCAAGGCCGTGGGTGGGATACAAATTGCCGTTGCGTCGCGTGTATTCCAGGGTTCGCCAAGATCCAGTTCCGTGCTCGATCTCCTTCATTTGGTCTCGAAGATCGTGAATGTAGGCGGCTTCACCGTGGAGCAGCTCGCCAAAGATCCCGAGTCGGCACATATTCAATACCATCAACTCTTCTCGGCCATAGTTGACGTTTTCCATCATCATGCAGTGCTTGCCGGTTCGTTCCGAGGTTTCTACCAGTTGCCAGGCCTCATCCACGGTTTGGGCCGCCGGAACTTCCACGCAGGCATGAGTTCCCGCATTCATTGCGTCAATCGCCATCGGGGTATGCCAATGCCACGGAGTAGCAATAAACACCACGTCGAGTTTTTCCTCTGTGAGCATTCGGCGATAATCCAACTCGCCGTTGGTGTAAAGCTTCACCGGGGGTCTTCCGGCCTTGGCCACCATGGCTTCTCCGTGCTTGGCGCTCGGGAGGTGGTTGTCGCAGATGGCCACCACTTCCACTCCGTCGCACGCCATGGCGGAGTCTAGGTGAGAAGGTCCGCGGGCACCCATGCCGATGAAACCGACGCGGATTTTTTCGAGCGGCTTGGTGCGAATTTGGTAAGCACTTCCTGGCTCTGTCTTCAGACTTCTTTGAATCCGTGGTTTGCCCCCCTTAGGAGACTGGACCCCCATTGCCAACCCGGCGGTGCCAAGGGCGGCCGCCGAAATCACATCGCGCCGAGAAACGAACTCTGCCATCTGCCGATCATACCGAACTGCTTACCATTGGTACGGATTGTCCCCTTTGGCCCACAAATAGGAGGAGAATTGTCCAACGTGGTAAGCCTCGTGCTGCGCGATTCCCCGCAGGATTTCTGACCGGGGCCCAGGAACCCTCGCCGGCGATGGTGGTTCGTCCATTGCGGGAGAGGGCAGGGTGAGGGTGAATTCCGGCTCCTAACTGTCCCTTCCGCAAAAAGCACATTCGATCCCAGGCGTCGAAGCCACCTTTTGGTTTCTCGGCGCACTACAACCTGGTCAGCCGCCGACCCCCTCATCCCAACCCTTCTCCCCCAGTTTTTCCGAAAACTGGGGGAGAAGGGCTTTTGGAGCCTTCGCCTGCGGCAAAAGGTCGCGCATTGTGGTCATCGGGGAAATGATCTGTAAACTGTGAGACATCATGTTTGTTAAGCCGGCGAGATTGAAGGCGGGGGACAAGGTCGCGGCGATCACGGATTCGTGGGGCGGGGCGGGGGCACTGCCTCACCGGTTTCAGGCCGGAGTCAATCAGATTAAGGCGGAGTTTGATCTTGAGGTGGTGCCGATGACGCACACCCTTCGATCTCCCGCCTGGATTTCTGCCCACCCCAAAGCGCGCGCGACCGACCTGATGGAAGCGTTCAGAAATCCTGAGATCAAGGGGATCTTTAGCGTTATTGGCGGGGAGGACTCCATTCGGCTGTTGCCTTACGTGGACCTCGACGTGATTAGAACGAATCCGAAAGTCTTCATCGGGTTTTCTGATACTACGGTCAGCCACTACATGTTGCTGGCGGCGGGAGTCGTGACCTTTTACGGTGCAAGCATCTTGGCCGGGTTTGCCGAGAACACGGGGATGTTTCCCTACTTATCCCGCTCGGTGAGAGCGAACCTGTTTTCTTCAGAGCCGGTGGGTCAGATTTATCCAAACCCGGACGGCTGGACCGTGGAGTTTCTGGATTGGAGCGTGCCGGAACACCAGAACCAGCGTAGGGTTTGCCAACCGGCAATGCCCTGGCGATGGGTTCAGGGTTCCGGACGAGTGCAAGGACGGCTGATGGGCGGATGTTTGGAAGTGTTGGACTGGCTTCGTGGAACCCCGGTTTGGCCCAGTCGAGATGTCTGGTCAGGGAGCGTGTTGGTACTGGAAACCAGTGAAGAACAGCCAACTCCAACTGCGGTCGCTCGAATGCTTCGAACTCTGGCGGCCGCAGGTGCGTTCACAGATTGCGCGGGTTTGCTGATGGGCCGCCCGTGTACAGATGACCTTGCCGCCATGGATGCCCAAGACGCGGCCGTGCTCGCTTTTGTGCAACAAGAACTGGGTCGCGACGACCTGCCGGTGGTCACCCGAATGGACTTTGGCCATACCAGCCCCGTGTTTACGATTCCCCTTGGTGTGATGGCGTCTCTAGATTGCGACGGCCAGGTTTTCCGTATTGATGAGTCGGGAACATGTTAAGATGGCAACGGTCATCAGGCGGGCGGGCGTTATAAATACGCCATTGACTGCGCCGCCTATCCTGTCATACTGAATTTTCTCTACAGATTGGACGGGGGTGAACCCGTTTCACGCAACAATGTAGTTTCGGATTCTGAGCGGATATGTCGAATGAACCCACCGATATGGCTCCAATGGCACGGGCGGGGGCACCGTGGACTTTTCTTACTAACCACTGCTTTGTTCTGATCTGTATCTTTAAAGATCCGGGGATCACTTTAAGGGAAGTGTCTCGACAAGTGGGCATAACCGAGCGAGCCGTCCAGCGAATTGTGACGGACTTGGAGTCAGAAGGTTACTTGGTCCATGAGCGCGAGGGGCGGAGAAAACACTACCGAATTCGTGCCGAAATGCCGCTGAGACACGCGGTTTCATCTCACCGATTTGTAAGCGATCTCCTCATCATTGGCAAAATGCCTAATGAAGAATGACCGTTAACCTAGGTCCGGATGGCAGATCTTTGCCCGATTCCATCTGGATGTGAGGTGGGCCAATCCATCCGTCGGAGGATTGAATGACCGCGGGATAAGAGAATTCTTTGAGATCACTTTCCAGGGTCAAGACGATATTTCAATGCGTGCCGGTTTTAGAAATCTCCACATCGGCGTGACTCTCTTCGGTCCCGCCGAGCCAAGCCGCCTCTAAGGTGTGGCCCATCGTCTCTGCTATCGTAGAAGCATTGCAAGACGCAAATGGGGCGGAATCAAAAATGAGTTCGCGCGGGATAAGTGCGGATGGACGCTCAAGTTTTTTGAACTTGCGGTACGGTTAGCGATATGGGCGTCGGATTGATTCTATCATTAGCCATTGTGGGAACTTCATTTGTCAAACCGGCTCGTCCACTTCTCCCGCTTTGGCCGATGGGTAATCCGGGGGGTTGGACGAGATCGGACAAGGAAGCGCTAGAAACGCCTGCGGGTGAAACGTACAAGATTGTCAAAAATGTTTCCCAACCCACCCTGGAACTATTTCTCGCCGAGAAAGCGCGCGATGGAGCACCTACCGTGGTGGTCTGTCCGGGGGGCGGATACTGGGTGGAGGCGATTGAGCATGAAGGCTGGGAAATGGCCGAATTCCTGAACCGGGCTGGGTTTAACGCCGCGGTGCTCAAATATCGCTTGCCAAACCGGGACGTAGATAAGCCTTTGTGCCTGGCCCCGCTCCAAGATGCTCAGCGGGCCATCCGCTTGCTTCGGACCAATGCGGCGACCTATCACATAGATCCGGATCGAATTGGAATCCTGGGGTTCTCCGCCGGTGGCCACCTGGCGGCGGTGACCTCAGTTGAGAAAACGGACGCGTACTTGCCGACGGATGCTCCCGACCAACTTTCGGCGCGGCCCAACTTTACCGCGCTGATTTATGCCGCGTACTTGGATTCAAACGGCAAACCCGAGCTTACGAGTGACGTTAAAGTAGATGCCACCACTCCCCCCGCTTTTGCCGTGCTGGCGTTGGATGACAGCGTTCCCATTGAAAGTTCCATGGCCTATGCGCGAGCCTGCCGCGATGCAAAGGTTCCCATGGAGATCCATATCTTCCCCCGGGGCGGTCACGGATATGGATTGCGAAGCCACGAGCCTCGACTGAAAACCTGGCCCGATCTGCTGGTGAATTGGATCGCAAGCATTTATCCGCCGGCCCCATTGCGATAAGGAAAACCCACTATGCCTACTGATTTTTCAACGGTCAAGATTTTACTGGAGCAGATGCAGGGAGCCGGTGCCGTAACAGCTAAGCACCTGTTTGGCGAGTACGGCATCTGGTGTGACGGCAAGATGGTTGCGTTGGTGTGCGACGACATCTTATTCCTAAAGCCCACTACCGCCGGACGAGCGATGACCGAGGGGTTTGCTGAAGAACCGCCTTACCTGGGGGCTAAGCCGAACATTGTGATTCCTTCCGACCGGTGTGAAGACCGAGAGTGGATGGCAGCGCTCATTCGCATCACAACGGCAGAACTCCCCGCGCCCAAGCCAAAGTTGCCCAAAAAACCACGCGACTAACCGGACAAAAGATGAGAAGAACCGACTTAATGGACACCTCGCTGGAAATCCACCGAGAGCGGATTCGTCTTCTGCGTCTCAAATCTCCCGAATGGAAGTTTCAAAAGACGATGGAATTGTGCGACGGCCTAAAAAAACTAGTTGAGCAGGCAAGAAAGAGCAGCGCCCAGTGACTCTGCTTTCCACGCTGATCAAGGTGGTTGAGCTTAGGGATTGATTACGTCATCGGCGGGTCTTTGGCAAGTTCAATTTGGGGCCAGCAGAGAACCACTAATGATGCCGACCTCGCAATCCAGATGAATCAATTGCAGCTTGAAAAATTGGTTGAACTGTTGCCCTCAAACTACATGATTGATGCCGGCTCGCTTCGATCCGTGATCGAAGATCCGCCCGAGTTTTCGGGTGGGCAAATATTGAACACGGAGACGTTAGACAAAGTTGACCTGTTTCTCGTGCGGCCTTCGGAATACGTGAATGCACGCATGTCGCGCACACACCGGGTGGAGGTTTTGCCCGGCGTTCACCTTCGGTTTAGCTCACCCGAAGATACGGTTATCCTTAAACTTCGCTGGTTTGAGCTGGGCCGTAGAATCAGTGATCGCCAATGGAACGACATTGTCCAGATTCTTGAATTGCGGCAAGACCGGTTAGCCATGGACTACCTTCGCCGGTGGGCAAAGCACTTTTCCGTCGAAGGGGATCTAGATCTCGCGCTTGAGCAGGTCGTGCAGGTGCTGTAGGGGGGGACGGTTAACTGCCCTTCTTGATCAGGCATTTGCGGATAACATGCTTGCATGGTAATTCTCGCTTCAATTCTCACCATGGCGTTCTCGCCGGGCATGGTGCTCTCCGGCGGAATGGTGCTAGATGGGTCAGGAAGCGAGGCTCGGCGAGCAGACGTGCGGATTGTGGGAGACCAAATTGTTGCCGTGGGGAAGTTTGAGCCTCAAACTGGAGATCGGGTGATTGATGTTCACGGATTAACTATTGCGCCCGGATTTATTGATGCTCACAGCCACGCCGATGGCGGAATATTTGAGGATCCCAACGCGGACACGCAGATTCGGCAAGGAATCACTACGTCGGTAGTTGGTGAGGACGGCGGATCGGCGTTGCCGGTCAATAGCTTTCTCAGCCGGATCGATCAGCATCCGGCATCCATTAACTTTGCGACCTTTGTCGGCCACGGAACGGTTAGGGCACGGGTGATGGGCAACCTACAGCGAAAACCAACCGCGGGAGAGATGGCGCAGATGCAGCATCTCGTAGCGGAATCAATGCAACAGGGCTCCTTGGGATTATCCACCGGTCTTGAATACGAACCAAACCGCTACGCGACCACGGAAGAAGTGATCTCCCTAGCAAAGGTGGCGGCGCGTTTCCACGGCTCGTATATTAGCCACGTTCGCAACGAAGACAATCACGCATTTGAGGCATTTAATGAACTCGTTAAGATCGCAAAATCGGCTCACCTGTCCGGAGAAATTAACCACATCAAACTCGGATCAGAACGGGTGTGGGGACGGGCGGGAGACGTGTGCCAACTCATGGCAAGGGCGCGAAACAGCGGGGTAGACGTTAATGCCGATGTTTATCCCTACACGTATTGGCAGTCCACCATTCGGGTGATCATCGCATCCGAGAACTTTGAGGATAGACCGCAATGGGAGCAAGGTCTTAAAGACATTGGCGGCCCGGAGCACGTATTGCTCACAACATATACACCGAACCCTGCTTGGGCGGGCAAGACCATTGCGGAGATTTCTGCACTGACCGGAAAAGATGCCATCTCGGTGTGCCAAGAAATTATTAAGCGCTGCTACCAATCTGAGTCAAAGGCTTCAGAATCGGTAGTGGTCACCGCGATGTCAGAAGACGATTTGTCTAAGTTTATTGGTGATCCTCATATCATTTTCTGTAGCGACGGCGGCCTTCACGGAAGCCATCCGCGTGGGGCCGGAAGCTTCCCCCGAGTGCTGGCGCGGTACGTGAGAGAGCAGCACGTGATTAGCCTTGCCCAAGCCGTTCATAAAATGACCGCACTGGCGGCCGCTCGATTTGGGTTTGCGGATCGGGGTCGAGTGGCGAAAGGAATGAAGGCAGACCTCACGATCTTTGATCCGGCAACGGTACAAGACCACGCTACTACCGCCGACCCTCAAGCGAAGCCCGACGGAATTCCGATGGTAATCGTGAATGGGCAAGCGGTCCTAGAAAACGGAAATCCTACCGGCGTTCATTCCGGCGTCGCGATTAGGCGATCTGTAAAGAAGGGCGCTTAGGGCTTGCCCCAGTTTGACCTTGCGAAATGTCGGCCGATTGTCGCGTAGTAAACTGGCGCGCCAATTGCTACGATCGCCAGGGTGATCACGGTGGGCAAACGAGATTCGTTATCTAGTAATGAGTTTACGAGCAGGAAGAGCGTGGAAGAGATGAAAAGGAGTGGAACCACGGGGTAAAGCGGAACGTGGGCGGGGGGCGAATAAACGTGCTTGTGGGTCTCTAAGTGTCCTGGATAAACGGGATCAATCAGCGAATCGGGCAATGCAGACGAACCGTTTGCTTCATTTAAACGCCTCCTCTTTTCCCGACTACGGAAAACAAAAACGGATCCCACGGAAAGGGCATAAAACGGAACTACGCCGATGACAAAGGCATCGGTCAGTGCGCCAAATGCCTTAGATCCGCTCATGGCGGTGGCAACTAGAACGTACAAAATGCCCAATCCGCCCGATAAAATGACGGACACATGGGGTGTTTTGAACTTGGGATGGACGGCCGCCAAAGGTTGAAAGATTAAGCGATCCTCCGCCATCGCAAAGAAAACTCGGGGACTGGTCAGCACCGTGGCATTCAGGGTTCCAAATGTGGAGATCATCACCGTGGCCACAATAAAGGTGACACCGGCGGTGCCCACCAGTTTGCCCATCGTATCGGCAGCAATTACGGGGCTGGATGCAATTTCCTGAGCCGAAAACACGGCCAGGTACCCCACGTTGGCCAGCATGTAAACCGCAATCACGATGAGGGTGCCAAAGAGAATGGACCGGGGAACGTTCTTCCGGGGGTCCAGAATTTCCCCGCTCACGTAAGAGCCGTCGGCCCAGCCGTCGTAAGCCCAAAGGGTGGAAACCAGCGCAAGGCCAAACATTGAAACTGAAAAACTTCCGGGGGGAATTGCCGGGGTGAAGTGACCGCCAGAATGCGGTAATCCGATCACGAGGGCCAAGCCAATTAACGCAAGCAATCCCGCCGTTTTTGCGATAGTGGTGACGTTCTGAATTCCGGTGCCGAATTTGACTCCTACAACATTAGCCACGGTAACGATGATGATGGCGGAAATTCCAAGACCTGCCGTCCATAGGTCATAGCCGGGTTGTCCTTCTTTCATCGCAAACAGGCGGAGGGTGTATTGGCCAAAAACCACCGCGAGGGCGCCCACTCCCGCAGGCCGAATCAGCACGAGCTGGGCCCAGCCAAACAAGAACGCCGCCAACCGACCGAAGGCTTCTCGAATGTAAACGTAGAGCCCGCCCGAGTAAGGGTAGGCACCCCCCACTTCGGCGAGCGTAAGGGCACCACACAGCACAAAAAGTCCGCCGACCGCCCAAACCGCCAGCATAGGCAAAGGCCCGGGCAGCTGTCCGGCAATCCCCGAAGGACTCTTAAAAATCCCCGACCCGATGGTGCTCCCCACCACCACGGCAATCCCACTCCCGAGTCCGATTTGCCGGACGAGGTGGGAGGTCGGTTTATCCTGCGGGGTCACGCCTGTTTTCAATCCCTTGATCTTGGCACGATTGGGTTCTTTCTGTCCGCTCTGAGAATATACACACAGTAGTAGTCAGGTGTAGACGTTTCCTCAGAAATGGTTATTCAGTTTTGAAATGTCCAGTCGTCGGACTACCTAAATTTCCGACGAGTGTCGAACAATGAATGCGAGTTGATCAAATGCCGGACTCGATGGTGCTTCCGACCACCACATCAATCTCACTCCCGCACCCTCTAAGTCATCTTCATTTAAATAGGCTTCTTTAAGCCCATTTCATCGGTCCTTTGCGAATCGATCTAACGTGATTAAGGGGCAAACCGCCAAGGTAATTCTTCCGTCAAAGCCCTACCACATGAATATGACACTCCCTTGTCCCAGCAGGGACTATTCCCGAGTAGGCTGGTATAAGCTCTGGCTCCATGCCAGGATTGGTCAGTCATTATGGTCGTTCCCCGGCAGGGGAACTAGAACCTGGCAACCGACTAATTGGGAACAAAATTATTGACCCGCACTAACCCTACTTTGTCCCGGCAGGGACTATCCCGGAGTAGCCTGGCATAAGCTCTCGCGCCATGCCAGGATCGGTCGGCGACATAGTTTGTTCCCCGGCAGGGGCACCAGAATCTACCAAGTGCCTACAACTCACGAGCTTGGGCTACCCCATTGTATTCTCAACAAAAACTGAATTCCAAAGAGGTCGGCGAAGCCGGTAGGCTCGGGATGACCGGAGCCTTTGCAATGGAAACTTTCCAATCTGCACCGCAAAACAATCGAAGGTGATCATTTCAGATTGCTAGCAGCCTTGTTGCCCTGCAAGGGTTTTGTGGGAGGTTTGAGGCTCAGAAAGCATTGAGATGGGCTTGGTTCTTGAGTAGTGCCTAATAATCGTAGGCGACCACGCCCTCAGAAAATCCATTGCAAAGGCTCCGTTCGTGCCCGAGTCCGGGTGAATGTCGGTTATCCCGGGGCAACCGGACGTCGGCACCGTTCATCCGCCGACTACCGGCTACGCCGTCGAAGCCCTTTGGTAGGCGGCGTATTCGGTATTTTTAAGGGTGTCAATTACGATCCTTGACATCTAGATTGAAATGTTCTGGTGCCCCTGCCGGGGAACTTAGTCAAGACGCCACTGACCTGGCATGGCGCGAGAACTTGTGCCAGGCTACTCGGGGATAGTTCCTGCCGGGACAAGGGAGGGCTAGTCGACATCAAACAATTTCTGGATGACAAGTTGGCTGTAAGACCCTGGTGCCCCTGCTGGGGGACAGACATAGTTGCCAACCAACTTTGACTTGGCTCAACATATATATTTAGGTGAGCATCTCTAGGCCCATTTCATCCTTATTTTGGTGTATCAATATAGCCAAATGAGGCGTTGATCGACCATGCATTTCACCATGTTGAGGCCTTACTATACAAAAATAACCCCGCATACTGACCATAAATCCTAAATGACCTCTTCAAGTTCGCGCACGCCCAGCCCCATGCCTTGGCGACTCTTGACGTACTCAGATTCTGCGTAGGGGCCTTCAAGTTCGGTCCCTTTGATGAGCCGCCGTAATGCGGGGGCCGCCATCATGGTGCTGAGCACGCACATGATCACCAGCATGCAATACACCGGCTGAGTGATGACGCCCATTTCCCGGCCGATGTTGGCGGCGATCAATCCCATCAAAGCGCGGGTGTTCATCATCACCCCAATTGCCGCCGCTTCGCGGTGCTTAAACCCACTCACCCGAGCGGCAAAGTAGCAGCCAACGAGTTTGCCAAAGAAGGAAATAAAGAGAAGTAGGCCAAGCGCAATCCACATTGTGGTGTTGCCTAGGGTTCCCATGTCTGTATGCAACCCGGTAAACGTGAAGAAGATGGGCAAGAAGAAGGCGGTGACAAAGTGTTTCATGCTCTCAAAAACTCCGCGTCGGAATTCGTCTTGGTCGTAAAGGACCGCGCCCAGCATGAACGGGCCAAAGAGAGAAGAAATACCAATTTTGTTGGTGACCGCTGCGCAAACGAGAATCGCGATGATTAAGCCAGCCAGGCCGTTTAAGCTCAACTTTGCCCCATTTGTGCGAAGTTCGTTTTGAATCAGCTTAACCGCGTAGGGCCGTACCACTTTGATCAAAATGAAGGTAAACAGCCCAATCAGCCCAAGCATTTCTAGGGTGGAAACAGCGTTAAAATGAGAACTGACGATGGCACTTACCACCGCCAAACACACCCACCCCAGGGCATCGTCAATGGCGGCGGCCGTAATGGTAAGCAATCCTACATTGGTTTTGGTCAGGTTGAATTCAATCAGAATTCTGCCGAGGATGGGGATTGCGGTGATCGAAACTGCGGTGCCAATGAAGAGGCAAAATCCCACCAGGTTGGTTTCCGGAAATTGAGGGTGAAGCCAAAATCCAAACCCTACTCCTAGGGCAAACGGCAACACAATTCCGGATAGGGACACCAGTCCCGCGCTCTTGCCATGGGCTTTAACGTTTCCAAAATCGAACTCAAATCCAATGAGAAACATTAGGAATACCAACCCAATTTGGCTCATCATGTAGATGATTTGGTTGGTGGAACCCGGCTGGCCGTCGGGCGGAAACAGCATATGAAACGCATCCGGAAATAGCTTGCCTAGAAAAGATGGCCCGAGCACAAGCCCCGCCAAAATTTCTCCCACCACTACCGGGTGCCCAAACCGGCGACCTAACAGCCCGGCCACCCTAGCGACCAGAACAATGACAATGAGTTGGATGAGTAGCCCAACCAAAACTGCTTCGTTTTTCATAAAAATGCTCGATCAATAGCCGTATGTTTTGACGTGGATTGCCGATATTAACCACGACATATAAACCACGATATATTATTCTATCTCGTTACGATATATTCGCGGCGCGTAAAATGACCAGATGGTGCGAAAAGAGGACTACATTGCGCTGGCCGTTTTTCGAAGATCACTTCGGCGGTACCTTCGATTTGTAGAGGACGGGGCGATTCGCGAAGGTCTGACGCCCCAGCAACATCAAGTTTTGCTCGCCATTAGGGGCCAGTCAGAACAGGAGTGGGCCTCCGTTCGAGACCTCGCGGAGTGCCTACAATTACAGCATCATGCCACGGTAGGCTTGGTTAATCGCTGCCAGGCCAGCGGCCTCGTAGAGCGTTCTGAGGACCCGATTGACCGGCGGATTGTGAGGGTGGGCTTAACCCCAAAAGGATCTGGGATTTTGGAACGGTTGACGGAAGCGAACTTAGGGCAAATTGGAGATCTGGCCAAAATCGCCTCCGATCTAGATACGCTACGATGACCGAGCGTGAGGCGGCGGGACGGGCAAGCTAGGAACCCCGAACGGCCGACTCAATTTTCGCGACGTCGATTTTCTGCATATCCATCATTGCCTCAAACGCACGTTTCGATGGATCGCCGCCCATGGCCAAGGCTTCCATGAGGATGCGGGGCGTAATTTGCCACGATATCCCCCATTTATCTTTACACCAACCGCAATTACTTACCTCGCCGCCATTGCCGACGAGCGCGTTCCAGTACCAGTCGGTCTCCGCCTGATCTTCGGTGGAGATTTGAAATGAGAAGGCTTCGCTGTGCTTAAACGTATCTCCCCCGTTAAGACCAAGACACGCGACGCCACACACCGTGAACTGCACGGTTAGTACGTCTCCCGCCTTTCCGCCCGGATAGTCGGTGGGTGCCCGGTGAACCGCATCAACCGTGGAATTCGGGAAGGTCTCTCCGTAAAACCGCGCCGCCCCCTCCGCATCGTCCGTGTACCAAACGCAAATAGTGTTCTTAGCCATCCCACTCATAACCTATCTTCGCATATTGATTCTTTCGGTGGCAGATATGAAAGTTGAATGCACCTTCTCGGGACGGCTCTGGGCACAAACTAACCGGTGGGTCATGAAGTCGTTGGCTCAAAATGCTATGTCAAAAGGCAAAGTCCATATCCCCTATTTCCCCCAGGTGCCGCTGAAGCCTATCGACCCGTTTCAATATCTCCGTTTTGCACCCCCGTACTATCTCAGATGGGAGGCGTAGACCACGTGGACCCAGCCGACCCTAATCAGAGCCACGTACGCTATGAGTTCACAACAGGCAATCTCTCAGTAACTTAGCGCTCGTTGCGCCGAAGAAAGAATTTCCTCATTTTTTCGACGGATCTCCACTCGTTGATCCAGGTCGCATGATCGAATGCGATGCTAGGCGGAATTGGAGCGGATATGAGGCTACTGAGATGATCCCCCCGTGCTTTCATAGCCACGCGTTTTTCTTTTTTTGTAGTCGGAACTAAATTGCCTAACATCAGTTTGCGATTACAATCGGCACAGACCGCGCGAAGATTTGCCGGCTCGGACGAACTACCTGCAATATGGTCGATCTCGGTTGCTGGCTCGCCACATATTGCGCACCGCTGTCCGTCCCGAAACAAGATTTCCTCACGAGTTTTCCGAGGAAGATAGCGCCCCCTAGAGTCATATACGTGGCCTGAAGAAACCCAGTGAATAATCTTCCTACCAAATCCTTTGAGAAGGTCCAAATCCCAAGGCATTTCCTCGTCAATCTTTTTCCGAGCATAGCGAACATAGCCGGCGAACTCTTGGCAATCGTCTGAGCAAAAAAGAAGTTTCCCAGCATTCTCAACCGTGCTACCTCCACAAACTAAGCAGTCGGGCCGCTCCACTTTGGCATCCACGTTAAGATTGTCTCCGCCATCGTCCCGCGTCAAAATGCCATGAAAGTAAGCTTGCTTGAGGACCCGAGCCGCCAAAATGGCGTCTTTATCATCCTTTGAGATCTGAACGGCAACGACCGAGTCGTTGGCTTTTTCTAGCTTGTCGCACCAACCGGCGATTTCGGATTTTGTGGGGATATTTTCGGGGTTCATTAGAGGAGCACCTTGAAATCACATTCTAGGCGTGAACAACAACAGGTATAGCGTGACGGCCTTGAGGTCGGGCAAATCGCACCCTGTACTCATGGCAACCCCACGCGAGCCGAACTTAAGCCAAGATTGCCAAAGCGAAAGAGTAACAAACAATTAAATATTACTGTATTTTTAGATTCCAATCAGATCGTCGATAGCTGATTACAACGGTCATTGGGGGCAAATCCGTTCGGGAAAATTTCAGAAGGGTAATGTTCGCCCTACTTCTGGAATCGGCCAGCAACGTTAATTAGCTCTTTCATTCCTGTTGAAATCAGCCAATCCCACTATGAAGAGCGAGGAACCCTAAATTTGATCGGTCATGAACGGAAAGCGCTGAATCTCTAGGTTCAACAATCGGATGCGGGCTCAATTTGCCCCTCATGTTCCCTCATACGCCTTCATGTGCCATCAGCGCATACCCCGTCAGATTCCTCGTTGGATGGCGCTGTTCGATTCCGTAAGGTACGAGCCTATCTGGTCTCGTCTGGTAAAAGTTCGTCAAGACCGAGACCCCAGAAGTGTGCCCACTTATTTCGAGCGAAGATGACCGCTTCTTCAATCTCCTCGGGAGACGCGTCAATCACATCGTCACCGTCCAGGCCGGCCGCGACCAGACTCCCGATTGGGAAGATTCGTGGATCGAAGTTTGGGCCTTGGTTTTTGGCTTCTTTCAGCTCGTAAAATAGCCCAAGCAAGCCTTCAGCGAACCGGATGTAGGCTGGGGGATTCAAGCCGTGCTTGTCAGTTTTGAATTCAACGTCGTCGGTCATTCCGTTATCTATAGAGGCAAAATCGATCAGAACTGATCCGTCATGAACATTTGGGGGATGCTGGGGACGTTTCTGCCCATTAGGATCATTTCTTCTTGGACGTCTTCTAGCGGAATTTCCAACTGATCCGTCATGAAGGACGTGCCTAGCCACTCGGTGCCTACGGGCAGAGGCAGGGCACCGACTGGGCCGGTGCAGATGACCTCGCGCAAGGATCCGATTTCGTCGCAGATGTAGCCGTCCTGAAACGTGGCGCAGGTGCGTAAGTGCCAGTTCCAGTACTTCCAGCGCAGGTCGTTCCTGCGCAAACGGTCGGGATGCTCCAGCGACCAACGGAGGTAGCGGTCTTCGACCACCAAGGAGTCCAAAGTGTCGCCGCCCAGTTCGCCATCGCATACTGCGATTTTGCCCCTCACAACGCGGTCGATTCCTTCAAAGCCCATACGCTCGTAAAGTTCCAACTTCCGAGCGAATAAAAGCGCGGCGGGCTCTCCCTGCCGTTCGGCCTCTCGGCACACTTTTTCCAACAATCGGCCCGCGTACCCCTCGCGTTGCCGGCTCGCCCGGGTGGCTACCCCCGCCACGCCGAATGCCCGTCCCCAGCCGAACTCTAACGGGGCCGTAGTCAGCACAGAAATCATCTCACGGCCTTCAAACAGGGCCCACTTCCGGTTGAGATCAAAGAAGGGTTCCGTAAAGAACACATCATAAGCCCGATTAAAATCTAGGCCGAAAACCGTGCACATCAAGTCTAAAAAAGCCTCGGCCTCAGATGCCTTGATGGGCCGAATATCGGTCACGGCTGCCCCGGAATCAAGGGGGGAAACAGGTTTGGCTTAGTCGGAACCGTGAGAATCTTCTTAAGCCGTTTTATATCTATCCGCACCCGCACCCGTTGCGGTTTAACCAACTGAACGCCCACAGGCAACCTCAATACGGTGAGAACGGTTTCTGATGCGGTTAATCCTCCCAGCTCAATGGGTTGGGTGGCCACCCGGGTGACGCCGGCAAGAGCAAGGCTTTTGCCTCTCACCCGTACCTGGTCTGGCTCCACTCGGTAGCCTGTCACTTCATAGCCGTCACTCACGCTGCCTCGCAGGTCTGGGCTTACAAACACGGGCTTCTCTTCGGGCGCCGAATTGATCACGGGGGTGATTCTCACAAACAGAGGGTCGGTGCGCACGTCGGGCAGGGGCTTTCCCCCTTCGCCCACCGCATTAACTTCGGCGGTGTAGCTTTTGTGCTGGTTTGGGTCCACATCGGGCAGTTCCAGCCTCGCCCGCGCGGTCACCACTTGATCGACCTGGCTTTTGGGACCCTGAACGGTCACTCGGGGGGGCACCACCAGGGTGTCGTCTAACACGAGGTCGCGGGTCGAAAGTTGGCCAAGACTCTCCACGGTCACATCAACCTGACGTCGTTCCACCGACTCCGATTCTAAGCGTTGAAACACCGCTCGGTCCACCAAAAGATCGCGGAATCGTTCGGGGAATATCTGCACGGGGTAACTTTGTTTCCCTACCTGAGCCGAACTCACGTCTACCATGGCCACCAAGTCCGGTGTGTCTTTAAGCTCTTTCAGTTTGTCTTCCGAAGCGTTAACCGCCAGCCTGATGGTACGGGGCGGGGCAATCACGGCAAAGCGACTCGAATCTAATCCGTTCAGCTCCAATTTCACCACAATGGTCCGATGAAGATAGGGGTTGGTTTGGGTGAACACCACGCCCCACATCATCACCGCGGCCAAAAACGAGGCAAACATGATGGGCACGCTAATTCTGCCCTGGCTATCCTTCATTTAGGTGCGGCTCCCTTTTTGCTTTTCTCTCGGCGGGGGCGTGGTGGGTCTTCTAGCTTGTGAATATTTCTAAGTTCGGCATTCAAAAGGTCCCGGAGGTCGCTCAGACCCCCCATTTTGATAAGTCGGCCTTCCATGGCCACGCTGATGGTTCCGCGCTCTTCGCTCACCACCACGGCCACGCAGTCAATGCCTTCGGTTACTCCCACGGCGGCTCGGTGGCGCATGTGCACGGTTTGGTCTAGTCGAGAGGATTCGGAGAGAGGCAATCGGCAGGCCGCCGCCAACAGAGTATCGCCGCGAACAATTACCGCACCATCGTGCAAGGGGTTCTTTCCGTAAAAAATTGATCCCAACATGGGCGCGCTAATTCGCGCATTGAGCATCACTCCGTTCGCGGCAATCTCGTCCATGGGAGAACCTTTTTCCACCACAATGAGCGCGCCCACGCGCTGAGCGGCCAGTTCTGCGGTGGCTGCCACAATTTCTTCCACGGTTCGGGCTTCCGCTCGCTCTTCTACTCCGCCAAGTTTCTGGGGCCAGAATCCCACTTTTCCCAGCTGTTCAATCGCCTGCCTAAGTTCGGGGAGCAACAGAATGACCAGCGCAACCGGGCCCAAGGGGGTGGCTTTATCCAGTAGCCAGTGAAGGGTGTTTAAGTGCAAGATGTCGCTGAGGGCCAACACAAGCAAGAAAATAACAATCCCGCCCAGGATTCGCCAGGCTCTGGTTCCTCGTACTAAGAGGAGCAAACGGTAGACCAAATACGTGACCAAAAGCACGTCCAGAACGTTAACAACCACGTCTGGCCAAGACATCTCACGAAAGCTACGGAGGGGGCGAAGAAGCTCTTCCAAGGGATAGGTTTATTCTATCCGTCCGAGGGGTTCACTTCCTAGGTCCTGAGCTTAATTGGGGTGGAGAACCGATAACGTCGGCAGAAATAAATTTATGAAATCCTCGATTCCCAACTGCGGACGTAAATTTCCCGGTCAACTGACCTCAATCGGATGGTTTTCGATTCAAGGAACCCATCCGAGCTTCCGACTTTCCGAACTTCCCATCTTCTCAACCTCCGAACCCCCGAGCTTCCAAGCTCCCGACTTCCCGAACTAACCCGAACCCCCGAACCTCCACCCAACCCTGCATAATATCCATTCGACACCATGGGCGAAACTATCCGCACCCTTGACGAGATTCGTCACGACATAGACTTTATTGATTCGGAGCTGATTCAGCTTCTGAGTAACCGCGTTTTGTTGGCCCAAGAAGTGGGCCTGGTTAAGGGCATAGATAAGCGTCCTTACTTTACGCCCGAGCGAGAGCGGGCGATTTTTGATCGGATTCGGTCTCTAAATAAGGGTCCGCTGACTCAAAAACAACTGGAAGCCATTTTCCGCGAAGTCATCAGCGCGGGCAGAGCCGCAGAAAAAGAATTGGTAGCGGCCTACTGGGGGCCCGCCGGCACTTACACTCACCTCGCTTCCATTCAAACTTTTGGTTCTAGCGCAACTTTTCGGCCAGAAGACACCATTCAAGACGTATTTCTGGCGGTTGAGCACGGTAGGGCAGATTACGGCGTGTTACCGATCGAGAATTCGGTTGCGGGGGTGGTTCCGGAGACCTTGGATATGTTTCCCCAGACCAACGTAAAGATTTGCGCGGAAATCTATATTCCCATCCACCACCATCTCGTCTCGGTGGCTAAAAGCTTGGACGAGATAAAGCGAGTTTATTCTGGGCCGCAGCCGGCCCAGCAGTGCCGGCGTTGGCTCCGGACAAACCTTCCCCACGCAGAAATTGTGGAGTCTATGCCCACGTCTCGCGCGGCAGAGCGAGCCCTCAATGACCCCGAAGGCGCCGCAATTTGCAACTGGCTCGCCGCAGAAACGGTGAAGATTCCCATTTTAGAGCGGCACTTAGAAGACAACCCGTCTAACCGAACGCGCTTTGTGATTATTGGTTACAACGAACCCGCGCGAACGGGAAGCGACAAGACCAGTCTCATGTTCAACGTAAGAAACCGCCCCGGAACCTTGGTTAACGCGCTCCGGGCGTTTGAGAGCAATAACGTGAATCTCATGCTGATTGAATCTCGCCCGGCCCAGCGCGCGACTTTTGAGTATCTGTTTTTCTGCGATTGCAACGGTCACCGCCTAGACCCCAACCTCCTTGCCGCAATAGATTCCCTTAAAGAGGTGGCTATGGAAACGGTAGTTCTCGGCAGCTACCCCTATCGAGATCCTTTGGACGTCTAGAAGCCGCGCGCGCTCATCCGTTCCACCCAAATCCAAATTCCGGAACGCCCAGACAAAGATATACTCTCCCTATGAGTCGTGTGCTGGTAATTGATGATGAGGAGGGTGTGCTGAGCGCGGTTCGCCGCCGTCTAGCGCGAGCCGGGTATGCGGTTGCCACGGCCACCAATGCCGTTGAAGGGATTGGTCGAATTGAGAATGAGGACACCCCGTTTGACGTGGTGGTAACCGACATGAGCATGGACGACCCAGAAGCGGGCCTTCGGGTCCTCCACGCGGCCATGTCTCGAGACCTGTTTGCCGAGGTGATTGTGATGACCGCTTACGGCAGTGTGAACAACGCGGTGGAGTGCATGCGCCGAGGTGCGTTTGACTACATCGAGAAAAACCAGCCCGGAGTAGACGCTTACGAACTGCTGGCAATTAAAATTGACCAAGCAATGGACCGGCGTCGCCGCGACGTGAGAACGGTCGAGATGTGGGAGCGCGCGGCGAAGTCCAAGGAAAAAATGTGATTTCCGCGCTGGTGGGGCTTCTGCTGGTTACCGCCAGAAGTCCCCGCCTTGCTGCCGCTCAACGCACCGACCAAGCCGGGTGGATTTACGTTCGCTTGGCCGGATCGCCCCGCGATATCGGGTTTCAATACGGCACTTTAGCTGCCCCAGAAATTGCCGACGCCCATCGGGCTCTTAAAGCCGAACTCAAGCAGAATACCGGTCGAGATTGGTCTTTTTTTAGAACCACCGCGAAGCGCCTTTTCTGGAACCATCTGGACAAAGAGTATCAAGATGAACTCTCCGGCCAAGCCGAAGGGCTGGTGAGCCAGCATATACCCGTTGACGTATGGGATGTCCTTGCCTTTAATTCCTACATAGAAATTGAGGGCTACTACCTTCCGTGGGTCTCTGGGCAACCCGTTAGCGGGGCAAACGAATCTTGTAGTGCGTTTGTGGCAACTGGGTCGCAAACGGCGGATGGCGGAATTGTGATGGGTCATAACCTGTGGTGGGATTACGTAATGGGCCAGCGGTTCAACTTAATCCTGGATATCACGCCCCAGCGGGGAAACAGGGTGGTGATGGATGCCTTGTGCGGCTTTATCCACAGCGGTAGCGACTTTGCCATCAACTCGTCGGGGATTGAGGTGTGCGAGACCACAATTTCTGGCTTCATGGGCTTTGATCCGGCAGGGAAGCCAGAGTTTATGCGGATGCGCAAAGCCATTCAGTACAGCAACAATCTCAACGAGTTTGCCGCCACCATGCGAGACGGCAACAACGGGGGATACGCCAATACCTGGCTACTGGGCGATAACAAAACGGGCGAGATTGGCAAACTAGAACTGGGCCTAAAGAATGTGACGTTTCAGTCTCGCCGAGATGGGTCATACGTGGGCTCTAACTTTCCTGAAAATCCAAAACTGATTCAGGAAGAAATTGTCGGCGGTTGGGATTCAGACCCGAAGAGCAACTCCTGCGAAAGGCGTCGTGTCCGCTGGAATACGCTCCTTAAACAGAACCCAAACCGGGTGGATGCGGAACTGGCCAAGACGTTTCTTGCCGATACTTTTGATGAAGTGCTGAGTAAGCACGGCGCGTCAGATTCCACCCTCTGCGGTCGCCGCGATCTCGGTCCTTCTCCCTCCCTGCACGGCGCGGTGAACACCAAAGTAGTCACCCAAGACCTCGCCAAACGCATGACCTTCTGGGCGAGGATGGGCTTTTCTGATGGGAGTGCGTTTAAAGCGTCGGATTATTGGTTGAGATCGTCGGCAGACTCGGCCTTGAAGTCGTTCCTAAAAGACATCCCCTCTCAGCCCTGGATTCTGGTCCCGCCGGCCCGGTAAAAGCAAATTCCTTTGCGCCTCTTTCATCTCCGGGCGAGTGAGATCAGGCCCACGGACTTCAGTTGGTCCAACCCCCTCAAACCAATCAACGTAAATTCAGGTTCGAATCTTGCGAGGCAAACACATGACTTCGTTCTTCGAGCGCCTCAACATCACGTCTGCGAGGTGCACCGCCAGCTCCACGGGGTGGGAAGCGACATTGAGTTGGGGTCCGTGGTCAAAAGAGACCGGCAGGCTCAGCCAGCCATAACTAAGATAGTATCCAACACGATCATGTGCCAACTTGCATATTGCCGTCCTCTTACCGGCGGCTACCCTAATACCTCTGTATTTGTGGGAAGTTTCGCGGGTCGGGCACGTTGAATAAAGCTCTGTTCGCACTGGTCCTTTTCCTGACCACTACGTTTGGATATGGGAGCCAAGGCAAACAACACCATCACAAACCCAGAGATGTGAATCCCGATTTCGGGGTCGACATCGGCATTGCCAGGCAGCCTACCGTAATCTTCGTAGCGCCAAGTTCGAAGGCTCAAATTATTGGCAGGCTTCGTCGTGGCGAACTGACCGTCCTGGTATCGCGGACAAGGTCCAATGGGTGGCTGAATGTAATTCAACGATCCACCGGCCATCAGGGTTGGGTTCTGGCGGGCAAGCTAAGTCTCAAATACACCACGCATCAGCTTAAAGGTTTCTCCTTTGCTACCGAAGCGACCGGTACCGTAGACCCGCCTCAACTCACGATATCGAATTCTTCTGATCAGGCTTGCTATATTCACATAGGGACCTATCAAGAGGTGGCGGTCGTCCCTCATGTTACAAAAACCATCTCCATTGGTTCAGGCATCTATCACTACAACGCGTCGGCGGCCAACGTAACACCACTCTTTGGGTGGTGCGACTTTGTAAATGGCAGTCGATACAGATGGAACTTTTTTATCGTACGGGGTGGGGTCAAGCACCGAAGCACCCATGTCAGTCAAGCCACTATAAACGAGAATCGTCAACTCCAGACGGAGATTGACAGGCTCGTTAGTTTGCAAGCGGTAGCCGATTCACAAATAAGCAGTGATCGACTCTCACTTAAACTCAGTGAATCGCAACTCAAGGTAGATCAAGACGGCCTTGACCAGCAACGCCTGGCTCTCGATCGTACTAGTCAGTTCGCTATCGATCAGTTCAATTCCCAGGTTGAAAAGGTCAATCAAGAAAGTGAAGACGTTCAGGTTGCCACCAAAAAGTTCAACCTTGAAGTCGAGGAATACAATGTCAATGTGGAGACGCTAACCCGGCTTCGGAGGCGGCAGCGGGAGATTGAGATTCAGATCAATGGTCAGGATTGAGCCGCAACTGTTTAGGATTCGGAACTCAGCCTTACCCTGCCGTCTTCCTCCGCGGTCATCCACTGCCAGGGGCGAGGGTTCCGATACCCCTTGTTCCCGCGCAAAGAAGACGGCCGCTATTTACATGTAGGTTCAGTTGGGCCTCGACAGGGTGAATTGCGTTGGCGGCCGTCCGTTGTCCCGGCAGGGACTATCTCCGAGTAGCCTGGCATAAGCTCTCGCGCCATGCCAGGTCAGTTGCGTCCTGGCTAAGTTCCCCGGCAGGGGCACCAGAACCTTTCAGTCAAGCTATCCAGGATAGTAATCAACGCCCTGAAAAAACCAAACATGCCGCCTGCCATTGGGATTCGACGGCGTAGCCGGTAGTCGGCGGATGCCCGTGCCGACGTCCGGTTGCCACTCGACCCCGACAGTCACCCGGACTCGGGCGCGAACATCCCGAGCCTACCGGCTTCGTCGACCTCTTAGGAGTTGAGTTTTAATATCTTGCCGAGACCCACTAAGACAAGTCGCTCCTTGCTATTCGTGGAGCCGTCCTCACGATTCTTGGTCGAGAATACGATGTGAAGCTTAAGCTCGTATGGGTTGTAGGCATTTGGTAGATTGTGGTGCCCCTGCCGGGGAACAAATTTAGTCGGTTACCAATCCTGACATGGCGCGAGACCTTATGCCAGGCTACTCGGGGAAAGTCCCTGCCGGGACAAGGGAGGACTCGTCGCGGTCAAACATTTTCTTCCCAAGAAGTCCGTCGCTAGATTCTAGTGCCCCTGCCGGGGAACTAACCCATTTGCTGACCGATCCTGGCATGGCGCGAAAGCTTATGCCAGGCTACTCGGGGATAGTCCCTGCCGGGACAAGGGAGGGTCACATACTTTTAGTTGGGCCAATTGCAAACAATGAAGAGCCCATAAACAAGGATTCCGTTGCCTACTTAGGTGCAAAATAGAGATTCAAGTGCTCCGTTTTTGGAGTTTTGCATCTGGCTCAGTTTAGCCCCGATAGGGTGAATTGCCTTGGTGGTCTGGGCCTCCGTTACATTTGATCGATACTTCCAAGACCGATGAAATGGGCAGAAAGATGCATAACTAAATGTATATGACGGCCGCTATCCTCTCGCCCGAACTCCTTGGCAACAACTATTACTCCGAGCTCGTAGAGCCAATTACATGAAACTTTTGCCGTGGTTGCCAACTTCTCTTCTTGCCGTGATCGGGGTGGCGACGGGCTGGGGGCAAACCGCTCTTCCTGAGGCCAAATTGGTTGACCTCAAGGATGGCTTCGTGAGGGTGACCACGCCAAGTTACGTCATCGAGGTTCCTCGCGGATGGGTCGTCGGGGCGGAAACTCCATTTGGCCAGCGTGAATTCGAGAAGGGTGAGGAGAAAATGTCGGTAATGACCGCCCGGGGAGCCGGTGCTCAAGGGTGGGACAAGCTTTACCAGACCTCGCTCTTCTTTATATCTCGTTCGATGCCCGGAACTAAGCCAACCCCCTATAAGTTGGGGAAGACCAATCGTGGGGTGGAGACGTGCTCATTCTCGATGCTGGATTCGTCGGGTTTCGCTTCGGCCAGGTACGTCATTCTCAAGGCAGCAAACAACAACATCCTCGCCCTCTCCGTGAAGATTCCGGGTAAACAAAGTGCAAACAACCTAACCAAAGCGTTTGCACGAATGGTGGAGTCCGCTCGGTTCGTTGGGTAGTCGACCCCCGAAACAATATTCTGACCCTCGGCCGGCACGCTGATTGGTCAGCCAGAAACTACGTCAACCCGTAGACTTGCAAGGCGAGCCCGTCAACGTTTGCAGGTATGGCATTACGGTTTGCTTGAAATTCTCATTCGTATTGGGCGGCGGTAACGAGTCCCCGCCTTCGGGCAAAGGCAACTATGTACATGGGTGACGTGTTTACCTAAGTCGGAATGAGGAGGCAGTGATCTCCATTTACCACCAGATCACCTGGACCGGTTCTTCAGGAGTTCTTAAAGGCTGATCCGCATCAGGGGCATACCCGCGCCATTCTGCGCCAAGCGGAATCTTGCGAAAGTACGTTAAACTGAAACCCTGAGACGGACGGGCCGTAAGTATTCATGTTGCTCCTTCCGATCCGCAGTAAGAATCCACCCGAGTCTTTGCCGATTGGCACTTGTTGCCTTATCGGGCTGAATTTGTTGCTATTTCTGCTCACCCAAGACGGGGGTGAGATTCGGAAGGACGTGCTGGAGCAGTGGGGGCTTAAGGCCACCAATTCCGACCTCCCGCATATGTTCTCCTCCATGTTTTTGCACGCCAATGTGTTGCACATCTTGGGAAACATGTGGTTTCTGTACCTGTTTGGCTTTGCGGTGGAGGGTCGGCTTAAGACCTTTAAGTTTCTGATGGTCTATTTGGCGGCCGGACTTTGCGGCGACGGCCTAGACCTCATCTATTCCGGTGCGTTTCATCCAAACGTTCCTTCATTGGGAGCATCCGGGGCGGTCATGGGCGTGATGGGAGCGGCGCTCTATTTGTTTCCTCATGCCAAGGTCTCCATGTTCTACGGAATCATCTTTCGGTGGGGGGTGGCAGATTGGCCGATGTGGGGCGTGGGCTTGTTCTTTATTCTCTTTGACAACGTGCTTCCACTGCTGTTGAGGCTTGAGGACGGGGTTGGGCACTTTGCCCATCTGGGCGGAGTCCTTGGCGGATTTCTGCTGTGCATTCCGCTGAGGCCGCGTCGAGATTCGGCGCGGGCGAGCGAGGCAAAAGCCACGCTTTCGGAAACCAAGCACCTCGGATATTTGCAGGGTCATCAGCTGGGAGACCTGCACAAAGCCAACCCAGAAGACCCTTTGGTGGTATTGCACTGGATGGACCAAAGTCTGCGATCTGTGCAGGGTCCGGGGCAAGAGGTGGTGGATGCCTACTTTAAACTGCTGCCCCGAATGCTCAAAGAATTAGACATTCTTCCCGTTGCGTCGTCCCTGCTGAACTTGATGCGTTTTCCCGGGATGGTCAGATCACGGGAACTGCTGGAGGCGGCGGCAAGGGTAGAAAGAGCGGGTGAGCCGACCCTTGCGATGTCTCTCTATGAGGCGACGTTGCAGTCGTCGGGGGTTTCTGCTTCAGATTTAGAAATCGCCACCTTCAGAATCGCCGTCCTCTGTGATGGCCCGCTCAAAAACCCGGCGCGGAGCGCGCAGTGCTACCAAGAAATTATCACCAAGTGGCCCATGGGCCCCTTTGCCGACCAAGCCAAGGCCCGACTGGGCGCTCGCAGCCCAGTTTAGTTCCCTCACGGGAGTTGGGCCGGAGGGGACGGCTCATATACATTTAGTTCGGGACCTCTAGGCCCATCTTGTCGGTCTTTTGTGTATCCATCTAACGTGATTTAGGCGGAGACCGCCAAGGTAATTCACCCTGTCGAGGCCTAACAAAACGTATGTGACCCTCCCTTGTCCCTGCCGGGACAAGGGAGGGTTTGTTGCGATCAAACACTTTCTCCTTAATAAGTCCGTTTCAAGGTTCTGGGGCCTCTGTCAGGGAACTTAGCCAGGGCGCAACTGACTTGGCATGGCGCCGGAGGCTTAGGCCAGGCTAGTCGGGGAGAGTCCCGGCTGGGACAAGGGACGGCTAGTCCACATACATTAAGTTGAGCATCTTTAGGTCCATTTCATCGGTCCTTTTTGTATCGATTTAACGTGATTAAGGCGCATACCGCCAAGGCAATTCACCCTGTCGAGGCCCAGCTAAACGTACACGAGGGGACGTCTATGGGTTGGAAGGAGGGATTGCACATGAGTCCACTGCGTTGCTGAATTGCTGGCTTTTGGATGGAGTCACCCCTACTTGCCGAATCTTGGCACGGAAGGTGCATACACTGGATCACAAGCAAATCTTGCTTGAATACATCACTCACAGCGGAGACCTTTATGAAAAAGATCAGCATTGCCTTCATTTCTCTCATCGCCACTTCGGCCATGGCCAACACCACGGTCGTAAACTTTGACGACCTATCCGGTGCAGGCACTTTGGCCAACGGATACGGCGGAATCAATTGGAACAGCAATTTCTCGTACTACGATTATGCTCAGTTCCCCTACACCCCAGCTTCTGGATTGGAGAGAGCCTACGCTATTAATTACGGAAACCCCACGTTCTCCTTCGCAACGCCCGTCGCTTTCGACGGAATGGACTTTGCCGGCTACGATATTTTCGGCCCGGTAGCCTACGAGATGTACCTCGGCGCAAGCCTAGTTGCCACCAGCGGACCTTTGTTGGAATCCAGCACTCCCACTTGGTTGGGTAGTGGCTACAGCGGCCAAGTCGACAGCGTTAAGCTGATTGGCAACCCCTTCTATTCGGTGATGGACAACGTAACCTACCGCGGTTCTGCGGTCCCCGGACCGGCCGCCGTGCTTCCGATGCTCGGCGGTTTGATCGCCATTGCTCGAAAGCGACGCAAATAAGGTTCGTCGAACTGCCTCGTTTGCAGTGTCCCAACCAAAAACTTGGTTGGGACACTGTGTTTTTGGGTGGCGCTTAATCGTTTCTCTTAAACACGCCGAGCACATTGGAGTAGTCATCGGTCCACGGCCGGACATTGTCGGCGGGTTCTAACGTCTCCCAGTCAATCTTTCCAAGGGGTTTGAACGCGGATTTATCTCGAGCGAGCAGCACGTAGTTGGAAGCCGTTTTGCCTTTCTGGCTCTCTTCTTCGGTGGGCCCGTCTTCTTCTGCGCGGTTGGCCAAGTGCAGGTCTTTGCTAATCGCGTAGAGGATGGGAGCGAGGTCCAAGTATCTATTACTGATGTGAATCACCAAGATGCCGTCTGGCTCTAGTTTTCGAAAATACATCTGGATGGCTTCTTCGGTCAGCAAGTGGATGGGGATCGCATCGGAACTAAATGCATCTAAAACAATGATTCCGAACTCGTGATCCGGTTGGGTAGCCAAGCTCAACCGGGCGTCACCCAGCACAATATCCACCTTTGCCTTGGAGTTGCTAACGTAAGTGAACAGCTTAGGATTGGTGGCGGTGTCTCGCACCACCGGGTCAATTTCAAAGAATGTCATGCGCTGACCGGGTTCACCGTAGGCCGCCAAAGAGCCCGAACCGAGCCCGACCAAGGCAACGTGGCGCTTTTTAAGCGGTCCGGAGAAGGCTTTGAACACCTGACCCGCCGGGCCGTTAGGATAGTAGTAGGTCAGCGGAATTTCTGGATGCATCCGGTCTTGAATGCCGTGAAGGGTGGTTCCGTGCACCAATTTTACGAATCGTAGCTGATCGCTACCGGCCATTTTCGGACCGTATTCCACCACGCGGTGGACGCCAAAGAAGCTACGATCAGTGCGGAGCACACGGTCGTCGGTGTTTACGTTTAGAATCGCCGCCACAAAGAACACGGCCCCCAGGGCCAGACCGAACCTTAGCGGACGGTCAACCGCAATGAAGCATAGGATCACGGGGATGCCAATGGTAAGCGCCGTGCGCAGCGGTCCGGCTTGCACGGCGGCCACCGAATGGTGAGCGAGCATCGTGGGTCCAAAGCGGACGGCAATGATTGCGAAAATGGCGAACAAACCCACCGCAAACGGGTACGCCGCATCCCATCGGTCGAAACCTTTGCGGGTGGAAATGCTGGGTCTCAGCATGCAGACGGCTACCAGTGCGATGGGGTACTCGGCCAGGGTCCGGAAGATTTCCGGAGCGGCCAGAGCGTTAAACGCGCCCCCAATCACGCCTCCCAACGCCATAAAGAAGTAGAACTCGGTGAGATGCTTAGGGTCGGGCCGACTCTCACTAAGTCGGCTGTGGCACATCCACGCGGCCACAAAGAAAGTGATGAGGTGCAGTGCGGCCAGCGGGATCAGAGGCTGGGCCGAGTCGAGAATCGTGATCACAGAGATCGGAAGAATGAGAATGGGGAGCGCTCGCCCCAGCCAACTGGCTTTCACAAGGGGGCGCTTGGCAAAGGCGAAAATAAACGTGAGCAAGTAAAGGGCAAGCGGAATCACCCAGAGCAGCGGAATGGGGGCCACGTTAGTGGACAGGTAATTAGTGACCCCCAGAAGCAGGCTGGATGGCACAGCGGCTAACCCAATCCAGAGTAATCGCTGCGGGTTGGTGATGGGGACACTATCCGGAATCTGAGCAACCTCTCCTACTGCGCTTGATTCGGCCGTGGGCGCAGGGGACCTAAGGACAATCAGGGCACAGACAGACATGCACAGAAAAAGCAGTCCGTAGCCTCCTGCCCAAAGCAGGGCCTGATCTTTCAGCCTCAGTTGCGGTTCAACCAGAAGCGGGTAGGCCAGCAACGCCACCATGCTGCCCAAATTGCTTGCACTATATAGAAAGTAGGGATCTTTCGCATCGGGGTCGCTAGTAGAAGCAAACCATCGCTGAAGCACGGGCGCTCCGGCAGAGACGGCAAAGAAGGAGGGCCCCACCATCAGAAGCAGGGCTTTAAGCAGCTTGAGGGCAGGATTCGCTTCGCCCACCGCGCCACCGCCGCCGGGAAGGGCAAAGGGCAAACTGACCGCCACGATGAGAAGCAAGGGAAGGTGAAAGAGAAGATGTTTTTTTACTCCCAGGCGCTTGGTAGAAAGGTGGGCGTATCCGTAGCCCGCCAGTAGCACTGCCTGAAAGAAGAGTTGACTGGTGCTCCAGACCCCCGGGGCTCCGCCAAATGTGGGGAGAACCATACGCGCAACCATGGGCTGAATAAGAAACAGCAGGGCGGAACTAAGGAAGATGGCGAGGGTGAAGATAATCCGCACGCCCATAGTTTAGATGCAAGCGGGCATTTGGGTTGTTAAGGGTTCACGGTGGATAATGGGCATATGGCCGCGCCGCACATGAAAATGACTAGTCAGCAGTATCTGTCCGCCGAGCGAGAGGCGGTTGAGAAGAGTGAATTCATCAACGGCCAAGTCGTAGCGATGGCGGGTGCCCAAAGGTCTCACGGCCGCATCAGCACCAACCTCACCCAGTTTATTGCGGCGGCGCTTGAAGGAACAAGCTGTGAAACGTTCAGTTCCGATATGCGGGTGGCCGCACCTTCCTACCAGAGCTACTTCTATCCGGACATTGTGGTGGCTTGTGATAGCGAGTTTGAAGACAACAAACAAGACACCTTGGTGAATCCGATGGTGATCATCGAGATACTGTCGGAGTCTACGGAAGCGTATGATCGCGGAGCAAAGTTTTTGGCGTATCGTCAAATGCCTGCGTTGCGACAGTACGTGATGATTTCACCGAATGCCTTTCAAATAGAGAGTTACGCCAAATCAGACTCCGGTGTGTGGGTGCTTACGGAGATTTTGTATCCCGAATCCGGGCTGGACTTGGCAGATTTGAACTTAAGAATCCCCCTCACACGGATATACGCGAGGGTTCAGTTTTAAATGAGCAAGCAATTTATATAGACCTGCAAAGGATTCAAGACGCGCTGAATTAAAGGATTGCACCAACTTTTTGAGATATTTCGGTTTACCCCTTGACAACGGGCAACGTATGGGCCTATAATTTCTCTTGCCAGCCCGAAAGGGTGAAGCAAAGAACCTTGAAAGTTTCATAGAGGAAGAACGTTCAGATAAGTAGTTCTGACGGAAAAATTCAAATAACATTGAATCCCGTTTCAGGCTTGTAGGCGAAGAACCTGCAAGTCGGTGTGACCAATCCCTGCGAGTTATCTCTCGGTGGGTGAAGTCTCTCTATGGAGAAGCACCATTCAAATAGTCAACCAACCCCATTTATTTGGGGATTTGGTCAACACTTTCATCGGAGAGTTTGATCATGGCTCAGGACGAACGCTGGCGGCGTGCCTAAAACATGCAAGTCGAACGGGGGAGTAATCCCCAGTGGCGAACGGCGGAGTAATACATGAGGAACGTGCCCTGAAGCCTGGGATAGTCGCTGGAAACGGCGGGTAATACCAGATGTGGCAGCCCCCTGGCATCTTGGGGCTACTAAACGGTTTTTCGCTTCAGGAGCGCCTCATGGCCTATCAGGTAGTTGGTGAGGTAACGGCTCACCAAGCCGACGACGGGTAGCGGGTCTGAGAGGATGATCCGCTCGAGTGGGACTGAGACACGGCCCACACACCTACGGGTGGCAGCAGTTGGGAATCATTGGCAATGGGGGAAACCCTGACCATGCGACGCCGCGTGGAGGATGAAGGGTCTAGGCCTGTAAACTCCTTTTACACGGAAAGACTTAGGACGGTACCGTGTGAATAAGCACCGGCTAACTACGTGCCAGCAGCCGCGGTAAGACGTAGGGTGCAAGCGTTGTCCGGATTTACTGGGCGTAAAGAGCGCGTAGGCGGCTCGTTAAGTGTGAAGTGAAATCTCCAGGGCTCAACCCGGAAACTGCTTTACATACTGGCGAGCTTGAGGAATGCAGAGGTAAGTAGAATTCCCGGT
>JBBQUZ010000040.1:0-33184 GCA_038212035.1 Fimbriimonadales bacterium
GGATGCGGCTCCGATCTTGCAACGACAAGTTGGGCTCATTTCGATAGGTATAAATGATCTCCCAGTGTCCATCGACTGACTCCAAAAGCGATGCACAAAGAGAGACTGACGCGGACTCCGAAGTGTAAAGGCGAGCGGTCAGGCCGGAAAGGGTCTGAAAAATCGAAAGGTAGAACAGGACTTCCTTGTTCGAGGACGCGCTGTTTTTATCAATCCAGGCCGAAGATATAGTTCCTGAATAAGTTCCTCCAAGGTTTGGCACGGAGACGAACCACGGATACCATATCTTCCAACTCCAAAAATGCCTTTCAAACAGAGCGACCAGGGCAGTGACGACTCCCAAAACAATTCCAGAAGGTTTCAGTAATGCGAGCGAAACAGACTCACCGGACAGTAGTAGAGAAACGGCCCAAGTGCCGATGGCGATCCAGAAGAGTGCTTTGAGCTGAAGACCTTTAATCATTTGGTCTATTCAAACCCTACGTGGCCCCACATAGCAAGCAAGCAGGTCTTTGAGTCGGAGATTGTCCAAGGTTGCGCAGGATGGAACAGAAATTTAATGCCGTTGACCCCCACGACCTACCGGAATATCACTCAAAAGAGTAAAACAAAGGAGGAACTCTACTCGTAAGAATGCAACTCAATACGGGGGCAGGTCAAATCAAAGTGGCGCGCCCTCGCTTTGCGGCGCTTGGTTTGGTCACATTCGGGACAAATACACTGTGCCTCTGGGAATCAGAGCCCGCATTGATGCGACGAAGCGCACCGTCACGATGGTGGAATCTGTCGTGGTTGGTTAATCCATCGGCCAACTTTTCTGGTTTGACAACTGACGGACCTACGCACACGAGATCGTAAGGTCTAATGCACGAACACGGTTTCAAAACCGATCGAAAGAAGGCGGTAACGTTGAACTCAGTTGGTGGTATCCCGGGAATTTTTTGCGTCGCCAATCTTCAAAGTGCGGGTTCGGTTCTAGAATAGTTAAGCCAACGGGCCGGAGCAAAATCGACATGTCCGCTAATCACGCTAACCCTGTGAATATGAATCGCCTCTTCGACCCAATCGGAGCTTCGGAAGCTTGCCGGTGCATTTCAGAACATTTCCACCGTCGGATTGAAAGTGACTCCGCGTTGCGCCAAATATTCCCCAAGTCAATGGCGGCCCTAAGCGAGCACTTTGCCCTGTTTCTTGGCGAGCGACTGGGGGGTCCGGCGACTTACACGACCACGCGCGGCAAGCACAGCTTGATTTGCCGACACGCTCACCTTTCCATCTCCACCGACGAAGCAGACCGATGGTTAGCTCATATGTTCGGTGCGATGGACGATGCGGGGATTGTAGATCCCTCCCGGGTTGCACTGCGCTCGTACTTCACAGAAACCGCAAAGACTCTCTCTGACCCTTGCATTCCGCTCTACCGTTTACCCCTGGGTGAGCTGAGCATCAGAATTAGGGAAGAACCGGAACTTCTGCGACCGTCGTCCATGGGTCACAGCCTGCTGAGGGAAGCGGTCAGTCGGTGGGATGCCCCAAGAGTCCGACTCCTTTTAGAATCCGGCGCGGACGCAAACACCATCGAACTCCTCGGTCACGGCCCCCTGTATCGAGCGGTAAACGCAGAAGTGAAGGATTCAGAGGCCCAAGGGTGCGAAGTGGTTGAGCTTTTGATTCAGTACGGCGCGGACGTAAACCTGGCCAGCGGTCCCAGTAAATCCACACCCCTTCACATGGCGGCCAGACGAGGACACGTGTTTATGGCGCGAGTGCTTCTTAATTCGGGAGCGGATATCGAGGCGCGTGACTCCAAAGGAGAAACCCCCTTGCGGCGTGCCGTGAATTGCGCTCAAGAACCCATGGTGAACTTCCTGGTCTATGCCGGCGCGGATACCGCCAGCCGGGACAAAAAGGGGCAAACTCCCACGGGCGCGGCGCGAAGCAACTGTATGAGGAAGGCATTGATTTTGGCCGTTGACCAGAACAGACTTGATTGCCTTCAGCACGAGTAAACTACGCCCCGTAGAAGTGCGTTGGTCTTAACAACGTGCGGCACCGGAATACTCATGAAACGCATACTCTTGTTTGCTGCCACTGTCCTCCTCGGAACTACGTCAATTGCTGTCCTCAAAATTGTTGGTCGCAAGAACGATATTGGCTGGGATGCCGCTAAGACGCAGTTTAAAATGCATAACGGATGGTTCCTCTCCCCGGAAGGCACCCGAGTGACGCTAGACGGCGACACTCCGGGACCAATCGCTTTTTCTGAGGACGGGAAATTTGCCGTGGTGGGCACCAGCGGCTATAACGACCACAGCCTCAGCGTGATCGACTGGAGTTTGGGGACCGTTACGGATTCTCACAAGGTGACTCGTAGCTCATTTGGGCTGTGCATTAGTGGGAAAGATGTGTTCTCTTCCGGTGGGCGATATGACGGAACCAAGACCTACTCCGCGATTCGCCGATGGATGCTGGTCGACGGAAAACTTACGGAAAATGGGGAAATCGCCTTATCGGAAATACCGGCAAAGGATCGATTTGTGACCAGCATTGCCGCCGGGCAAGGCGGCCTTTACGTGGCCAACGCGCAGTCTGACGAGATCTTGCGACTCGACGAAACCGGCCAGATTCAAGCCCGCGTAAGGGTCGGATACCGCCCCCGAATGATTGCCGTAGCCCCCGACCAACAGTCAATTGCGGTTTCTGAGTGGGGAAATGCCCGGGTAGTTATTTTAGACGCCACTTCTCTTGCGACTAAAGAGCGGTTCATCACTTTGGCCCACCCCACTGCGGTGGCCTATCACTCAGACGGGCGTCTCTTTGTGGCCGAGTCGGGCTCCAACACGATTCTTCAGATTCAAGATCATAGGGTGACGCGCGTGACCGTGTCCCTAGATTCGGCGCATCCAATCGGGCCCACACCAACTGGTCTTGCCTTTTCAAAAGACGGAACTAGGCTCTACGTGACTCTGGCCGGCGAAAATGCAGTGAGCGTCTTAGATATTCAGGGTCCGCGTCCCATCGTGACGGGTTTCATTCCGACCGAGCGATGGCCGAGTTCAGTAGCGGTTTCTCAAGACGGAAAAAAACTCTTGGTCGCCACCGCAAAGGGCTTCTACGGCGTTAGCGAAATTAACGGCATAGCGGTGAAAGATGCCGATTCTTCCAAGGGACAGATGACCGCACGAGTGGCCGTGATCGACATTCCCGACGAACTGAAGCTGCGCCAACTCACCACGAAAGCCAGAAAGAATTTGCCCGAAGGCGTGCTGGCCACCTACCTCACCCCAAGCCAAATTCAAGAGTCGTTAGTTAACCTTAAGAAGGTAAAGCACGTCATTTACGTTATCAAGGAAAACAAGTCGTATGATCAAGTGCTTGGTGACCTTAAAGGCACCAACGGCGACCCTTCTGTTACCCTTTTCGGAGAGAAGATCACGCCGAATCAGCACGCGTTGGCCCGCCAATTCATGGTTTTCGATAACCTCTATTGTGACGGTGAGTCCTCACAGGTAGGGCACCAATGGACCGATTCTGCCTACGCCAGTGAATACACTGAATCTCAATGGACGAGTAACTACGGGGAAAAGGGTGAACTCACCAGCGACCTGCGGCTGACTTCTTCGCCGGGCGATTACCTGTGGTCTAACGCCCGCAAGAAAGGTATTTGGGCCCGTGTTTACGGAGAATACGTTGACGTGCAAGAAGACCATGGGTCGCTAGGCGACCCTGCCATCAAGGCCAATCCCGAACGATGGGGCTACTCTGAACCTTGGGAACGAGTCTTTGGCCGCGGGGGCAGAGATACGGAAAAGCTGGACACGTTCTTGGCGGAACTGAAATCAGCCGAAGGTAATGGAAAACTTCCCTCTTTGATGGTGATGGCGCTTCCTGATGACCACACGCACGGATATGGACCGGGCGGATTTACTCCTAAAGCAATGGTCGCGAACAACGACCTTGCCGTAGGGCGGCTTGCCGAAGCCATCAGTCATTCTCGGTTTTGGAAGGATACTGCGATATTTGTGATTCAGGACGATACGCAAGGCGGCCTTGATCACGTCGAATCGCATCGTACCTACGGTTTTGTTTTATCCCCTTGGACGGGCAAGGCTTCGGTTGATTCAACCCATTACTCCACCGCTTCCATGCTTCTCACCATGGAAAAAATCCTGGGCCTGCCTCCCATGTCCAGCTACGACGCTCACGCTACGCCCATGCTGAGACCCTTCTTAGGCTCCCAAAACCTTAGGCCATTTGTTTGCTTGGCTCCGGCAACCGAGATTAATGATCTGAATCCGGCCAAATCTGCCCTCGGCACGGAGTCTGCAAAGCTCAACTGGACCGACATAGATCGAGCGAATCCCTATGCGGTGAGCCGATTGCTGTGGAAGGGCGAGCGACCCGGCGTTTCCTACCCCGTCATCGGTCGGTGACGGGGTAGGCGGTTCGGATTGTTCTCGCCGGAAATGGGGAGACTACTGGGTCGCCTTCGGGGGTAATTCGGTGTTGAGGAACGTCAAGGTTCGCTTCCAAGCCAAATTGGACGCGGACCGGTTATAGGCCTTTTTCACACTCGGCTCAAAGAACCAATGACCCGTGCCGGGATAGGTAAAAAATTTGACGGGCCGGCCCGCCGCGTGAAGCGATTGGGCCAGTGCGTCGACCTCCGATTTGGGTTCAAATTGGTCTTTCTCGGCGAAATGCCCAAGGTACGCGGCCCGGGACCCGTCGAACTTTGTTGGCCCCGTGCCGTAAAATGCAACCACCGCATGAACGATGACGGGCTGGGCTACCGAGGCATGCAGTGCATAGTTGGCACCAAAAGAAAATCCCACCACGGCGATTGTTTGTTTTCCTGTGCGGGCACTGAGGAATTCGGCGGCCCGGCTGATCTGAGATTCAATCTGATCTTGGTGGGTCTCGTGCTCATTAACCAGTGCCTGGGCTTCTGCCTCGGTATGAGCAATTTTTCCATGGAATAAGTCTGGCGCAAAGGCAACAAACCCATTTGCGGCTAAGCGATCACAAAATGCCTTGACGTCGGCGTTGAGTCCCCACCACGGGTGCAGGACCAAAACGCCCCTTCCATGCCCGGAATTGGGTTCTTTTTGGTACCCATCAGGTGGGGTTTGCCGAACCTTCCCAATGGTAAATAGTGAAATCGCCACAAATGATGCCACCAACATGTAATTCATATGCTGTGATCATACCGGCGGGCATCCGTGCCGTTGTAGCTCATCATTTTTGAGCCTCAGAGTTGGGTTGATGCGTTACGGATTCGCAGTGTGGCGTCATCGAATCACTCCGTTTCCGTTAGACAATCCATAATGGATTAAGCCAATGATTACACCTCTTGCGCTCGGTTTCGCCTTGGCCGTTGCTGACCCAAGTTCATACTTGGCGTCGACCGTAAAGGAGATGTTGAAACCTTGGCCGAGTAACCGAACGGTGACTATTGTTTGCCACGGTCATAGCGTTCCCGCCGGATATGCTCAAACGCCAAATGTGGATACGTTTAATGCCTACCCACACTTGCTTCACGTTAAACTTAAGGAGTGCTATCCATTATCGGTCATCAACGTCATTGTAACGGCCATCGGAGGTGAGGATTCTGTTCAAGGGGCCCAGAGATTTGATCGTGCAGTGCTTACCCTTCAGCCCGACGTGGTTACGATTGACTACGGTTTGAATGATCGCCATCTGCCGATGGCTACCGCCAAGCAGGCTTGGATGGACATGGTTAAAAAATGCAAATCCCGAGGGATAAAGGTGATCCTTCTTACGCCATCTCCAGACCTCACCGCGCAAATTCTGGATGATGCAGATTCCCTGGCCCTGGAGGCAAAACAGATACGCGAGATTGCCAATCAAGAAGGCGTTGGACTGGTGGACGTTTACGCAAGATTCCAAGAACTTGCGCTAAGCGGAACGGATCTCAAACCCTACATGGCACAATCTAACCACCCTAATCGGCATGGACACGACGAGATTGTTGCACTGCTTACGCCGTGGTTTCTATCCCCTAAGCCCTAACCAACTAAAGCGAAGGTGGTTACCTACCCCAGCGATAAAGACTGCGAACTTCGATTGAGGATAACGATCTATTGTAAATTCGGAGGTCGCTTAGGATGCCGCTCCAACCCATGTTGTACTGAGATTTTGGGAAACCGTTGTTAGTTCCTATTCCAACCCCGGCAAAAGCATTTGGCGCTAACTTTACCACCGGAGTCAAATTCCGTGCGTTCCTGATAGTCCCCACTTCAGTGCCATCCATGAAAAGGCGTAGGATACCGGCTGACTTATCATAAGTTACCGTGACATAGACAAACTTATTGAGAGGAAAACTCACGGGGGAGTAAACCACGCTCCCACGTGTTTCGCCGGTTAACAGAAACTGCAGGTTTCCCGTTGGACTCACCCGAAGGTCAAAGGGATCCAGCCCAACCCTGTCGTCACCGTCAAAGATTATGGTTGCCCAGATCTGACCGAACGTTGGATAAGATTTGAGGCTTGCCCAAACGCTAATTGAAAATGACTTTCGAAATTGAAGGTCGCGCGCGGGCGGCAAACTGATGCCGGTGGTGGTGCCATTAAATTCGATCCCATATCCTAAGATTGTCGATGGGTAAGAAACGGGACCGATGGGGGTGGCACTCAGATCTCCCGCACTGTCGTCGGCATTTCCATCGAACTTCCACCAATGAATTAGACCCTTCGTCACTGGATTAGACAGTGCGAGCGGGTCGTTCCGATGTTCTGCACCCGCAAACTGAAATGAACAAAGCAGGGCGACGGCTGACCCAGCACAACATTTGACGATTGAATATGCCATGTTTTTGAAACCTCGAAGCAACTGTATCCCCATAGACGGTTCTCGGGAGTTCCGATAACGGCAATCTTCAGGAGGTGATCGCTAAGAAGGTGGAATGCAAACGGTCCAATCAAGTTGCTAGATCGGCATTCGGCACCGTTGAACCGCAGTAGTTAGGGTTTCTTCCCCCATTTCTGAAACCCAAACATGGGCCGGCTGCAACATTTACTCGGGGAATTAGCCACTCAACGTTTCATGGCTCCGATGGATTCCCGGCCCGGACATCATGCGGGACCAATCACGAGCCTTAAGCGGACCGAGTCCCCAACGTTCACCCTCTCGGCTCGCTGAACCGCCACTTTTATCGGCACGTAGTAGCATCCGTCTCTCGGGATCAATGAAGTTGAATACTCCGTACCTCCAATCTGGACCCGAGCCGGAATCACCCCCCAACCGTACGTCACTCGCCGGGATATCGCTTTGATTTCGGCGGTCTCGTCGGGCGGAGTTGGGACAAATACAAACGGCGCGGGTCCCCGCCATGAGATCGCTTCTGCACTGAATTCAAAGTTCATTTTTACGATAAGACTTGAAGGGTTGGTTAATACTCCCCTACAGAACGACCTACTTACCTTCGGTTGGCTGATCAATTGTTTTGACAATTTGCCATTTTCCGCCGTTCTTCTTCCAAACGTCAGTGCCTGCATTCTTTATTTTAACTACGTTATCTTTGCTGAACTTCACCGTCCAAGCCTCTGTATAGGTGACCTCATACAAGTCACCATTTTTGTTCACGTTGTGGACTTTCTCGCCACCGGTGATGCTCTTGGCCTTGAATAGAGGAGCGAATTCCCGGAGCGTATTAGCTCGATCAACTACCGCTCCATCGGGCTTGACCCACACGCAGTCTTCGGACAAATACGCTTCCCAAGCGTCTAAATCTACGCCAGTGATGGATTTTTGGTAAGTTTCGTATCGTAGCGTCCACTCAGCAAGTAAGGGATCTGCCGGAAGATCAGAATTCCAGGCGTCAACGATGCACTTCCAAGACCCTCGGTTGTTTTTCCCAAACTTCAACGTTCTTGCCGTGATCTTCAGCAAGATTGCCCGAGGGATCGGTATATGAAATTTGGTAGACCCCGTAGGAGTAGCCAATTTCGCCAGATTTGGCAACAATAATCTTAGTAGGGATCCAAGTCACCGCTAAGTTAGGCAGGGCTAGGAAGCTGGTGATGGAAGTGAGAATTTGTTGTTTGGTAGAGCAAGCAGGCTCGTTAGGCGGCAACATGGTTGCGCCTGGAGCATAGAAGGCAGTCCAAGCTAACGGCTTTTTGGTAGCGGCTGCCTTCATCCACCGGCCATCTTGCTTTCGAATCGCATCCACGTCCACATTGATACTGGGCAAGTGGGAAGGACTTAAAAGAAGCGCGGCGGCGGATAGGAGCAGGAAATGCATTCCTGCAATTTACCTACAAGGAATCCCGTTCTGGACAGAAAGAGCTTCGAAGACAAATCTAAACATCCTTCGCGCCCTAAACAAAGAGTTTAAGGGCTTCGGCGTCGCCCTACAGCGACTTCCAGCCTTCGGGATAATGCTGGGTAAACCACCCAATGTAGTCGGTATCCCAAGTTTCACCGCCGAGACTATCTACCAATAGAACAACCTGACCTCGGTGGTAGGCGGCGTGACCCACCAGTTGAAACAGTTGCGCTTCCAAACTCATCCTCCACCGCTCGCCGTTATCAAAGAACTCAAACTCACCGTCCAGCTTTGTGTCGTCTAACTTAGATAAATAGCCTCGCCAGGCGTCTTCCATGGCCAGCATACGGGGCTCTAAGGCGTCTAAGTTTGCGCACTCTTCAAAGCTATCCTGAAGTTCCGCCGATGCGACCGTAAATACGTCTAAGAAGGTTTGTCGACACAATACCATGTGCGTCGCGAGGTCTAACGCTCGCTGAAACCGAGAGTCAGATCGATTATTCTCGGGCACCGATTGAAGCATTTTAAGCATCGCATGGTTCGCGTCAATTTCGTGTTCAAACGCGTGCCGGTAAAATTCAATCCCCGTTCTCATGAGGCGATTTATACCCGTCCTAGGCCAGGCAGAACGCCATTGGGGCTTTAGACGGCGGATCATTAGCGACACCTAAATAGGTAGCATTCCGTGCAATGGAGACGCCGGTCAAACTTACTAAAGCCGATGCAAGGCGTGCATTAGTGCGGCATCATTTCACACCTTGCGCAACCCAGCAAGATGTTTTTAATCGGTTGCGAAGCATCCAATTTGACCCCATCGCGCCGGTGGGTTGCAATCATGACCTCGTTCTCCAAGCGCGGGTACCGGGCTATAAAATCGGAGATTGGAACAAGACCGCTTATGAGGAAAAGTTCATCTACGATGGTTGGGACAAACAGGCTTCGCTGGTTCCCTATGATGGCTGGCCCCTGCGCCGAATCTTTCACACCTTCCATCGAAAGTGGTTTGAACAGCGGATTTTTCAAGACCACAAAGAGGCCGTTGAACTCATCCTTAAAGAAATCGCCGAACGCGGCCCGATGATGCCCCGAGACTTTGAGTTTCAACAACGGCGCGATGAGTGGAAGGTCTCGTGGCATGGACCCAGCGTGACCAAACAAACTCTGCGCGCCCTTTGGCATTCGGGACTGGTCATGACGGCAGGCCGAAAGAACGGGCAGCACTTATACGACCTCACTGAGCGGGTGGTGCCTCCCCACCTTCTGAATCAGCGCCCGGTCGATGATCAGGATGCGATACGGGAATTGATTCTAGAGCGCCATCGCGCTATGGGCATTTTGAGACCCACCGCGCCTCCGGAAGTTTGGTCTTTAGAGGTTCTGACCCCCGGCAGAAAACCTGCGCTCTCGGCTCTGTTAGCGCGAAACGAGATTGTGCCGGTGGAATTGGAAGGCGTGAAGGCCCACGCCACCCCAGAATTTCTGAACCTGCTTGATTTGCCGTCTCTCAAAGAGCGAGTGGTATTCGTAGCTCCGCTCGACCCGTTTCTTTGGGATCGAAAGATGGTTGCCCACATCTTTGATTTTAACTACGTATGGGAGATCTACACTGCGGTTTCAAAACGGCGATGGGGCTACTACGTGCTACCGGTCCTTTATGGAGACCGGCTCGTGGCACGGGCAGAATTCTGGTGCCGAGACGGCATTTTAGAATTGCGAGAATGGCACTTTGAACCCGGAGAAGTGAACTCCAGATTTTGGGCTGAGCTTGAAATAGCCGTCAGGAAGTTCATGCAATACGGGTCGGCCCAGACCGCCACCGTAAAACCCCACATCGAACCCAAAGTGCGTGACGCGTTCCTTCAAATTCGCTTGTAAAGGTCGTCTTGCTGATTCAGGCTCCCACCCACTTGGAACAGCGCGAGACGAGAAAATGCCGACCTACCTTCACGCAGATCATTGAGTTCAATTTAGCAGTTCACGATCCATCCGGTTATCAAAAACACGTTTCGATGCGGTACGGCAATAATCTGCTTGTGGCACCAAATAGCGCAAAACCAAGGTTGATCATAATTTGCGGTTTGCCCGGCTCCGGAAAGACCGCCCTCTCAAAATTGATGGCCGCACAAACTCCCGTCATTAGAATGTGTCCCGATGAATGGATGGTGGCTTTGGGCTTGAACCTATACGACGAGGGTATGCGAGCAAAGATAGAGGAGTTCCAATGGGGCCAAACCCAGCACCTTCTAAATAGCGGAATGAGTGTAATCATCGAATGGGGAACCTGGGGCCGCTCTGAGCGGGACCGACTGAGACGGGGAGCCGAGGCTTGCGGGGCGAAGGTGGAGTTGCATTATTTATCGCAACCGCTTGAAGTCCTCTTTAGTCGTCTCGCCGCGAGGGGCGCAGAGGAACCTCCGATTACGAGAGAGGACTTACGGGACTGGTCGGACCGGTTTCAAGAGCCTACCGATCAAGAGTTCGTACTATTCTCCCCGGAAAAACGATAATCCATGTTCACCACAAATTGGAACATCTTATTTGGCTCGCGTTCCCATCCTTACCGGTCCGGCACGGGGCCATCGGTGTACAATGCGGCCTCAGATTCAGGGCTGGCTAAATAATGACAAATTCATCTTCAGAGTCCGGGTTATCTCGGCGGTTTCTTATAAAGGCAGCGGCGGGAAGTTTAGTGGCGTCGCAACTTGGCATCGCCTCTGAAAGCTTTGCCAGCGATCAACGCAGAGGTAATTCAATGAAATCTCAAACGACGACGATTTGGTTTGATCGGCCCGCGATGGCCTGGACGGAAGCACTACCAGTAGGAAACGGTTGCTTGGGCGCGATGCATTTTGGCGGGGTGGAAGAAGAACATCTTCAACTGAATGAAGGAACCCTTTGGGCCGGAGGACCTCACAACTACGATCACCCCGGGGCCGCCGCCGCACTTCCCGAGATTCAGCGGCTGATCTTTGCGGGTAAGTATCAGGAAGCCCAGGAAATTGCCGACCGAGACTGCATGAGTCAACCGCTGGGTCAAGCCCCCTACCAAACGCTGGGTGATCTCACCATTAGGTTTGACCATAGCACCGCCATTGGGTATCGCCGCGAACTCGATCTCGATTCGGCCACTAGTGCCGTTCACTACTCCCATCAAGGCGTGAACTTCACCCGAGAGGTTATCGCCAGTCACCCGGACCAAGTGATAGCCGTCCACCTGACCGCAGACCGCCCAGGGCATCTCAACTTAGAAGTCAAGCTCACCACTCCGCAGAAAGCCCAGACGGTTGCTCAAGGAACGACCCTGCAAATGGAGGGTATTTGCTCTGACTTTGACCGCATCCCCGGCGCGGTTAGATTTGTGGCGCTGGCCGATGTCCGAACTTCGGGCGGCAAAGTTGAAGCGAATGCCGATAGCATCAAGGTTTCTAACGCTGATTCCGTGACGATTTTGATTTCGATGGCTACGAGCTATAAGAGTTATCAAGACGTTTCGGGAGATCCGATGGCGTTGGCGCAACATCGGCTAGACGCGGTGGGGCATCAAAGTTTTTCCCATATCAAACGTCGACATGTTGCGGACCATCAGGCGCTGTTCCAACGGGTTTCGTTTAACCTGGGAAATGAGCCCGTAACTTTGCCCACCGATCAGCGGATTGCCGCATTTGCCGCCGGAACTGATAAAACCCTGCCCGCATTGTATTTTCAGTTCGGGCGATATTTAATGATCGCAGGCTCCCGCCCCGGAGGCCAGCCCCTCACGCTTCAGGGCATCTGGAATGACAGTCTCACTCCGCCTTGGGGTTCAAAGTACACCATTAACATCAATACGGAGATGAACTACTGGCCGGTGGAGAAAGCGGCCCTCTCGGAATGCCATGAGCCGCTTTTCGACATGATCGCCCAAATTGCGGAGACCGGAAAGCATACGGCAAGGGTTCATTACGGGGCTAAGGGATGGGTAACCCACCATAACACCGATGGCTGGCGCGGTACCGCGCCCATCGATGGTGCCTCATGGGGCCTTTGGCCAATGGGCGGAGCGTGGCTATCTACCCACCTTTGGGAGCACTACGAATTTGGTGGCGATCTTAACAAACTGCGAAAGCATTACCCAATCATGAAGGGCGCCGCGGAGTTCTACCTGGATACATTGGTGATGCATCCCACTAAGGGATGGTTAGTTACCAATCCATCCACCTCCCCGGAGAACGCCCATCCTCACGGTTCGGGCCTTTCCGCGGGGTCAACCATGGATATGCAGATCATTCGAGACCTTTTCAACCACACCGTCTCGGCCGCCCAGGCCTTGGGAGTGGATGAAGAGTTCCGCAAGCAGATCAACGAGACTCTCGCTAAGCTGGCCCCGATGCAGGTGGGCCACGCCGGACAGCTTCAGGAGTGGCTTGATGACTGGGATATGGACGCGCCTGAGATGCACCACCGACACTGTTCGCACATTTATGGCCTTTTTCCCAGTTCTCAGATCACGCCTGAATCTACCCCCCACCTGGCCGATGCGGCCCGCCGATCTCTGGAGATTAGAGGCGACGAGGGCACGGGGTGGAGCTTGGCCTGGAAGATTAACTTCTGGGCTCGGCTTCACGATGGCAATCACTCGTTTCATCTGGTCCAAGATGCGTTACGCCTGGAGGGACATGGAGGCGGCGGAGTGTATCCCAATCTGTTTGATGCTCATCCGCCTTTCCAAATTGATGGCAACTTTGGGTTCACTTCCGGCGTGGTGGAGATGCTGTTGCAGAGTCACGATGGCACCCTCCACCTGCTCCCGGCCCTGCCGGATGCGTGGCCCGACGGAGAGGTAAAAGGCTTGCGGGCTCGGGGAGGCGTGAAGGTGGATTTGGCCTGGGCTAAGGGAATGTTAACCTACGTTCGGCTCCAACCAGACCGTGACTTTAAGACCGCGATCCGCTACCGCGGACACCGGTTGGAGACTTTCTTGGTCTCCGGAAAATCAGTCGTATTGAACGGCGTTTTAGGACCTTCCTGAACTGCCTGCATCAGACTTTTGGAGATAATGGTATGAAAAATAAAGCCCTCTTTGTTGGCGGATGCAGCGCCACTTTTCACTTTCTGGAACCGGCTGAACCGCCCATTCGGGCGGCCTTAACCGAGATCGGCGTTGATGTTGATGTGACTGGAATCTATCACGCCGGGGGTGGAGAAACTTTCACCGGTGATTACACTGCCATCAATTCAGAGAACCTAAAACAATATGACGCGGTTGTCTTATTCACCACTGGCCCCGAGCATGGAGCCGATATCGGGGCCCTCTTGGATTTTGTTCGTGCCGGAAAGGCGTTAGTCGGCATTCACTGCGCGGCCGATTCTTTTGTCCACAACCCAGAGTTTATAGCCGCGATTGGAGGCAAGTTCCGCACGCACCCGGCACCGTTAGACATTGACGTTGAGTTTGTGGATGCAACGCACCCCATTACCCAGGGCCTTGCGCCCTTCACCGTAAACGACGAACTGTATCTGTATTCCGATTACGACCCTAGCCGCGTTCACCTTCTTGCCCAAACGACGAGTTACGAGGGCGAGGGTTCTGTCCCAATACCCGTCTGCTGGACCCGTGACGAAGGCAAAGGTCGAGTGTTTTACCTTTCGCTTGGGCACGGTCCCGAGGTGATGGACGATTTGCATTGGCAAACTCTATTTCAGCGCGGAGTTCGCTGGGCTTTACGCGACTTGTAACCGGTCCGATTTCATAAAATAGCGTCCTCTACGGAGATGCTCGAAGGCTTTGGAGGCATGTTCTGCGGTGTTGGGTACAGGAAAGTAGGATTTATATCTGGCCGCAATCGAAGCCTTCGGGAATAGGTATCGCTTAGTTTACGGAATTGCAGCTTGCCATCACCCTGAACATCGGTAAAATTACGTCATGAAACCGCAGTTGGTTGTCTCGCTTCTTCTCCTTGCTTTGGTGCCCGCGATGAGCATCGCGCGGGAAAAGTCAACGCTTTTAGCCAAGCCACCTAAGGGAGCGGTCATTCTTTTTAATGGTCGAAACGCGGACCAATGGCACCATCGAGATTCAAACGAAAAGTGCAGGTGGGAAATTGAGCACGGCAACTTGATTGTCAAGCCCGGCACGCCAGACCTGGTGACCAACCAAGAGTTTGGAGACTATCAGTTGCATGTAGAATTCTGGCTCCCGTTATTGCCCAAAGAGACCAGCCAAAGCCGCGCGAACAGCGGGGTTTATAATCACGGTCGTTACGAGGTTCAGGTCCTCGACAGCTACCATAATTCCACCTATCAGTTCGGGGGTTGCGGGGCAATTTACGGCTTAAAGGACCCCGATGTGAACGCGATTATTCCGCCCGAGCAGTGGAATACCTACGACATCACGTTTCGGGCGCCTCGATTTGACAAAGACAATAAGGTCACCGAGAACCCGAGGATAACCGTTCTCCATAACGGAATTATGATTCACAACAACGTGGAAATCACGATTCCGTTTACCACGGCAGGTATGGACGGCCCCCAGCCGGCCAAGGGGCCAATCATGCTCCAAGACCACCACTGGCCCATCCGCTACCGAAACATCTGGATTGTGCCCATCGGTAGGTAGCGGTTTGCCAAAGCGTCCTTTCGGTCGACAGATTTGAGGCTCCACATGTCGAAGAGAAAAACTTATCTTTTTGGAATCAAATCTCTTTGATGCTCAAATTTCAGACCGAACGCCTTCATATCTTTGCGGGTGGGAAGAGCTTCCCTCCGCTCCGGAATAAAGGTGAAATCCGTAAGTTTTTGAGTGACTACCTGCCGCTTCAAACGCAAGAATTCAATTACTTGATCGGCCAAGATGAGCCTGATGGCGACATAGAGAATGACTGGTATTTTTTCCTCTTTGATCGAGAACGGGATCACGAGGTAGGGTATCTCGCTTCTCGGTGGGATCCTGAACGCTCGGCCGCGGTCCTTGGGTTTCTCATAAACCCTCCTTATCGACGGATGGGGTATGCCACGGAGGCGGGCCTCGCTATCTCTGAATTACTCCTTGCTCAGCCAAAGGTTCTGGCAATAATCTCTGAGACTTTTTCTGATTGGCGCGGTTCGAGGCGTGTTATGGAAAAGTTGGGAATGACGGTTGTCAAAGCAAATGATTTGGAGCTTTCTGTTCGGTATGCCCGGGTAAAACCTGGTGCCAACATTGACTTGGTTGAGCGAGAGATGATAGCCCTACAGCCAGCGATTTACCCATGGTGGTTTTCCTTAGAAACGCATTTTATGTGGCAGTGGAGGACGTTCCTTCCCGAGAATGCATTACTAGCCCTTTCTTTAATGATCATGCTTCTTCCCAGTTCTGATGCATTAATGGTGGGCCGAGTCGGATGCATTTCCTATTTTGCCTACATAATTGCTCGGCACGGGAAGTGGTTTTTTCGGCCTAAAGCTAATTATCTCATTCAATTTCGCCAAGCCGGCTTTTTTTACGCTTCGCGGGACGGAACTGGACGTCTTCTTCCCTGGCAAACCTTTAAGACTTTTCGAACCAGGAGACTCGGTGGAATTGAGCTTTGGAACGGAACGAACTGGTTCTGGATTCCCCCTTCCTCTTTTAGTGGCAATGCTCTAGAAAAGTCCATCAAATTCCTGGAGTTAAAACAAGTGTTGGCCGGTTAGCAGCTGACCTTTTTCATGATCTTATAACCCTTGCCGCCATCACACTCGTCGCGCGGAATTCGTTGAATTCTCTGATTGTGGACCTCAGATACACTCCGGCGAGGGGTAATGCACGTTTAGTTAAGTTGCTGAAGCGTGAATTGGCTTGGGGGGGGCCTGCGCCGTTTTCACATTAGATCGGTTCACCAAGGACTGATAAGATGGCCCTAAACATGCCTAACTAAATATATGTGAGACTAACCCTCCCTTGTCCCGGCAGGGACTGTTTCCGAGTAGCCTGGCATAAGTTCGGGGGCCATGCTAGGTCAGTTACGTCCTGGCTAAGTTTCCCGGCAGGGGCACCAGAACCTTTCAATCAAGATATCGAGGATCGTAATAAACACCTTGAAAATACGGAATTAGCCGCCTACCATTTGGATTCGACGGCGTAGCCGGTAGTCGTCGGATGACCGGTGCCGACGTCCGGGTGCCCCGTGATCACCGGCAGTCACCCAGACTCGGGCACGCTCATCCCGAGGCTACCGGCTTCGCCGACCAGTTTGGAATTCAGCTTTTTTAGGATGTTGCCGAGACCCATTTAGTCGAGTCTCTCCGAGGTATTCGCGGAGTCGTCCTCTGCATTTAGCATGAATATTTGCTTCACGGTTCTTCGTTGAGAACACGATGTGATAGGCATTTGGTAGATTCTGGTGCCCCTGCCGGGGAACGACGTTCTTTGCTGACCGATCCAGGCATGGCGCTAGAGCTTATGCCAGGCTACTCGGGGATAGTCCCTGCCGGGACAAGGGAGGGTCACATACGTTTAGTTAGGCCTCGACAGGGTGAATTGCATTAGCGGTCTGCGCCTCCTTTGCATTAGATCAATACACCCAAGACCGATGAAATGGGCCTCAAGGAGCCTATCTAAATGCATATGAGGACCGAGGTGAGGGGGAAATTCCGGGTCCGGTAACTGTCCCTTCCAAATCGCAAACCTACAACTTTCTCGGCGACCGCCCCACCCTCATCCCAACCCTTCTCCCGCCCAAGGCAGGAGAAGGGCTTCGGACTTCCTCGCCCTCAGTTTCTCTCGAAACTGGGGGAGAGGATTGGGGTCATGTACGTTTAGTTGAGTCGCTTAGGGGTGAATTACCTTGGCTGCCTGCTCCTTAATCACATTAGATCGATTCACAAAAGACCGATAAGATGGCCCTAAAGGTGCCTAACTAAATGTATATGAGGCTAGGGGTCTCCCGTCAAATACCATTCGCATCGAGTGGATTTACTTAGTCACAGTTAAAAATCGGTGGCAGGCTAGGTTCACTCGTGATACGGGGTTGTCTTGCCGTAGCACCACAACGCAGGTTTACTGCGTGTATACACACGCCATAAGTTTTTGCCCGCCTTGAGATCTTACCGAGCGCGAGAATCGAGTTCGAGATATTGGGTGCTCGCAAGACAGACATTAGCAGGTGTCCCGAGATAGCTCCAAATGCAGTATCGGCTTGCTCATCTTGCAGATCGCTTCAGTAGGGCCTTGAGGTGGCCCTTCCAAAGTGGTGCTAGCGTGTGGGTGCCGTGACCTCGGGTTTGGTCTGTTATGGGGAGGAGGACGAATTGGCCTTGCTTAACCCGCTGTATCTCGCGCTCTAGCACTCCAAGCTCGGGTGGATTGATGAAGTCATCGGCGGAGTTCACGCAGGTGAGCGGAGCGGCGATTTGCTCCAAATGGGGCAAGGGATTGTAGTCCGCTGAGCTTTCAATCTGATAAAGCAGGTCGTTAGCATCTGTCACCGACAGGCGCGCCGTTTGAGTGCGAGCCAACAAATCATCGGCCAATTCACGAGTCGGAGCTTGCTTAAGCATCTGCAATGGACTGCTACCCATGACGATCAGCGAATTAATGGCCCCGATCAAGCCGGGCGGCTGGGTTGAGTACTCACCCCCTTGCCAAGCCGGGTCATGGCGAATGGAGTCAATCGCCATCTTTCTCACCATTCGATTCCGACCCGCAATCTCTATGGGTGCGCACGCCAGCGGCATGAGTGCGTCCATGTCTTGGGGAAACATTTCTCCCCACAGCCAAGTCTGCATTCCTCCCATGGAAGTGCCCATCACCAACCTAAGGTGATCTACGTGCAATTGTTCAAAGACCAAGTTGTGCTGAGCTCGCACGATGTCGTTGTATCGGTAAGCCGGAAATTGGACATGCAGCCCGTCGCTGGGTTTGCTGGAACGGCCATGCCCAATGGCGTCGGGGAGGATCAGGAAATATTTGGTCGCATCCAATATTTGCCCCGGTCCAAACAAAACGTCGGCAAACTGAGAATTCAAAAACTGATGGCCAGACCCGCTGGTGCCGTGCATGATGAGCACGGCGTTATCCACTTTTCCGGACTTACGGTTTTTCCGAGGTTCGCCTAAAGTAGTGCAGTGCAAGTTAAGGACGGATAGCGCCTCGCCGCTGGCAAACCGAAAGTCATGCACCTGAAAATCTCGTTCCACCGGGGTTGGATAGGCAGGAACCATGACCGTAAGCGCAAGAATCGAGAGCATTTAGTTAGTCTAGCCAACCAGCGGCGCAGGGCTTCAGCAACAACTCTCCACGTGCTACGCGCAAGAGTAAAATAGTAACAATTCTGCTCCCAGCAACAGGAGAAAAACTGTGCGCAATCACGGCCGGTCGAGCCGAAAGAATGGGCCCGAGAACCTTAGGATGAGGATTCGGGAGATATAGCACCCACGCAAACGGCCCCCTGCAGCTCGATTTGTAATCATCCGGTGCTCTCCGCCCAGAGTGTGTCGCCCGAGCAAAATATTCTTAAAGTGGGTAGTATGAAATCTAATTCAGAGAAAGTCATTGCGCTCCACGCGCGGTGGCTTTCTTTGTTTTTGAGCCGCGATTTTCCGACTAGGGGCAGGCGGTTATCTTCACGAAAACCCGTGCCGGATGGGTCGCGAAGACTTTTGGAGTCGGGGAGGGGCGTGGTATTCACCACACTAAGCACTTCAGATCACGAAAGCGCGGGTAAGGCGATGGCCGTAATTTCACCCTCAATTGTGCCGCAAGTGCCGGAAACTTCCGTATCCATGAACTGCGCTTAAGGATGAAAACCAAGAACCGGTGGGTCAGCCTAAGCTGACCCACCGGTTTGGAGTTTCGAACCCATACGCCTAGCCTCCGGTAGTGGCTGGCTTATCCATGGGCGGTCCCGATGGGCCTGGCGTTCCTGGGGCACCTGGGGCTCCGGGCGTACCTTCAGCACCCGGGGCTCCTGGGGTACCGGAAGCACCCGGGGCACCGGCGGGACCCGCCGCACCCGGAGCACCCGGCGCACCTGCAACAGGTGGGGCAGGCGCCCCGGCGGGACCTTGGACACCTTGGGCACCTTGGACCGTTGGCGTAACCACCTGAACCTGCTTAGACGGTCCCCACCACGCAAAATAGCTAATCGCCGCAATGGCCACAATAATGACGAGGGCCACAACGGCGTAACTTGTCACCTTATTAGCTGAATCTTCTGTTCTGATTGACATTTGGTCTTCTCCCTAGATATGCGCAACGGCGCGTGGCTCACAAAGTAAAACCATCACTAGCCTTTAAAAAGAGTCTAATCGCGAAAGCTTTCAATCACAAGTCTATCAAAAGATGTCTGCTAAAGCTCTTGCAGTAACCCCTGACGGTCTTTAGCCCACTAAAGGGCCTACTATTACCCTAGGCTTTCAGAAATGGCCTTTGGCCGCCCAGACAACGGGCTTTTACGGCCCAGGTATCGAAAGGATGGGGTGGTTTGATTCTATTTTGATGTTAGTGCAGTGCTCCGTGGTCACCGTGAATTCAGGGGAAGAATAATGGTTGCCCAACACATTTAGGCCCGCAACAGATCGGGCATAGATATCGCCCAATTGAAAATAGTTGTCCAGAATCTGGATGTTGTGATGGACAGGCTGATCCTTATTTGGATGAACCACGGCGGGGTGAATGTTGATAACGGGCGCGCCACAGCGCCCAAAGACGTTTCCACGAATGGTCACATCTTGGACGGGTCCGGATTCAAACCACGAATTGGCATCGTCGGCGATGTCAATCGCACTCATTTCGCAGTTATCAAAGTGGTTTCCTTCAATCAGAACCTTGCCTCTCGTGGTCACGAGAATCCCCCGTGTGGGATTCATCGAGATGTGGCAGTTCCGAATGGTCACGTTTGGGTTCCATGACAGGTTCTCCACTACATCATCCAGTCCAAAGGGGGGCACTGGCTGGTCTAGCGTAAGCGTCCATTCCCGACCTGACACCTGGGCAACCGCAACCACCTTTCCCCGGCCAAACTCCCGAAGCGAATTGTGGTTCACAAATGCAACCTCGTCCCCGGGCTCGTAAGGTGAAAATCCAAAGGTCTGGTCGTGCATGTACCTGATTTGCACCTGTCGCTCTCCCCTTAGAGAAGTGAGCCGAAGATGCGTTCCGTGAACGTTGATGGGGTCATCCTGGGTTCCCGAGAATCGGCAAGAGTCCACCACAACCGCTCCTCGACAACTGGAGAAGTGAAGGCAATCTGCCCATGCGGGGCACGTGCGAATTGTGTTAGGGGGAGGAACAATATCAACTCGCGTGAAGCGCAAATTTTCCGTGAACTGACTGACGATTCCCATTCCAGGCAACGCATAAAACCGACAATCGGAAAATTCAACGTTGCGACAACGGTCATTCACTCCGCTGGTTACATCTCTAAACACATTTCTAAAGTGATATTGGCGTTTGGCTTTAAGAGGGCACAAACCCCCTGGGTAATGAAGTTGCACATGGCTGGCATCGATGGCCTCCGCCTTGGCGGCTCCGAATATGTTGGGGAATCCCAGCCGGTGACAGTTGCCTGTTTGCGGATTAGCCTCTTGGACTAGGGTTGGACCGGAGCCGAGGTCTCCCACCCAATGAAAGCGTCCCTCCAAAATTTCAAATGCAGAACCTTGGGCCACTTCAATCTCCGCCTCAGAATTTGAAGCTCGGGTCACCCGAAACTCGGAGACCGTGGGCCGATCCATATCAAAGCTGAGATCCCTAAAGGAAAGATCACTCGAATGGTCGTTGAAGAAATACGTCATGCGACCGTCAAATCGTAGATCCGAGTGGCGAGTACCTTCAATTCTCAGGTGTTGGCAGTTCCGAAACACCATACCGACCGCAAATGGATTCTCAGGGGCGTCCGCGGAATTGGAAACAAACGCGGTCATGCGATCTGCGTCTCGGGAGGAGAAAACATGCCGACCCGGTAAAAATTGAATGACGACGGGTGTTTCTGGGTTTCCTTTCGCTTGGGGACGCAAGGTTCCGGCGTGCAAACCCGGATCAATCAACACCCGGTCGCCCGCTTCCAGGCGTATTCTATTTACGTTAGCAAAGGTTCTCCATGCTAACGAGTGGGTCCTTCCAGATCGGCTATCTTCGCCACGGGCTGGGTCAATGTAATAAGTCACCCCGGTGAGCATGCATGTTGCGAGAAGCGAACAGAGAACCACGATAGAGTTTATACCGACGGCTTTGTACTGGGGCAGAATTCGACAGAATACACCTGAGCGCCGATTCACCAAGGAAAGGCGACAGATGCTGACCGGCTAGCTCATGGCTAAAAAGCGGGAATTGGCTTGCCGTCTTCCATTTCTTTTGATGCGAGACCGTCCAAATGGACTTCCAATACAGTGTTTATGGAATCCCTTTTGGCGGCGGGAACATCGATACTGATCCCTTTCTCATTCTGCGAAAATTGGATTGCTCCCCCGTGAACAAGACGGACCTCCCTGACCTTAGACTTCAGGGCAGGCAAAACAAGGCCCGCTGCGGGGAAATTGAATACATGCAGGTACACCGTGCGATCGCGGTAAGTTGATCCCCCATGGGGACCATTTTTGAAGGGTCCTCCGCGGGTTCCGTAGATAGACTTGCCGTAAATATTGATCCAGGCTCCCATTTCTCGAAGCCTTTCCGATTGGTCGGACGGAATGACTCCACTCGCATCCGGGCCAACATCTAACAAGAGATTTCCGTCCCCCGTTGCACACGAAGCAAGCGCGCGAACACATTCAGCGTAAGTTCTGGGCTTGCCGTCTTTTCGATAGGACCATCCACCCCCATCGGCTACGGTGACTAGGGTCATGCAACTCTCCCAGGGCCGATCGTTCTGAAACTCACCCAGTCTTTGCTCGGGAGTGTCAAAGTCGCCGCGCAAAGAAGGCACATCTTCTCCAAAGTAAGCCGCGCGGTTGTTCACAATAATGCCCGGTTGAAGGCGATGCACCAGCGCCACCATCTCATCCGCCTTCCAGTACTTTAACGAATCTCCCTTTCCAAAGCTATCGAACCACATCACATCAACCTTGCCGTAGTGGGTAAGAAGTTCCGTTAGCTGGCCCATGAGGTAGGCGTGATACTTAGAGGCATCTGCGGAACCGTAGTCGGGCTGGTGCCAATCACGCTGAGAATAGTAAACGCCTACTTTTAGGTGGTGCCGTCGGCAAGCGTCGAACAACTCCCGGACCACGTCGCGCCCAAACGCCGTATTCTTGATGCCGTATTCAGACAGCGCACTATGGAACATGGAAAAGCCTCCGTGGTGCTTGGCCGTGAACACAACGTACTTCATGCCGGCCGCCGATGCAAGCGTTGCCCACTCTTCGGCTTGAAATTTATTTGGGTTGAAGTGCTCGTACAGGTGGTCATAAACCGGGTCTTCCACGTAGCCGGCTGGGTCGCCAAATATGTCTAACGGCTTGGAACCCTTTCGGGACCAGCTGATCTCCGTGCCCGCCAAGCTAGACATGTCCCAGTGAATGAACATTCCAAATCTGGCGTCCGTCCACCATTTGAGCCGGGGATCCACGGATGCAGAAACCGTATTGTACAGGGCACAGGCAATCGCAACGCTAGCCAACATTCAGCAACCATACCTCTCACGGGCGAAGTCAGAAATGCGCTGACCTTTGGCCCGGCACCAAACTAATCCAGAGAATTTACTTCAACACTTAGGTGCTTCTCACCGTGATCGTTTTGAGGAAACCCCTTCGGTGCCATCAAAAGCGACAACGCTGAATAGAGTTGTCAGACGATGGGGTCCACGTGAACAACTGCAAAACCGGCAAGACTGGAGGGTGCGAGGATCAACTCGCACCTTTCGGTCTCTATCCGCCAGCCCACTAACCCGGTTAATAAACCATGCTCTCCTCTTGGGTCAACCCCCGTGCACCTAGCGCAGGCTTGCCACCTTTTCATCAATCTTTACGGGCAAATCTTGTGCGGGGGGCTCCGTCCAATAACCTTGGCGGTTGTAATGACCAAACAACCGCTTTTCATAGTCCCGATTCAGGGTCTCTGGGACATATTCCGGAGAAAGGCTAATTTCCTCACTACATAGATTCACATAAACTTTGTTTTCATCTGAGTTAATTCGATCAATCCACCGCGGTGAAATGAGGACATGCTTTCCGTGACCCCAATTTTTGGTATCAATCACCAGATAACGAATTTCCCAAGTCTCGTCGTCCAATACAAAGTCTTTCACGTGTCCAATTTCTGCGTCGATAGCCTGAATATGATGGCCAATCACATCATGGGTGCTTCTAAGATGAGGATCCCAAGCAATTTCGCGATCATCAAGAACCTTGTGCGCATCCGTCTCTTGACTTTGAATATTTGTCGGCACCAGCGCCACGATGTGAGTGCCATTTGCATAGTAAGGCCACCCAAAATATCCAAAGTATTCTTCCTCAAACTGGCGGGATACCGGGACGTGAGACGTGAGAGAGGGACTGCCCTCAATCTGCTTTTTTGTAAGCTCTACCGGCAAGACTTTTCCCGAAAGAATTGCCGGATGAATCACGTTCGGAGTGATCAATACTTGGCGGCCAAAGAGCCAATTTCCGGTATCGGTGACAACGTATCTAATGGCCCAGTGGGAATCATCAAAGTAGAATTCTTTAACGGTGCCTAAATCTCCATCAAGGGCCCGCAACTTGTAGTCACTGAAGTCTGTAGCAGTTCTTAACATAAAAGGTTCCGCGTGTCTGGCCGTCAATTGCAAGCGCGCTCAGGCTGGATCGCCGTAAACACCCTGTAAACAAACCATCGTGTTTAGCTTACTGTGACTAACATATTGAGACTAGTCCTTTCTTTAGCTGTCTGATAAATGCAAGACGCCCTCTAAATTCTTATCGTATCAAGTCGCGAATGGTCTCTAAAAATCCCCGCTATGCAGGGGCTTTACCTCCCCATTTTCACGCCAAGCAACCCATCATGCGGCCATGAACGAGAAGTGAGTGCACCGTGCGCGGGTGGTTTGAGTTAACCCAAAGCATTGATCGCGAACGATTCAAAGCTGGGCCCAAGCCATGCGAACCGGTCAGGTTGCGCGGATGGAAAAACAATGAGTACTGATCATTCCGGGACAGACTTTGCGATAAGATCAATGCACATGTTAAGTAGGCGCGAAGTAATTGCCCACGGACTGTCCGGCTCTGTCTTACTAAGTCTCCCAAAAGCGATATGGGCAAAGTCGTTGCGCCCATCGGTTATTTCAGCAAATGACCTTGAGTTCCTGCGAGAACTTGCGACAAAGACAATCGGCTCCGCCACCAAAGCAGATTCCCGGGAAAAGAACAGATTCGACTTTGTCACGCCCGGCGGAGCCTACCCCGCGTTTTGGGTGAGAGACTTTTCAATGGCCGCCGGATGCGGCCTCGTTTCATCCGACACCATTGAACACCATCTCAAATTAATCGCACGTTGCCAACAAGGCCCTAAGCCCCGAATGTTGGGAGATCGCGCACTCATTCCTGCGTTTTCCGTTCCTGACCACGTCAATTACGACGGAAGCCCCGTCTTTTTTCCGGGTACCTACTCCCCAGGTGATGATCAGGGCGGCGAGCCATTCGGCGTCGTTCCGCCGGCCGACGATCATTTTGAATTCATTCATTTGGCTTATCTGTTGTGGAAGAAAACCCAATCGGTAGATTTCCTGCAGGTAGTCACCGGTGGATTAACGCTTTTCGACCAGCTTTGTAACGCCCTAGATTGCCCGACCTGGGATCAAACGACGGGTCTCGTGGTAACCGGTGCCAAAAGCAGAGCCGTCGGCTTTGGATTCTGCGATTGCGTTTATCTCACCGGCTCTCTGCTGTTTCCTTCCCTGCTCAAATACCGCGCACTGGGCGAAATGATTGAGTTAAGCAACGCACTCAAAGCACCCTCGAGCCATGCCCTGTGGAAGGAGCAACGCCGCCAAATCGCGAGGAATTTAGAACCCACGTTTCTAAGCAACGGCTGGCTGATTGCGGCGACTGGTACTGGCCGTCAACCCGACGTTTGGGGAACCGCTTACGCGGTTTATCTCAATGTGGCAAAAGGCATTCTCGCCAAAATCCTGACCAAGACTCTGGTAGATTCAACCCGGGCGGAGAAGATCACTTACCAAGGCGCGGTTCGCCACGTCCCCACCGATCACGATTTTTCCGCGACGTCTGCATGGGAAAAAACCGCTGGTGTTCCCGTCAATCGGTATCAAAATGGTGCCTACTGGCACGTTCCCACGGGATGGCTGGCCGTGTCTTTGGCCCGGACTGATATTGAGTTGGCAAGAAAACTTGTGGACGAAATGGTCCGGCACTTCAGGGCAGAAGCAAGTGAGGGCGCTCCGTGGGAGTGCATTCATCCCGATCACCATTACCGAAACAACCCCATCTACATGGCTTCGGTTACCCTGCCCTTGGAAGTATTGCAAGGCTTTATGGGCTAACCGTCAGTCACTGTAGATAGAGATTCCTTCTGACACTGCTCCACAAGTTGCTGAATGTGTTCCTGCATCGCCGCGTCGGAATCAAAATTGATTCCGAACTCGGACTCCGCTTTGCTTGGATCAAACCGGGTGTATTCTTCACTGCCAGTTAACGTAACTTTGCTGGAAGATTTTGCTTGTCTAACTATGCTCTTAGCAATGTCTTCCCAGGCCGTGGCCCGGTGAGAAACACACAAATGCACTTTACTCTCGGATGGCGATTCTAATACCTTTCGGTAAAATTCAGCCGCCTGATTTACCGATACAAATTGCCTTGCCGAGCCCTGGACCACCGAAATTTTGTGGCCCGCTACTGCCGCTCGTGCCATCTTAAACATTGTCCGATCTGACTTGAACGGGCCACCCAATACGTCAGAGGGGCCGACAACCGGACCAAGGCGAATCACGTTGGCCCGAAATCCGTGTTGTGTTGCTAGGGAAAAGAGATACAGCTCCGTAGCGGCTTTGGTCGCTCCGTAAAGGTCGGCGGTCTGGAGGGCCGTCTGTTCCGTCATCAAGGAGGAAAACGGGCGGTGCACGGCGGTAGATGACGTGTAGATCACGTGCGAAATGATCGCCTTACCCGCCGCTTCAAAGAGCCTAACCGAGGCTCGAACATCATGAAGTTCCAGCTCCGTAGGTTCCTCATCCCACACAATCGCGTTGTGAATCAAGGCCGTGTGCCCATCTAGACAAGCCCAATTGTATTTAGGATTAGCCAAGTCTCCCGGTATCACCCGCACCCCCGGAAGGCTCGTTAAATGAGGGCACTGATGGGGATGTCTCGACAATACGGTGATTTCATGTCCCGCCGCACTCAACTCTCGCACAAGGTGAGACCCAACATAGCCGCTTCCCCCCGTGATAAAGACCTCCATACCCATCGGATCTTACACCGAAGGGCGAGCATGCAACCGCCCGTAGACCGGTTCAAACAACTCTCGTCCGTGGCCGGAGCCACCGTGCACCGAGCCGTGCTCCACCATTTTCAGAAGGGACACGCAATTGTTTGGGTTACTTCAACCCCTTTTAAGTGCCCACCAGCTTGCCGTGAAATGGCGTTGATGCTCCAAGACTTCCTCTTTGAGAGCAGACCGCAAGACGCATGCGAAATCAACTTTAAAATGCTCTTTAGGGTTCCTATTCTCGAGTACAGGTCAAATAAGGTTGGACGCGTGGATGTTGACTTCCTATCTGGACCGGGCGGGTTCGAAGGTTTCGGTTGAATTGGGAGCAGCCAAGACAGACGTTCAGTTGCTATCCCACTCCACCCTTGGCCAGCGCCCAGATCAGGATGACTGAAGTGCCCCCCATGATGAGAACCGTGAGCCATCCCAGCCCCCGAACCCACGGGCGGTTAACATTCTTTCCCACAATCTTGGGGTTATTGGTGGCGAGAACGATCAAGACAACAAGGAACGGCGCGACCACACCGTTGAGCGCAGCGGAATAGAGTAAGCCCTTAACCGGGTTGATCGAATGGACAAAGTTGAGGAGGAGTCCAAGCAGGATCACACCGGCAATCGTAAGGTAGAAGAACGGCGCGTCTTTGAATTTGCGGTAGAGGCCATACTTCCAACCCGCCGTCTCCGCGATGCCGTAGGCAAAAGAACCGGCAAGCGTAGGGATTGCTAGCCACCCGGTGCCAATGATTCCCAGAGTGAACAACAGATAAGCGAAGTTTCCAATTGGAAGAAGCGCCTGAGCCGCGTCTTGAGCGGTTTCGATGTCCGTCTTCCCCATCTGATGAAGAGTAGCGGCCGTACAAATGATGATAAAAAAGGTGATGATTTGCGAGTAGAGCATTCCACCTGCCGTATCTAAGCGCAGAATCTTGATCTCCGATTTGGTGGCGGGGGTAAGCCGCCTGCCCGGAACCAGAACGGTGCCGTGAGCGACTTCTTCTTCCACTTCTTGGCTGGCCTGCCAGAAGAATAGGTAGGGCGAAATGGTGGTGCCGAGAAATCCGACGACAGTTAATATAAACGGCGTTCCGGGCTGCCATGTGGGGATGAATAGGTGATGGGCAATTTCTCCCCAATTGTTGTGCACCGCCGGAAGAAGTGCGGTGACCACATAAGCCAGCAAGGAAAGGCAAAGATATTTAAGCACCTTAGCGTACAGCCGGTAAGGAACAAACACCATAGCTAAAACAATTGCGACGGTTTGACCAAATAGCCAAGCGGTCTCGGAACCACCCAGTAGCATGTGCATGGATGCCGCCATCACGTTGAGATCAGCGTAGATGTTGACCACGTTTGCCGCAAAAAGCAGAATCAACGCACCGTACAACAGCCACCTTGGATAGTGATCTTTGAGAACTCCGGCCAGGCCCTTTCCGGTGAGAACGCCAATGCGTCCGCACATCTCTTGGACCACCGTCATCAAGGGTAAACATACGAGGCAAAGCCACAACATGCTGTAGCCAAATTGCGCCCCGGCTACTGAATACGTTCCGATTCCGGAAGGATCATCATCTGCCGACCCCGTGACAATGCCCGGTCCAAGTGCCTTCCACCAGCGTTTGCGTTCTCTGGGCTTTTCGTTGGTCGGCATGGGTTAAATGGATGTCGAACGATAAAGGTGGGCTACTTGGCGGCGTGTACCATTAAAAGATGCATTCGCGGCAGGTTTCTGCGGTTCTTACCCGATTGAAGAGAAATAGACATCCGAACGCCATCTGACGAAATGTCGAACCACCCAAAGTCTTCCGTTTTGTAACCGTAGCTCTCGCCGTCGTCGTCATAGAGCAGTCCATGAGCGATGCCAGGACCGTAGTGACGAACCACGAATTGGGTCTGCGACGATTGGGTGGATGAACGTGCATCGTCAGTCAATGTAGGAATAAGAGAACCTTCCTTCACGTAAATCGGAATTGTAGTCAGAGCGGGTGAAATCTCGATCGTGGTTCCGTTTCCGGCCAGCTTCCCCGTTTCATATTCGTACCAATTTCCCTTGGGTAACCGAACTGAACGCGTGGGATGACCGACCAGAATGGGGGCCACCAGAAGATTATCACCAAGCAAGAACTGATCCGTTTCTTCCCCGCCATCCACCAACGCCATCGGTCGAATCACGGGTATTCCCTGATAGTGATACTGGCCGAAGGCCGTGTACAGATACGGGGTCAGGCGGGTGCGGAACAGCATGGCGCTCTTCACCGCTTCTTCGTAGCCGGGAAAGCTCCATGGCTTAGTTCCGGATGCCCAAGCGTTAAGTTGGGCAATATGCGAGACCGCCGCCGTTTGCATTCGCCTAACCCATTCTTCCCCGTTCGCCGCGTCTCTGGCTTCTGCGCACCAAAGAACACCGGCAAAACCCGTGCTCACCATGCCCGCAATGTACTGTCGGTGATCGTAGGTATCGCTGTAGATGGCAAAGGGAAACCGGCTTGCGCCGCCATTGGAGCCTCGAATTAAGCCGAAGGTTCGCTTGCCCTGCTTTTGGTACATGGCATCCAACTCTCGTTGCCACAGAAGCCCGTAGATCTGGCGCATTCGAATTCCCGACAACCCAGATGGAAACACGGCGTGGTCTGGCCACAGCCAGTTGTCAAACCCATCAATCTCGTCGATTTTGAATCCACTCACCCCAATATCGAGGTGTTCTTTGGTGAAGTAGTTGCCAATCACCCGGTTGGCTTCGGGCATTTCCAGATCTGGAGCCGGCCCTAGCCAGACCGTATGCGATCCGTAGTTTGGCTCCAGTGCTCGGCGGATGGGAGAGTGTTGGGATACGTAAGGATTGGTCCAGAGATTCACGTGGACGCGGTCGGCTTTTAGGTTGGCCACAAACTTGCCGGGGGTTGGGAATCTTTCTTGGCTCCATTCAAATGAACATGGATAAGACTTTGACTGCCAACCGGGTTCGAGCCCTAAAACGTCAATCGGAAATCCGCGTTGGCGAAACTCATGAACTTCCTGTTCCACATCACTTTCGGTTGCCAAAGAAGGCGTGCGGTGCCAAAATCCCAGCGCCCAACGCGGAGGTAAGGCGCCACCGCCACAAAATAGGTTGTATCGCTGGATGGCCCGCATGGCACTTGGCCCCTCAAATACGTAAACCGTTAACCCCGGCCCTTGAACGCTGGCTTCCACCGAATCAGATAGCGGTTGCGCATCCCATTGAGGGTCGGTGTTTCGGTCGCGCTCGGGCGGGTTGTGCCCATCGCGCCGGTTACCAACCCCCGCATAAATTGATATAGGCCGAGACGTATCAAACAACACGGCATAGCCTTGGTCACTCACGTAGAGCGGAACCGGGGCGTGGAGTCGGTCGTTGCCCTCTGCGTAGTGGTCAACTCTAAGGTGATACACTCCCCCGCGTCGGTTTGATCCCTGCATTTGGAGGCCCAGTCCAAATATTTTTTCCGTAGGGGACAAAGGGATGCGCACGGAAGTAAAGTCGGCGGTAACGACACCGGTTGCGCCCGGAAAACGAGGTTCCCTCGCTCCCGCGCTCGCAATCGCTTTTAACCCTTTTAAATCGGGCTTTGTATCAGCCGCATTCAGTAAGGTTGGCGTGTCATTTCGTCCGACCTGTCCTCGCCAAACTCCGGGAGCCACTTGCTTCCAAATTATTGCTTTGTCCGTAGCGCCTAACATCATCACCATCCCAATCGCCCAAATCGTCAATTCATGCCTCCGAGGGGAGCGCTGATTCTACACCGCAAAGCAAAGATTCAAAGCATTGAATTTGGCACCCAAAAGCCACCTTGCGGGTTTCAGCCAAGAGATCGAATTTGGTCATCAGTCATAACACGGTGCCGCGAATCCTGACCATGAACAACTGCCCGTCGAAAAATTTTCACACGGGACACACTTAACTTTTTGATAGACCTGAATATACGTGATGCCCTTATCACGTATCAAATGAAACTGGATTCGGAACTCGTATGGCGAGCGCTTGCCAGCCCACACAGGAGGGTTATAACGAGTGGTTTCCGCATCGGTACAAACCATATTCCGAAGTCTATACCGATGCCATCCTCGGAGGTACGAGTGGCGAACGGTTTGCCAATGGCGGCGGGGCAATCCACTCTACAATTGTGTACGTTGACGCTCCTCACCAACTGATTTTGAGCGGGCCTAGGGGAATGATGGATGGATGTTCGGTTTACGCCGCCCACCGGTTGGAAACCGATGGCGACTCCACCCTATATCGACGCCGTCTGGATATCTGGGGAGTGGTGAGCGAGGAAATGGAGCAGGGCCTTCGTCAGGGATCTCAGCACCTGATTCAGAAATGTCTGGTGGAATACCTTGAAATGGGCATCAAGTTCACAGTTGCAGTGCCGGCATGATCTTAATCGGGATCGCAATGACCTTGGTGGTTCACAACATTCATCCAATTTCCGATGACCCGACGTTTAACCAGCTTTCACGGCTCGTAGGCGGTCATTGGCAAAACGCGACGGGCCAGAACTACCTAATCGACAATCACTTTAGATTTGAAGCGGACGGCAAGCTGATTCAAAGTAGCGGTTCGGTAGCCGCAGGCCGCAAAACCGTTCTCTACATGCACGCCAGCATGGGGTGGGACCGGGTTAAGAAGTCGATCTTTTATCTGGATATTCACGATAACGACACGGTTTATGCGGGCCACATTAAGCTCGAAAAGGATGCGCTTGTTTTTAATTTTGGTGAATTATTTGACCCCAAACCTCATTACACGATAAGAATGAGATTTCTTGACGACGATCACTACGAAGCGTCGGAAGGATTTGGTCCCAACCTTCTCATGACGCGGAGTCGGGACTAGGTAGATCGATATTCAGTGGAGGTTGCGAAGAGTACCGTCCCGGATGCGTTCTTGGCGACCTCCAACGTAACTTTGGAACAACAAAGACGATCTACGAAATTATCCAGATATTTGATAACGAAACTGTTGCCTGCGCGAAAAGTGCAGTCGGATTGCGATGACCAACGAACTTTGCACCGGTTTGTTTTGGGGTTAAACTGCGGTAAAACCAACGAAAACATTCCGCTCAGTAAGCACTGCAAATCATATGTTAATCACTTTGAACCCATCCATTCTGGCCGCCGTTATTGCCGTTTCTCACCTCACCGGTGCGGACTTGGTGCCGCAAGATCAGGGAAATTCAACGAAGGAAATTGAGTGCTCGGCCGTAGTCCCCGCATCGGTTGCCGACGTTTGGCGGGCATACACAACCACCGAAGGCATAAAATCTTGGATGGTGGCGGAAGGTTCGGTAGACCTTAAGATCGGCGGATTAATGCGCACCGCCTACAAGCCTGGGACCGATCTGGCCGGTCCGAATGCGATTTGGAACAAGATCATCAGTTACGACCCCGAACACATGATGACCATTCAATGTGTCCACACCCCAGAGTCATTCCCCTTCAAACGTGCCATTGCCAACGCATGGACCGTGGTCTACTTTCAGCCCGAAGGGACAACAAACACCCGAGTGACCTGCCGAATGCTCGGCTTTGATGACTCAGTAGAGTCGACCAAAATGCGGGAGTTCTTCCGGGTTGGCAACCAATACGAGCTAGGTGCATTGGTCAAGCACTTCAAACAATAACGAGGGGTCAGATTGCCGCAGTTGTCAATTGCGATGACGCTTACCTTGTCGGGTCCCACCTTCAACCCTCATATACGTTAAGTTAGGCCGCGACAGGGTGAATTGGCAGTCTGCTCCTCCTTTAGGTTAGATCCATACATAAAGACCGATGAAATGGGTCTAAACATGCCTAACTCAATGGATACGTGGCGCTATGCCAAGATCGGTCAGAAACTAAGTTGATCCCCCGTTAGGAGCACCAGAATCTAGCGACGGACTTATTAGGAAGAAAATTTTTGACCAGGACTAACCTTGCCTTGTCCCGGCAGGGACTTTCCCCCAGTAGCCTGGCATAAGCTCTCGCGCCATGCCAGGATCGGTCGGCAACTAAGTCTGTTCCCCGGCATGGGCACCAGAATCTACCAAATGCCTACAACTCATACGAGCTTGAGCTATCACATCGTATTCTCAACCAAGAATCGCGAGCCAAATATTCAAGCCGAATGGCGAGGACGGTGCCACCAATACTTAGGAGGGACTCGTCTAAGCGGGTCACAGCAACATGCCAGAAACCGAATCTCAAAGAGGTCGGCGAAGCCGGTAGCCTCGGGATGACGGTGCCCGAGTCCGGGTGACTGTCGGCGATCTCGGGGCAACCGGACTCGGGCACGGTCGGAGCCTTTGCAATGGAAACTTTCCAATCTGCACCGCAAAACAATCGAAGGTGATCATTTCAGATTGCTAGCAGCCTTGTTGCCCTGCAAGGGTTTTGTTGGAGGTTTGAGGCTTAGAAAGTACTGAGGTGGGCTTGGTTCTTGAGTAGTGCCTAATAATCGTAGGCGACCACGCCCTCAGAAAATCCATTGCAAAGGCTCCGGTCATCCGACGACTACCGGCTACGCCGTCGAATCCCAATG
>JBBQUZ010000041.1:0-32874 GCA_038212035.1 Fimbriimonadales bacterium
CACCACCCTCACCTACGATGCCAACGGAAACCGGCTCACCCTCACCGACCCGCTCACTCACGTGCAAGATACCAGCACCTACACGGCTAACGGTCAGTTGCAAACCAGCAAGAACGCATTAAATCAAACCACCACGTTTGCTTACGATTCAAATGGCAACCTCTACACGGTGACCGACCCGTTAAGCAACGTCACCACGCTCGCGTACAACGGCATTGGAGAAACTACCAGCGTCACCGACCCTCTGGGGCATGTAGAAAGCACTGCCTACGATAACTGGGGACGCGCGGTGACTTTCACCCATCCCGGGGCCAGCACGGTGACCAAGTCTTACGATGCGGAAGATAACCTCACCGGTGTCACCGATGAACTGGGCCACGTTACCACTAACACCTTTGACAGCGCGGGCCGCCTCACCGGGGTAAGCAACGCGCGCGGCGATGGGGAAACCTACGGGTACGACAACGCTGACCGCCGAACCACCGTGACCAACGGACGGGGCAAAGTTCGCACCTACACCTATACGCTCAGAGGCCAGGTTGCCAGCCTCACCATGCCAGACGCATCGGTGGAGAACTGGACCTACAACGGCAACGGCGATGCGGTGACCTACGTCAACCCGCTTAGCCAAACCATCACCTACGCCTTTGATGATGCCGACCGGCAAACCGGGATTTCTTACCCCACGGGTACCGGCACTACATTCACCTACGACAATGCAGATCGGCGGCTAACCATGGTGGATTCGGTGGGTACTTCCACTTGGACCTACGATGCGGCCAGCCGCGCCTCTACGCTCAACACCCCGCAGGGGAATCTAAGCTACGGCTACGATAACGCGAATAGAAGAACCACGGTCACCGATGCCTCGGGGACCAACACCACAACTTACGATGCGGCGGGCCACGTGCTCACCCTCTCCAACCCATTCTCGGAAACCACCACTTGGACCTACGATGGCGACGGTAGGGCGACGAGGCAGGCGTTCTCGGGTGGTCAGTATGACGACCTGGGCTTTGATGCGAGAAACCGCCAGACCTCGGTGACGCATAAGAATTCGGCCGGTACCGCGCTGAGTTCCGAATCTTACGTTTACGACGACGCGGGGAATTTGAGTTCCAAGACCGTAGATTCGGTAACCACCACTTACGGCTACGACGTCATCGACCAGCTAACCTCGGAAGCTACCACCGGCTACTCGGCCAGCTACGCCTACGATGCCAACGGCAACCGCACCAGCAAGACCCTTAACGGTTCCACCGATGTCTACACCGTAGACGACGGCGACAAGCTCACCGGCATTACCAACGGCGGCATTTCCACCAAATCGTACACCTACGACGCGGCCGGTCGGACCAAAACCGTGGTGACCAGCGCAGGCACGACCACTCTCACCTACGATTACGAATCCCGCGTCACCGGCATCACCTATCCGGGTTCCGCGACCAACAGCTTCACCTACAACGGCCTGGATACCCGAGTAGGTAAAGTGGATTCCGCGGGTACGGCCACGTATCGTCGGGATGGGGTTGGGGTCACTGATTCCGTGCTCAACGATGGCACCGCCGCGTTCACCCCGGGAGTCTCCCAGAGACGCTCGGGCACTACCATCTACGACCTTAACGACCGCCTCGGTACCGCCAGTCGTCAGACCGATACGTCGGCGACCACCACCGCCACCCGAACCTACGACGCCTTCGGCATGCTACTCATCAGTACGGGCACCCCCAAGGGTCCTTTCGGCTTCGCCGGTGAGCACGGGTATCAGGAAGATGGTGATTCGGGTCTCAAGCTCCTCGGGCACAGATATTACGACGCCTCGACGGGTAGGTTCTTGACCAGAGATATTGCGAAGGACGGCAATAATTGGTATGCGTATTGTGAAAATAAACCGAGTAAGTTCCAGGATCCGTCTGGCCTTCAGGATAACGACCGCACCCGAGGGGGCAGGGAGTGGCACAAGTGGATTGAAGATTACTACCGCAAGCGCCACCCCAAGTCACTTCCTGAAAGACGGCTGAAAAGTGGGGATAGACCGGATATTATTGATGTTGGCCGGGGCTACATCGTAGAAATCAAACCAGATAATCAACGTCAAGTTGAAAAGGGCATCAAGCAGGGCATGAGATACGCGGACGAATTAAACTACGATTACGTGATTATTATTGCGTACCCACCGGGAACGAGGCCAGGAGACTTTAAGGATCCAATCAAGCACACTAGATGGTTTCCAGGTTGGTGGGGTGTGATCCCATAGAAGCAAGGCCCAAGGGTTGGAAGAAAGCACTAGAGAGACGACTTCTGGACTTGTGGAGCCGAGATGGCTTCATAAGGATTGGCCATGAGCTCAAATATGTGCAACGAGACACTACGAGGATCGTTATCGTAGAAATAAATAGGCACGACGAAATCTCGATCACCCTCGGAGTGAATATCCATGCCGTAAATATTAAAAAATCGACAAGATCGCACAATGATTGTCACATTACCGGCCTAGTCGGTTGCCGCGATGACTTTTGGCACGTCGAACTTAAAGATCTCCCTGTCGAACATTCCTTGGCTGATGCACAATCCGAAAAAAATTTTGCGGAGCGAATTTATGCAGATTGCATCACCCCCTTCTTCTTGTTCTTCTTTGATTCCGCGTCTTGCGAACGGATGGTCCGGGCAAATCGCAACCGAGAGTTGCAGATTCTGGTAACGAAGGATTACCGAGAATTTCTTGGTCTTCCTAGGCCCCGAATGCGCAGTTTCGGAGAAGAGGCACAGGTTTAAATGATCAGAAGCAGTGTGGGTATTGTCGAAGCAACTCGGCATCCGAGTTCGAAAAGACAGAGCGGTTTTAGAAGTGGGTGGTTCCAAAGCTCATCACCGCCTTGAGCCTATCATGCTTGACGTTTATTATCAAACATCTTAGGCACCGGTGGTTAAGGGTTTTAATTCTAGTTGGAGCAACTTGCACCGTGGGGATGGTTGTAGTGATGAGCTTTCCAGCCAAAAGCTTGGTGAGGGGGCTCATCTTAGGGTTGACCGTCTCGTACCTCGCTATCGCGTTGAATGTCAAAGGGGAATAGGATTTGCAGGACCATGAAGAGGGACACATCGCGCAGGGGTTTGGGCCTCAACATCTCATAAGTTACGGTGCTTGTTGGCTGTGGAGTGCGGGAAGAGAAGTAGCAGGACTGGACCCGCGAAGCAAAGGAACTAATCCAACTGGTCATGATGGAAATTTTTGGGAGCGAGACGCTGACCAATATGCCAATCAAAAACAATAGATCGAACAAGGGTTGTATCTTCACATCTCTAGCTGTATTGGCAATAATCTGCGGCGGCCTTTATGGGCAGCGATCGTATCACGTCAGAATTAACTTGTGCAATCGTGCAACATACCCTATAAAGGCCAATTTAGTAAGTTACGACGGGCCGGATCCGCAGTTCAAAATTGAACCTGGACAGTGTCAACGAGTAGGTGCTCCCGAAGGTGGGCAAATGTTTGAATACATACTTATCCAACCCAATGTATCAAATCCTTTACCAGCGATAATAGATATTCGTGTAAATCAAAACGAAGGAGACATCTATATTCAATATCCTGAGGAAAAGCCTGTCTGGCCTCCCCGGCATTCAAAGTCGGCGCACCTTCGCCGGGAAACTTCTCAAACAGTCAAACCGCTCGTAAAAACAGTAGGGCATGACAACCTACAACCTTAACGACCGGCTGGGTACCGCCAGTCGTCAAACCGATACGTCGGCAAGCACCACCGCAACCCGAACCTACGACGCCTTCGGCCTGTTACTCGCCAGCACCCGCACCCCCAAGGGCCCTTTCGGCTTCGCGGGTGCGCACGGGTATCAGGAGGATTCGGATTCCGGGCTGAAACTGTTGGGGCATCGGTATTTCGACGCGTCTACGGGTCGGTTCCTTAATAGAGATCCGGCCAAGGATGGCCACAACTGGTATGGCTACTGTGGGAATAATCCAATTACTGGCACAGACGCAATAGGTCTGAACAAGGACGACACTTGGCATCACCATTATGGATCCGCCGATGATGCGGCCAGAGCTGCCTATAAATCGATATTTTGGCTATCCAGATGGGCCAAGTGGGAGCTAGGCGGCTACATAGATGAAAATGACGATGGAACCTATACGCCCGAGAAACCTAGGTTCGGCAAGGACAGAGACCATACTCAATATTATCCTGACCCACCGACCGATAAGCACACGAAGTACACGTACCATACACACCCTTTTGATCCGGGGGATTCGGACGGCAAAGGCGGGAAATATGGTGACGCGGACAGACATTCCCCAGGCGACAGAACCAACAGCAGCAAGAAGCAACTCGGGTCGTATGTCTTTGCAAAAAATCACATAGTCTACTGGGACGATAAAATGGATCCAGATGATGAGCGGAAGATTCCACTATGAACTCTAGAATTTTTACTCTAATCGCGTGCTTTGCAGCGGTATTGCACGGACCCAAATGTCCTCAAGCGAATCGCTCCCGTCCTCAGAATTTATCCAAATACGGGGAGGAGTTCGCCGGCTATACTACGGTTAGTTATCGATCACTAAAAGCAATCACGATTGCCTGTGACAAGCACTTTAAAAAGCTTGATCCACGGACTGTGGAGGGCGTCCGTACAAATTACGTCATCATCTACAAAAAGGTGGCTAAGAATGTACAGGTGTCGCTTGTAGGAGACTCGGATGTGTTCGATAGGCATCCAGACGCTCGTCCACTAGAAAGGACCTACTGGGTCAATCCTGATAGTGGAGAAATTGTTAAGGAGATTACCGAGCAATAGGTTTACTACTTAAATTAGATTCGGCCAAATTGACGAAGAGCAGGTAAGACCAAGACTGTGCTCCGAGGAGTGGGACAAAGGAGTCTAAGCGACCATGAAGAAAGCAACTTGATGGGGATTACTCATCCAAGTCCAGCGACCAACAGTTTCACCTACAACGGCCTTGATACTCGGGTCGGGAAGGTTGACTCCGGCGGGACGGCAACCTATCGTCGGGATGGCGTTGGGGTCACGGACTCCGTTTTAAACGATGGATCGGCGGCGTACACCCCGGGAATCTCGCAGAGACGCTCAGGCGTGACCACCTACGACCTTAACGACCGGCTGGGTACCGCGTCTCGCCAAACCGATACCTCCGCCACCACCACCGCAACCCGAACCTACGACGCCTTCGGCATGCTACTCGCCAGCACCGGCACCCCCAAGGGTCCTTTCGGTTTTGCTGGTGCGCACGGGTATCAGGAAGACGGAGATTCGGGTCTCAAGCTCCTCGGTCATCGGTATTACGACGCGTCAACGGGCCGGTTTCTAACCAGGGATACCGCTAAGGAAGGGCGCAACTGGTATGGATATTGCCATTCTCATCCGCTAACAGCCGTGGACGCTAACGGGCTTTGGGATTTTTATCGGTGGCTAGTTACAGGCAACTGGGATGCTGACGACGATTCGTACGATGCCGGTCTCGGCTCAATTTGGGGTAGGGACACAACTGACGGGAATGGAAATCCAGTTCGGGTGGGCGGATTTCCAGCCCGTTTCAATAAGCCGGGTAATGCGGAAACCTACGACGGCACTATTCACTTTTCGGATGGAGAAACCTTTGATTCGTACTTAAATCATCAATTTTGGCAGGACCATGAAGAGGGCCACCTGAAACAACACTTTGGCCTACAGAATCTGCCCGCGTACGCTGTGGGTAACCTGTGGTCTTATTATGGTGAGTTGACTGGCGGCTTGCCGCTCAGCAAACATGGACCAGTCGGCCACGACGGCAATGCATACGAAGTAGATGCAGATTTATATGCTCACGGAAAACAAAAAAGGAGTGAAAATAAGTGACCCGCAAAAATGTATACTTCGTCAGCCTTATATGTTTTTTAATTGCAATGTCAAGTTGTATCGATATGGTGCGTGAATATCACTGGGGAGTAATTCTCTGTAATGATTCGCCCGTGAAAATTACAGCAGAATTAATTGATGAAGAGTCAAACACTGCGCACATCGTTGCTCCGAGAGAGTGCAGTATTATCGGTGGACTTAACTACATCGGACAAACTGCATCCGTGCAGATTTCCCGCTCAGGAAAAAACCTGGCTAAATTGCCAGTAAAAGCAGGTCATGAGCCCACTAACTTGATTGTTCACTTTAAGTAGGCTTTTACCAATTGCACATTCCCAAGTAGATCACCATTCTCGGCACCCTTGTCAGATAATTGCTTGGCCTGAGAGGGGGTGATTTCGTCGCCACCACCACCGCAACCTACGACGCCTTCGACATGTTGCTCGCCAGCACGGGGCCGCCCAAGGGCCCTTTCGGCTTCACGGGTGCCTACGGTTATCGTACACAAAGCCCGGTGGAGTGCATTTTTCTGCCAGTCGACCGATCCGTAAATGCCGAGATGGTCGTCTGATTGTATTGGGTGCGGCGAGTTTCGTGGTCGAACCCAGACAAGGAGCCATAGGTTATGTTAAGCACGCTCATCGCCGGAGTCGCATTGGCGAACCCAACTAACACCGAAATTACGGTCTACAACCAAGGGTTCGGACTCGTGAAAGAAACTCGAGTCTTCAATCTAACGGAGGGGCGACAAAATGTTTCCCTAAAGAACGTTCCCTCTTTGATTGAGCCAACGAGTGTGGGGTTTAAGAACCTAACCGCGACTTCGGCATTTTCGATATTGGAGCAGAACTATCAGTACGACCTCATTAGCCCGGAGGCGATTCTGAACAAGTCGGTGGGGCAACGCATTCGGTTTATCCGCACCATGGGCCAGCAAAAGGAGCAACTAGAAGGCATCTTGCTGAGCGCTCCGGTCGCCATCATCAATGCCGGAAATGGCGGCCAACCTACTTACAATGGGATGGTGATTCGCACGGATGACGGACGAATCGTTCTTGATCCAACGGGAGAAATTGAAGTCATTAAAATGCCCGAAGGGCTGATCAGCGTGCCGACCCTCGTGTGGGATATTGAATCCGAACGAGCTGGGGACAGGACCGTCGAACTTAGCTACATCACTCAGGGGCTCTCCTGGAACGCCGACTACGTTCTCACGCTGGACGGGACGGGTAAATCTGACCTGCAGGGTTGGGTAACCCTCAACAACAGTTGCGGAACCACGTTTACAAACGCCAAACTAAAGCTCTTAGCCGGCGATGTTCAGCGGGCGCAAAACCGAGGGGAAGTAGAATCCTTGGCCCTTGCGGATGGAGTTCGATTCAAAGCTGCGCGGGCTCCCGCGTTTCAGGAAGAGAGCCTTTTTGAGTATCACCTCTACACCCTACAGAGACCCGCAACCCTCAAAAACAAAGAGACCAAACAGATCAGCTTTCTTGAGGGCCACCAGGTTCCGGTCACAAAGAAACTCATTCTGGACGCCATGTTGGGCTTCAACAATTTTTATCCGGGCGAAGGACAAGTGGGAACCGGTGACCTCAAACCCCAGGTTCGCTTGGAGTTTACAAATGACAAAGCCAGCGGCTTAGGAATGCCGCTGCCCAAAGGGAAGATCAAAGTCTATCAGCGCGATTCAGAAGGTTCCGTTCAACTCCTCGGTGAAGACCAAATTGATCACACCCCGCGCGATGAGCGACTGTCTTTGGTGATGGGTAGAAGCTTTGATGTGGTGGGCAACCGGGTTCGTACAAACTTCTCTCGAATCGGATCCTCGTCCGTCTCAGAATCCTTCACGATAGAGGTTCGGAACCGAAAAGAAACTCCAGAAACGGTTCACGTTTACGAGCGGCATTGGGGCGATTGGCGAATCACCAAGAAGAATCAAGATTTCATCAAGCTAGATGCCAACACGGCCGATTTTGTGGTGATGCTCAAGGCGGGCGAAGTTAAATCTGTGACGTACACGGTGGAAACCCGATGGTAACCGTCTGCCGTTGAATTGAAACGAGTCCGCGGTTATGGATGGGGTTCTGGGTCTCATCTACATTTAGTGAGGCTCCTATAGGCCCATCTCATCGGTCTTGGGTGAATTGATTTAGTGTAGAAGAGGCGCAGACCGCCAAGGCAATTCACCCTGTCGAGGCCTCACTAAACGTATATGACCCTCCCCTGTCCCGGCAGGGACTATCACCGCGTAGCCTGGCATAAGCTCTGGCGCCGTGCCAGGATCGGTAAGCAAATAAGTTGGTTCCCCGGCAGGGGCACGAGAATTTGGCAACGGACTTATTAGTAAGAAAATGTTTGATATCGACTAGCCCTCCCGTGTGCCGGCAGGGCCTTTCCCCGATTAGCCTGGCATAAGCTCTGGTGCCAGGCTAGGTCAGTTGCCTCCTGGCTAAGTTCCCCGGCAGGGGCACCAGAACCTTTCAGTCAAGATATCGAGGATCGCAATCAACACCCGCTTCCTTGAAGTAGAAACTCTAGCTCCTCCAGATGAGATTTCTTATGATGATGAGCCTCTTGAGTTGAAATGTATCTCCGAACATCGGGAATCGCCGATGCATTCACGAAGTATGCCCCCGGCCATTGGAATTCGACGGCGTAGCCGGTAGTCGTCGGATGACCGAGCCGACGTCCGGTTGCCCCGGGATAACCGAAAATCACCCGGACTCGGGCACGGTCATCCCGAGCCTACCGGCTTCGCCGAACCATTTGGGATTCGACGGCGTAGCCGGTAGTCGTCGGATGACCGCGCCGACGTCCGGTTGCCCTGGGATAACCGAAAATCACCCGAACTCGGGCACGCTCATCCCGAGCCTATCGGCTTCGCCGCTGACTGATCCTGGCATGGCACCACATGTACATTTTGTTAGGCATATTTGGCCCATTTCATCGGTCTTGGGTGGATTGATTTAGTGTAAAAGAGGCGCAGACCGCCAAGGCAATTCACCCTGTCGAGGCTCAACTAAACGTATATGAGGCGGATTGTGCCGACTTTACCGGGCTGAAGACAAACTCTTCATTTTAAACGGGGATGAATCCGAGGTCGGGAGGGCGGCACACAGAACCCGAACGCATCCTAAACTTGGACCCAAAATTGAAAATCCCGGGTGCGAAAATACAATGCAACGAAATCTGAGGTTGGGGAGGAGATTAAGCGCTTAACTCCACACCCATTGCCTTGAGGGCGGCACCGTCGTTAATCCATCTCGCCCTCAGAGCCATGTCGTGAGTGAGATCTTTAAGGGCTCCTGGGCGATAGGCAATATTAGGGACAAAGCATCGGAAGGTCAACCGGTCTTCCACCACGCACCAAGCGCCCAGGTCGTGACACCAGTTCCACTCGTCCCTCTCCATGTCATTGAGCTCAAAAGCGGCATGAGCCACGACGGATTGTTCATCGGCCCATGGGACAATCAGTTCCAGAGCCAACCCAGATCCAAGATCAGCATGAGGGGCGTCCGCTCGGATCACAAGCTCTATGGGTTCGCCCTTTAACCAATCGAACCGGGCCGAGAGATGAGTTTTTTCGTCAGATTCACATGCTTGGGTCAGGCGTTTTACCAGTCCCACCGCGTCTTGCCATTCGTCAACGTGTAGCCATTTGCTGGGAGTCGATCCGTAATTCTGGAAAAGCTGGAGCACCGAAGCCACCATCGGATCCGCTTGATCTCGCGGCCCATGAATGGGGTGACCGGTGGGGAGGGGGGTAAACCCCAACGTTTCTTGAAGGTCCTTTGCCACCTGAGGGGCTCGATATATTTGGAGACCCACGGTGGCCAAAAACACTCGGGTTAGCCAATCTTCATTGTCGGTATGGGCGTAAACCGAGCCGTGGATCTTGTAGACGTCGTGCTTGGCGTCGTAGGTGAGTGCGCTCAAAGCCGCTCGGCTCATCTGGTGCGAAATCGGCAATTCTGCGGTTGAGGGTTCGCCCCTGCCCCGCGCCACATCAATCGACGAGTGGAGTCGAAAAATACAGTAGGCGTTGTGAAAGTTGGGAAGGTCTGCCGAAACCGTGACGGCATAATCTCCGGGCCAGTAAGTGAAACCTCGCCCACAATCTATCGACCAGGCGTCATTCACCTTGAGGAGGTCGTACACTTTGGCGACCAATTGAGTCCCCAGGTCTTCTTGTTTTTTCCAGGACATTCCCGCACCCCGTCCTCATTAACGGCTTGTAACTAAGTGTAGATCATTATCTGGCCATTACCAATAACTGTCGTGGTTTCTACTGAAGTTGAGGGAAAATTAAGAATCTAATGGGCGCTAATCCAATGGACCGAGGTTTGTCAAACACTGGATGTTCCCTCAGATCTCACCGATTTCTGGGTTTGGAAAACATTCTAAATGTTTTCTGGATAGGTGTTAGGTGAATCGCAGTGCGTTTGAAGACAGCCTCAAATGGGATGCCGCCATCGAGGCTTATCACAAAGATGATGTGGTTTTGGCGCTGGATCTCATTAAAGACTGCGGCATAGGAGACCGCGGCGACTACGTACGTTGGTTTCGGCTCATCGAATCCGAAGCGCTTTCTCGGAGGGCAAGTCGGGTTGAGCAGATCACCCCGTGGCTTAGCCTTGAATTTGTGCCCAAAGAGCTGCTAGACCACTTTGAACCGGTGGCGAGGCGTGCGGTCAACGCCTGCAGTACCATCGCTCGCCGTCTGGGTTGGTCTCATGACGTGGTTACCCGTATTGCCATCCTGATGGAAGAGGTAGACGCTCCATGGGCGGTGTTTCCCCACGGTTACTGCGCCAGTAAAGAGAATTACGAGAAGATATGCCTCCCAAACTACTTGGTAGATGATCCCGCCGAGTTCAGTCAGGCGGTGGCCCATGAGTACGCCCACGTTATTGTTACCGCGCTCACCCAAGATCGCGCGCCGAGATGGCTTGCCGAAGCGATTGCGGTCTTAGCCGAAGACGATGCCTGCGCCCCGGAGCGGTCCTCCATCCAATATTTTTGGAAAGACGCGGTCCAACTGGAACTCACCTTGGAATCCGTGAAGATTGAGATTTCTCCGCAAGATGAGATTTGGTGCGCCTACCAGCAGTGCGGGTGGATCGGTCGGTTTTTGGCGGAGCGAGGGGGTGACAAGAGCATTGTAAAGCTCCTAAGGGCGCACGGTCGCGAAGGCTTATGGCGAAACCTTGGACTGACTCTGCGTGGAAAATCGCTTCCGGATGAAGCACTAAAACAAACATTTGGGATGGGAGTCGACCAATTGTTTGATGATGCCTACCGTTTGCTGATTAAGGGGTAGTCGGCGATCTTCGCGGTGCCGGGTAGCCTCAACAAATGCTGCGGCCATCAATCCATCGACCAGGGGAAGTCTTTAGGGACTTAATAAAGAGCGGGCCGCAAATTCTCCCCGGGGTTTTTAATGCCATCAGCGCGCTTTCCGCGGCTCGGGCGGGAGCGACCGGGTTGTATCTGAGCGGTGCGGGAATCACCAACGCGAGTTTGGGGTTGCCGGATATCGCGTTGGCAAGTTTAGATGAATTTTCTGCCGTAGCAGGAGCCGTCACCAGCGTGGTTTCGGTCCCGGTCATCTCAGATGCAGACACCGGATTTGGTGAGGTTCACAATGTTTACCGTACCGTCATTCAAATGGAGCGAGCGGGTTTAGCGGGCATCCATTTGGAAGATCAAGTGAGTCCTAAGCGTTGTGGACATTTGGACGGAAAATCGGTCATTCCGACCCCCGAAATGGTTCGGAAACTTCGGGCCGCCTCCGCTGCACGCAAAGATGATTCATTTGTTCTCATTGCCCGGACTGATGCTCGAGGCGTAGAGGGTCTGCCGCAAGCCATTGAGCGGGCAAAAGAATACGTGGACCAAGGGGCGGACGTTATTTTCCCTGAGGGACTCCAGAGCATTGCCGAATTCGAATTGTTTCGTGCGGCCGTGAAGGGGCCTTTGATGGCAAACATGACGGAGTTTGGAAAGACGCCAATCATTCCGGCGAGCGCCTTTGGTGAGATGGGCTACGAGATCGTCATCTATCCCATGACGGCGTTCCGCGTCATGCTTCGGGCTTTGGATGAATGTTACGGCACGCTCCTGGCCGATGGCACCCAGATTAACCTCGTTGACAAAATGCGCACGCGCTCGGAACTTTACGACACAGTTGAATATCAAGGTTACCAAGACCGAGAACAAGCCTGGTCGTGAAAAGAATTTGTGGGTCCAAGTAGGTTCACGGGCATTTCCCGCGTTTTGCTGGTTAAAATGAACCGAACACCCGAAACTACATAGTAACTTGATCAGGTCTCTTCACCTAGCATTCATGCGGGAAGATGAGGCGACGCGACCCAGTTGAATCGGCCCGGCAGAACGGGATAAATTTCTGGCAGAAGAGGAACCATGAGCGCCATCGCCACGCAGTACCCAAATTACAGTCCCGGACTAGAGGGAGTCCCCGCCGGCATCACCGCAGTTAGCGAGATCGACAGCGATCGTAGTAGCTTGCAGTATCGCGGCTATGACGTTCACGATCTGGCGGAGAAGGGCTCTTACGAAGAAACCGCCTTCCTACTGATCCACGAGAAGCTGCCCAACCGAGATGAGTTGCGTGCATTCCGAGAGCGACTAGGTGCGGAAAGGGAAGTGCCCGACGCGGTCTATACCGCATTCAAGGCGATGCCCAAAGATTCCAATCCAATGGATATGATCCGAACCGGATTTTCCATCCTGGCCACCTTTGATCCTGACCACAACGCAGCCACTCTGGATATGGATGCTAACCGCCGTAAAGCGGAGCGAATTGTGGCTAAAGCCGGAACTATGGTGGCCAACGGGCACCGAATTTGCCTTGGGCAGGAGCCAATCAAGCCCGACCCCCGCCTGTCTACGGCCGGAAATTTTCTTTACCTCCTCAGTGGAGAAGCTCCCGACGAATACACGGAGTTGGTGATGGATGCATCGCTGACGCTATACGCGGAGCACGGGTTCAACGCCTCCACGTTCGCATGCCGAGTCACCGTCAGCACTCTCAGCGACATCTACAGCGGCATCACCACGGGAATCGGCACCCTCAAAGGTGCGCTTCACGGCGGAGCCAATGAAGAGGCCATGCGCATGATGTTGGAAATTGGCACGGTAGAAAACGCTGAGGCTTGGGTGAGAGATGCCCTTGCCACTAAAAAGAAAATCATGGGCTTTGGGCACCGGGAGTATAAAAAGGGCGATAGCCGTGCCTTCTACATGAGCAAAGTGGCTAGAGAGATTGGTCGTCGCAAAGGCAACACCCTGTACGGCGACATCGCCGATGTTCTTGAGAAGGTAATGCTAGAAGAAAAGGGCCTTTTCCCCAATGTTGATTTTCCCACGGGATTTGCCTACTATCTGTTGGGGATTCCCATTGACCTCTACACGCCCCTCTTTGTGGTGGCGCGGGTAGCTGGTTATTCCGCCCACGCCATCGAGCAATTGGCTCACAATCGACTTATTCGCCCCAAAGCCATCTACGATGGCCCCGCCAACTTGGCCTACATTCCACTTGAAAGTCGGTAACCAGTCCGACTCGGCTCGCGCCCCAATATTAGGTTATCGGGCGATACCGGCGAACATTTTGGAGAAGGAATCGCCAAATCCCCTGGAGAGATGGGAGAAAACGCCCCAGCGTATGAATGAGTAGCTAAAGAGTGTGGTTGCTTACGGAAAGTTCATCGCACGTCTTGGCAATCCCTGCCGTCTCCTAAGTAGACCGTTTGTCGCCCCCATCCTATGAGCAGTCCGCCCACCACGCTTGGTCAGTATCAGATCATCCGCGAAATTGCGCGTTCTAACGACATCGTTTACGAAGCGTATGACCCGTTAATGAACCGACGGGTGGCGGTGAAAGAGCTTTCGATGCCCGGTGGGACCACCGGGCCTCAGAGGGAAGAGCGCATCAATCGCTTTAAGCGCGAGGCGCAAGCGGCGGGCACCCTCAATCACCCAAACATCATGACGGTGTTCTCGTTTGCCGAAGATTCGGGCCGAACGTTCATGGCGATGGAGTACCTGGATGGGTGCACACTTCGCAATGAGATTGACACCAAGGGGACCCTTTCCACCGCCCGAGCGATTGAAATTGCCTTGGAGCTTCTCCACGGACTAGAGCACGCGCATAGTAAAGGCGTTATTCACCGAGACATCAAGCCCGACAATATCCAGATCCTTTCCGGTGGGCAAATAAAAATCACCGACTTTGGCATTGCCAGGCTCACTTTTCAACCCAATCTTACGATGGATGGACAAGTATTTGGCACGCCCAGCTACATGTCCCCGGAACAGGTGGTGGGCAAAGATATTGACGCAAGGAGCGACCTTTTTAGCGTGGGCGTGGTCCTCTACGAGATGATCGCGGGTAAAAAACCGTTTACTGGTGATAGCGTGGTCGCAATTACTTACGGAATCATGAATAAAGAGGCCGACCAGCCTCCGGCCATTCACTATGCGCTTTGGCAAGTGATTCAGAAGTCGCTGGAAAAAACTCCTGGCCTTAGGTTTTCAAGCGCGGCAGAAATGACCAAGGCACTGGTTGGTTCTGAGCGAGCCTTAAACTCGCAAAACATGGTGTTAGACCCTCAGGCGGGCTATGGCACTAATCCGTATACGGGTCAGTATTCTGCCGGAGGACCCCAAGCGCTGCCCCAAATGCCGTCGCCGCCTCCTGTGTACGGTTACAACCCCTATCTCTCCGCGCAACCACCACCCGTGGTGGCACCTCCCTTAAGTATGCCGGTCGCATTTGGCGTTCCCCAGACCGCTCCGTATAACCCGGGCGGTGCTCAGTCCTACGGTCAGATGGCGCCACCGGTGCCGGGGTATTCGCCGCCGCAAGGGCAGTCGGTACCAATTTACTATCCTCCTCCCCCGCATGCGCCGCTTTTTAAGCCAGAAACCATTGGCTTCCTCAAATCTTTAGCAACCACCATTGTCATTTTAGGCACGCTATTTATGCTGGTGATTGTGGCGACCGATTCTTGTAGCCGAACCCTGCAAAACATCAATGCAGAACGGCAGGACCAACAAATATCCAAGCGGGTCTCGGCGGGGAATCAGGCGGTACCGGTGGAAGACCGGATTAATGAAGCGGAGGCCCAACGTGCCAAGCTTCAGAGTGCCAGCCGTCAATCGGAGGAAGATCGAAACATAGCGGCACTGCGTGAGGAAGAGGGAAAAGGCTATCTATCGGTAAGCGACTACATTCACGCCGAGAAATCATTTTCCGCGGCGGCCGAGCTGGATCCCCACAACCCTGCGTACTTTACCGACCTGGCCGATCTATACTCCAAACAGGCTCAGAACGAGCAAGATCCTTTGCAACGGGCGGACCTGTGGAAAAAGTCTGCCCAAACATGGCAGGTCGCGGCCAGCGAAGAACCGGACGCGACTCGGAATAAGCAATATAAAGAAGCCACCGCTACCATGTATTACTACTACGCTTCGGATGTCGCCAGGTCGGGTGACATGACCCAAAAGTCAGAGGCTCGGTCTGCCCTCTACGAAGCCCGAGACAACGCATCCGCCAACTCAGCACTCGGGCCGCGAATCCAGCAACTTCTCGCCACGCTCAGATGAAGTGAAATTCGGACTTCGGGCCGCCCACCTTGCTGCGGTTAGATGGCCAGCTACCCGCTAGCCCAAGCCGGCGGTTAACCCGCCATCCACTAACATACTCGTACCAGTCACGTAGGCAGCCTGGATGGAGCACAGAAAGGTTACGACGGCCGCGATCTCGTCTGGCGTGGCCAATCGCCCCACCGGAACTTCTGAACCTTGGCGCTGCAACGCTTCTTGAGGCGTGATCCCGTCGCGCGCGGATCGAATATCGGCCAAATGGAGTTGCCGGTCCGTTAATGTGTGACCGGGAAGCACGCCATTGACCGTAATTCCGTTGGAAGCCAATGCGGTGGACTGAAGCCGGGTCAGCGCCATCAAACCCGCACGGATCGTGGAAGAAATGGGAAGCATTGCCGAAGGTTGCTTAGCCACGAGTGACGTGATGTGGACAATGCGACCCCATTGCCGCAATTTCATCTCGGCCTCAACTAATCGCACCAGCCGGACCACGTTCATAAGAGTGCTGTCTACGCCGACCTGCCATTGCTCGTCGGTCAGCTGATCCAATGGACCGGCGGGAGGGCCTCCGGTGTTGGTTACGAGAATATCGACGGGTCCCAGGTCTTGGCGAGTTTGCTCCACCCACCAGGCCAAGTCCTCGGCGCTAGACACGTCAACCACGTAACTTCTAGTCTCTTCCCCAATTTCTGCGGCGGCCGCTTCTAGCGTTTCCTCATTTCGCGCGCAGATCGAAACTCGCACACCTTCGGCCATAAGGGCCTTGGCGGTGGCGAACCCAATTCCTTTACTTGCCGCGGCCACCATCGCTACTTTGCCTTCTAGTCCTAAGTTCATTGAGCTGATGATATCACCGGATTCTGTTCCGGTTGCGGGCTCGAGGTGATCAAATGAAGTATCTCTCGCCCGTTCTCAAGTGAATTCCTCACAAATTCCCACGTCTTGTATCAAATTTGCCCGGTTCACCCTCCGGTCCACCCCTCGTCACCCGAGTAAAATGATGGGCGGAGAGATGGCAGAGTGGTCGATCGCGTCAGTCTTGAAAACTGAAGGGCAGCAATGTCCCAGGGGTTCGAATCCCCTTCTCTCCTCCCTAGGTTCAGATTGGCAGGTCTGACTAGATGAGTCCGGCGATTTCACCGCATCTTAGGCAGAGGGCCATCTCGGTCGAGAGTACGCGGACGCGCTTGGCGGCTTGGGTCGCGCCTTCACGAACTGAGCGACGTTGCGGTGGTAATGCCTTTTGCTTTGGCACACTTGCGGATTTGTCCTACCAGATCTCTTGAATAGGTGGCATGTCTTGGACCGGGGATGCTGTCTACCATGCTTTGACGAGTCTGGGCAGGATCATGGCCGGGGGCATGTGGTCAAGGTCAGGACGGATCATGGATGGGGTTCCTAGGGCTTATTGGTCAAGAACTTTGTGATTCTGAGTTAAACCACTGGGAGTTGCCGTTTTGGTGTTCGTGTGTCAATTTGACCAGTAGTCTCATAGTGAATCATTTCTTTATACTTTACTGAGATGAATAACGCGTAGACGGTCCTCTCTGTACATGGGTTTATTTTCGTTTTCCGTCGTAATAAACTCGTCAACGTTCAGCATGATTGCCGCCGCTAGATGCATCGCGTCAATGCCTCCCGCGTCAATTCGACGAGCAACTGCCATGCCCTCTAAAACCAATTGCTCATTCACTTCAAGCATTTCTGAAACATAGACGCCCAGATAGAACCGCATAAAAGCGACCTCTTTCTCTTGTTTGCAGTATTCAGCATGTGGAACAAGCTCCAAGGACAGAAGAGACGTAGCAATAAAATCCCTGTTGCGATCGCTAAGAACACCCTTAGCCTGTTCATGTAGGGCTTGTTTTGCATCCCATGCAGCCAGCAGGACGCCTGTGTCCAGGAACGTCCTGCGGGCCAACATTAGTCTTTGGCGCCCCGTCTACGGGCTACTTCTTTGTTTATTTCGTTTATCGTCCGAAGCGCCATCCCTTCCCTGATTGCCTCTTCACGTAATTGGACCATACTCTTCAAGGCTTCCCTGCGTCTACTAAGTATTGCCTCGCGACTGATTTTGTTGAACGTATGAAGCAGATCGGTAAAGCGTGAGTCGATCCCGTCCATTTGTTGATACCACTCTGGTTCCGGAAGCGGAATGCTCGGCTTAACTCTCCACGTCTTTAAAGGACTCTTAGGGTCTTCCGTGTAGCCACATTCGGATGAAACGCGCGGACTAAACAGGTAATTGTGATCGGCAATTCGACATTCTGGCATTTGATTTCACCCGATACTGACATCACTAATCTTTGCCGTTGCCAACAAAGCTGTGATTGTTTTTCCTTTGGATGCTGCTCGTTCCAGCGCATTTATCATCTTGTCCACGTCAGCATTGTCAAGCGCAATATAGTATTCCTTATGGTCGCCATTTTCATGATAAGTGATTTTCAGCGTATGGATTATTACTACTTCCTTAGGGTGAACGGCTACGTCCTCCAAGAAAACGGGCCGTATATCGGTGAGCACTCGGCATGAGCAGAACACACGTTGATGATCCGTCATAATGTCCTGAACTTTCGCAACGAAACTCACCGGACCATCGGCCACGAGCAACTGAGTGATACGCTCGGCAGCTGTTCTACCCTCCGACTCTGAAAACGCGGGAGAGTCAGCAACAATCGTGCCTTCCACAACATTCACAACGAAATCAGTGATACCAGTGCTCTTGTCAGCGCGTACACTCTCCATATTGAATAGGCATTTGAATACCGATAAGACGACCTTTGGATCAATGGTCGTAGCAGTAGCAGCAATTTCTGCTGCCAATTCCGCCCGATCAGAAGTCTTTTGCGCTGACAGCATGGCAGTTCTAAGAGCGGAAAACGACTCTTCGGAAAGTTGTGCAAGTGCTAATATAGCTTTCCGATCCGACTGAGGGGGAGTTATGAGAGGCATCGGTTCATTCCTTCGGAAAGGCTACCTGTAGTGGAACGGAAACTACGAGGCTGTTTTTCAAAACGGGCCTCACTTTACAACTGTGGCTATTATTGCCCACCACGCTCACAATTTTTACGATTGAGTGCCTCAAATGTCAATCTGGTAGCGCTTCGCTTTCTAGCAAGCGGGTTATATCCGGTCGAATCCCATGTATTTCACTTTTTGATTCACCAAACTCTCTAATCTAGACACCCTCGTTCGGGCGAAAGGGTTCCATCCTCATGAAGACTCAGCTAGGAATCCGTTTCTGGAGGCTGATGAAAATTCAGATTGTTCTCAGAGGACTGAAATCTAACCCCTTCCGACCGACTAGACCCGCTCCCTTCAAGGAGAAGATTGGTCTACCTCATGTCGCTGGGTGTCAACGGTGTGTCAGGTAAACACTTCTCCACAATTCGCTGGCGATCTACCAGAATTTGAACCTGCATCCAAACCTTGAACCGGCGAATTAAGAATCCCCTTCTCACCTCCACGATCAGTCTGCGCCTTTGATCTACACTGGGGTAACTGTGAGAGTTCAGGATCACGTCATCTCATCTGTAACCGAATGCGCGGCGGAGTTTTTTCGCTGTGCCGTAGCCGTGCCGGCGGAAAAGTTAGAATGGAAGCCGTTAGATGTTGGCCAGTCCGTAATTTCCATGTGCCGGGAAGCCGCCATGACGCCTACCTGGGCGGTAAAGGTGATGACCGGTTGGCAGCAAACCCACGAAGATCAGAGCGCTTTAGATGCCGAGATGGCTACTTGGGCCACGGTGGCCCAGTGTCACGCGGAGTTCAATCAAAAAATTACGCCCTGGCAAGAACTGATCCGAAGTTTTCCGGAGGAGCGATTCCGAGAAACCCAATGGCTACCGTTCAACGGTGGCCGTGAACATACCTACCTAGAAATGATGGAGTTCCCAAGATGGAACCTCACCTACCACCTGGGCCAAATCGCCTACATTCAAACCCTCTACGGCGATCGCGAAATGCATTGATTCGGCATAACGCGGTCGCGATTCACGGAAACGCAGGGTTTAGGTAGCGCCTAGTCACAGATTCCGGATAAAGTCTTTCTGGGCGCTTTCAACGGCGGTCCGAGGTCTATCGAATGAATATCAGCATTGCCTCTTTTTCTTTTCACGGCGCGTTTGCCGCTGGCACCATGGACGTTTTTGGATACCTGGAGGCGTGCCGATATCGGTATCACCTCAATACCGCGGACATCTGGAACGGCCTGCTGGGTTCGGACGTGGAAGTTCAACTGGACGCAGATCGTTTGCATAAGGTTCGCCAGGCAATGGATGAGCGAGGTCTGAAGTGCGTGAACTACCACGCCGATGGCTGCCACCCCTGGGAAGACGAGCCCGAAGTGCGAGCGCGTCACAAGTCGCTGGCGCTAAGGCACCTAAAAGCGGCAGAAATCTTAGGCGCGCAAACCGTTCGAATTGACACCGGTGGCCAACTCAGAGAATGGACATCCGAGCAATTTGACTATATCGCCGAGTCTTTTAGAGAATTCGCCCAAATTGCGGGATCAAGCGGTTTCAAAGTCGGGCCAGAAACTCACTGGGGCGCCACCAACTACCCCGACAACATGTTGAAGTTGCATGGAGCGGTCAACTCGCCCGCCTACGGCATTCTTCTGCACTTGGGCAAAGACACGTGGACCAGCCCCGACGAATACGATCGAGCCCTCGCCCCCATTGCCATCCATACCCACGTCGATCAGAGAACTTGCTACGAGAGACTGGATTCAGCTCTCCGCATCCTCAGGGAAGCAGGATACCAAGGCTGCCTTGGCGTGGAGCACCACTCCGGGAAGAGTGAGTTTGCCGAGGTGGAAGCGCAGGTGGCTCTGGTCCGCCGAGCCCTCGCGCACGAAAGAGCAGGAAAGCCCCAGGGCTATCAAGGTAATCCGTTACTGGATCCCAAAAACGAACAGTCGCACCACGTTAAATAGTGGTCTCGGTGGGATGACCTCCCGTTAGTTCCGAAAGCCCTTCTCCCCCGATTTCTCTCGAAATTGGGGGAGAAGGGTTGGGATCAGGGAGAATTTCCGAAACCATCCTGTCTCTTACGAATCCCGTACTTTTATCTACAAACTAGTTGGGACACGCGCCCACACCCTTCCCTCGAGTTAATTTGGGAGGGCAAACCTTCAGATTAACGACGGATGCGTCGTCGCGCGGTTCCGATCAGACCGGCTAAGAAAGGTATCAGAGCTGCGGGTGCCGGAACTGGGCGGGTTCCTTGAATAGATGCACTAAACGATCCGATTCCGACTCCGTCGGACCAGATCGCGATCTGTCCCGGGGTGGGACTGCCACTCGGGGCGGGGGTAGTCCAAGCCGAGATAGTCGAATCGCCATTTGGGATATTCGCCGCATCCCCCGATGCAAAGGTAAAGATATCGCTTAGTTGGGCGTTCCAAGTGTTGCTATCCGGGCTGTTGCTGATGGCATGGATGTCAGAAATCAATTGCGTTTCGTTTGAATTGGCGAACACGGTGCCAAAGGCGATGTTCTGCACGGCCTGGGCCGTGTTGGGGTTCATAAACAAAGTGAGATGCTCTCCTTCGGCGTCATGGTAGAGTCCCATCAGCAAAAGGGAATCTGGATAAACCGGTTTTCCTAAATCTTGAAACGTGGTGACTGAGCCGTTTCCGTCTGCAGTAATTCCCATGGGTGATATCACCCAGGCCACTCCGGGTCCGTAACCGTGGCTGGGTGCCTGCCAAAACATTAGAATGTTGGTGATAGGGTTCGGTGCGTTGTTAGTGACCGAGTAGGTTGGGTAATAGTAGGGCTGGGCCATTGAGGTGGCCGCCGCCGTAGCCAGTGAAGTAACAAGGAATAGCTTTCGAAAATTCATAATTGCTGCTCGATTCTTTAGGCACAACCGCGCCTTTAGCAGAAGTTAGTGTATAGGGAATGATCTGTTGGATAATGAACACGTAACACTAGGTAACGCAGAATCTATTTGTATCCCCAGGTTCAAAATCGGAACGATCGGGAAGAAGTTGTAGCATGGAGTCACGCCAAACCCCCGCATCCACATGGCGACTTCAGCTTTTGGGCAGGTTTCATCTCATATCATCCGAGGGGCGAGATGTGACACCTACCAATCGCAAGGTCCAGGCCCTGCTTGCCATCTTGGCCCTCCATACTGACCAGGGAGTTGCTAGGGAAGAGCTTGGTCGAATTCTTTGGCCCGAGATGCCGGCGGATAAACGAGACAACAACCTCAGACAGACCCTGGCTCGGGCGAGGGCGGTAGTCGGCCCAGAAAATATTGATTCCAACCGATCCCTATGCTGTATATCGTCGCATTTTCGTATTGAGGTCGATGTTTGCAACGGGCAGGATGCGCCAGAAAAGGGTTTCATGCCAGGGTTTGAAGGGGAGTGGTTCGAAAAGTTCCGCCGAGGATCTCGTCAACATTCAACCCTTTTGATCAGCAGTTTTTGCCAAATGCTCGATTGGCTGGCGGTTCATGATCCTGCCCGAATGCTTGGTCTGATGCGGGAAAACCTGGGGATGACCATTGGATTGGGCTTGGACGATCGCAGAAGAATTCTCACGTCCGTTAAGGAAGACTTGGCGTTACCCGGCTGGCTCACTTTCTTTCGCGCGGGGCTTCTTGATGAAGGCTACACCTCTGCCGAAGCCCAATTTCATGAAGTGCTGCGCACGGCAGAATCCAAGGGAGACCTCGTTCTTGGAGTGCAAGCGTCCGCTCAACTTTGTATTTGCGCGATGTTGCAAAGCAAATTTCATGAAGCCCAAGCTTACGCAAATCTATGTAGCGCCTTGGCATCCAAATCAAATGACAAAGCGGTGATCCCCACTTCCATCCAGGTCCAAGGAATGGCGTTACTCCACCGCGGCAGACAAGCCGAGGGATTTGCGCTTCTTGAAAGGGCAGAGCAAGAATATAAGCAATATTTAGACTCCGTGATCATCCGTTGCCTTAGGGGTTATTATCTCGCTACCTACGGCCACTATACGGAAGCGGATCAATGCATGGAGATTCCCAGAAAGGTGCGCGACGAAACCGGTCATGGGTTGATTCGGCTGATTTGCGGTTTGGCCGACGCCCAAATTGTTAGCCATAGCCAAGATGTGAAAGAAGCGTTACACCACCACCAGAAAGTGATGGAGTGGTCGGAAGCGTTTCATGACCGTAGGTTTACCGTGGTTTCAACCGAAGAAGTGGCAATGACTTACCTTAAATTGGGCGAGGTTCCCTTAGCAAAGCAAAGTGCAGTGGCCGCAAAAAGACTTCGCAAGTCTATGGCGATGACCTACACGCCGTGGGACCAAATGCGACTTGCCTTATCGCATCCGAAGTAGGGTTCGGACAACCCTAAGCTATTTATTGCGTTGCCTAACCACCAAAAACTTTGCCGTAAACCCACCGTCCGCCGAAGAGCCCGGCGTGGTCACAATACCTCCGGGCCTAATATCAGAGACGTTGCCTTGTCTAACCGTTTCGATTTGGGCTTGACCTGGCACCACAAGGGTGATAATTTGCCCAGAAGCCATGATGGGCCGGGGGAACGAACCGGGGGGAGAAGGGTTGGGATGAGGGGGTCGGCGGCTGTTCCGTTGGTAGTGCTTCGAAAATCCAAAAAGACGGCTTCGATGCCCGGAATCGACGAGGGCATTGATTGGGCCTTTAGCGGAAGGGACAGTTATGACAGGGAATTCACTCTCACCCTGCCCCAATGCGGTTTAGTTAAGCATGGAAAGAGTGAATTTAATTGGCGGTCTGCACTTTTTTTACATTAGATCGCCACTCCCAAGACCGATGAAATGGGCCCAAAAGGAGCCTAACTAAACAGTATTGCACCCTGCCCTCTCCCGCAATGGACGAACCACCATCGCAGGCGAGGGTTGTGAAGGCCATTGATGCCGACTGGGATCGAGCCTTAGCCGCCGGAGCTCAGATCACGATGCCGTTGGAGAATCAGTTCTGGGGTGATCGTTACGGGCAACTCAAAGACCCCTTCGGGCATCAATGGTCGCTTGGCCAGCCGATTTCTGAGCTGTAAAAATGGACTGGTGGAGCCGCGCGGCCAATATTCGTGCCACTGCCGGAACATTTGAAGAAATCAATCCTTGATCTTGGTTACCTAAAAACACGTATTTATACTAGTTTAATGTCAAGGAGATGGTGATACAGTCAATTTCTTGAAGGAGATTTTTTTGATGAAGTTAAAGAGAGTTTTGACATTAGCGGTCTTAGCGTTGCAGCCCGCGTTTGTTTTTGGAATAGGATCGGTTTACGTGACCGGACACGATGCCGATTGGCATGCTCAAGAGGGTGGAAGCGGTGCGCTGGGCGCCCAGCACATTAACCAAGCAGCGATGAACTATGTTTGGGCTAATGGGGCAAACAGCTACTATTCGGCTCACGGAATACACAAGTTCTTGTACGTGGGAGACGATGGGTATCAGGGCTTAGACTCCCAACCAGGATCTCCAGGTGTGACGCTGAGCGGTTATTCACTTGGCACAGATTTTGACGTGGCCACAAGCGCAAACATTGCAACTCTTTTGCCGGGACTGGGCACGGTGTACAGCGGGCTATGGGTTGCATCCTCCAGTTCTGAACTCTCACAGGGTTTGCTAGATACATTGATAGCCAACAAACTGTTCATTGCTCACTTTGTGAATACGGGAGGCGGCATCTATGCCGGAGCCGAGGGCCAATACGGAATTTCCGCAAATCCCTACGGCTACATTCCGGGAATCAATTCCGCGGTCGCGTTTGGTCAAGGGGAGGGAACCATCACAGTAACTGCGTTTGGTTCCGGGCTTGGACTTACCAACTCAGACGTGAACGCAAACTTTTCCCACAATATATTTCTCAAGCCAGACGGCCTCAATATTGTGGATACCGATGGAGCGGGAGACATCATTTCTCTAGCCGGACGAGGAACATTTGGTGACACGACGATAACGGGAACCCCGGCACCCGGAGCCGCAGTCACCATGATGGTCGGCGTCATCGGCGGTTACCTTCGTCGACGCCAAAAATAGTCTCTGAATCGCTCGGAGTGCTGGGGTGCTCACAAGCCGGGAGCAAGATTGGGCGGTAAACCCGCCCAAACTTCGCACTTGGAAGTACACGACGATGCTTTATGGCATTCGGCATGGTCACCGGAACGCTACCTTAGGATTTTAGCGAACGAAGTGGATCTCCACGATCTTGCCGTTTACAAAAAGGAACAGGCAACTAATTCGCGGTTTACTTTGGGCAATTTCGCGGGCTTCTTCAAACGTTTTGCCCACAATTTCGCCGTTGAGGCCGGTGGCCATTCCCATGTAGGTAGTGGCGTCATCGGGGGAAGGGAAGCAGGCGAGGCCGTCCAGCACTTGCCCGTCGGAAGCGGTAGCATTATTGGCGGCAAACTTTCCGTCGCCAACACTAATCATGAAAACGCGATCCGGAAAACCTCCGAAGCCGCCAAGCTCCAGTTCTTCAAGAACAATTCCGCCGGGCCTATCCAGAATCTGGCTCATAAAATCATTTTAGCTTAGGTTGCAAGATATGGTAGTAACCCGATCACAATAAGGCTTATGCGGACCGGTCCTCTCCCCATTACCAAGGTGCATTGCCAAATATGCCAACAAGATGTCCCCCTTAACGAGGCGGTGCCCGCTGACTTGGTGCGGGAATCTCTGCTTCCATTTTTAAAGGTGGCGGCGGGGAATAGTTGGAACCCAGAAGGCTACATTAGCCTTGAAGAACTCAACAAAGCCCGGGTGCTCCACGTGCAGGAAGTGCTGCATGTAGAGGACGAGGGCATTGAGAAGATGCGGAAAGAGGTTATCCAGAGCCTTCTCGAACACGAAGTGCTCACGCGAAATGCAGACATCCAATTTGAGCAGCAGCTCACCCTAGGCCAGCACCTAGCCGACAAGATTGCCACTTTTGGTGGGAGTTGGACCTTCATCATCTCGTTTGGAGTTGTCCTCGCTTGCTGGATGATCGTCAATTCCATCCACATCTTTGCCAAGGTATTTGATCCGTTTCCCTTTATATTTCTCAACCTAATTCTTTCGTGCCTTGCCGCCATTCAGGCCCCCGTCATCATGATGAGCCAGAACCGAGCGGAGCAGAAAGACCGTCTTAGAGGGGAGAACGATTATAAAACCAACCTCAAAGCCGAGCTGGAGATTCGCCACCTCAATGAGAAGATTGACCGGTTACTGAATGACCAATGGAAGCACCTCCTGGAAATTCAGCAAATGCAAATGGAGATGATTGACGAGATTAAGACCGGTCACCTGGCGACTGTAGCTTCCGAAATGGGCGCCACCGATCCCCGGATCGATTCGCGAGGATAGGGTTCCAAATGTCGTCAATACCCCATTTTTACTTTCACCCGAGAATGTTGGATTACGTCATTTATGACGGTCATCCGTTGAATCCGGAACGGTTACGTCGAACCATCGAACTCCTTGGTCGGTATGGGGTGGAACCGATTGACCCGGGAATGGCCACCCGAGAAGATGCTTTACGCGTGCACTCAGAGGCGTTTGTGGACGCGGTCTACGCATTGGATCCGGCAAATTCTGATTTATTTGACCAACCCTACGACCACGAGAACATAGAACGAGATATTCGGATTCGGTTTGGGTTTGCCTCGGGAGATAATCCGCCTTTTAGAGGCATGTATGAGAGTTCACTGGCTTACCTCGGAGGAACGGTTCGGGCGGCCTTGGCCGTTCGAGACGGAGCTCCATTGTCGTTCGGAATCGCGGGCGGCCTCCACCACGCGAGACGGTCGCAAGCCAGCGGATTCTGTATTTTCGATGACCCAGCGGTGGCGTGCCATATCCTCCGAGAAAAGTTTGATCGAGTGGCGTACGTGGATATTGATGTTCACCACGGAGACGGGGTGCAGTGGATTTTCTATAACGATCCCACGGTGCTCACCTGCAGTATCCACGAAGAACCGCGATCATTGTATCCGGGCACCGGTGGAGTGGAAGAAGTGGGAGAGCAGTTCACCAGCCTCAACGTTCCGTTAAAGGCGGGAACCACCGGGGATGTGTGGCTAAATGCCTTTGAGCAGGGCATCCTTCCCGGCCTGGTTGCCTATCAGCCGCAGGCCATCGTGCTTCAGATGGGCACGGATAGCCACGCCAAAGACCCGCTCGCCCACATTCAAAATACGCAGTCGGAGTGGCTGGCCGCCGTCCAACACATTATGGAGTTGGGCTTGCCGATAGTCGCCGTTGGCGGCGGAGGTTACAGCCTAGACACGGTCCCGCGAATGTGGACCTCGGCGTGCCTAACGTTGGGCGGAGTCTCGTTTGAGGACGCAATTCCCGCTGATCTGGCGCAGCGGTGGGCAGTTCCCACTTTTTCCGACGAAGATCAATCGCCCGATCGAGGCGGCGGCAAGCGTCACGCGGATTCGGTGGTTGACTGGTTGAAAACAAATCATCATCCAAACATTCCAAGCAGGTAGAGCCTGCCCTTTCCGGTTGCGGACATGCACCGCCGCAGGCGAGGGTTCCGAGAGCCCTTCTCCCCCGATTTCTCCCGAAATTGGGGGAGAAGGGTTGGGATAAGGGGGTCGTCGGCGGACCGGTTTGTAGTGGGCTGAGAACCCAAAAAGATAAAGTCGTTGCCCGGGACTGGATGGGCATTTTGCGGAAGTGACGGTTATGAACCGGAGTTCACCCTCACCCTGCCCCTCCCGCAATGGACGAACCACCATCGCAGGCGAGGGTTCTGAAAGCCGCCGCCCAGGGTCCTCATAATCTTTAAGCTGCTGCGACCGTATCCGGCCAAAGTTCAAACGACGGTTTGAACCAGTCCATGTCCCAGAGCTCCATGGAACTAGGGACCTTGCTCTTCCCGTAGTGCCCTTCCAACTTTCGGGCCAACGCATCGGTCGACTCTTGAACCAATCTTTTAACTTTTTCGGTAGGTTCCGAGCTAAAGCTCACTTGGCACTCGTGGTGCACAAAGGCGTCGGCGGCAATTGCGATTCGGTAGCCAGATTGCCGTAACCGCCAAGAGAGTTCTAGGTCGTCATTGCCCAAGAAGAGGTTCTCATCCAAGTAGCCCAGTTTTTCCATAACGGATCGGCGGACCATCATGCAAAAGCCGATAAGGAGCTTAGTTTCTTGGCCCTTACCTGGGTTTGCCTGGGCCAACAATCGGGCCACTCCTTCGTTATCAAAGTTGCCCTGGGTGCCGGGAGGAACGTGAAATTGAACTTTCTGGTAACCCGCAACCATATCGCTGGTAGGCCCGACTGCCGCCATATCGGGCGCGGCAAAGAAGGCGGCCATTCGGTCCAGCCAACCTGTGGTCACCACAGTATCAGGATTTAGCATAACCAAGAGCTCTCCTTTGGCCTTTTTGAGTCCGACGTTGGTGCCGAGGGAAAATCCAAGATTCTGCTTATTTAGAATCACCTTAATGCGCCGATCTTTGGCTTCTTGCGTAAGCAACCAATCTCCGGTGCCGTCTCGGGATGCATTATCAACCGCAATCAGCTCATCGTGCGGCCCCATGGTGCGTAGCGCAGACTCAAAGCAAGCGGCGATGGTGGTCATTGAGTTGTAAGTGAGCACTACAAGTGAGACCGGCGGGCGATCTGGTGCGGCAACCGTTGCCCCCAAGTCGGGTCGAGATTTGGCCATCACGATGTTCCAAATCTCGTGGCAAGCATCGTTGAAGTACTCAACGTTGAAACGTTGTTCTCGCTGATTTTGCTCCAACATCCGCATCATCAGTGGCTCCGCAATCAGCAATTCTTCGTGAGTCAGCGGCATCAGCGTTCCCAGTTTTTCCCATGCGAATGTTTCATCCGGCGACATAGCTCCGAACCACTTTTCTAACCATTCGCGCTGTACCCTTCGGCTCTGATCGACTACAGGATTGCGGTCGTAGGAGGAACCTTGTCCGCTATGGCGTCGATACCGCAGCAGGGGTTCAGCAAGATTGGCAATGGGGAACTTTTCCATGCACCGCATCCACAATTCGTAGTCAAACACCGGGGTGTACGTTGGGTCAAACCAAAGCTCGTGCGTAAATATGAGTTCGCGGCGGGCCATTACAGTGGGGAAGAGGATGGAGTTTCGGAACAGCATCCGGGATCGTATGTGTTCGGGATCGGTAGGAACTTGCTCCAGAATCTCCGGCTGGCCCTGGCCAAAGTTTACAATGGCTGACCCACACAATCCGACTTCTGGATTTGCGCGGAGGAACTGAACTTGCATGTGCAGACGGTGGGGAAGCGAAATATCGTCTGAGTGCATCACCGCCAGAAATTCGCCGCGAGCGGTTTTCCAAGCCTGATTTGCCGATTCGGTCGGACCCAAGTTCTCAGGGAGGGTGATCACCCGTATTCGGGGATCGACGGAAGCACGCTGTCTTACAACATCGGCCGAACCATCGGTGGATGCGTTATCCACGATGATGAGTTCAAAATCGGAAACACTTTGGTTGAGAATCGAATCAATCGCCTCTCCCACAAACTGGGCGTGGTTGTAAACCGGCATTCCCACCGAAACCAACGGTCTTGCGCGTTGAGTGGGAGCCTTAAAGGGTCGGCGGATCGCGCGCGTATATATTGGATTTAAAAGGTTGGCAACATCATTCCAACTGGGGACTACGTCTGGGTTGAATCCTCGTTTTAGAAGCTGAGCTTGGATTGCATCATGAAGTGCCCGGGGATCTTTCGGATTGACCACCGCAGAAGATGGCAACAGTCCAGAACCCCGATTGAACTGGGAATCCACGAGGTGCACTCCGCAGGCGGCGGCCTCGAGAACAGAGAGCGATTGCCGCTCGGTGTCTGAAGAGCACACCATCACCGCGTGGGCGCGATAGAGTTCAGCCATCTCGTTTTGAGAAAGCCCTTCATAGTGTGCAGTTGCCTTTGCAATCACCGCTTGAGCATACGGATCGTCGCTGGATTTTCCGACTGCCGTAAAGGGAATTCCGAGCGCTTGGCAAGCCTCGGCTACGCGGAGAAGGCCCTTTGCGGGCACCAACGGACCCACGGCAATAACCCCTTGACCCAGCGCGTCTTGGCCCAAGATTCCGGTTTTATGGAAGCGTTTCGTGTCCACGCCATTTGGCACGACCACGATTTTGAGATCGGGCAAGTTGAGGTTCTCTCGAATCTCCGCCGCTTCGGGTTCAGATAGCGCAATGACGCTGGCCGCAGAACTAAGGATCTCTGCCATCCTGCCCTTTCCCACTTGGTGCTCTTCGGGAAAATAGATCGCCGAGACGACCAGCGGGACGCCAAAACGCTCGCACTGACGGGCAATTCGGTCCGTCCAGCCGTAGTTAATGTGAAAGGCATGCACCACGTCAAACTGACGAACATCGGAATTTGGGTCGTAGCTGAATTTAACGTCCACCCCAATTTCTTGGAGCGCTTGGCGGGTTTGTTCCACCTGAATGGCGTCTCCCCCAATCCAAGCATCCGGGTCGCGATTGATAAAGAGCACACGCACATTGACATCATCGGCAGGATTGCCGGTTTCTCAATTCAAAATTGATTCAGAAATATTCAGTGCACTTAACGAAATTGACCGGTTGGAAGGGCCACAATCAAAGGCATGCAATACGTTAATTTAGGAAGAACGGGTCTCAAAGTCAGCCGCTTGTGCTTGGGGACCATGAACTTTGGCCCTAAGACCAACGAAGCCGACAGCTTTGCCATCATGGATCGCGCCTTGGAACTTGGAATTAACTTCTGGGACACCGCCGATGTTTACGGTTGGGCCCGCGGCGAGGGAATTACCGAGCAGATTTTAGGACGCTACTTTGCTCAGGGCGGCGGTCGACGCGAGAAGGTGGTCTTGGCCACCAAGGTCTACGGCGACATGGGAGATTGGGCCAATACCTCGCGATGCAGTGCCCTCCACATTCGGCGCGCCTGCGAAGCTTCACTGCGTAGAATGCAGACGGACTACCTTGATCTTTATCAGATGCACCACATCTACCGAGATGCCCCGTGGGAAGAGGTATGGCAGGCCTACGAAGTTTTGGTTCAGCAGGGCAAGGTTATCTATGCCGGTAGCTCCAACTTTGCGGGTTGGCATGTGGCTAAAGCTAACGAAGCGGCCAAGAAGCGCAATTTCTTGGGTCTGGTTTCTGAGCAATCCATTTACAACCTTCAGAACCGCAACGTGGAGCGAGAAATGGTTCCCGCCTGCTTGGATTACGGCCTGGGAATGATTCCGTGGAGTCCGCTTGCCGGTGGAGCTTTGGCGGGCGCGCCGAAGGACGATAAGGGTCGCCGAACCGAAGGGGGCACGGCCGAGAATATCGCGAAGAATAGGGAAACGTTGGACAAGTGGGAAGCCCTCTGCGCTGGCCTCGGAGAAGACCCGGCCAATACCGCGTTGGCTTGGCTGCTCCACCAACCCGTAGTTACCGCCCCCATCATTGGCCCGCGCACCATCGAACAACTCGATGGCTCCATTCGAGCTACGGAAATCAGCCTGAGCGAAGAGACGCTCAAGCAGATCGACGCCATCTTCCCCGGCTTCAAAACCGCTCCCGAAGATTACGCCTGGTGATCAAAAAGTCCGAAAGCCCTTCTCCTGCTCTGAGCGGGAGAAGGGTTGGGATGAGGGTGTGGCGGTCGCGAGAAAGTTGTAAGTTTGCGCTTTGGAAGGGACAGGTGTCGGTCCCGGACTTTCCCCCTCACCTCGATCCTCTACCCCAGTTTCGGAAGAAACTGAAGGAGAGGAACTCCGAAGGCCCTTCTCCTGCTCTGATTGTCGGTGGTCGCGCAGCACCCGGACGTCGGCAAGGTCATCCGACGGCTACCGGCTACGCCGTGGAATCCCAAACAGTTCGGCGAAGCCGATAGGCTCGGGATGTTCGTGCCCGAGTCCGGGTGAATGACGGTTATTCCGGGGCAACCGGACGTCGGCACGGGTCATCCGCCGACAACCGGCTACGCCGTCGAATCCCAAGGGCATATTATTTTCAGGGTGTTGCTTACGATCCTCAATCTCTTGATCGAAAGGTTCTGGTGCCCCTGCCGGGGAACTTAGCCAGGACGCAACTTACCTGGCATGGCGCGAGAGCTTATGCCAGGCTAATCGGGGATAGTCCCTGCCGGGACAATGGAAGGTCATATACGTGCAATTGGACCTCGACGCAGTGAATTGCCTTGGCGGCCTGCGCCTCCTTAACCTTAGGTTGATCCGCTCAAGAACGATGATCTGGGCCTAAAAGCAAGGAAGTCTGAAAGCAAATCTACAACGTGCCCCGAACCTCTTGCTCTCGCTCGATGGCTTCGAAAAGTGCTTTGAAGTTGCCTTTGCCAAAGCTTTTGGCCCCTTTGCGCTCAATGATTTCAAAGAACAGGGTGGGGCGGTCTGTGATGGGTTTAGAGAAAATTTGGAGCAGATAGCCTTCATCATCTCGGTCCACCAAGATTCCGAGGTCTTGAAGGTCCCGGATGTCTTCGTCGATCTCGCCCACTCTCGCGGGTAGCTCTTGGTAATAGGTTTCAGGAACGCGCAGAAACTTTAAGCCGCGCCGTCGGAGTTCACCCACTGTCCCGATGATATCGTCGGTTCTTACCGCCACGTGCTGAACGCCAGGGCCGCCAAAGAACTCTAGGTATTCGTCAATCTGGGACTTCTTTTTGCCCGCCGCCGGCTCATTGATGGGAAACTTAACCCGCCCATCACCGCCCGACATTACCTTAGACATAAGGGCGGTGTACTCAGTGGAAATCTCCTTGTCGTCAAACGAGATGAGTTGTTTAAAGCCAAGCACGTCCTCGTACCACTTCACCCACTCGTTCATGCGTCCTAGTTCCACGTTCCCCACGCAGTGGTCTACTTCTATCAGGCCCATCGGGATGCCGGGTTCGTTTCTGGCTTCAAATCCGGGAAGAAAATGGCCCCGGTAATGGTCCCGATTAATAAAGGTGTGGATGGTGTCTCCGTAAGTGTGAATCGAAGCAATGCGCACTTCGCCTTTGTCGTCCGTGAGGCTGTAGGGCGTGCGACCCGGTTGCGCGCCGCGAGCGACGGCGGTGCGGAAAGACCAATCCACGTCGTCCACTTCAAACGCAATGTCCTGCACATGGTCGCCGTGCACGGCAAGCTTGGCCGCAATCGGGTGCCCCGGACGTACGGGCGCGGAGAAAAGAAATCGGAGATTGCCTTGCTCTAAAAGGTAGTCCACCTCGTGCTTGAGACCAGTTTCTAGGCCATGAAACCCGGTGACCGTGAACCCAAAGAGCTCCCGGTAGAAGAACGCCGACTGCCGCGCGTTCCCCACGTAAAACCGAATGTGGTCAATCCGACGAATAGGAAAAATATCTTGCATCATTGCTAGGGTCCTGGTTTGAGTATAGATTGGATGGGGGTTGGTTCGGGGGTT
>JBBQUZ010000042.1:0-32800 GCA_038212035.1 Fimbriimonadales bacterium
ATTATTTAATCTTTACCAATTCGATTTCGAAGTTGAGGATGCTGTTAGAAGGAATATCCCCCATAACGCGCATTCCGTACCCTACTAGCGGCGGAATGGTTAGCTTGCGCTTTCCCCCCACCTTCATGCCTAATACGCCGGAATCAAACCCCGGAATGACTTCAGGCGGGGTGGCCTGAACCCGGAAAGTGAAGCTAGCCTGGCTGTCAAACTCTTTGCCGGTGATAAGGGTGCCTTTATATTTAACTGTGATAGAATCGCCTTCTTTCACCGCGCGGCCGGATCCGACCTTCACATCCGCCCTCTCCACCACATCTTCTTCGCCTTTCTTGATCGTGGCAAGAAGTTCCACGTCAAAGTAAAGGTCAGTTTGCCCAGGAATGGTCCCTCGACCTTCTTTTCCGTACGCCAGTTCCCATGGAATACCCAGGGTTCGCTTACCGCCAACCTTCATGCCGACCAAGCCCCGATCCCAGCCTTTGATAACCGTTCCGCCCCCCAGCGTAAGGCTAAACGGCACTCCACCTTCTTTGATGTTGGTGTCAAACACCGTGCCATCGGCAAAGGTGCCCTTGTAGAGCATAAAGATCAGGTCGCCTTTGGTTACCGGCGAGCCTTTTCCTGGAGTAGTGTCTTTTATTTCTAGCTTTGTCAAGGCGGGTTTGGCGGGCTTAACCCCATTAGAAATGCCCGTAGTTGATGGTGTAGTCGAGTCGGTTTTGGGTGCATGATTGCACCCAGTCGCAACGATTGCAACGAGAACGAACAGAGTTGGCGTTGCGCCGAGCACGCTTTTTACGGACCGCATAACCAACAATCTACCCGGATCATGCCAGAGTCATTTGGCTCCGCGGGGTACTCTGCCACGCCCGGAGCGCAATATGAGGCGTATTCAAGGGTAGCAAAATCATGGCGGTAAAAGGTGGCAAGAATAAGAAGGAGTCTCAGGCTCCTCGATCCATTGAGAATCGAAAGGCCCGATTTGACTACGCCATCGAGGACACTTACGAGGCGGGAATTGCTCTTTTGGGTTCAGAAGTAAAGAGCCTGTACCTGGGGCGCGCTAACCTCAATGACGCCTTCTGCCGCGTGATCAAGGGTGAGTTGTGGCTCATAAATATGGACATTGAGCCTTACGATAAGGCCACCGTGTTTAGCCATGAGCGTCGCCGAGACCGAAAGTTGTTGATGCACCGAAAGCAAATTGAATTGCTGGATCGCAAGTCAGTGGAAAAGGGTTACACCCTAGTTCCCCTGAAATCATACTTTGATGAAAAAGGTCGAGTTAAAATTCTGGTGGGTGTGGGTAAAGGCAAGGCGGCCTACGACAAGCGAGATAAGATTGCCAAGGACGATGCCCGGAGAGAGATGGAACGAGTTCGGTCGGTAAAATTTTAGCGGCGATTGTTACTGATTTTGGCTGGGCAATTTCACTAAAAAATCTTGCGAAATCAATGCTAAATTAGTACACGGTAGTTACCGATAATGTCGACATGGCTACGCTGTCTGCAGCCCCCGAGGCGCTCATTATCGGAACTCCAATCACCGCGGCATTTCTGCAAGGTGGTGCTTCCAGATCCGTGACCTGTACGGTTACTTCGGAGGTTCCGCTTTATCTGAGGACCGAAGACGAGTTCGTTTCGCGGCTAGATTATCCTCGGCCCGTTCATCTGCTTTGGCGGCGAGATAACGAAGTGCTTTACGCGGATGCTCAGGTCACGGGGTTCATGGAGAATCCAGATGGCAAACTCCTTGACGTTCGGCACGTGAAATGGGAAGGGTTTGAAAACCGCCGATACGCTCGCCACAAAATTAAACTTCCGGTGGCCCTTAGAGTGGTTTGTGAGTCTGATATCGAAACCACGATTCGAATATTTACGGGCACGACCGTGGACCTCAGCTTAGGCGGAGCATGGGTTAAGGCTCAGGAAGACCTCGCAGTGGGATCGCTCATGGACTTCACGGCAAACTTAGGAGACGACCAACCTTTCCGGGCGCTGGCCGTTGTGGCCCACCAAAGAGCCAGAAAGAACTACGGCATTGAGTTCCTGGAAATTGTCGGCAGTGGCCGTATAAACCTGTCCAAGTTCCTGAGTTCAGCCGCCTAGCCAGACTATTGGCGTCAGATACATTAGGCCCCATTTCGTTGGTCTTTGATGTATCGATCTAATGTAAAGGAGGCGCAGACTGCCAAAGCAATTCACCCTGTCGAGGCCTCACTCGACGTATGTAACTATCGGCGCGGTGTCCGTTGAGATGAAATAACATGGCTTTTACAATATTATCCGGTACATGCGGGCGACCTGCAATCACTCACTGAGCGGCCAACTACCCGTGAACCGAGTTCTCGCGGGCCCCGTCATCGTGATTCGATAATCCGGCGCGACATCAATCTGCAGCCGACCTCCGGGCAAGTCAATTTCGATATTAGCATCCGTTCTTCCGGTCCGGAAAGCGGCGGCTCCGGTAGCGCAGGCCCCGGTGCCGCAAGCCAACGTGATCCCCGCGCCGCGTTCCCAGGTTCGTTGAATCAAGTGCGTGCGACTGACGACTTGAGCGAAATGGACGTTCACTTTGCGCGGAAACTTCGGGTCTCGCTCCAACTTCGGGCCTTCATTTTCTAGGTCTACCGAGGAAACATTATCGACAAATACGACTAGGTGGGGATTACCCATGGAAACCGCAGTTCCAAGTCGGGTTTGAACGGGCTGTTCCACAAAGAGGCTTTCAGGGTCTCCGGTAACGCCAACCTCGCCTCGTTTGAATTTGGCAAGCCCCATATCTACCGTAACGAGGTCTTCACCGGAGAGTCGAAGGCCCAGAATTCCGGCCCCGGTTTCCACTGCCACTTCTGAGTCTAAGAGATGTCCGTGATCTTTCAGAAGGCGGGCAAAGCACCGAATGCCGTTGCCGCACATTTCGCTCTCGCTTCCGTCGGGATTGAACATCCTCATCTTAAACGGAGCTTGCTGACCGCGTTCAAGAAGAATAAGGCCGTCTCCGCCAATTCCAAAGTGGCGATCGTTCATGGCCTTAGACAGGGAAGCCATGTCCAAAGGTAGGTCCGGTTGCTGAATGGCATCGAGCATGACAAAGTCATTCCCAATGCCTTCCATCTTCGTAAAAGAAATCAACATCAACTGGAATTCAAGCTCAGTTTTCTTCCACCGTTCTTTCTCGGTGATCATGGTGCTCAGCGTGCTCATCATGACTTCGATAAGTTCCTACCGGCTTGGCGGGAACTATGCTGGCCACTGCGTGTTTGTAGACCAGCTGGGTGGGTTTACCGGGGGTATCCAGCAGGACGGTAAATGCATCGAATCCGCGCACTTGCCCTCTAAGTTGCACGGAATTTGTGAGATAGATCGTGACTCCGATCCCCTCTTTTCTAACTTGATTCAGGAACATATCCTGAAGATTGATGGCCTTGCCCATTGTTAACGCTCCTACACAAACAAAGTATTTAGATGCCGCCTCACTTGCATGAGGTGCCCTTCACCAGAGAAGTTCAGAACGGTCAGGTTCGGCTCAGAGCGAAGCCACGTGCGTTGACGTTTTGCGTAACGCCGAGTTTCCACGATCGTGGTCTCGATGGCTTCCTCAAGCTCGACCTTGCCTTCAACATAGCCCCAAAGATTTCGGTACCCAATTGCTCGGAGGCCTGGATCGTCAAGGGAGTATTTTGACTGCATGAGTCGTTCGACTTCTTGAATCCATCCATTCTGCACCATGGCTCGCATTCGAGTCACGATTTTTGCCTCAAGATCGGACGCATCTTGCAAAAGTCCGAATTTAACGGACAGAAATGGCGGCAATTCCGCACGAGCCAAGACCGCGGGAAAGTGTGCTCGCTCAATCGCCCGCTTAACCCGTGCCGGATTGGAAAGGTCTATGGTGATCGCAACTTCTGGCGCAATATGTTTTATTTTTTCGACCAATGCGCCCAATCCTTGGGTCTGGTGAATTTCATTCATTTTCGCCCGAAAAGACGGGTCTGCGGGACCCGCCATGGTGTCATATCCTTCGGTAAGGGCGCGTATGTTGAGGCCGGTGCCGCCAACAATCACCGCAGATCGGCGCTCTTCCCACAACTCGACCAAAATCTGAGTGGCCTGAATCACAAATTCACCGACCCCGTATTGTTCTCGCGGATCCACCGTGTCGATAAGTTGGTAAAGCTCTCGATTTTCGGGCTTCGCCGTGCCGATGTCGAGGTGCCGATACACTTGAAATGCGTCGGCATTGATAAGCTGGGCATCGTACACTTTGGCCAGGGCTTCGGCAAGCTCAGTCTTGCCCGAAGCAGTGGGGCCCATGATCGAAATCAGCAGGGGCATTTTCAAAACGCAAAATCCTGAATTAAAAGGAGATCAGTGCGGTTGCCGGATATCCCAGCAGAACCGAACGTCCCTCTAGGAATGTAAGTTCGATCAAGCATCCAAATCCGCAAACTTCACCACCCAGTCGCTCTACTAAGCGGGCGGCGGCGGCGGCGGTTCCTCCGGTTGCCAATAGGTCATCCACAATGTAGGCGCGCTGCCCGGGCTTGATCGCATCAACATGCATTTCCACCGTGTTGGTGCCGTATTCCAACGCGTATTCCTCGGAAATTTTGTCGTACGGAAGCTTTCCCAGCTTGCGGGCCATTGCAAACGGTAGGCCCAACTCCAACGCAACCGGGATTCCAAAAATGAACCCGCGACTTTCGATTCCCACAACCACATCGGCGTTGGATTTTCTCGCGTCCTCGCTCAGCAGTTCACAAACTTGTTTAAACGCCGCCGGGTGCTCTAACACGGGCGTAATGTCCTTAAAAATAATTCCTGGCTTGGGAAAGTCGGGAACGTCTCGGATTAACGCAGTTGCAAGCAAATCGGTCATGGTGCGCGAGGATACCAGGGAAGTCACAATCTTCATTCGGCAGATGCGTAGCGGCACCTAGCCTTAGATATTGCGAGGATATTTTCAAACCTGGTTTACCAGCTGTCTCCACCTCCACCCCGCCGCCCGACGAACTACCCGAATCAAATCCTCCCCCCGCATCGGATCCTCTGGAACCGATGCCACTGTCTCCGGACGAGAACCGGCTACTCGAACCAAATGATGACGAATTTGTGTGGTCGGTGGGGGATTACATGCATTGTGGGTGAGCTGGCGCATGCTGACGATGCGGTTGTACGGCTAGGTCGTCAGTCAAACCGCGAGAACGGCAACCAGAAGTAGAACCTCCAGAATCACGGCTCAAGGTCTACGCCGGGGGTCCAACCTTTCTCGCTGGCGCGCATCAGAACGGCAACTTCCATGTCTCGATCAATCCGAATCTGGCAGGCGAGGCGAAATTCGCCCAAAACTCCATCCTCAACTAAGCACTCGTTTTCGTCTTTCCCCATTTCTGGTTCGGCGGATTTGAACGATACTCGGCAAGTGGTGCATTTAGCATTGCCCCCGCATCGGTGGCTAATGTCAATGCCGGCTTGCTCAATGGCAAGCGCGAGCTTTGTGCCCGCCTCGGCGGCAAACGGATCGAATCCTTCAACGGTGACTGTGTGAGTTGGCATCGCTGAATAGATTACAGCTTGTACGAAGCAATCAGTTGGAGTTTAGGACGGCTTTCTTGGTGGGTAGTAACTTTCCAGCTAAACTTCCTTCGTGATTCAGGAATCGCGCCTTGTGGACCTCTTTCTTAACCTCTGTCGGATCAATTGTCCTTCTCTGGCCGAGCGAGAAGTGGTGGCTTGGACAAAGGCGTATCTCGTGTCAATGGGGCTTGATGTTAGAGAAGACCACGCCGGTGCCCAGATTGGCGGAAATGCCAATAATTTGATTGCCACCCTACCGGCCACCCAACCCGGCCTGCCCCGAATATTTCTTTCCGCGCACTTTGACACCGTTGAACCCACCCCCAACATTGAGATCGTGGAGGAAAACGGAGTTTTCCGAGCCTTGAGCGATACGATTCTGGGAGCCGATGACAAAGGAGGAATGGCTCCGGCAATTGAAGCCGTTCAGGCACTCATGGAGTCTGGGGAACCTCATGGAGACGTGTTTTTGTTGCTCAGCGTTGCGGAGGAGATTGGCCTAAAGGGAGCCGATGCGTTAAATCTTGAGGAACTGCATTTGGACTTTGGCTATGTTCTGGATTCGGGCCCGCCGGTGGGAACCTATGTGACGCGGACGGCGAGCCATGATTCGTTGGATGTAACAATCACCGGGCGTCCCGCCCACGCCGGGAAAGACCCAGAGAAGGGGATCAACGCAATACAGGTGGCCGCCTCGGCCATCGAAGGGATGCTCCTCGGTCGTATTGGTCCCGAGACCACCGCGAATTTGGGCCAGATCCGGGGCGGAATGGCCACGAACGTGGTTTGTCCTATGGTAAATATCCTTGCGGAAGCAAGGAGCACCAGCTTGGCCGAACTGGATGCTCAAACCGATCACATGATTAGGCAGTTTGAAGAAGCGGCGGTAAAGTTCGGCGCAACCGTTGAGATTCACCACGTAAGAGACCATCACGCCTACAAAGTTCCGGGCGATTCCCACGTCGTCCAGATCGCCGAGCGCGCTAGCGCCGCTCTAAATCTGCCGTTTGCGCTACGAACCACGCTGGGAGGGAGTGATGCAAACGTCTACAACCGTAAAGGCGTGCCATGCATTGTCGTAGGCACGGGAATGGATCTCATTCATACCCATGACGAAAGAATTTCCCGGGCCGACCTCGTGAAAACTGCGGAATTAGCTCTGCAACTCCTCCGCGAAGCAAATAAAAAGCAGGACTAATATGATTCGAAGAGGGAAGGGCTTCCGACCCCTTCTCCTTCTGATTTTTCTCAAAATCTGAGGGAGAAGGCTGGGATGAGGGTGCGATCGCTGACTGGTCTGTATCTGGAGGCGGGAAATTGGAGGGGACTGGATTGTCTCGGATTTCCCCCTCATCCCAACCCTTCTCCCCCAGCGGACGAACCACCGCCGGGGGGAAGAACTTTAAAGTCCCGAAAAAGTAGAGCACTAATGCTGATTTGTATGGACCGACCACGCAAAGATATCGTGAGGGTGCTATTCTCAAAAGTAGGATACGGTCCCGCTATCCATCACGGAGGAACATCCAAATGAAAGCTAGAATTCTATCGATTTCCGCACTCGCGCTCGTGGCAATTGCCCCGGCCTTTGGTTCCGCAAAGTTAATGGAAGGAGATACCTCGCCAATCGGCGTGTCATTCCGCCTCGGCGGATTCTTCCCGATTGACCATACCGCTCGCGATGCCGCCAACACTTGGTTCACTGGAGGGCTGGATTACAAACTTCAGGATCTTGGAAAATCTATGATTGAAGGTCGAACGGCCTACCTAAGTCTCTCTCTTGACTACACCGCCAAGAGCGATTGGAGCATTGTTCCGGTCCTCGTTAACTACGTTGCTCGCTCGGGGTCTTCGTATTATTTTGCCGGCGCGGGTGCGGCATTCACGCGATTTCCCGACGGAGTGGGGGGGACAGAAAACAAAGCACGCTTCAGTTACCAGATAGGGGCCGGATTTGACCTGACTACAGGCAGATATCCCGTGTTTGCAGAAGTTAAGTATGTGGGCTCAGATCAGGCACGATTTGCCGGCATTTCCACCACACTCGGCGTTCGATTCTAATTTAGACTCAAAAAGTAACGGCCCCTAGACTTCGGTGATTCCAAAGTCTTGGGGCTTTTTTAGTAACGTGCGCCCTGGTATTGATGCTTGATTGGGTCATCTTGAAATGAACAATGGAGCGGATTCATCGTTGTGCACGATAGCGATGGAATTATGTATCGGAGCATCTAGGTTGAAAGCCGGCAGGACCCATGAATCCGCCGACGAATTAGCGCTCATTGAGCGTTGCCAGCGCCAAGATTGTGAGGCTTTCGGCAAAATAGTGGATTCATACCAGAACCGAATCTACGGATTTGTTCGCCGCCTTGCCCCGAATTCTGAGGATGCCCTAGACATCACCCAAGATGTCTTTATTCGGGCCTTCCAAAACTTCTCCAAATTTGATGGTCGAAGTTCACTGAGAAGTTGGCTGTTTAGAATCGCTCACAACTTATGCATTGATCGCGCTCGAAAACTCGGACGAAGAGTTGATGAGGTTGGTTTTCAAGACAGCGAAAACGGACTTGAGTTTGAAGTTGCCGACGACCGATGGCAGGCCGACCGCCTGTTACTGAATGAAGAATTTTGCGCCGTTGTGGAAGCCGCTATCGTGTCGATGAGTGAGAAACTAAGAAGTGTATTGATTTTGCACGACCAAGAAGAAATGGCGTACGAAGACATTGCCCAAGCCATTGGTATCCCGGTAGGAACCGTAAAGAGTCGCTTGTTCTTGGCCCGAGCCCATCTCCAGCGTGCCGTTATAGACTATGTAGGCCTAAGCACACCGGAGGTTTCTTGATGAAAAACTTGGACGCAGATTTTCTCGACGAAGCGTTGCAGTCAGACTCCCAGCAAGCGGTGGCCAGATGGGTACACGAACTTCCAGAAGAAGGGCTTAGTCTGGCTTGGCGTAGCCAACTTAATGAGAAGCTTCTCGTTGTTGCAAAGCCAAAGCCGAGACGGCTCTCCCACTGGATTTTGGGTTCGGTAGGTGCGGCCACGGTCGCCGGCGGTTTGGCCGGAATATTTGCACTGAACTTGGTGCAAACGCCCCCCTCTTTAGTAGGGAATCACCTCGAGGGATCGATCATGGCGTCGCACCGAAAGGCGGCCTCGATGTCTGAAGTAGCGGGATCGGGTTTGGATTTTGACGAAATGGTGGCATCTAGCTCAGACTCCACCTCCACCCCCACGTCTCACACGTCTCCTCCGCAATGGAAGCGGGAAGACGTGGAGGATTTTTAGTCGTTGAAACCCCGACCGGTCCTAACCGCGAGCGTTGGTCTCCTGCTGGCGTTAATGCTAGCAACGCCAAGTGTTCTACGGGCGCAGGCGGGCGCAGGCGGAGAAGTTCAGCTACGAATGTTGCTTCGAGGGGCTCTGCGCGCAAGTCGCACGCAGTCGCTTGTGGGCGCGCGCGTGGTGGAGTTTCGAGACGGCACCGGCCCTCCCAGGCACACGGAGTTAGTGACTCGGACCGGCCAATATTTGAGAATTGAGTTTCCCGCCGATTCGCCGTTTAAGGGGCAAGTTATCGTGGATGACGGTATCCAGCGCCGACATTACTTTCCCAACCGGAATGAAATTCGTGTGTTACCTTCTCGTAAAGAGGAAATCATTCGCCAACTTAACCAACTCTTAGGCAAGGCAGCGGCTCCGCATAGGTTCTCGGAAGAACTGGCAACCACGGTGGCCGGGCGACCGGTTCGCGTGATAACCGTAGATGACCTCCAAGGCAATGTTGAACAACGGCTTTTTCTAGATAAACAGAACTTGTTCCCTTTGAAGCGGGTGCTCTACGACGCCGTGGGTACCCCAATTGGCTCTTTTGAATTCACCCAGGTGGATTATCAAGCGACGATTGATCCTGCGCTCTTTGTGCTCGAGCGTAAGGGAGCCACCGTGCTCACACCCCGAATCATTGTTGTTCGTTTGGCCAATCGAGGGGGATTTGAAGATTGGATGGTCTCCCCCAAATCTGAATTACACCTGGAAGCCGCGCGAATCGAAAATTTTGACGGAGTTAAAGTTCTCGTTCAGATCTATGACTCACCTCAAGGGAAAATATCACTTTTTCAAGTTAAATCGTCCGTGGTGCCAGAAAAACTGCAACGGTCGGCCCGGTCAGACTTTGATGTTTGGGTGTGGAAACCGCACGCTTCAACTCTGATTTTGGTCGGTCCAAGGTCGGGCCCTAGCCTACAACAGATCGCTGACCTAGTGCAACGTGGGCCATCTGGCACTTAGGGTTGCCGTGGCTCGGATATAATCCAAAGGTGGCGGGTGGAGCATCTGGGCGGTCTGATGCCCGAAAAAGTCCCAAGTGGTTGAGGGTTCTCAAGCAGGCCCTCGTTGGCGTTGCCATTCTCACCTTGCTGATCATTGTGCCGCTGGGCATCATGTTCATTTCCGCAAGCAAAGACGCGCGGGAACAGATGGTTTCCATCGACGATCGTCTTAACGAGTCAATTGGCAAACCCAGCCGAATTCTGAGCGCCGACGGGGTTACCCTATTCGAGTTGGCCGCAGAAAACCGCCACCCGATTAAGCTGGAACAAGTTCCAAAGGTCGTGCGCAACGCGGTCTTGGCGGCCGAAGACAAGCGCTTTTATGAGCACGGGGGAGTAGACGGCATGGGCCTCGCCCGAGCGGTTTTTCTTGCCGCTAAAGAGGGTCGGACTTCCCAAGGCGGAAGCACGATTGAAATGCAACTGGTCAAGCGGATTTACAACGGTTCGGAACGAACTTTCGACCGAAAAATCAAAGACATTGCCTATGCAAACGAACTGGGCCAGCTCAAAACGAAAGATCAAATTTTGGAGCTGTACCTCAACCAGGTCTACTTCGGCGAAGGAGCTTACGGCATTGAAGCTGCCTCTCAGGTCTACTTCAACAAGCACGTAGGAGACCTTACGATTGGAGAAGCGGCCATGCTGTCTCGGTGCGTAAGGCGGCCCAGTTATGAGAATCCGTTCAAGAGTCTTAAGCGTGCGGTGAGAAACCGAGACGTGGTTCTGCAAATAATGCGAGAACAGGCATGGATATCTGACGCCCAATATGAGGCCGCGATTGCCGAACGACCGCGATTGAACAAACGGCATAACACATCCGGCATGCAGGTGTACGCCGCTCCGTACTTTGTCAATCACGTTCAGCAGGTGCTAGATGCGGAACTTTCTGGTTTGGATCTTAAAACCGGCGGCTACACCATCTACACAACTCTAGATTCAAAGCTCCAGGCTTATGCCGAGCACTACCTCAAAGAAGTGGTCGCAGAGAACAAACGCTTTCGGGTGGATACGGCGGCGTTTATTGTCATCGATAAAGATGGGCAAATATTAGCGGAGGTCGGCGGGGCAGATTACGGCCTCAGTCAATACAATATCGTTACGCAAGGGCATCGGCAACCCGGATCCAGCTTCAAGCCCATTGTATATGCTACCGCCCTGGCCAATGGAGTGATTACCGAGAACGATCGGATTTCTAATGCGAGAATTCGAGATGTAGACCGATACTCGCCGACCGGCTATTGGGAACCACAGAATTCCAGTAAGAGCGAAAATGCCTTCAGCTACAACCTCGAAGATGCCATCGCGTACTCTGTAAATCGGCCCGCGATTCACACCATTGAGAAGGTTGGACCTTCGACGGTTGCGGAATTCGCGAAGGACCACTTTGGAATTGAGTCACCGCTTGCCGCAAATAAGCCGTTGGCGCTGGGTGCCAGTGCAGTTCGGCCCATCGAAATGGCAGAGGCTTACAGCGTTTTCATGCTGAAAGGTGATCGCGTGAAGCCGTTTGCCATCACCCGAATTACCGATGCTAGTGGCCAAGTCATTCGCACCTTTAGTCCGCACTTCTTTCGTCAAGTCCTTGATCGGAAAGTGGTAGTTACAATGGACCGATGTCTGGCCGCGGTGGTTTCTCGTGGAACCGCGACCGGTGCACGCTTAGTTCCCAACGCACGAGGCAAAACCGGCACCACCAACGATCATCGAGATGCCTGGTTCTGCGGCTACACGGATGGCCTACTCGGGGTGGGATGGAGCGGTAACCGAAAGTTTAAACCCATGGCGAATACGGTTTGGGGCGGAAGCGTTACCGTAAAAATTTGGGCGGGAATCATGACGGAGGCCCGAAGGCGGTTCACCAGCTCGGTGCCCGACCCATCGGTATCCGTTGATGCCAATCTTGCCCGTCCACCCTCCAAGGGAGATGTGATTATCAATCCGCCGGCCGATGGCCCAACGACCGACGTGCCGCCCGTAACCGATCCTGATCTCGCAAACCCCGTTCCTGAAGGGTCACCAAGCTCGCCGTCCGGTCCGAATGCCAGTCCGCCGTCTACGCGCCAAATTGACGCCCCAAGACCGGTGGTAGACCAGCCTCCCATAATTCAGGAAGAGCAACAACCTTCGGAAGGAATTCCCCCCACCATCGTTGTGGTAAGGCCACCCGTCCGGCATGCGGTAAAGCCCAGACTGAGTGAGTATGTAGAAATTGAAGTTTGTGCGGACACCGGTCTCCGGGCGAGCATCTACTGTCCAGAAACCGTTCCTAAAAAATTCCGAAGGGGCCAGGTGCCTAAGGCCACGTGTACATTGCACAGAGCAAATTAGAGTGAAAGGAGAATGAAAATTGGAACCCACGCCATTCCCGAAAGTCAGCCGAAGGATGTATGTGTACCCTGTGATAAGTGCTTTGATTTTCGCCGGTTTATTTCTACGATTGGCCTACTTTCAGGTGATCAAGGCTCCGCAGATTAGCCAACGGCAAAATTCACAACACCACAATTCACACCAAGTGACCCTTATTAAGAGTGGCGCACCTTGGTCTAACTCTGGACTTAGACCGACATCTTCTCAAGGCAAAGTCGTGCGTTCTCAGTTACCGGCTCGGGGGCGCTCGTCCGGTTTCGTCTCTCGGCTTAAACGGTTTTTTGGACGAGGATTTCGATCAATCTGGAGAAAGCTTGATAAAGATACTAATGCCCGTTCGGTCTCCCAAAGGACGATTGCGTAGACCCATCTCATGTCGGTAATCCACGCCCCCAAAAAACCTGATCTTGATGCGCGCATGATTGCGTTTCCGGCCGCCATGGCGGCGTTACTGAGCGTGCTGTTCCTAAGGCTGTGGTACTTCCAGGTGGTCAAAGCACCGGAACTTGCGGAGCGCGCAGACGCCTCAAGAGGCATTAGCGTGGCTCGGCCCGCCCCAAGAGGACTGATCTTTGATCGAAACCACGTGCTCATTGGTGGCGTTCGAACTGAGATTGTGATCACCGCCCGGCCCGATGTGGTGAACAAGAATCCGTGGGTGCTGGAGAAAGTCGCGTCTATTCTCGGAGTGAATCCCGACAAGCTTCGCAAGAAGGTTAAGGCGGCGTCTAATACCAAGTTTCTTTCCGCGATTGTTTACGTGGGAGCCAACATCCAGGCCGGAACCCGGATTGCGGAATCTAAGGCCGATTTGCCGGGAATAGACGTGGACTTTCAGCCGATGCGTGAGTATCCAGACAGCGTCTCTTTTTCTCACCTCATGGGCTACGTTTGGGTGCCCGATGACAAAGACCTAGACCGGATCAAAGAAGCAGGACTGCAGCCGGCTGCATACGTGGGCAAGAATGGGCTGGAAAGGGCATTTGAAAAGGACCTGATGGGCGTTCCGGGTGCGGAACGGATGGACGTGGATGCTAAGCGCAAACCGTTTCGAATTGTGGGGCGAGATAATCCAGTTCCCGGAAACCAACTTACGCTCACCATAGATGCAGATCTGCAAAAATACGCTACCGCGCTCATGGGGCAAAATGGCCACATCGGAGCTCTGGTCGCCCTGGATCCGAGGACGGGAGAAGTTCTTTCGATGGTCAGTTCTCCGGCTTACGACCAGCGGTCTTTCCTGGGGGGCATTACCCAGGAAGAAATGGGGCGGCTCAACCTAGACATGCGGCATCCCCTCATTAATCGGGCGGTGGGGGCAAGCTATTCGCCGGGGTCAACCTTTAAACTTGTAACTACCCTGGCCGCTTTAGAAACCGGGAAGTTTGATATTAATCGGGAAGTAGTTTGCAACGGTGGCTACACGCTAGGGCATAGAACGTTTAAGTGCCTGGGCCATCACGGACGCATACGGTTTGAACAAGCCCTTACCAAATCTTGTAACACTTACTTTGCTAGTCTGGGTGTTTTGGTTGGGGAAGATGCTTTAAGAAAGGCCGCCGCCGAACTTGGATTGGGGCAGCAAACGGGCATTGAACTCCCGGGAGAGAGTAAAGGCGTGGTGCCGACGGAGGAGTGGATTGCGCGATGGCGAGAACCGGCAATTTGGTACGGGGGCGATACCGTTAACCTCAGCATTGGCCAAGGGGCCGTTCGTGCAACTCCATTGCAGATGGCTAATCTGATGGCACTGGTGGCAAATGGTGGCTTTAACTACAAACCGCACCTGGTTAAACGAATCAGCTCTTCCAGTAACTCCAGCGAGTTCACGGAGATCGTGCCGGAAAAGTTGAACCAAGTGAATGCGCCGCCTGAATTTTGGGCTGAGGTTCAAAAGACGTTGGTAAACGTCATCGAGCAGGGAACTGGCGCCGGTGCGAGGATTCCGGGCTTCCGCTGGGCGGGAAAAACTGGCAGTACGGAACACGGAAAGGGCAAACTCACTCACGGCTGGTTCATTGCGTATGGCCCTGCTGAGGATCCCAAAATTGCCATGGCAGTGCTTATTGAAGAAGCTGGCCACGGCGGCGATATCGCGGCTCCTATCGCCCGGGAATACATGGAGCATTATCTGCGCAGGTCTTCTGCCGCCGCCGCAAAGGCTGCCTCGTCAGCTTTAGCTAAGGCGGCTTTGCCGGGATCAACCACTCCATAAATAATGGAAAGTTGCTGAGCTAACCCCGCTGCACTTGTCAGTTTTTCAATCGCCCGCCTTGGAGATTCGCCGGCATAATCGTTGGCCGCATTAAATTTCTTCGCTTGACGCACTTCGGGAACGGTCGTCGTAAGATACAACTTGAACCCATCCACTGCTTCCTGAAGCCACTTTGCCTTCTTTACCGGATCTCGTTCCGCTGCCGCGAGAGGAACTCTCGCCGTATAGGTTTCGGTCGGGATCAGATTGGGCAAGCTCCGAATTTGAAAATAGGGCGATTTCTCTACGTCTACTAAGCGCTGGGCCGTGGCCAGGGCCGCCGGTTGGTCCCCGGCTGCCTGATGGAGTTGAAGGAGGTCGGTTAACGTGAGGAGGTTGTTGGGGTCCCGGCTGAGAGCGGCGTTTAGGTAGGTTTCTGCGCTGGCCAACTTGTCTCCCGCAATCAATTCCCGGGAGAGGGCACGGAGAATTCGCGTACTCGGGCCATTTTGAACGGCAACGCGCAGAAATTTTTCGCGGTCCCCTGCAGTTCGAGCGACTCGCGACGCGAGATAGTTCGCCTCCGGATCATTCGGAAATAGGGCCAAGATCTGCCCGATTTCGTCCTGGATAGTTCCTTGGATGACCGGGCGATCGGCAGAAGATTCCTGACCGATCTGATTCATGTTGAAACGGGCCTGATTCTTCAACGTTTCGCCAAAACCTAACCAGATCAGAGTCAGCACCACCATGCCACTCAAGACAACCGAGCCAACTCTGGCCGACGTGGGGACGTATTCCGGCGATACTGAATCTGAACTCAAAACCATTCCAATTCCCATGATGGCAAACACGGAAAGACCGATCCCAAAATAGTAGAGATCGCTATCTACCAGGCTATGGAGGCCGATTGCGACCACTGACGCCACGATTCCCGCTCGCAACAAGTTCGATTCTAGCGGTACATTCTTGGCTCCTCGCAACATCAGCCACAACCAGAATCCGGTAACCACCAGCAGCAAGCCGGGGGCGAGGGGCGACGCCTCAACCAACAACTGAAGGTACGTTTCGTGGGCCAGTTGGGTCTGGGTGGTGAGTCCGGTGCGTCCAGATTCATATCGGTAGGCTCCAATGCCGTAACCTACGGGATTCTTCTGGGCCAGCTGTAGACACCCTTTCCACAGGAGGGACCGAAAGCCGCTGGATTGATCCTGAGACCCTCCCGAGTTGGTGATTCGAGACAGTGCCGAAGGAGCGGCAACTATCCCGGTTACGCCAGAATTTGCGATTTGACCGGGGGCGGGCGTAGCGCCTGCTACCGGTCGTAGAACGATGGCGAATATCAACAAGATGGAGAGCCCCATTACGGCTCCCACCTTCAGGAGACTCTTCCCCCTTTCGCCCCGGGGATGCCACATGATCAACAGCACTAGAAACACTGGGCAGGCTACACCCCATGCTAATAATCCACCTTTACTCTGAGTCAAGGCAAGGGCCAAGCCTACTAAACCGGTACCCAGGCCGCAGATGAGTCCCCCCAAACGCGGCATCACCAACATCAACGAGATTCCCAAAAAGAACCCCAACAAGAGAATGGCGGCGGTGGCGTTGGGGTTCACCCATCCGGCGAAAATACGCCAAGTCGGGTCAATCGCCTTCATCTGCCCGTACTCCATGATCCCCTTTATTGCAACGATCACGGTTCCGGCAAAAATCGCCGACAGGAGCACTTTTGGACCTAGTTGGCGGCCCGCTCCGGCTACAAGGACAAAAAAGGTGATTCCATACACCCACCATTCAGCCGCTTCGGCCAGTGACACATTGCGAAATGCGCTTACGGAGACGGAGCTACCGATCACCGCCATCAACATCAGAATCAGGATGCTGAGGCGTTGGTTTGGAGTCTGGACAATGCGTCGGCTGAGCAGGAGAATGGCTCCCGCCAGCACCACTCCCACGCCGAGGAGAGCATGAGGCAGTATGCCTAGATCTCCATTCCCGCCCAAGGCGGCAATTAGGCCGGACAATCCTGGGGTGAGCATCGCCGCGTCTACCGCAAGCTGACCGCCAATAATGGGCGCAGCAAAGAGCACGACGCAAAGCAGGATGATGGGGAGTCGGTCAAGCTTCATCGTTGGTAACGTCTCTTAAGGTCATCTACTTTGTTCTTACTTATAAACAGGCTGGCCCGAAGGCCGATGGCTAGGGCGGCACCAGCCAAGGCAAAGGGCCGAAATGGCCATGCGACCTCAGGCAAGATGTTCTTCCGGTAAAAGCGCAACATAGAGGTGTGGAACCGCCCAATCATCCGATTGGGCGCTTTGTCCGTGCTTCGACCAATTGCGTGGGTGATGATGGCGGTGGGCAAGTACATCACTTTAAAGCCCGATTTGTGGCACCGAAAACAATAGTCCACGTCTTCGCAATACATAAAATATTCTGGGTCTAGGGTGCCAATTTTATCAATCAACTCCCCCCGTGCGATGAAGGCGGCTCCGGAAACCCAATCGACTTCGCGTGGACTGTCGTGCTTCCAGTCCGACATTAGATAGTCGCGCGTGAATGGGTTGTTTGGAAATAACTTTCCCAGTGGCGTATTACGAAAAAGCGCAGCCGTGGGCCGGGGGAACGTGCGGCAACTGAGCTGAAGCGTTCCGTCTGGATTAAGAATTTTGGGACCAAGCACTCCTACGTCAGGATGGTCCGTGAGAAAAGTCATCAGAGTGGATAGTGCACCCCTGTGCATTATCGTGTCTGAGTTTAACAACAGGGCGTGAAATCCCTTGCGGAGGGCCAGTGCGTGGTTATGGCCACCGGTAAACCCGAGGTTCTGAGCCATTCGCAACAAACGCACCCAAGGGAACTGGGTCTCCACCATGTCTGGAGAGCCGTCCTCGGAGTTATTGTCAATCACAATAACCTCAAAGCGAGCTTCACCTCTCACCGCTTCTAAACTTTTGAGACAATCTTCAAGGTCACTCTGGGTGTTCCAACTGCAGATCGTGATACTAAGGTCGAAATCCCACATGGTAGCCTCGCGCCCGAATAAAGGCCGCCGTTAATATTAGAGCCGATATGATGCTTAACCCTACCGCGTTGGCGGGGGTTCCGTAATGCTTTCGCAAGTATCGGACCAGTGAACTGTGAGATTCCCAAATCATGCTTTTTCTCACTAGCTTGGTGCTCTCTGCGCCGTGATGGAGAATTGTAACCTCTGGCGTATACCAACAGGGCCACCCGGCCGAATTTAGGCGGTACAACAGGTCAACTTCATTAAAGAAAATGGGGAAGTCTTCGTCAAACGGTCGTTGAGTTGCGTGAATGGCCTCCAGGGCGGCCCTTCGAAAAAGGAGGAATGTGCCCATAGGCTGAGCTGCCGGTTGTGCGAGGTCATAGTCAAAGCCCGTCCGGCGATAGCTGTCCCAAAGTGAGTTTGGGTTGCGTTGGGCCAAGCCAGTGAAATCTCCGATAATCCCGCGCAGGGTCGGGAATCCACGCACGGATCGTTGGGTTTTTCCATCCACACCCACCTGCCGAATGCCCAGGGCGCCGTAGTGAGGAAGCGAGTCTAAGGTTTCAATGGCCCTATCCAGGGAACCCGGCCGAACCTCCGTATCTGGGTTGAGCGTGAGAAGCCAATCTCCCTTGGCCACCTCAAACCCGCGATTGTTGCCCACAGCGTATCCGCGGTTATTGGATTCGGCAATGAGAGTTACTTGGGGAAAATCTTCTCGAACCATCTCCGCCGAACGGTCCGTCGAAGCATTGTCGACCACCACCACCATGAATTCCGCGGTGGGCGGATTGAGATAAATCGATTCTAGGCACGAATGCAACCGCTCGCGCGTGTTCCAGTTTACGATGACCACGCTCAACATCCAAAATTGAGTTTACATCAGGGGGAAAGTTGCGCGAATTTTGGCTCAGAAGACGCCCACGGTCAGAAGCCTAAAAAACGTGATTTGAACCTACAACCAATAATTTCGACATGTTTACTGTCAGCTATGAGGTTGACATCGTAAGGCTAAGCCCGGTACCCTCAACAGGTCTAGTAGAGGTCCCTTTGACAGGGGCAGCGGGATGCTAAGTTATTAGCATGGGAGGAAAGATGCCAATCAAGAATCTAACGCTGGGTCTTTGCTTACTCTTCAGTGGAGCTGTAGAGGCGCAAAGCAAACCCTATCACATTAAGCCGGGCGATACGATTGAATCTATTTCCGATCGCCAGCAAGTAAGTTTGCGGGCGCTTCTTTCCGCCAATGGGCTCAAAAAGCAATCCATTCTGCGGGTGGGACGCGCCATCGTGATTCCATCCAATGTGGTGGTCACCCATCATAAACACGCCGACTCCGCCGGTTCTGAAACCAAATCCGTCGCTTCGACCCAATACGTGGTCCGGAATGGTGAGAACGACTGGAGTATTGCGCACCGAAACAATTTATCGGTCCATAGCTTGCACTTGGCTAATCCTCACGTGGATTGGGACGCTTTGCGGTTAGGAACCGGATTGGTCATCCCCCATGGATATGTGACGTCTAAATCGGCGCGGACCACCGGTGCTCACCTAACAAAGGCTTCTTCTCCCAAGCTTCGAAGCTACGCAATCAAGTCTTCTGACAACGATTGGATATTGGCCCACCGTCTGGGCTTAAAAACCGGGCAGCTCCACGCGATAAATCCTCATGTGAAGTGGGATCGTTTGCGCCCCGGCCAGAAAATCCTCGTTCCTGCAGGCACGGCCCTCGGCGAAGGTCGGTCCGTAGCACGAATCAAGAGCCGTCATGCGATCATCCTCTCCGATGATGTCACCATCCGCCGCAACGCATCTCGGAATGCCGAAGCGATTACAACGGTGGATCAGGGAACTCGAGTCACGGTTCTGGATCGCGACGGCGAATGGTATCGATTAAGATTTCCCAAGGGCACTGAGGGTTGGGTGAGGGGAGATTTTCTCAAGGCCACTTTGGTGCCGCACCACCTCCATGACTATCAAGCGATCCGGTCTGCGCGGCGACATGGCCGATCTCGGGGCCGCCACTCCACGGAGATCGTTGCCAACATTCCAGCCGCCGGGAGCACACTCCTAAAGACGGCGGTGAGCTACCGAGGGGTGCGATACCAGTGGGGATCTATGTCTAGATCCGGTACCGATTGTAGTGGCTTTACGTCACAGGTTTTCGGTCGGTCAGGAATGAAATTGCCGCGCACCAGTCAGGAGCAGTCCTCGGTGGGGCAAAAGGTAGATCGCACCAGCATGAAGCCGGGTGACCTGGTTTTCTTCCACACCACTCGTGGACGTCGGGTGAGCCATGTGGGAATCTACATGGGCAATGGCAAATTTATCCACGCCAGTAGTGGGGGTGGGCACGTGCAAGTGAATTCCTTAGCGGATGGTTATTACCACAACCGATTTGTCACCGCTCGACGGATGGCAAAGTCAAAGTCACACGCTAAGCCAAAGGCTTAATCCGCTCGCGAATCGGGAGCTTCTGCAAGTTAGCCATCAAGTCGTTAGGATATTGGTGGCAATGCGGTTGGCAAATCAGCCATAATGAAACTTCGCGGCCCGGTCGTCTAGCGGTCCAGGACGCCGCCCTTTCACGGCGGAGATCGCGGGTTCGATTCCCGTCCGGGCTACCAATCTGCGAACTTAATCAGAGTCCCTCTGATTTCAGCCCACTTAAAGTGGGCGTCCGCTCTGACCCCTTTTCGGGGTAAAAATCGTCCATGTTACCGACGGGAGCGCAATTTCTAAACGAGTTCTAAGCGCTTCGCAACCGGGTTGCTCCGTGGCATAGTGTCCGGCCTGAATTAGGCACAATCCGCTCTCTGCGGCCTCAAGGGCGTGGTGTTGTTTGACTTCGCCGGTGACCAGAACGTCGGCACCCGCTTCTTGCGCCACTCGCCACAGTTCGCTTGCCGAACCACCGCACACCGCAACAAATTTGACCTTGCGCTCAGGATTACCCCAGGCGGTAGTCTCGGTCTCTAACTTACTTGAAACATACTGGCGGAAATCTCTGAAGTGCATTTCTGGACACAGATGACCGATTCGGGCGATCGGTTGTTCGGCTTGGGGTTGGAGGGTATAGAAATCCGTGACGGGGGTTTCGTAAGGATGAACTTGACGAATAGCATTCTTAACTTTGGTTTCGTCGGTCGCTCGTAAGGTCATTTCTATTCTAACCTCGTCAACTCGGTTGGTGTGTCCAGTTCGGCCCACCACGGGCTTGGAAGCCAGGAGGGCCTTGAAATAGCCCGTGCCAGGCTGAATAAATGCGCAGTGAGCATAGGCCGCAAACTGCCCGGCTCCGGCATTGCCCGCCGATGAAATGATGCTCTCAGCAGACTCTGCCGGTGCCGTGACGACCATTTTAAGCATGCTCACAAGGGCCGCATTGCCAAAATGTGAAGTGTCTAACAACCCTAGTCTGTGGGCCAGCGTGTCGTTGATGCCCCCCGGGGCGGCGTCCCAGTTGGTGTGAGCGGCGATCATCGCCATGCCGTGGTTGATGAGTTCAAGGATCGCACGCTCTTCGTATCCCTGCTGAACAAATGTGCTTGCCGGCTTCAGCAATAATGGATGGTGCGTCATCAGGAGCTGCGCGCCGGAGTCTTTGACACACTGGATCGCAGCCAGTGATCGGTCGAGGCTTACGACGGCATGAGTCAGAGTTCCCCGCAACTCCCCGACCTGGAGTCCAACCTTATCCCACTCCATTGCCCACCGTTGCGGGGCAATGACTTCGAGGGCTTTAACGGCGTCTTCAATGTAGGTCACGTTTCAGATTGTGAAGGAAAAGTAGCACCTCTTTGCCTTCGACACAAGAGGAAACAGGCAAACCCACGGAACCAAAAATGGTGAAGGCGGGAAGCCTAAGCTCCCGCCTTACCTAGCTCTCGCTCCAGTGGATAGCAAGCCGAACCTAATTTCAGATGATTATCTGTAGAATGACTCTTAGATGTACAAAAATCGGCCAGTTTCCGAAGCGCCTTTTCAGAGGTTGCGTCGAGCCCCGTCGGACTGGTTAAACACAGTCCCAGGAGCGCATAAGCTTCCTCTTCAGTGAGCCTGAGTCCATCGGGAAATCTCCCTCCAGTCATATAGCCCTCCTTTGCTTTCTGCGCAATCAAATTTTAGACGACCACGAGTTCCATTTGTGCCCGGTTTTACGCGGGATATTTTAAAATTTTGAAAAAAATGCCGGGCTCTCCGGCGTTGTATACTGCTACCGTGCCCAAGGGTGAGTATCTCCAATACGGTGGCCAAGCCATTATCGAGGGTGTGATGATGCGCTCTCCGCATTATTTCTCTATTGCGTGCCGCGCTCCAAACGGTGAGATCATCCTGCAGACCGAGGAAGTTGAGAAAACTTGGATCGGAAAACAGAAGTGGCTAAAACTGCCGTTTCTTCGGGGTTCCTTGGCGCTTTTAGATTCTATGGCGCTGGGCATCAAAGCCATGCGCTTTGCCGCAAACGTGCAAACCGACGTCCAATATTTGCCCGCCGACCAACAAACCGCCGAAATGAAGGTGACGCACGCCAAGGTTCAAGACGCCACCATTGGCGCCACCATGGTAGTGAGCTTGGCAATTGGACTGTTTATTTTTAACTACCTTCCCAACTTAATTGCCGAATTTTCTGGGCGAGCCATGCACAACCAAAACGGTCGCATGATCAATCTGGTTTCTGAATTGGTAAAGGGCCTGTTCTTTGTGGGCTACATTGGCCTCATTGGGCTGTTGCCAGATATCAAGGAAGTGTTTAAGTATCACGGCGCCGAGCACAAGGCGATCAACACCCTAGAAGCCGACCGACCCCTGACCATGGAAGAGTGCCAGAAGCAAACCCGCCTGCATCCAAGATGCGGCACCAGCTTTGCCGTGATTGTATTGGTGATTGGTCTGGTGATCCTCACCTTTGTTCCGCGCTACCCCGTAACGGGCGGAAAGCAAGGACTGCCCCTTCTTGATGTCACGGTTCGATTCTTCATCGAACTCATGATCTTGCCCATCATTGCGGGCATTGCTTATGAATTACTGAGACTAGCGGGCAAGTTCAGAAGCACGGTGCTGGTCAACATCCTATTTAGACCCGGGCTATGGAGCCAGTACCTGACCACCAGAGAGCCGCGAGATGACCAAGTGGAAGTCGCACTCAGCGCCCTAAAAGCCTGTATGGATGCAGAAGAAGCTCGCAGTGCCGCCCCCGTGGTAACCGCCGCCTAGCCCCGAAAACCCTTCTCCCCCGATTTCTCCCGAAATTGGGGGAGAAGGGTTGGGATGAGGGGGAAGTCCGAGGCTCCAAACCGTCCCTTCCAATTTCCCGCCTTCATTTACAAACCAGTCAGCATTTGCACCCTCATCCCAGCCTTCTCCCTCAGATTTCGGGAGAAATCAGAAGGAGAAGGAGCCGGAAACCTACCCGACTACTATTTTAAAACCAGACCTCATCTCCGGCCGAGAAGAAACCACGTGAGCCACACTCCGCCGTAGACCACCGAGCCCAGGAGGCAGGAAGTGCGGACAAACTCTAAATGGCTCTTGGAATACTGAACCATGAGGTACCAAGCCACCACCAGGGTTCCGCCTTTCACCAAAATAAACAGGAGTTCGCTACGCTCGATAAGCACCCTCATTAGCGGGTTCATCTCTGCAATGAGGCCGTGAGAATGCAACCAAGCCGTGGTAACCATATCGAAAACACCAATAAGCAGCAACAGGCCAAGGGCTCGGGTGGGTAGTGCACTCTTTAAATGCTGGCTCATATCATCCTCGTGGGCAAGGTTTGTGCCTTAGCCCTCGGTGGCGAGAATTTTAACGAATTCATCCGCAATAGACCTTGCTTCATCCGACGCACACAGAAAATCATTGAGCACCACGGAGACTACGAGCGTTCGACCAGACTTGACCTTTAGGTAGCCGCTGAGCGCCACCACCATATCTAGTGTCCCCGTTTTTCCTCGAAAGTCCAAACCTTTCAGGCGATTTCCGAGGGTTCCTTTTCCGGTTGTGGCCAACGAGTTGAGCCAAACGCCAGAAGTAGGTTGCGCGTTTGCCCACACCAGCAGCTTTGCAATGCCTCTGGTGGTGGCTAAGTTGTGGCGACTCATACCGCTGCCGTCAAATATCCGTAGGTCAGAAGGGAGGATTCCCACCACGCGAGTCAGAAAGTTAGTCATTCTTGGCCGCGCCGTTGCGTAGGGGTTTGAACCCAGTTCTCCCTGGCTTCTGGCACCCATAAGAAACAGATTCTCGGCAATATTATTATCACTGGGGGGAAGGCATGCCCCAAGCATGGCAGCCGTGTCTTGGCCAACAATGGTGAGGTCTGGAGTCCGTGTGGGCCGGTCTAGCGCCGTGAGGAAGTATCGACCCAAGAGGGAAGCCGCCGCTTCATCCGGGCGCGCGAGAGCAAGCGTATCTACCGCTTTGGTTTCTTGCGGAAGGGTTCCAATCACCTGGACTCTGCGTTGAAACGGATCATATTTTGAAGTGAATTTGGGTTCTTGGGGCAACAAATGATCGATGCGAACGCCGTAAGACTCCGGCAATAGTTTAGGGATGCCGTTCTCATTCCAGAGCGTAAACGAGCCTTGATCTACGGTGAAGGCGGTTACCGGAGCCGCGTAGCGGTTGGGAAGGTCGTCAATCTCCCAAGAATCGGGAATTCCGGGTGCGTAAGCCTGGCGAACGTAAACTGCGGAACGAGGATCGAGCTCTAACCGTTGCGCCGCCTTTTTAAGAAGGTCGTGCGTCATTAGAGGGTCTCCGGGCGAATCCACAATCGTGCGATCGGGAAACTTCCAGATATCGGTACGTGGTTTGTAGTTTGGCCCCAGATTGAAAAGGGCAAAGGCGCACGTGAGCAACTTCTGGTTACTAGCGGGCATGACCCGCGAGCTAGAGTTACGCTCAAAAATGGGCTTGCCACCAAGGTCGCACACGTAGACCGAGGCGTGGGCTCCAGCCAACCGGGTGTCGTCTAGAATGTGGTCAAGATCGGCCGGGGCAACCGTCACGGGGGCTATGGCGAGGAGAGCGGCTAGCACGTTAGCAAGTTTGACTCACCAAAGGCAAGATCTGGGACTATTTGGTGTGAGGAGCCGATCCATCATCATCGGACCCGCCTGAAGAGAGTTTGGTGACCACGTCAATCTGGCTGGCCAGCCCCAAGAATACTGAGAATAGAATTAGAACAAGGGTCACTCGAGTGAGTTTCGATTCAAACCTTTGCTTGGTGGCCACCACGTATACGGCAAGTATCGCAGAAATAACCACCCCGGCAATCGCCATGGTGAGTAGAAAATCGCTATTCATTTCGGACCATGCTCAACAGTGTATTTCTAAATCTGCTACTGATAAAAAAATCCCAGGGGCCCTATGGCTAACCCTGGGATTGAAAGCTAGTCTGAATTAGCCGTGATGCTTCATTTTGGAAGGCTTGGCCACGCTAGGCGGCAACAGAACGGTGTCGATCGCGTGGATGACGCCGTTGGTGCAGTCCACGTTAGCCGAAACGACTTTGGATTTGTTGAAAAACACGCCAGATTTCTTGAGCATAACCTTGATCGCCTCGCCCTCAACTGACTTTGCTCTCATGCCATTCTTAAGGTCGGCCGCCATCACCTTACCGGAGATAACGTGGTACAGCAAAACCTTCTTGAGGAGCTCGGGATTGCCGACTAGCTTTGCAACGAGAGCCTTAGGAAGCTTGGCGAACGCCGCATCGGTAGGCGCGAGAACGGTGAAAGGACCCTCGCCCTTCAACGTATCTACCAGACCGGCCTTGGTGACCAGCGAGACGAGGGTTTTGAAGCTACCCGCACCCACGGCGGTATCCACGATGTCCTTTGCCTCGGGTCGGGCAAATGCGGAGCCGCTTAGTAAAAGGGCCGCCGAGAGGGGAAGAATCAGTTTGCGAAAGTTCATAGTTGCATTGTCTCCAGTGATGGTTCCCTCGGCTTTGTAAGCGCGCTCGGGGCATCATCGCTGTAACTACGACCGTTTATGAAACATCGTGCGGAGATATCACTAAAAGATGATGAAAAAATAGCCACAACGCGGAAACTTGCTTCTGATTGGCGTGTTTACATTTTTCCGTGAACTAACCTTGGGTCTCTACGCTCGCGCTCCCGCGTGGGTTGAAAATCAAATTCCGACTTGCCCAGTGCGTTGAGGACCACCTGCTCTACCAACGAATAGTCACCCTCGGGTCGAGAGAAGCGCATGGGCTCCTTCAAAATAAGAGTTGGATTCGTAATGATTCGGGGCCGTCGCAGCGGGTTCTGAGATGAGGCATGCAACGTAAACGGGTGGACTAAAAACACGTCACCCGCCTTACCCGTAGCCTCGGCAAACCGGTGACATTCTTTGACGTGGGCGCTAAAGTCAAAACCGTTGGGTTCCACGCCCGCTGGATGATCGGCTAAATATCGGCTCATGACGGGAACGGAATCTGTGGCCAGGTAGGTGGGGCCACCTTGGTGCACCACGTCTGTCCAAAGAACCAGGATAAGCAGGGCTTGCTCTCTTGAGTCTAAAAAGTGAAGAAAAAAGTCTCCGTCTACGTGCCAACCCGGTGAACTGGCCGAAGCAGGAGCCCACGCATCGTCGGCGCGCTGGCCTAAGTTGACGATGAAGGCATCGCCCCAGGTTGCGGGTTGCTCCAGTCGGTTTTCACCGCCGGATAGGGCGCACATCTTGGCGTAAGTCTCGGGCGAAAACTGCGCGACCTCCACGTTCTTGGTGCGGGGCATATGAATTCGGGCTTTTTCCCAAGTGGACGGGTCTTCTGCGCGGTACCCCAGGCGGTCAAATGCTTCTTGCTCCCATTGCCGGCAGACGTCTCGGGGGATCGCGCCCTCCACCCGGATGTATCCAAATTCCAGAAAATGTTGAACTTCTGCGTTCGAAAGAGCATTCACCGTGCAGTTTTACCGCGAAATCCTTGACGCCTGCTCTCGCGCTGGGTATCCTCTCTATTCGCGTGGATCGTTAGCTCAGTTGGTAGAGCAGCTGACTCTTAATCAGCGGGTCGATGGTTCGAGCCCATCACGGTCCACCAAGATTTGAACCTAAAACCTGGCCAATTAGGCCAGGTTTTCTGGTTTTTGGGGGCCCCTGACGGCAGAATTGACGGCAGAGAAAATTTTTCTGCTTTTCTGTCCGTATCAGCGTTTACTAGAGCGGTCAACCAGAACCGACACTTAAGCACTTTGCATGGCGAGAGGTAGGATAGTTTCCGTCCACTGGTAGCTCGACGCGATCTTAGTGGGCACCAAACAATGGCCAAGGAAAACAAGGCAGGCCCCTTCTCAAGAGCATGTGAGTCGAAGATAATTATTGCGTGAGTCCGGTAAACGTTCCCCAGTGGTAAAGTAACGCACCATTGTCACTCTGCGACTCCAAATAAAAAGAATTGATTTGCTTGCGGTCCAACAGAATAAAATGGACCTTCCGCTAGGCTCAAGAATGAACATACTCCTAGGGTAGGTTAACCCAAACAACTCATTGATGAGCCACCCTTCACAGACCGAACTCAACGCTTACGGGTTTGACGAGGCACCCCGTGGCGTCCACACGAGTCGGACGATGATGCTTGCCGAGCTCGAAGCCGTTATGGGAGCCCTTGTTTCAGTAGCAACCCTGGCAAGCGTCAGACACGTCATCCTCGAAGAAAACGTGCTTGGCAAGGCAACGCGCAGTGGTCGTAAGAACTCGGCCACTAAGCTCATCGACCTCTACTCCTTCAATCCAGAGCAGCAGCTGTATTACGCCTTCGAGCTTCTCTGGCGAGACGCTTCGGCGTCGAGGCCAGTGCTTGCCCTTCTCCTCGCACTAAGTCGCGACAAGGTTCTCAGGGCATCCGTCGAGACAGTCATGGGTGCGCCCATCGGAAGCACCGTCACGAAGGGCGAGCTTTACGAGAGCCTTCTTTCCGGGTTCGCTTCCAAGTATGCCGAGACCACCCTTCAATCCACCACGAGGAACATTGCTTCGACATGGCGTCAATCAGGTCACATCAGGGGAGAAAAGCCGATTGTTCGGGTCAAGGCTCCTGCTGATTTCCATGCCGTCGCATTTGCACTGTTGATCAGCTATCTTCGGGGCCTTCGTGGTCAATACCTCCTGGCCTCGGACTGGGTTCGGCTCCTTGACTTTGACTCGGGAGAACTCGAAGCAGCTGTTGCTGAGGCTCATCGGCATGGTCTCTTCACCAGCCGCAAAATTGGAGACGTCATCGAGCTTACGCCGGGGCCTCATCTTCTCATTGGAGGTGCGAAGTGAACCGAATCACAAAGCTCCTCGGAGGTTACGAAGCACAGCTTGGGCTCGCTTGGGACAAGGGCCTTCATGGTGCGGAAAAGACTTGGTTTGCCGTCTACGACCCAGTCGACGAAAGACGGCTGAGGGCCATGCTCGGAGAGTTCGAGCTAGCCACCATCCGCGCCGCAAAGAAGTGGAGGCACTTCGACGTCACCACATCATTTGAGCAATGGCTTTCAGAATCTGAATATCGCGAAGCGTATTTCGAAGACCCCGACTTTCTAGAGATGCAGTACGCCGAGTTTGAGAAACACCTCCAGCACAAGCTCAGGACAGAGTGCGAACAAACAGACGAGGAGACTGTCTTCGCCATATCCGGCATCGGATCACTCTTCGGATTTGTTCGCGTCTCTCAAGTCGTAGGCGGTCTAGCTGATGCCGTTCAAGGACGCCTCCTCGTTTTCTTCCCTGGTTCCGTTGAGGCGAATGCCTATCGACTTTTGAACGCGCGGGACGGATGGAACTACAGAGCGGTAGCCCTTGTGGCAACCAAGTAAAGAAGTAATGAAGAACAGAGAAATATTCGTCAGGGACCCCATCACGGAGCACATTCCAAACAACGGCGTTGCGACGGTGGCTGAGGCAACGTCCGACGTCGAACTGAAGACGCTTCGATACGAGCTTCAGAACTTCGTCTGCGAAGGGCAGTACGACGCCGGCCTTCGGCGCATCCTGTCGAGTTTCCTCTCATCGCTCGGAGGAGCCGCCGAACAAAAAGGCATCTGGGTCAGTGGCTTCTATGGAAGCGGCAAATCACACCTTGTCAAGGTTCTAAGGTTCCTTTGGACGGACTACGAATTCACGGACGGGGCCACCGCCCGGGAGTTAGTCAAAGGTGTCTCCCAAGACGTACGCGAGTTGCTGAAGGAGCTCGAAACCGCGGCTAAACGTCACGGTGGAGTTCACGCCGCTGCGGGCACCCTTGGCAGCCAGACGGCGAACGACATTCCGCTCGCAGTTCTTCAAATCCTGCTCCGCTCACTCGGAATGCCCGACCAGTATCCAGCGGCCAAGCTTTATCTCCGACTTCACGAGGAAGGCTCTCTCGCCAAAGTTCGCTCCCATGTCGAAGGGCAAGGGAAGAGTCTTCTCACGGAGCTCAAAAACATGTACATTTCGGCTCCTCTTCGAGAGGCGCTTGTGAAGCATTCACCGGGCATTGGCGCTGAAGCATCCCAGATCTCGGCCCTGCTCAAGGCCCAATTCCCCCCGTCGGTGGAGCGAATCAGCGTTGAGCAGATGGTTGAGACGATGCATGCGGCCCTTACTCACTCGGGCCCCATGCCGTTGACCTTGCTCGTCTTTGACGAGCTGCAGCAGTTCATCGGCGACAGCGCGGACCGCAGCTACGACGTGCAGGAAATCGTCGAGGCGTGCTCAAAGCGGTTCCAATCCAAGCTCCTTTTTGTAGCAACTGGGCAAAGTGCGATCACGGCCACTAAAAACCTGCAACGGCTCACCGACCGATTCCCCACTCAAATAAGCCTGTCGGATACCGACGTGGAGACGGTGACACGAACCATCGTCCTCAACAAGAAACCATCTGAGAAGGCCCAGGTTCAGGAGATTCTCAACCGCAACTCCGGAGAGATTTTCCGGCACCTCCAAGGCTCAGCTATCGCCCCGAAGGCAGCAGACGTGGACGTACTCGTCGCTGACTATCCGATTCTCCCCACCCGAAGGCGGTTCTGGGAAAGAGTCCTTCGAGCAGTAGACCCAACCGGCACCTCCTCTATGCTCCGGGCCCAGCTTCGCATTGTTGACGAAGCGGTGCGGGGAGTCGCGGAAAAGGAACTCGGCAACGTTGTGCCCGCCGACATCCTTTTCGACCAGATGAAAGAGTCCCTCCAGCAGACTGGGGCGCTCACGTTTGAGGAGCGGGACACCATTGAGCGGCAGGTCAAGAACGACTCGATAAACGGAAAACTGAAAACCCGCCTTTGTGCCCTCATCTATCTCATCGGCAAGCTTCCCAAGGAGGGAGCGGGCAACATCGGGGTTCGTGCCACTCCGGAGATGCTTGCCGACCTCCTTGTCGAGAACCTCCAAGAAGGCGGGGCCGAATTAAGACGGATTGTGCCCGATGCGCTCAGGGAACTTGCGGGAGCCAGCGACCTCATGCTTGTGGATGGCGAGTACCGCATCCAAACGCGGGAAGGCTCAGAGTGGGCAAGTGACTTTGAGAATCGGAAGCGCAAAATCACCGCGGACAAGTCGCGCATTGCGGAGGTTCGCTCTAAGAACGTCCAAACGGGTCTGGATTCAGAACTCAAGACAGTCAGCATCCTCCAGGGCCAGACCAAGGAAAAGCGCAAAGTCACGCCCCATACGGGCCAAGACCGTCCGCCTAAGGATGGCGGTCAAATTCCTCTCTGGGTCCGCGATGGGTGGACGGTCACCGAGAAAGTTGTTCGCGATGACGCAAGCCGAGCCGGACTTGAAGACGCAACGGCATACGTCTTTATTCCGGCGGCGACCGATGAACTCAACGGCTCGATTGCCAACTACGAAGCGGCAGCAGAGACGCTTGCGGCCAAAGGAATCCCTAACACCGAAGAAGGCCGCCAGGCGAGAGCATCGATTGAGCAGAGAAAGGCCGGTTTCGAGCAGGAAATTAAGCGCCTGATTGCGGAAGCGTTGGAGAATTCACTCGTCCTTCTGGGGGGAGGTTCTGAAGTTGACGAGCCGCAGACTCTCAGGGCAAAGCTTCAATCTGCCTGCGACTCCGCAGCAACTCGGATGTTCCCTAAGTTTGGCCATGCCGACGACCCCAAGTGGTACTCCGTGGTGGATCGGGCACGAAAGGGCTCGCTTGACCCGCTCGAAGCAATCGGGTTCAAAGGAGCGGCCACTGACCACCCGGTATGCAAAGCCGTTCAAGACCACCTTGGACCCGGTAAAAGAGGTTCGGAAGTCCGGAATTGGTTCACGCGAGAACCCTACGGTTGGCCCCAAGACGCCATCGATGGATCCCTCCTTGCGTTGCTTGCGGGTGGTGCTGTGCTGGCCAATCGGCAGGCAAAGCCGGTCAAGGCTACGGACCTCGACCAGAAGACCATCGGAGACGCCGACTTCCGAGTGGAACAGTTCCAGCTCACCGCGACTCAGCGTATCGAACTGCGAAAGCTGTTCCAGAGCCTGGAAGTTTCCTGCAAGCCCGCTGAGGAGACCGGGGCCGGTCCCCTGTTCCTGCAAAAAGCGATGGACCTGGCCGCATCCGCCGGCGGGGAAGCGCCCGCTCCCGAGCGTCCGAACCTCTCAGAACTACGCATCATCACCGAGCTCTCAGGCAATGAGCAACTGCTGGCTCTGTACGAACGGCGAGAGGAACTCGTCAAGCACTTCAACGAGTGGAAGCGCCTCAAGAAACTCATCGACGAGCGGCGGCCCGGGTGGGAATTCCTGAAGGAACTTCTGGGGGTTGCAACCAAGTTAGATACTTTCCCAGCCTTTAAGGAGCAAGCCGAAGCCATCGAGGCGGGAAGGCAGTTGCTCCATAACCCAGACCCGGTCAAGCCCCTGATCGAGGCGGTCAGTACCGAACTTCGAGACGCCCTCCAGAGCGTATCCGGTCGGTACTCAGAACTCTATATGGCGGAAATGGCCGCGCTTCAGTCATCCGATGCCTGGAAGCAACTCTCCGACGAACAGTGGAAAGGCATCATTCAGGACGCCAAGCTCCGACCGACTACGGCTCCGACGGTCGGCAAGACGGCCGAATTGGTGGAATCTCTCAAAGGAAAGGGGCTCGATGTATGGGATGCGGAACTCGACGCCCTCCCCGCCCGTTTCGGTCAGGCAGAGCGGATGGCGGCCAAGCTCCTTGAACCGACCAGCGTCAGTTATCCAATTCCCAGACGGCTTCTTCGCACCAGCGAAGACGTCGAAAGGTACGTTCATGAAGTTCGCCAAGAGCTCTTGGCCAAGGTCGCAGAGAACCCAGTGCAGGTGTCCTAACCCATGGCCACCCTTGACTCACCCCTCCGGAGGCAGCTTGAGCGAACGGTTGTGAACGCCCGCACGACCGCGGAGAGTGCCGCCGATAAGGCACTCAAACGTCTGGGAATGCACCAGCATGAGCCCCCGTCCACTCTGTCGCCCGAGGAGCGCACCTTCAGGCGAGACTTAGATGCCCAGAAATCGCAACTTTCGAACTATCATGCGCTAGTTGAGCAGTGCGCCTATGAGCATTGGCACCGAATCCTCTTTGCCCGGTTCTTGGCCGAGAACGAGCTTCTAATTCACCCCACCGCTGGAGTTTCTGTCAGCCTGGAAGAGTGTGACGACGCCCAATTGCAGGCTGATTTAGGGGCAACCGATGCCTACGACCTCGCCGCACGCTACGCCGCCCAGATGCTTCCCGCCGTATTTCGGCCCGACGATGCGCTCCTCCGATTGAAACTTGCGCCAGAAGACCGGATTGCCCTGGAGAAGTTGGTTAAAGACCTGCCCGAAGCGGTTTTCAAGGCCGACGACAGCCTGGGGTGGACCTATCAGTTCTGGCAGAAGGAAAGAAAGGAACAAGTTAACCAGGCCGAAGAAGCGGTTGAAGGTAGCGACATCAGCGCGGTCACCCAGCTCTTCACCGAGCACTACATGGTTCGGTTCCTGCTCGAGAACACGGTCGGCGCTTGGTGGGTTTTCCGCAATCCTTCCTCAAACTTGCCGCGCCAGTGGGATTACTTCAAATCAGATATCCCCCACGATTTTCAAACCTCTCCTGATGCGCTTGATGAGGTCACCTTGATTGACCCCTGCTGTGGCAGCGGACATTTCTTGGTAGACGCATTCCTGCTGTTCCAATCCATGTACCGCGAACAAGGGATGAGCGCCTCCCAAGCGGGGGACGCCGCGATTGCAAACAACATCCGGGGTTTGGAGCTTGACCCCCGATGCACCCAAATTGCGGCGTTCAATGTGGCCTTTGCCGCCTGGAGGCACGGCGGATTTCGGGAACTCCCAGAAATTCAGATTGCTTGCCCCGGGGTCCCCCTCACGGGGA
>JBBQUZ010000043.1:0-32542 GCA_038212035.1 Fimbriimonadales bacterium
TGTCCTACTTCAAAAGCTCGGTCTCAAGCTGCCTACAAGCATCGAATTGGCCAAAGTGTAGTGTAACAAATCGCCTGAAAACCATCCCCCTTAGACTCAAATTTCACCGACAATACACCCCAACTGCGGAACTTGGGTTAGCGGACACTATGCCGGATTCTTGGGTTTGTGGCCTGCAATTTATTACCCGCGATTTCGCCAGCGAGCCAACTTAACTCAATAGGATTTCTTCGGTCTAATTCACCGGGTAGTAGTGGTTTACCGATGCGCTTTTTTCTACCGCTGAGTACATTTCGTCCCAATCCGCAAACGAACCTTGAGCCAAGAACTGCACGGCAAGGTTGCCGAGGACGGTGACTTCGGCGGGGCCAGCCATGACGGTGCATTCGGCGGCGTCGGCCAGTGATTGGCAGAACTTGGGACTTTGGGATCCGCCTCCGCCCACTCGAACGGAACGGATTGTTCGTCCCGTGATTGTCTTGAGGAGCGGAAGTTGGTCGGCAATGGTCTGGGTAAGGCTGGCCAGGGCCAAACCCGCCCAGGCTTCGTCTGACGCCGGAGACTGGGTCAGTAAGTTGCGGCATGCCGAGATCATCGATTCGGGATTGAAGAACTCTGGTCGCATCAAATCGACGCGTTCGTGGGTCTCCACCCGCCCGGAGGAAAGCCATTCAGGTACGGTCTGGTTGATTTTTAGTTCTTCATGCAGCCGGTTGATGACGTAAAAGCCGGGGATGTTCTTGAGGAATCGCACCCGTCCATCCACCGTGCGTTCGTTGGTGAATCCTGCCCGCTCCGCCTCGGGAGTCGCTATCGGCTGCGGAATGACTACCCCCGCCAGCGACCAAGTGCCCACGTTTAGGAACATGGTGTTCTCATCCAAGCTACCGAATCCGGCGACGGCCGATGCCGTGTCGTGGCTTCCCACGTGGGCCAACCTCACCCGCTCCGCCACCCATCCACCCAGCCGGCCGGGAAGTTGAGGCTGGATCGCGGGAACCGGCCAGCCGGCCAGCGCAAACGCTTTGGCCGACCACTTACCGTCTAGGCCCATAAGTTGGGTGGTACTGGCCTCGGTGAACTCGTAGTTGGTGCCCCCGCCAAGCAGGTAGCCCAGCAGATCCGGAAGGATGAGCCAGGATTTTGCGCGATTGAGAATTGAAGGGTCTTCATTTCTGCGCGCCGCTAACTGATAGATCGTGTTGAACGGTTGGTGTTGTACGCCGGTTTCTGCGTACAATCCAGATTGGTGGGCGGCTAACTCGTTAAACATACGGGCGTGAGATGGATCGCGGTAACAAACCGGATTTCCGATCACCCGGCCGTCTACGTCGATGAACCCAATATCGACACCCCAAGCGTCGATTCCGACGCTTGCCGCGTTGGCGATGCTTGCCGCATAACTCACGGCCCGTTGGGACAAGCTAAGGAGGGCCGCCAAATCCCATTCAAGGCGTCCGTTCCGCTCGGTGGCGGTATGCGGAATCTGCTCGATGACCTCAAAGTCAATTCGGCCCTCGGTGAGGTGGCCAACGGCAAAGCGGCCCGAGGAGGCACCGAGATCAATTGCAATGGCAGATGGCATGGAACAGGGTTTTACTTGAGAAACCGGTTCAATGTCACCTTTATTTCGGCCAATCGCTCTTCGTGCGACATCGAGCCAAATTGTGAGCCGTCCGACGTCTCCGCTCCGTAAACGCAATTCTCAAGGTGAGTAGTCAACATCAGTAGCCCAAATTGGTCTAAAGCGGACCTTAGCGCCGACACTTGGGTGAGGATATCCACGCAATACCGGCCCTCTTCCACCATCTTCTGGATTCCGTGTACCTGCCCCGAGATTCGAGCGAGGCGGTTCTTAGCGTCTTCGTGGACCTGCGTGTTCATGACCTTGCCCAACTGTACACCATCACGCCTAAAACGACCCCTAAACTACGTCAAGTTGATTTGCGGATGTCGGGGTGGGAACCCCAAATCCCCTCGAGAGATTGATTGCGTGGCCTTTAAAATTTCACGCAATGTTGGCTGAAATTGTGTTCAGCGCGATCGAGAACCCCATCCTTGTATACCCATGGGGGGTAGAGTAGTAAGCGCTAGCTTTTATGAATACCGTTCTCGAATTCATTAATAAAGGCGGGTTCATGATGTACCCGCTCATCCTATGTTCCGTGCTCCTCATTGCATTAGGGATTGAGCGAGCATTAGTTCTGCGTAAAGCCGCCGTTGACGGGGACGCACTGCTCGACGAAATTAAGAAGTGCTTTTCGCCTGGCGGTGATCCCCAGGCGGCGATCAAAACCTCGCTGGAGTACGGCGGGCCGGTCGGAAAGATGTTTGCGCGGGGATTGAAAAACGCTCAGAGACCCGCAGACATGATCGAAATGGCGATGGAGCAAGAAGCCGCCAACGAGACGCCTTCCCTCGAAGCAAATCTCCCCGTTATCAAGACCATCGTAAACATTGCCCCGCTCCTGGGCCTCCTGGGCACCATTGCGGGAATGATCACGGCCTTTCGCGCGGCCAGCGCTAAGGGGCTTTCTAACCCCACCGAGATCCTGGGCGGCATCTCAGAAGCCCTCGTGACCACCGCTACCGGAATCACCCTCGCCATTATCGGGTTTCTGTTCTACAACTATTTTGCCAACCTTAATCGCAAGATCGTAGAAGACATGGAGTATTACGGCGCCGAATTGGTGAACTACCTCACCGGCAGGGTTGACTAAGCCCGATGCCCATGCGAAAACGCCTTCGAATCGCGGGGAGAAAGACCCTCGAAGAGCCCGAGATCATCGTGATTCCGATGATCGACGTGATGATGTTTCTGCTGTTCTTCTTCATGGTTGCTAGCCTCGCCATGGTCACCCAAGCGGCACTGCCCGTGAGCTTGCCAAAGTCCAGCACTTCGCAATCTGAAAATGCCGAAACCATCACCCTGACCGTGACGGCGGGCGGGGATATGTACCTCAACACTACGCGAGTCACTCTCAGCAAGATTGAACCCGGCCTGGTTGCCCTTAAAGTTGGCCCGAAAAACCTTGTGACCCTGAACGTGGACGAGCACGTACCCTACGGAACCGTGGTTTCTGTGATGGACGAAGCTCGAAAAGCAGGTGTCACCACGTTTGGGTTTGCCACCAAGAAGTAGTCGCGACTATGCCCAGAAGAAGACGCGCTGACAATTCCCGAATATTCCGAATCCTCGGGGTGTCGTTGCTGGTCAACGCCGTACTCATCACCGTTGCCGCCCAGTTTGGCGCGTTCCGGGCGATCCAGCGAACGTTTGGCGACGCAAAAGTTGTGCTAATTTCGCCCAAAGATGTTCCGTCCGAAAAGGAAAAGCCCGTGCAGCGGAAGAAGGTCACGCCCAAGACCGCACCCTCCCGAAAAGGGGCCGGTAATCCTCATCGTGGGGGTCCATCACATCCCAATCCAAATCAGCCCAAGGTGGTGGCCGGGCCGCAAGATACTTCGGGAACCGGGGATGCACCCACCGCCGATGCGGGCGGAACCCTAGCCCCGGGCTCCATTCCGGTTCCCCCCGGCGCGGGTGGTTCAGTGCCCAAATCCCCCGAGACGGTAGTGGTGCGAGCGCCCATCATCACGCCTACCAAACCGATTCCTAAGGACATTGTTCCACCGACGACTCCCCCCGCCGTGGCGGTCCCGTTGAAGTTTGAGGATTGCACCCCCGCAACTACGCCTTCTCCTGAGTTACCCGACGACCTGAGAGGAGAGCCATTAGATAAAGATTTCATCGCAGAATTCCTCGTGGATGCAAACGGGGTTCCAGAATCTGTTAAAACCTTCCAGTCAACGGGGATTCCTGCGTTAGATGAGCTCGCACTTCGAGTCGCCCAAAAGTGGAGGTTTCACCCCGCCACCCTCGGAGGAAAGGCGACAAACCAAACGGTAAGGCTCAAAATTGAATTTAGAGTGCCATGAATAGAAAATTCCTTTCCCTGGCCCTGAGCCTTATCTGCCCTGCCACTGCTCTGGCTTCCGGATTAAACCATGTTCGGTTTCTGGTGGTAGACCCCATTAGCCATCTTCCGGTAGCAGGATACGTGCTGCTAGAGCAGCAAGAGTTGCGAGGGCTACTACTAACCAGTGCCGTCCACCTCGGAGAGACGGTCGCGGTAGATCCCACGCACATGGCGGTTACCGATTTCGCCGGTGCAACGGTGATCACGATTCCCCTGGGGACCACGGTGACCCTTTCCCAAGAAAATCCAATCAAAAGCTTTACGATTAGAGTTACCGCCACCCGAATAAGGCCGAACGCGCCCCCGATTGCGTCGGCGGGTACGTCGAGAACCCGGGCGGAAATTCAGAAGTTTGTCAACACTACTCAGGCCGATACTCGCCAGTTGACCAAAGGGCAAGCGGGCGTCGCCGAAGACTCGGCGGGCCAACAGCATGTGCGCGGTGAGCACACGTCTATCACCTACGTGGTAGACGGCGTACCGTTGCCCGACACGCTTTCTGGCCACCAAGGATCCGTGGTCGTGCCCAGCACGATTGAAACCTTGGACATCATAACCGGTGGGTTCGCTCCCGAATTTGGCGGTCAAACCGCGGCCGTGCTTAACGTCACCACATTGCCAAATCTGGCTAAGCCTCGTCAGGAGCTCACGCTTCAGGGTGGCTCCTACGATGCGCGAAACGGAGACCTGTCTCTCATCGGTCCGTTGGGTGCACACGCCAACTACGTGATTGACCTCAACGGCAATCGTACCGAAAACCTAGAAGAGCCGCCTCAGCCAGATCAACAGACTGCGCACAATGCGGGATCGAGCCTTTCTGCATTCTCAAAGTTTAGGTTCACTCCCAACTCTCGAGACGCGCTGAGTTTGACCCTGAGTGCAAGTCCGGATCAATTGCAAGTCGCCAACCGTACCGGACTCTCTTCTAAGTTTGCGAGTGCCGGCGAGGGGTTTGGATTTCAGGGTTTGCGAAACGCGGACGGCTCACGGCCCGATGTGACGACGGACAATCAGTCGGCACCGGGTGCTCAAACTTCGGTGATCGGAAGTCAGCAAGCGGTGGGGCAAGACATCACTCAGCGCGACACGACCGAATTTGGCACGCTGAACTTCACTCACAAGATTGATGCGCACAAGCAACTTCAATTCGCGGTAACCGTGTTGCACAGCGGTCAAGACACCACAAACCACAACCCACGAGTGGACGTTCTAAATCTTCCCGTTGACAACAGCATTGAGTACAACCCCAATGCGGCCCGAAATGTTCACCACCTTCAGGGAGTCGGTAGCTATTCGCTGGACGTAACCCGTCATCGACTGAAATTTGGGATTCAGGTGGACGGGCAAAACGGGGCGGAGTCGTACCGCATTGAGCCCGCGAGCCAGCTCGCTCTGAACGCTCTGGTTGCACTTGACCCTCAATTAGCCCCGGCGGGGACCGTCGATCCCCACCAGTTGGACGTTGACGGAAACCCGGTTTTTACCCCTTCTAGTGCCCAGACACCCACGGTCAATGTTTCGCGGAAGGCCACCTACTCGGCGTTCTTTGCCCAAGACACCTGGACACTTGGGCATCTGGTAGCGAACTACGGGGTTCGGTACGACAAGTTTGACCAAACGCAAACCTTTGGAAATTCTGGCGGATCGTCGCAAAAACTCAACGCTACGGAGTGGTCGCCACGATTAAATTTTCAGTACGCCTTAGATTCGTTGACTCAGTTGAGATGGTCTTACAATCACCTTTTTAATACGCCGCCCATTGCCCAGGGCGCGCTGGTGGGCCAGGCGATCCAGCCAGAAATTGTGGACCAATACGATATTGGACTGACCCATAAACTTTCCAAGATTCAGTCGGTTAGCATTGCCTATTACGTGAAGCAGATTAACAATCAGGTGGACGTTGGACTTCTGATTCCGGGAAGCCAAATTGGCCTGTACAGCGGGGTGAGTCTGGCCAAAGGAGGAGTGCACGGCCTCGAACTCAGTTACGATTTTTCTTCTCGCGGTGGTGTGGGCTGGGACGGATATCTCAACTACACCTACAGCGCCGCAAAGCCAAACGGAGTGGATAATACGGGAGCCAATGTGCCGGACTTTAACGACCACGACCAACGTCAGACCGTGGGATTTGGCCTCGCCTATACGCTGAAGTCAGGTGCATCGGCGTCCCTCACTATCCAGCACGGGAGCGGACTTGCCAGCAGCATTGTGCCTCCGAGCCCGTACCGAACGCCGCGAACCCAAGCCGATTTAAGGTTTTCTACGGGAGACAAACTGCTGAACGGCCACGGTGGACTTTCGCTCGACATTCAGAACGCGTTTGATTCGCGAGAAGTGATCAACTTCCAATCTGGATTCAGCGGCACCCGCTTTCAGCAGGCACGGCGAATCCTGCTGTCTGCTAACTATCGATTCTAAAAGACTAGGACCCCAACCGACGCTTCATCTCAGCGGCAAAGTCTTTTGGAGGTCGGAAGCCTTTGAAGCCGCCTTTGAGGATGCCTGCCTTGTCATAAAACACGACGGTAGGGAATGAATTGACGCCCAAATACTTGGCCACGTCCCCTCCATCTTTCGTATCAATATCCAATCGAACCGCTACCACGTGCTTCATCATCGAGATGACCGCAGGATTGGAATAAGTGTATTTGTCCAGCGCTTTGCACGGGCCGCACCAGGTGGCAAAAAAGTCAATGACTAGGGGTTGGTTTGCCTTCCGAGCGGCTTGGTTTGCCTTTACCAGGTTGGTGTACCACTTGATCCCTTCGGCTTGCGAGGTGGAACCTAAACACATCAATGCGCAGGGCAAGAGCAAACGACTGAGACACATACTGTAATTCTTCCTTATTTGCGGGGCAAACCGTTATTGACCGCGGCCACGCATGCTTACCATAACGCTGTGAAGGGCCATTTTGTCCCCATCCGGAACATTTCGTTGGCTTAATGCACTGCGAAGAGAGGCCGTGGCAAGGGCGCCTTTATCAAGCCGATAGTAGCAGGCAAACAATCTTCGGTAGGCCCTAAATCTCTGTGAGTCTGTGATCGCATATTGGGCTGACCGAATGTAGGCGCACGCGGAGCCCGCGTAGTCTCGTTCGGCCCGTCGGCTGTCGCCCAAGGATGCATAGAGGTTGCAGCTATCGGCCCGGGAAATGCCCATTCGGCTTAATTTAGCGATCTCTTTTTTCACGTGTGAACTGTGGGCACTCATGGCAAGCCTCCTCACGGTCCGAACTCTCTCCGCGATTCCGGTCCTTTTCGGTCCGACCAGGAGATCAATCGAGTCGTCCAATTCGCTGGGGGAGGTGTTGCCAATGAGACGGCCCATCAACGTTCCCTTTGACGTGAGAAAAATCATCGACGCCGTTGGAGGCTGGTGGAACTGATCCGTAATTTTGACCCAATCGGCTGAATCTGCAATTAGAGCGGGGACAAAAGCTTTCAGTGACCTGGCTAAACGAGCGCGCGAGTCGGGTTCGTCAAAGTGAATAGAGCTAAATCCCCATCCCCCCCCTCGGCACAAAATCACGGGCCGATTAACTTTGGTTGCGTAAGCAACCGCTACTCGCATTTGGCTTGCCCAAACTAGCCTATCCCCTCGCCCCACCTCGTCCGTAGCATGCACCATCGGACAAAGCGTAACGAGGCCGCCGATCCAAAACCCAGCGGTCCGGAATCTCATGCCTCGGATCCCAGTCCTGGCAAATCTCAGTGCAAAGATTCGCATCTGCTGTTAGTATATGGGCGGAAACCTAGAATAGGTTGGAGCAAAAACATCCCGAACGGTAAACTACTACTCGTGACCGATCGGACCCTTCGGCTTTACGACACTTTGACCCGTCAATTGAAGCCCGTGGCCACCCTAGAAAAGGGCCACCTTCGCTTCTATACTTGCGGCCCCACCGTGTACTCCTACGCCCACATTGGCAATTTTAGAAGTTTTTTAACCGCTGATCTTGTGGTGCGCACTGCGCTCGCTCTGGGCTGGCGCGTCACCTGGGTGAGCAACATTACCGACGTTGGACATCTCACCGAGGACGACGTAGCGGACTCTCAGGGTGAAGATAAGATGGAACGAGCCCTTAGAAGTAAGGAGGGTGAAGATTTCAACAACGTTTGGGAACTGGCCGAACACTATACGGCCGCTTACATCGAAGACTGGAAACGTCTTAACCTTCGGGAACCCGACGTTCGACCGAAGGCCACGCAGCACGTGCGCGGGCAAATTCTTGCCGCCCAGGAGCTTATTGCCAAGGGCAACGCTTACGAGACTCCCACCGGTGTCTACTTTAGTGTAGGAAGCTTCCCCGATTACGGCAAGTTGAGCGGAAATACCCAAGAGAACCTGCGTAAAGGCGTGAGGGAAGTGGTGGTGGACGATAATAAGCAAGAGCAGGCCGACTTTGCCATCTGGAAAAAAGATGACAAGCACCTCATGCAGTGGTTTTCGCCATTCGGTTGGGGATTTCCCGGCTGGCACATCGAATGCTCGGTGATGGCGCGAGAGTATCTTGGGGATACGTTAGATCTTCACAGCGGCGGCGAAGACAATATTTTTCCTCACCACGAATGCGAGATCGCGCAGTCTGAGGCGCTGACCGGCAAGCCATTTTCTAACCACTGGATTCACACTCGGTTCTTGCTGGTGAACGGAGAGAAAATGAGTAAGAGCCTAGGCAACTTCTATACCGTTCGCGGACTCTTGGAGAAAGGAGTAGACCCTTTGGCCATTCGTTACGCCCTCATGTCTGGCATTTACAACAAACCGCTGAACTTTACGGATCAGGGCCTGAGTGATGCGATGGGCAATCTGGACCGGCTGCGTAGGGCTCTAGCACTGACGAAGCAATCTGACCTTGCGGATGGTGAAGACAGTTTAGGTTCTGTTCTACAAGGAATCTACGAACAGGCTTTAGACGCCATGAGCAACGATCTCAATACGTCGGTGGCGCTGGCCAAGGCACTGGAGGGGGCGAGATTGATCACTCGAGAAGGCGACACGATGAGCGCGCCTTCGGCAAAATCGGGTCAGGTTTTTTTGGACCGGATTAATGCACTTCTGGGCATTGTGTACCAAGAAAATGAAGATGTGGCCCCCGCGCGTACGCCCGCTTCCTCGGTAGATGAGAAATGGGTCAACGGCCTCATTGAAGAGCGAGCAATGGCCAAGAAGGCCAAAGATTTCCCCCGCGCTGATGCAATTCGGGCCGAATTAGATGCCAAAGGGATCGAGCTCCGAGACACGCCTGACGGCGTGGTCTGGGTAGTCAAGACTACGATCTAAGATGGCCTAAGGCACTCGGACCGCGCCAGAACACAACGGCTTCGTATTCCAGGGTCAGCCTCGTAGCCATATACATTTAGCTTCGCCTCGACACGGCGACTTGCGTTGCCGGGCTACGCTTTGGTTGCCTTTGATCGAATCACAAGGGACCGATGAAATGGGCCTTAAGTGCCTAATTAAACGTACATGTGGTGCCATCCCGGGATCGGGCACCAACTAAGTTGGTTCCCCGGCAGGAGCAAAATCATCTCGCAACGGATGGGTTAGGAAGAAATTGTTTTATATCGACTAGCCCTCCCTTGTCCTGGCAGGGACTATCCCCGAATAGCCTGGCATAAGCTAATGCGCCATGCCAGGATGGGTCAGCAAAACAGTTCGTTCCCCGGCAGGGGCACTAGAATCTGGCAACGGACTTACAAGGAAAGAAGTGTTTGACGGCGACTAGCCCTCCCTTGTCCCGGCAGGGACTTTCCCCGATTAGCCTGGCTAAGCTCGCGCGCCATACCAGGGTCAGTCGGCAAACAAGTCGCTTCCCCGGCAGGGGAACCAGAATCTGGCAACGGACTTACAAGGAAAGAAGTGTTTGACGGCGACTAGCCCTCCCTTGTCCCGGCAGGGACTTTCCCCGATTAGCCTGGCATAAGCTCTCGCGCCATGCCAGGGTCAGGCAGCAAATAAGTCGGTTCCCCGGCAGGGGCACCAGAATCTACCAAATGCCTTCAACTCATGAGCGCTTGAGCTACCTCATCGAATTCTCGACCAAGAATCGTGAGGGCGGCTCCGCGAATATCTCGGAGAGACTCGTATGGGTGGGTCTCGGAAATATCCTTCAAAACTAAGTCTCAAACCGTTCGGTGAAGCCTGTAGGTTGAGGATGGCCGTGCCCGAGTCCGGGTGACTGTCGGCGATCTCGGGGCAACCGGACTTCGGCACAGTCATCCGCCGACCACCGGCTACGACGTCGAATCCCAACGGCAGGCGGCATATTGCGTTGTTCAGGGCGCTGATTACGATGCTCGATATCTTGAACGAAAGGTTCTGGTGCCCCTGCCGGGGAACGTAGCAAGATCGCAACCGACCCTGGCATGGGCCAGAGCTTATGCCAGGCTACTGGGGGATAGTCCCTGCCGGGACAAGGAAGTGACATATGCGTTTGGCAAAACCTCGACAGGCTGAATTGCCTTGGCGGTCCGCACCTCATTTACGTTAAACCTATACACCCAAGACCGATGAACTGGGACTAAAAGAACCTTACTAAGCCGGTTGCAAAACTCCAAAAACGGAGCACTTGAATCTCTATTTTGAACCTACGTAGGCAACGGAATCTTTGTCTATGGTTAGTTTTGCAATTGGCTCAACCAAACGTAAATGAGCATCGTGGCTAGCCGCTGAATTTGCGCTTCCAATCGTCTAAGACTTTAAGTGCTTCGAGGGGGGTGAGGCGATTTAAATCCAAGCTGCGAAGCGCGCCGATCACGGGGGGTTCTTCGAATTCAAAGAGGGTGAGCTGGAGCTTCTTGGTATTCACGGGAACGGCGTTAGGGGCGGCGTCTTTATCCTCCAACTCGCGCAAAACATCAGTTGCGCGCAGAAGGACAGACCTTGGCACCCCCGCCATTCTCGCAACGTGAATTCCGTAAGACCGATCGGTGCCCCCTTCCAGAACGCGGTGGGTCCATACGATGTCGTCGCCAAATTCTTCGACCGCAACCCGATAGTTGCCCACGGCAGGAAGCTGCTCGGCCAGCGCATTGAGTTGATGATAATGGGTCGCAAAAAGTGTCTTGGATCCCACTTCCGCAAGATGCTCTACCATGGCCCACGCAATGGCCAGCCCGTCAAAGGTGGAGGTACCTCGTCCCACTTCATCCAAGATCACCAGCGACCGCTGGGTAGCGTGGTTGAGGATATTAGCCGATTCCACCATTTCCACCATAAAGGTGCTTTGCCCCAGGGCAAGTTCGTCCTTGGCTCCAATTCGGGCAAAGATCCGATCGCAAACGCCAATCCGGGCCGACTTTGCGGGGACAAACGAACCAATTTGGGCGAGCAGAACAATCAAAGCGTTTTGCCGCAGATAAGTAGATTTACCCGCCATGTTTGGCCCGGTAAGAATCATCAATCGGGTTCCGTCTTGGCCGGGAGCCACGAGGTCGGTGTCGTTGGGAACAAACGCTCCCACGTTTCGCTCCACCACCGCATGACGTCCACCCTGAATGATGAGCGAGTCTTCGGCCGCCATCTCGGGTCTCACGTATCCGCGGAGATTCGCGACTTCGGCCAGTGAAGCCAGAACATCGAGTTCGGCGAGCGCGCGCGCGGTGGATAACAAAACCGTAGTGTGGTCCGCCGCCCGCTGTCGAAGCCGATTAAAGAGGTCGGCTTCTAGTGCGGTTGCCTTATCTTGCGCTCCCAGGACCTGAGATTCGTGCTCTTTAAGTTCGGCGGTGATGTACCGCTCCGTGTTGGCGGTGGTCTGCTTCCGGATATATTCTGCCGGCACCTTGGCCGATTGCGATTTGCCGACTTCCAAGAAGTAACCAAATACCGAGTTAAAACCGACCTTAAGGGTGGCAATGCCGGTGCGAAGTCGCTCGGACTGCTCTAGGCTGGCGATGTAGCTTTTGCCGTTTTGGCTCAGATCCCGCAGTTTGTCTAGCTCAACGTCAAAGTCGGGCTTGAAAACGCCCCCTTCTCTAATGGAGTGTGGAGGGTCATTAACCAACGCGCGGTCCAGCAGAATCGCCAACTCGGCGTGATCGCCAATCAATTGGCGGATTTGTTGAATGCGACCCAACCCCACTTTGCGAAGCGGCTCGGCAAGAATCGGCAAGGCTTGGATGGACGCCCTTAGCGCAACCATGTCCCGAGGCCCGGCGAGTCCGGTAGAGACGCGGGCGACCAATCGTTCTAGGTCAGCCACTTTGCGTAGTGCCTCTCGGAGGTCACCGCGAACCATCGCATGATTGATCAGCCGCTCCACCGCATCAAGCCGCGATTGGATTGCCGCTAAATCCAGTAGTGGTTGATCAATCCACCTTCGGATAAGACGAGCTCCCATGGAAGTGAGGGTCTCGTCAATCACCGAAAGGAGGGTGAACTTCTTGGTTCCGTCCATGAGGTTCTGGCTCAGTTCCAGGCTGCGGCGGGTGGCCGGATCAAGGCGCATGAAGCCATCAATGGCGTAGGATTGAAGGGTTTCTACGTGAGTGAGTGAGAGGTGGTTCTTCTCCGCGTAGCCCAAGATCATCGCCGCCGCCACCACGGCAGAAGGCTTATCCTCGCATCCAAATCCGTTGAGGTTTGCCACTTTCAGCTGTTGGGCTAACCGGTGGCTTGCCTTATCGGCCGACCAAACGGGGAATTCCGTGACCGAGGTTCCGAGGCTTCCGGATGCCATCGCACCATAGGCGTCGGCTTGCGGACCCAGGAGGAGTTCAGACGGTTTGAGCCGAGCGAGTTCCTGGGTAAGGAGTTCTTGAGTGGATTCTCCGGTGACTTCGGTGACCGCAAATTCGCCGGTTGAGGGATCCAGGAATGCCAAACCCGCGCGGCCATCTTGAACGCAAATGGCGACCAGAAAATTGTTCTGACCGGCGGCCAGCATGGAATCTTCCACCAGAGTGCCCGGGGTGAGCACGCGGGTGACTCCTCGTTTGACGAGGCCTTTGGCGGCTTTTGTGTCTTCAAGTTGATCGCAGATTGCCACCCGAATCCCTTGCTTGAGTAGCCGTGCGAGGTATTTCTCAACCGAATGAAATGGAACTCCCGCCATCGCCACTCGGCCGTTGGGCCCGTCTTCCCGACCGGTGAGAGTGATTTCCAGCGCCTCGGCCGCCTTCACCGCATCATCGCCGTAAAATTCGTAAAAGTCACCCACGCGCATGGCCAGCAAAACCCCCGGGTGCTCCGCCCGGGAGGCAAAATATTGCTGGAGCATGGGCGTATGTGCCTTCACGATGTTAAGTATGCCAATGTGCTCCCAAGTATCCCTGTCTTGGCTTGGTCATAATCCATCTGGAAGTAAAAGATGCGAAAGTTACTGCTCCGGTGGGTCCTCCTCGCTTTCTCGGTGTTTGCCGCGTCGTTAGTTAGCCACGCGTTCAATCTTGGCTTTGCGGCTGATGTTTCTAGCGTTGGCTCGGCGATCAAGCTCTTGATTGGCGTGGCCCTGCTGAGTTTGCTCAACGCAACGCTTGGCCGGATCATCAAATTCATCACGTTGCCGTTGAGTTGCATCACATTGGGATTGTTCTCTTTAGTAGTGAATGCAGTCATTTTGTGGTTTGCCGCTTCGTTCAACTTAGGATTCAGAATCACCGATTCTGGAACGCAAGCGTTTTTTGCCGCGTTTGTCGCCAGTCTCCTCATTGCGTTTATTAACGGCGTACTTGGAGTGTTCCTCCCCGACGACAAAGATGATTGAGTGGCGATTCTCCATTTTGTTTTAATCTTGACCAGCAGCGCACCTAAATGATTAGGAGCTACCGACTCAGAAAATTGCTCGCTCCCACCCTTGGGCTTCAAAAAGCCCTGGGGATGCTGGTGCTGGGGAGTATTGCGCTCTTTCTGGGTATTGGGCTCAGCTTTAAGAAGCTAATTTATCCGGGCCTCCTTTGGATGTCTGATGTCACCCACCGGGGGGTCGCCAATTTTGCGCCGCCAGAACGACTGGAAGTCTCCATTCACTACCTGGCGCTCGTCCTCATCGTCCTCGGTTTCTACCTCACTTACCGGGCGATTAGGGCGGCGCTCACCCACATTGTAGAAACGCTCAACCCCGGCCTCAAAACGGGCAAGGTGGATATCTACCGCCGTCGGCTCCAGCTCGCTCAGGGGCCAAGAATTGTTGCAATGGGCGGGGGAACGGGTTTGAGCACTTTGCTGCGCGGACTGAAACAGCACACCTCTAACATTACGGCGATCGTGACGGTGACCGACGACGGAGGTAGCTCAGGAAAGCTGACTCAAGAAATTGGGATCATTCCGCCGGGAGACATTCGCAACTGTCTGGTGGCCCTCGCTGATGCAGAAAAATCGATGACCGATTTATTTCAGCATCGATTTAGAAAGGAAAGCGGATCGCTTAGCGGTCATGCAATTGGGAATCTCCTCATTGCCGCTCTAGTAGACCAGGCTCACGGAGACTTTGAGAAAGCCATCGAAATTGCCTCTGACGTTTTGGCCATTCGAGGTCGGGTCGTTCCCTCCACGTTAGACCACGTTCGCCTGCGCGCTCAATTAGAAGGCGATATTGAGATTTGTGGAGAGACCGCGATTGTAGAGGCGGGACCGCGGATCAAGCGGATCTACCTAGACCCAGAATCATGCACGGCCTACAAGGGTGCCCTGGATGCCATTAGGTCAGCGGACCTCATCTGCATCGGACCGGGGTCGGTATTTACCAGCGTGATCCCCAACCTGCTGGTGCCGGGAATTGCCAGCGCGGTAAGAGAATCCACCGCAGCCAAGGCTTACGTGTGCAACGTGATGACCCAACCGGGCGAGAGTGATTCGTTTACCGCATCAGAACACGTGTCGGCGATCCTCAACAATGTCCAGCTTAGGGTGTTTGATTACGTATTTATTAATACGGGTATCCCCAGCCAAGCAGCGATTGAAAAATATCGAGATTCGGGTCAGCACCCGGTGGAAGCAGATGCGGACCGGATTCGGGCTATGGGCTTTCGCGTGGTTGCCGATAATTTCACCAGCGAGTCCGATTTTGTTCGCCACGACCCCATGAAGGTTGCCGCGAGGCTAGTGGGACTCGTGGGGAAATAGTACGACCATGAATCCTCCGGGCCAACTTATCATCCTTAGCGGACCCAGCGGCGTGGGTAAAGACACCATTATCGACGCCTGGGTCCAAAAGAATCCTCGGGTGAAACGCGTGGTGGCATACACCACGCGGAATCCGCGTCCGGGGGAGAAGAACGGAGTGGACTACAACTTTGTCCCTGCGCCCACATTCCATGAACTCGCCGAACAGGGTGCCTTTCTTGAGTTCAAGGAGGTTCATGGCAACCACTACGCCACGCCATTGCGAGATCTGGATGCGATGTTGGAACAGGGACTGATTGCGGTGCTCAAGATTGATGTTCAGGGGGCACTATCGGCGATGGACTTGAGGCCCGATGCTCTCACCGTTTTTATTCTTCCGCCCGATATGGACGAGTTGGAGCGCCGCATTCGTGATCGGGGAAGTGACGACCCGGAAGCGATTGAACGGCGGCTGAGAAACGCCCGAGACGAGATGGCGGTGGCGGACCGGTACCGGTATCAACTGATCAACCAAGACGTAGACCAAGTGGTGGAGCAACTCATTCACATCACTCGCTCATAATCAGATGATGAACGTGGTGCTCGGCGTCAGTGGATCAATTTCCGCCTATCGAGCCGCGGACCTCGCGCGAGATCTTATGCGAACCGGGTGCACGGTTAGGGTCTGCCTTACCGATGCGGCGCAACACTTTGTCACTCCGCTCCTCTTTGAAACGCTCACCGGGCAGCCCTGCCTCGTTGATGTATTTGACGAGCCGGTTTCGGGGCGGATGGCTCACATTGATTGGGCTCGTCAAGCCGATGTAATCCTGATCGCTCCCGCCACCGCGACGACAATCGCAAGGCTAGCCCATGGAATTGGCGATGACATGCTGACTACCTTGGTGCTGGCCAGCACGGCACCCCTCATTTTGGCACCGGCGATGAATCCGCAAATGTACGCCAGCGATTCTGTCCGCGAAAACCTAACCCGCCTCAGGTCTCGTGCGACGGCAATCATTGAGCCCACAGAAGGTGACGTGGCTTGTGGGGAGCATGGGCAGGGCAAACTCGCTCCTTCGTCGACCATTGTCCAAGCGGTTCTCTCGGTGTTAAATAGAAGTTTGGCGTTAAAAGGGCAATGCGTATTGATTACGGCGGGGCCGACCCGAGAGCCAATTGATTCCGTGCGGTTTCTCTCCAACCGCTCCAGCGGAAAAATGGGGGCAGCCCTCGCCCGGGCTGCCTTGTTGATGGGAGCCGAAGAAGTCATCGTGGTGTCTGGACCCACGATGGTGGCCTACCCTCAGCAGGCAAAAGTTTTTAGGGTTCAGACGGCAGACGAGATGTTGCGGGTTGCCCTAGAAAACTCCAGAGAAATGGATTGGATCATTGGAAGCGCGGCGGTGGCCGACTATCGTCCCGCTCATCCCGCTCAAGGCAAAATCCGGCGAAGTGCCGAGACCCTTTCGTTGGAACTCGTTCCGAACCCAGACATCATTGCGACCCTCGCCGCACGCCAACCTCGGGCAAAGTGCGTTGGCTTTGCGGCGGAACCGTCGTCGGACATCACGGTTGCATCAGAAAAACTAATCCGCAAAGGCTTGTTTGCGGTCGCGATGAATGACGTGAGTCAAAACGAAATCGGGTTTGATTCAGAAGATAATCGGCTTACCCTTCTTAGGCCAAACCAAGTGCCACTCACCAGCGAGACAGCGAGCAAGTTGGCCTGTGCGCTTTGGTTGCTTGGCCAGCTGACCTCCCCTGGAAGTTAACCACGCCCTTCTACCGCCACGTGGTTCATCAGGAACCATCGAACGTGTTCCAGAACCTCGGGGCCAGCTTCATCGGTGGCAAATCTTCCGTTGGCTGCAAACTCAACGGTTTCCGCGTGCGGAAACGATCCCTGCCACTTTGCTAATGCTTCTGGACCAAACATCGGGTCTCGCATGCCCCAGAGGAGCAGAATTCTCTTGCTTGCAAGAGCGGCCCGTTTGTCCCACAGCGCTTCATACCATGCGGTCGACTTGCGATAAGACTCGATAAGTGCGTAAACGGCCCGCCGATCTTTGTGGTGTCTAAACGGCCCAAAGTATTGGGTCATGATCATCTTAGACATCCGATGCCTATCCGCCAGCAAGGCGGGAAGAATGAACGCGGGTGAGGCTTTTAGAGCCTGGTAGTAAAACCGGTTGATAGGGTTTCCCACCAGGTTTGCCAGTCGAGTGGCCGCTTGGTTCTCGGTGAGCGACCACATAAATGTGTTCATCATCACAATATTGCGCACTCGGTCTGGGTGGTTCATGGCCCAGCTTAGGCCGATGGGCCCCCCGGCATCTTGGATTACCAGGGTCACGTCATCTAGGTTGAGATGATCCATCAGCCGTCCAAACCGCGCCGCATGAGCCTGGGGGCTGTAATCCGCCCGTGCATGCTTAGAAGATAAGCCGAACCCCAGATGGTCGATGGCTACGCACCGATTGTGCCCAGACAATCCCTTAATGAGTTTTCGGAACAGGAACGACCAAGTCATGGATCCGTGAACGAAGACGACCGGACGTCCAACGCCCTCGTCAACGTAGTTGATCCACTGTTCGGGCGTGTGCCTTTTGGATGGCGTAAGTCCTTCGCAGGGAAACGCGTTCATGCGGAACGGATATTCCAGAAAGTTAAGCCAGGGATCGTCGTGCGAAGGAATCATTGCGACCTCTCCTGATTCTTCCCCATGTTAGAAGGAATCGTTCCCAAATCTTTGGGAATTCATCGTTTTGCCCAGCGGTTTTCTATCTGTGGGCATTTAACGGAACCATGTTAGGTTTCCGGCGGCATATTCTGGGCTGCGTAAATGGATTTTCTAGTACCGGGTTCCTAAGTATTTTGCAAAACGGCATAGACACACCGGTAAATCACCGTTACACTAGAGGTGTTGTTACGAATTTCGCCGGAGACATTGGGGGCCAAGCCTCCATCCTTCATTGTGTGCTGTTTTTGGAATCTACAGATAAAGGTCAATTTATGAATCGACGCCTAATTAATTCGCTTTCTTGCCTCATGGTCGGCATCCCGGTGCTGTTCATTGCGGCCCGCACCCTAACCCAAAATCCGTTCTCTGGGGCTGCAATTGCGAATATTCGATATGAGGCACCCAATGCCCTGATCCATGCGCAGGCGATTGCTTACACCCACCAGTCCGGTCCGATCCCGTCCACGGGGCATAAGGACGCCCTACCTCCGAGCGCGACCAGAAAAACTTCGGCTGCAAAAACGGGCAAGGCACTACAGACGGGAGCAAAATTAGACCCCCTCGCGGCCTACTTCAATAAGATTTCTAAGCAGAAGGGCCGCAGGGAAGACTCTGGACTGCCTAAGATCGTAAACGGTCGTCTGGATGAGGACGAAGAATCGGGCCTCACCAAAGATGGAAGACCTAAACTAGATAATCCACTTAAGGCTTATTTATGGCGGAGACTGTCCTATCTTGACGAGAACGGCCAGATGCCGTCCGATGGTTTTAGTCGCGCCTACCATCAGCGACAACGCATGGTAGATCGAACGGCCGCTCGAGCATCCGGTATCCAATGGATAGACCGTGGTCCCCGCAATGTTGCCGGTCGAACTCGTTCCTTGCTTATCCACCCGACCCAAACGAATCGAATGTGGGCTGGCTCGGTGGGCGGCGGCATTTGGTACAGCCAAGATCGAGGTGCCACTTGGTCGGCGGTTAACGATTTTATGAAGAATCTCGCCATCTGCTGCATGGCGATGGACCCGTCAAATGCCAACACGATGTATGCGGGGACCGGAGAAGGCTACTTTAACGGAGATGCGATTCGAGGTGGCGGCCTATTTAAAACGATAGACGGGGGCGCAACATGGTCCCTGTTGCCCGGTACCGGTGGCTGGGGTGCGGTCAACCGGGTTGCGGTCTCCCCCAGCGACAGTAACGTGATCTTGGCCACCGTCAATCCCGGCGGGATTTATAGAAGCACCAATGGCGGAGCGAGTTGGACTCTTGTTCAAAGTGCGGCTTACATGGGAGTTTCGCTCGCCTTTAATCCGAAAGATGGCAGTAAGGCAATTGCCACCATCTTCACCGCCGACAACTCGGCCTATTTCTACAAAGCGTTGTATTCAACAGACGCGGGCCAGACGTGGCTGGCGGTCACGGGCGGCCTAGAGCGACAACTGAGTTTTAATCGCACCGAATTGGCCTATGCGCCGAGCGACCCGAGCATTGTTTATGCCGATAGCGGCGCAGAGGGCGGGACCATTTGGAAGTCCACCGACGGCGGGATGAGTTATGCACGGAAGACCACCACGAGTCCAAACAGTTCGCAGTTGTGGTACGACAATGCAATGTGGGTTAGCCCAACCGATCCTAACCTAGTCGTGCTGGGCGGCAACCATTTCTATCGAAGTAGCGATGGCGGAGTAACCCTCAACCAAATTTCGGAAGGGTACATCTTGACCGATGAGCCCCATCCGGATAGCCATTTTATAACCGCCGACCCTGGCTATGACGGGGTGACAAACAAACGGGTTTATGTCACTACCGACGGCGGAGTTCACTACACAAACGATATTACAACGGCCGCGATTGGGTTCGGGTGGGGTCAACTTCACAGCACCAATCGCACAAGTCAGTTTTACAGCGCGGATGGAGACGGCAAGACCGGAATTATCTACGGGGGCCTGCAAGACAACGGTTCTCAGTTGCTTAAGCCAGGGTCAGACGATTCATCCATGGTGTTTGGTGGAGACGGCGGATTCTGCGCGGTAGATTCTACGGATAATAACTTTCTTTATGGCGAGTATGTTTATCTTGCGATTCATCGATCTGCCGACGGAGGTGCCTCGGCGAATTGGATTTTTTCGGGTCTAACCGATGCCTTTTCCAACGCCAACTTTATTGCCCCGTTCATATTAGATCCCAACAATGCAAACCGTCTTCTGGGCGGTGGGGCTAGCGTATGGCGAACCAATAACGCAAAGGGCATAACGCCGATTTGGACCGCGATTAGACCACCGTCTAGCGATTACATCAGTGCTCTCGCGGTGGCTCCAGGTAACTCAAACGTGATGTGGGTTGGCCAAAATGATGGCGTGATCGTTAGAACCGGCAACGCGCTGGCCGCCAATCCGATCTGGGCCACCATCACAAGTATTCGTAGCCCCCTGCCTCGTCGGTACGTGGAAAGAATAACGATTGACCCGGCGAACCCGAAATTGGTTTACGTAGGGTTTGGCGGTTTTTCTGCGAACAATCTCTGGAAGACGACTGATGCTGGTCTCACGTGGACCTCAATCACCGGTACCGGAGATACGGGCCTGCCGCCTGCCCCCGTTCGGGGAATTGCCCGCCACCCAGACGATCCCAACATCTTGTATGTCGGCACGGAAGTTGGCGTATTTGTCACCTATGACGGCGGTAAGAACTGGTCTACCAACGACTTTGGCCCGGCGTCCGTGAGTGTTGACGAGCTTAAGTTCATGGCGGATTCAAAGATTCTGCTTGCCGCTACTCACGGTCGTGGTGTTTTCACCGCAGACGTGACGCTGCAACCCAACGCTAAGCCCACAATCAATCCAATCTCGCCCATCACCGGTAACGAATTGGCACTGATGACCTTCACGGCAACCGCAACTGACCCAGACATCGGACAAAAGATTCGATTCTCGCTGGGGAACGCTCCATCCGGTGCGACCATTACTCGGGACGGTCTGTTCACTTGGACCCCTTCTGAAGTTCAGGGACCCGGAAATTACAACATCACGGTCACCGCAACTGATAACGGATCGCCCGCTAAGTCTGATTCCACCGTGGTGTCTATTTCCGTTAAAGAAGTGAACTCGGCACCCGTTCTATCCGCAATTGCCGATCAAACGGTGAAGGTGGGCAGTTTACGAACCGTGGCCCTCAACGCGACTGACTCTGATCTCCCCGCGAACATCCTCACCTTTAGCCTGCCCTCCGGGCCGTCTTGGGCGTCAATCAGCGGAACCTCACTCGTTCTGTCGCCAGCGGCCAGCCTGGCCAGCGGCAACTATACGTTTAAGGTTCGGGTTACTGATAATGGCGTCAATCCGAGCAATCTGTTAGACGAGAAGACGGTTAACGTAAAGGTCACTACGGCCGTACTCCAAAGCATCAGCTTTGACCCCAATCCGGCGGCTAATGGTCGCGTCATCACGGGCACGGTCAAGTTGGATGGCGTTGCGCCTGCCGGTGGAATGGTGGTTAATCTGACCACGGATAATGCATCAGTTGCTCCGCTACCCAGTTCTGTGTTGGTAGCCGGAGGTGCTTCTGTGGTGACGTTCACGTTCACAGCGGGATCACCCACTGCGCCGACCCCGGTAATGGTGACCGCGCAACTGGATACGATTACGCAAAGTGCGACGATCGTAGTTGCACCGGCCGGATTGGCGTCCATCACCATGAACCCCAACAGCGTCGTGGGGGGTAATGCGTCGCAGATGACCGTCTCGCTGACGGACCCCGCCCCGGCGGGCGGAACCCTGGTTACTATCTCCACGGATACCCCCTACGTGATCTTGCCCACCACGGTAAGATTTCTACCCGGTAAGAAATCAGTCACTCTTTCGGTGGTGACCAAGCGCGTCACTTCCGTTCAGGTGGCTACCATTACGGCTCAGCTGGGCAATCAACAGGTCTCCGCAACGTTGACGATTACGGTATCCGCTGCTAATAACGGCGTGGATTAGGCGGTTGACTCATCCCTTTCCTGCGCTCAGCGAGCTTGCAGGAGAGGGATGCTGAGGGCGTGGGACATTTTAATGGAATCTGGTAATCCTTCTGGCGGGTAGTGGCGCGGGGCGCGGAATTCTACCGCTATGAAATTTACTTATCCACTCCTAAAGAGGAGCCGTCGGAAGTTCGTTTTCTCCGTTTCAATCGTCGCGGCATCGCTGGTGGTGGCGGGGGCAATCACGGCGGGTTGCGGCGGTAGCGGAGCCGCCGCGGCGCTCATCACCACTAGGGCCTACCTTGGCACCCAGGCCCCCGGTGATGTCTGGTCTTGGAGCTTTGACAACGCGGCGTCTACGTTCTCGGCGGCAAACCAAACGTTGTCTCATAATTACACCGGCACTTCGGTGGATTTGCCCTCGGGCTTTCGCAAGCTCACGATTGGCACGTCGGATGATTCCAACGTCTCCGTGGGAATGGCGGCGTATGCCATCGAAATTCCGGGAACGGCGCTTGTGATCAAGCCCGCCAAAGTAGGAAGCGCACCCATTATCGCCTGTGGATTGGGAAGCAATGCGGCGGATGGTGCCCAACTTCATTATAATTGGGTGACCGTTCCTAAAACAAATTGGAACGCGGCGGACATCAACTACGGAACCGTAGACTTTGTGGTGAGCGGCACCAGTTATAACGGAACCATCAAAAGCTACCTAGCTGATGGCACGTTGTCCCACACCCACAGCGATGGATTTGTGAACAACGGAGGCGTTCTCACCACATCGGGCGGCGGTACCGGCGCCCTTACTCCTTCTGGCACCTTCATGCTGGACTTTGGGCCTGGAAACGGCGGTGCGATCGGCGTTCAACAATCGACCACCCCCATTTCTATCACTGACTTTTGCCAATCTGGCCGGGAGTACAGAGGCATATTAATGAGACCAGTTGACCCCAACAACCCAACGGATCCCCACAACGGGGCACAGTGTATCTATGGCACGGGCGCGGGTAGCAACCTGCTTGACGGCGGCAATTTTACCGACATCGAGTCGGGAACCAAGGATGTTGCGGGTAGCGGGGTTACGATTTCGATTGACTCCCAGCCTTCGCCCGGATTGCTTCACGGAACCCTCACCGAGTTGCATGATAATTCTGCCCATCCGATCTTCTTTGCCATCAACAAAGTGAAGGGTAAGTACGCGATCTTTGGCCTGGGTACCGATAGTGGCGGATACAACATAACACTCATTGAGCAGTAAGAGCGCTGCATTTACTGGGGGTTCTGAGGGGAGAGCAGGGGGCTGACGAAAATCGGTCCCCATCTTTATTTTTGCTCCGGGTTTCTGGCCATCCGGCCCCTTCTCCTTCTGATTTCTCCGGAAATCTGAAGGAGAAGGGGCCGGATGAGGGTGGGGCGGTTCTCAGTGCTCAGTCTTCGGTCTTCAGTCTTCAGTCTTCAGTCTTCAGTCCTCATCTACGTATAGTTTTTCCTCGACAGGGTGAATTGCCATGGCGGTCTGCGCTTCTTTCACGCTAGATTCCACCCAACCAGAACAAACGAAACGGCCCCAACGGAGCCTAACTAAATGTATATGACCTCAATCCTCGCCCCCAGCGGACGAGCCACCGCCGGGGGAGAAGGGCTTTTTGGTCCTTCCCTCCATCCCGAAAACTCACAATCAGGCTTGGGAAGAATCTACTCGTTCAACTGGTACAGAAATTAGGGCAGTCAAGTGGGGCATTATGGAGTCCCGTATACTCGGGATCGAAACGGTTTTCAAAAAAAAAGGGATTAAACACATGAGTGAAATATTTGGCCGATGGGATTTGACAATTGACTTGGAGGGTGAGCGCTACCCCTCTTGGGTAGAGATAACGGCCGAGGGGGGCCAATTTGTTGGCCGATTTGGCAGCGCCCGACCGCTGGGGAATTGCGGCGTGGAGGGGCACCGGGTGCAGTTTGGCTTTCCAAATTACACTGCGGGTCTACCCGATGAGCTGAATTTTCGAGGGCACTTTGCGGAAGGCTGCTTGGTGGGCGCCACTACGTCCGACGACGGTAAAGTCTCCAGCTGGCTCGGCGTTCGAGCGCCTGCCCTGCCTAAGCGAGAAGTTAAATTTGGCCCCACCATCAACCTCATTGAGCCTGATCTCCGCAACTGGCACCCGCGCACTACTCACGAGGCTAATCAGTGGTCCGTGCAGGGTGGGCATTTGGTCAATGAGACCAATGGAACGGATTTGGTTACCAACCAAGCCTTTGGTGACTTTCACTTATTGGCGGAGTATCACTATCCCAAAGACAGCAACAGCGGCATCTATTTGCGGGGGCGGTACGAGTTGCAAATTTGGGACGATTTCGAATCTCCAGGCACGGCCGTAGGTAACAGCGGGGCCATTTATGGGTTCTTGGCACCCAGCGCGAAAGCGATCAGGCCATTTGGCGAACTCAATCGTGCCGAGGTCACCCTGGTCGGCCGATTTGTGACGGTGGTGCTCAACGGAATCACCATCATCAATGACCAAGAAATTCCCGGGATCACGGGAGGTGCCTTGGATTCTGTGGAGGGCCACCCGGGACAAATGTTCCTGCAGGGAGATCACGGCCCGGTAACCTTCACCCGGCTGGAAATTTCTCCCGCGCAGTAAGCGGGTTAGCGGTTGGATTCGATTGCGCTTTGGAGTTGGGCAAGCAACGCCATATTCTTGCCTAACTCACGTCTCCGGATCTCCTGGGCTTCGTTTAGACTCACCCGCCGGAATTCGATGGGCGATCCGGCAATGAGTTGACCGAGTTTGGGCAAGTCGGCGGAGATCACCACCAGGGGCTTAGGGTATCCACCGATGGTTGGCCCGTCTGGTCCCAGAACGATGAGGGTGCCGTCGGGCGTTACTTGGATGGCTCCGGGCGTACACGGTTCGCTGGGGAGGGAGATATCGTGGGGCCATGCCGGGCCAGAGAGGCGCAGTCCCATTCGATTTGAGTGTTGGCCCACTTGATACGCGGCGGTAAGAATCCCGGCGAGATCAAAGGATGATGCCTGAGGCCCCGCAACCACTCGGATTGGACCAGGAGTGAATGAAGGCGGCACGTTCGCCAATCGCATGGAGCCATAAGCGTGTGGTCCATGAACCGCAATTTCCGTGGGGGCTAGAATTCGGGTTCCGGATGGCAGATGAATTCCTCCCGGGACCGCCAGGTAGGTTCTCGCTCCCGTTATATTCGGCGTGACTTGGTAGCTCTCCCCGGCCTTTAAAAGCACTCTCTGGTTGCCTGAGGCCCCAACGAGAGCAAATGATATTGGCCCGTTCGCAATAAAGGTCGCGGTGGCCAGGGTGAACTCAATCCCCGCCGCATCCGCCGGATTTACGACGAGTTGGTTGGCAATCGCAAGGGAGATCGGGTCAAAGGCTCCACCGGTGGGAACGCCAAATCTCCGGCGGTCCGGGCAGGGTCCGGCCTGGACGGTGGCTTCTCCAATCAGCTCGGTTAGAATAAGCACGCTAACACACAACCAAGTAGCCCGCTTGCTTGAGCGATTCTGAGACCCAGGCGGCAATGTCTACGCAGCCTTCGGTGTCTCCGTGGATGCAGATCGAATCCACGGTCTCGGCCAGCCTCAGCACCTGATCTTTAATCTCCGCTCGATCGTGAATGACCGCCCCGGGTTCCGATCTGGGCAATAACCGTCCATCGGCTGAATACGCCCGGTCGGCAAATCCCTCCGCGATGAAGGATTGCTTTGCTCGCTTGGTCAGGGCTTCGTGGGCGGTTCCGGGCATCCCCAAGAGAGGCAACCGGTAAATCCGCAACAGCATGGCCAGAAGCTGGACCCCCGGGTACCGCGCCAACCCAACCGCTTCGGGGTCCTCACCGGAGGGAAGCGGGTGGTTCCAATCCGCAGGCAGGATGGGCGAAGTGTCGGAGTAAAAGCCTCCGTGAGGTTTTAAATATTCCGGATGGGCATCGGCGGCAAACCGCCGAACTTGGGCAAAGATGTTGTCTAGATACGCTCTCACTTGGCCCGCCTCCATCCCCCGGCGACCCAATCCATCCCGATCGGGATACCCGGGGTGCACTCCCAACATCACCCTCCGAGATTGAACGAGCTTGATTGTCTCCTGGGTTAGCCCCCAACTTCCAGCGTGCTGGCCGCAGCACACATTCGCTGCCGTGGCGTAGTTAAGGAGCTGCCGGTCAAACGGAAAGCCTTCACCGATATCCACATTGAGGGAAATTCGCTTTGTCCTCAAAGCCGGTCTCCCGTAAAATCTCTAAATTGGGCCGCCGTGACCGCAAAGAATTCCACTTCATCTCCCGCCGAAATTGGAAAGTAGTCATTGGCCACATTGACCATTTCTAATGGCGTCTGGCCAATTAAGTTCCATCCCCCGGGGGTGGAATGCGGATACACCGCCGTTTGGTTCCCGGCGAGGGCAACCGCTCCCGCCGGCACCGCAATTCGGGGAGTGGCAAGCCGCGTGGTTGATCTAATAGAGGCAGCAACTGGGCCTAAGTAGGCAAACCCCGGACTAAACCCCACCGCCGCGCAAGTGTAAATTGCGCCAGAGTGAACGGCCACAAATTCGGGCTGAGTCATTCGTAATTCGGCACAAACTCTGGCCAAATCTTCTCCGAGTTCGTAATGGACCGGAATTTGCACGCGCTTGCCCGTCACCGTCAAATCAACTTTGGGTAATAATTCAACCGATTCTGGTCGAAAGTGGTTTGGATCCACGTAAAGACCCACCGTTTCGTAGCTGGCGGTGGCTTCCGTTAAACCCGGAATGCCGGACTGGTTCAATGCCTGGGCCACCCTAAACGCAGGGGCAGGCAGGTCTCGCATGATCCACGCGGCATCTCCCAGGGGTTCCAACCTCACCCTTCTAGTATGCGCCACCGCAAGTTGAGTACTGTTTAGCGGTGGATCCGTCAATTGAAGTTAAGATTTCGCTTTCCGATGGGGCAGTCTTGCCCCGATACCAAACTCCCGGTGCCGCCGGAGTTGACCTGTGTTCCACCGAGGCGTTCATATTGCATCCTACGGAAAGACATCTGGTTTCTACGGGAATCCGCATTGCCGTGCCCCTGGGATACGAAGCTCAGGTGCGGCCAAGGAGCGGTTTGGCGATTAACCACGGCATCGCCTTAGTGAACTCTCCCGGCACCATTGATTCAGATTATCGCGGCGAAATAAAAGTGATCATGATCAATTTTGGAGATTCTGACGTCAAATTTGAGAAGGGAGACCGCATTGCCCAAATGGTCGTGTGTCCGATAGGCCAAGCCAGCTGGCAATTGGTTGAATCTTTAGATATCACGGAGCGCGGATCGGGCGGATTTGGGAGCACGGGCGTTTAGTGAGTGAACCACATGGATGAATCTAACCCAGAATTGCACGACCCAACTGATGAGGAATCTCAGCGCGAACTGGCGGGCGCCAACTTGGCCCGGATGCGAGGAGACTATCAGGCGGCCACTACCCAATGCCTCTCGTTGCTTCATAGAAAGCCAGATCAAATGGATGCGCACACGCTCTTGGGAGACATCTATGCCGAGCAAGGCGACATAGAGCAGGCTTCCCAGTGGTATGAGTTAGCCCTAGACCTCAACGCGGCTTCGGTGCCCGATCAACTTAAGCTTAAAGCCACGCGCGCGAGAATGAAGGAGCGGGAGGCGGCGGCCACCGCGCAAACGTTGGGGTTACCCTCTGGTCAGCAGCGTCTGCGCGTGTACATCGCTGGCTGTGTGGTCCTAATTATCCTCATCAGCTTTGCCGCCTACCTTGTGGGTCAAAAGAGTGTGAATCGCTATCAAACAGCTTCTCCAGAAGTCTTAGGCAAGGCGGCACCGCTGGAAGCAAACCCCTCTGTTACCAACGTCGGACCTAACCCAGTGGAAACCACGGCCTCGGATACTGGCACCACTCCAAACGCAGTGCCCGGTTCAACGGGTGAGCGTACGCCTCCTCTGCCTGCTGCTTCTGGCGTGGACGAAGACCGGGCGTTGCTTGCCCAACTCAGCCCGAGGGTGCCCGAGGTCCGGATACTCTCGGCGTTGGTCGACCCGCGATCTAAGCAAACCACAATCACTTTTCAGTTGAAGCCCGATGACGACGAGCGCAAAATGGGGGCAGAAATTGCCAAGGCGGCCCTGGATCAGAATCTAGATACCAACGTGGTGGTGGTCCGTGCCGTGCGTAATGAGCACGTGGTTTACCTGGCCGATGTGCCGCGATCCAAGCTTATCGAGACCCAATCCTCCGCTTGGCAACAAGAAAATCCGGCGGCGGATGCATGGGTGGGATTTGTTCTCACAAAAGAATGGACGGATTCTAAGACTTCTGCACCCAATACTAGCCCAACCCCGGCTCCTGCAGGGCCATAATCGGTCGCTATGCGACTTTCGGTACAACTTTATACGGTTCGTGATCATTTAACCCAGGACCTTCCTGGCACGCTCAAGAAGATTAAGGAGATTGGCTTTGACTACGTAGAACTGGCGGGGTTCTACGACAAGTCCGCGTCTGAATGGAAGACGCTTTTGGATGAATTGGGCCTCCAAGCCAGCGGAGCCCACATCGGTCTGCCGGAGATGGAAGCTGACCCGGAGAAAGTTGCCGCCGATGCCAAAATCCTGGGACTCGACACCGTCATCATTCCCTGGATCGGTGCGGATGCCTACGCGGACGGCTGGGATAAGTTCGCGGAGCGGGTCAATACGGTTGCGGCTAAATTGAGCGCACTGGGTGTATCCGTTGCCTACCACAATCACGATTTTGAGTTTGCGGGGGGCGGATTTGAACAGTTCTACGCGACGTCTGATGCGTCCACCGTTTTTGCCGAGCTTGACCTGGCCTGGGTCTCCATCGGCGGTCAAGACCCGGTTGAGTGGATTAACAAGCTCGGCTCGCGGGTGCGGTTTGCCCACGTGAAAGACTACGATAAATCCAAGACCCCTCAATGGACCCCCGCCGGAGAAGGAACCATGCCCTTCGACGCCATTTTGCCCGCCTTGTCGGCCGCCGGAACCCGGTTCTCAGTAGTAGAGCTAGACGAATCCCCCGCCGACCCCCTAGACGCCGTAGCCACCAGCTACGCCTACTTCGCGGCAAAGGGTCTAAAGTAAGGATTCCGAGTAATCGCAGGAGAGTGAGAGTTCGAGTCCGGTTGCTCTGAGAAGAGCCGCCGGACAACGCGCTCGGGCAAAAAGAATGAAGGTTCTTCGTCGTTTTGCATAGCAAATAGGGTGTTCTGGCCCCTCAACTTATTACCCAAACCGTGATAATGTGGAGTTTGGGTCGCTGTTTTTTCAATCGCGGCTAGGGGCCTGGACGTAATTCATATCTGTGAGTACCAATGCGAATTCTGAACGAAACTGAAACATTGAGCTGGCTTAGTGACCGAGGCATTGGAAGTGCAAAATTGCATAAAGAGCCGGGGCCAGGATGGCGGCGGCATGACTTCATCCTGTCTACGGAATTTAATCAAAGGGCACGATTGGCACAATTTGCGGTGCCCTTTCCATACGTAGAAGATGAAGTATTGTTGATCTTCGCAGAAGTTGGCATATTTCCGAGCTTTGAAAGGCCCTATATGCTGAAACTATTGCGAGACCAAGAAGATGACCATGAACCCCTGGATGAAAGAGAAGGCCACTTGTTTGCTTCATCAGAATTCGACCGATGCGAGGCACTGTGTGCCCACTGCTTAAATTCTTTGTTCAGTTTCATTCTTACGTATTCCCGGCACGGCGTTCAAATCCAGGTTGATCACGATGATGGGGTGACCATCTTTATTAAAGAAGAGTTCACGGAACAGTTTGCGGAGTTGGTAGAGGCACTTGAAAGCTGCAAAGCCTAAGGGGTAAATCGCAATACGAGAAGAATTTTTTAGTGAATTGCCTAGCAGCTAAACGGTTAAGTAACCCAAACATTTGGCCAAGTGCGGCGACCAATAGCTTCACCGACAACGGTCTGGACACCCGGGTCGGTAAAGTGGATTCCGCCGGGACTTCGACGTACCATCGGGACGGCGTTGGCGTCACCGATTCCGTGTTGAACGATGGCTCCGCCGCGTACACCCCGGGAGTCTTCCGGAGACGCTCGGGACCGGCTAGGAACGGCCAGTGGTCAGACGGACTCCCACTCGACCGAAGTAACCGTAGCAAGAAGCAATTCGGGCTGTGTGCCTAAAATGGGTCTAGATGATGAGCGGAAGGTTGCCCTATGAACTCTAGAATTATTACTCTAATCGCGTGCTTTGCGGCGGTGTTGTACGGACCCGAATGTCCTCAGGCGAATCGCTCCGCTGATCAGAATTTGCCCAAATTCGGAAAGGAATTCACGGGCTACACCACCGTAAGTTATCGATCATTAAGAGCGATCACGATTGCCTGTGACAAGCACTTTAAGAGGCTTAATCCACGGACTGTGCAGGGCACGCGATCAAATTACACTATCATCTACAAGATAGTGGCGAAAAATGTACAGGTATCACTGGTCGGAGATTCTGATGTGTTCGACGGGCATCCAGACACTTGGCCAGTAGAAAAGACCTACTGGGTCAATATTGATAGTGGAAAAATTGTCAAGGAAGTTACCGAGCAATAGGTGCACCACTTGGATGCGGCCCGGCCAAGTTGATGAAGAGGAAGTGAGACCAAGACTCTGCTCTCGTTAGGGGGGAACAGCCACTCCCACCTTACGAAGACGAAAGCCGACCAATCCGCATCACTTACCCCAATTCAGCCTCCAACCGCTTCACGCAAAACGGGCTCGATACGCGAGTCGGAAAGGGGGATTCAGCCGGGAAAGCCATCTATCGCAGCGTCGGCGCGGGCATACCGGGACTGGACTGCCATATCCTGGTAACCTAATTACGTTCACAAGCCAATTTGCTGAGGCAGACGACGCAAGTCAGAGAATGTGCTGGGCTTCACAGGGTTCTGATTACGTGAACCTTCTTAGTGGAGGAATTGAGAGATGGTAGGCTTACGCGTATTAGAGGTAAGAAAATGTTTAAGGGTAGCCATGTTACTATGTCTACTCAGTACTATGACCTTGCCATCAATAGCGCAACCGAAAACTTCACCCGCAAAGAATCCATTATTGCGACAAGACTATGAACGGGTTGCGTTTTTGAGATATATTCGGGATGGTTGCGGGCCATCTCGCAACCGCCGCGACTACACCATAAAATTTCATCGCAGAGACAAACTCAAACAAATTGAAGTAAACGTTTACCCAGTGAAAATAGACTTGACTCATGCGGGTGCCGGTAAGTATGGACCGAGCGTGCACTTTTATTTTGCGATTGGGTCGCTTAAGATCGTGCTGGCTACGGTCGGAACGTAGATCCAGATATGAAAAGAAGTCTACGGTCATCGTTGCTCAACTTCCAATGGAAAACGGGCATGCCTGCATCGCCGATCCAGGACTTGTAGACGCGATTCTCGACCGAGTCGTCCACAATGCTTACATGATCACGCTTAAAAGAGAATCTAAAAGAAAGACCTGAGGACTCTATCAGCCACCCCTTTGAGTAACATCAGAAAGACAACTCGAAACGCAGAATTGACCAATAGACATTGATCGCTTTCAGCCGGAAACTTGATTTCTTTCACCGGAATGCGCATGAGGGCAAGAGGGGAATCATAACGAATGCGCCATTAGACCCCGGATCTCCGAGTTGGGATCAAATTGCCAAGCTAACACTAGCCGAGATAGCGCGAAGAGCAGCCAAAAACATGCCGGGTTACAAGACTCTATATAAGTTGCTTAAGAATGTTCGATTCAACAAATAGAAAAAAAGGATGGTAGCGTTTCAGAAAATGGGAAGTTCAAAGTTGCTAGATATAATCGATCGATTAAAAGATTACAAGATTTACTTTGAGTTGAGCGCACACATGGATCGTAGAACGGTGATGGTTATGGTCAGTGTCCCAGGTGAACGGTGGGAAGTAGAAGTATTCGAAGATGGGTCTGTGGAATGCGAAAAGTTTATGAGCAATGGCCAAATCAGGGATGAGGCATGGCTTGTAGATGCCATTGAACGAAACAAAGACTGAGCTGGTGATCAGCATACTTAATGGTTCATCAATTCACCTTGAACATCCCATTTGAGAATGTGCCGGTGTTCTCTGGCGCAAGAAAAGTTTTCTAAGCAGGCGGGAAGAATATGAGAAAACTGAGCAGTTCCCCATAGACTGAGCAACCAAGCCACCGATTCGTGCAATATTTGAGGAGTTGAGGTTATGAGCCGTAAGCGATTTTCTAAGGAACCGATGATCAAGATATCGAACAAGATAGGCGATAGGGCAGACGTTGCCTCTTTGAACCCGCTGCGATGGGGTTGGAGTCACTGATCCGGTGCTGAATGATGGATCGCCGGCAAATACGCCTGGGGTTGGGTTCTCTGGCCCGTTTCCGAAGCGAGCAGCCGCTGCAGTGGGATTCCGTGTGGCCGTCCAAGAAGGATCACGATCGGCTATTTCCGGCGTGCGACTCGGTGCTCAACTATTTCCTAAACTGAAACCGGCGGCCGAATTAGTCAAGCGCGGAAACCTGGCCTTCTGGCTCTGGTACGAAGCTGGGCTGGCGTGGTATTCCACATACGAGAAGTTCCATGACCCGAAAGCTATAGTTCCGGACTAGGCAAATCTCATGTCAGAGCAACCTTCGTGGGCGGACGGCAAGTCCATAAACATTAGGGAATTGCTACGCGCGGCCGTCAACGGAGATGCGGTTGCGGATGACTTTCTGTCTAATGAACTGACGGGATTCCGGCGTGTTCTTCCAGACTTTGAAC
>JBBQUZ010000044.1:0-32295 GCA_038212035.1 Fimbriimonadales bacterium
GGTGCGAGGGAAAATTCCCGTGACCATGCTATCCACCCGGTCAAAGTCTGGAGACGGTTCCGCGTCTGATTTGTTTCGCATTGCCGCTTACTTTTACCGGGGGCCCAGCAAAATGTGTGCGGCCCCAAAGACCCTGGCCAACGACATGTTCTTTCGAGAACTGAGAACCGGTAAAGCGCAAGATGGAGTGTTCTACCGGTTCATTTCAGAACCGGGCGGCACCAAGGCCGACCTGATGAATTTTATGCAGGCATATATGGAAGAAGCCCACCGAACCAGCAACGGCTATCTTTGAAGATTAGCCGCCGATGGTGAAGTATTCAAATCCCGCGCGCTCCGCGTTGGCGCGGGTGTAGGCACGGCGACCGTCGAACAAGATCTTCGTCTTCATTGGCTCGGCAAGACGTTTGAGGTCTAGCTGACGAAACTCGTTCCATTCCGTGACCAACACAATCGCATCGGCATCTTTACTTACATCGTAAACGCTATGGGTGTATTCGATGTCGGGATAGAGAACCTTCACGTGTTCACTGGCAATCGGGTCGAAGGCGCAGATTACGCCGCCTCCCGCCAAAATCTGTTCAATCATGATCAGCGATTTGGCATCGCGAATATCGTCCGTATTCGGTTTGAACGCCAGCCCCATGAGGCCGATGCGACGACCTTTGAATCCGCCGATCTTGGCCTCTAGTCTGCGCATGAAGTGAAGCGTTTGGTCATCGTTAATCGCCACCACTTCTTTAATCAGTGAGAAATCGTAGCCAAACTGCTCGGCGGTCTTAATCAGGCCAGTGACATCTTTTGGAAAGCACGAGCCACCCCAGCCTAATCCTGCCTGGAGGAACTGAGAACCAATGCGGGCATCCGCGCCCATGCCCTTGGCCACGTCGGAAACGTTGGCGCCGCACTCCTCACAAATCCGACTGATGGCGTTAATGAACGAAATCTTCATCGCAAGAAAGGAGTTACTCGCGTATTTAATCAGCTCGGCAGAGTTGAGATCCGTGATCAGAATCGGTCGCTCAAGAGTGGCGTAGAGATCAACTAATTTAACCGCCGCTTCGCGTCGCTTGGCTCCGATGAGGATTCGATCCGGCTGCATGGTGTCCCGAATCGCCGAACCTTCTCGGAGGAATTCTGGATTACTCACCACGTCAAACAGGCTTGGATCCACACCTTGGTTCAGCACAATTTGCTCCACCAATTCTCCGGAACCCACGGGCACGGTGGATTTGTTGACGATTACCTTGTGTAAATCGGTGCCTCGGCGGGCCAGGTCGGCAATGCTTTTTCCGATGGCCGTAGCCACTCCTCGCACCGCCGTCAGGTCCGGGGTTCCGTCGTCCGCGGATGGCGTTCCTACCGCAATGAAGATGACTTCGCTGGCCTCCACCGCAAACGCGATGGAATCAGAAATGGTTAAGAAACCGTCGGACAAAGTTCGCTTAAGAATTTCTTCAATTCCCGGCTCGTAAATGGGGGGAATACCGGCCCGGAGCTTGGCAACCTTCTCCACGTTGTTATCAACGCAAATGACGTCATTGCCTAAATCGGCAAGAACTACTCCGGTGACGAGCCCAACATAACCTGTTCCAATGACCGCAACTTTCATGATAAATAAGCGTTTCTAACCCACCCGCTAGCAAACCTAGGTGCAAACGCTGTTTGCATTATCGGTTTTCAACACGGACTTCTTAATTTCAAAGATCGTCGCCCAGAGATTTGCCGTAATACGACAGCACGTAAGCGAGAAAATCGGGAGTCTGAGTGAGCGGACGCCACCAGCATTCGTTCTCCACATACCAGCGGACGGTTTCAGCAAGGGCGGGGGCAAATTCAACCTGGGGTTTCCAACCGAGCGCCCGGGTGCGGTCTGTGACCATTGAGTAGCGTGCATCATGCGCCCCGCCGCGGGGATCTGGAATAGACTTTACAAGGTCTCGTCCGCGTCCGGTTTCTTTGAGGAGAATGTCGATGACTTCTTGGTTGCGGCGCTCGTTGTCGTCCCCAATGTTATAAGCCAATCCGGGCTGGCCCTTCTGGAGAACGGTGAGGATGCCCCGGGCATGGTCTTCGGCATGGATCCATTCTCTAATCTGAGAACCATCTCCGTAAACCGGAACCTTCTTGCCGTCGATCAGCCGGCTGACAAAGAACGGAATCAACTTTTCTGGAAACTGATAGGGCCCGTAGGTGTTTCCGCCCCGGGTGACCAAAATTGGAGTCTTAAACGCCGAGAAATGAACCCGGCACTGAAGGTCTCCGGCGGCTTTGCTTGCGCTGTAAGGTGTATTTGGCTCTAACGGGCTGTCTTCGGTAAACCGTCCGGCGGGGATCGATCCATACACCTCGTCCGTGCTCACGTGGACCATGCGATTCAGACCGCATTTACGGGTGTAGGTCAGCAGGTTTTCTACCCCCATCGCGTTGGTTTTTAAGAATGCCGATGGATCATAGAGGGAGCGGTCATTGTGAGTTTCCGCGGCAAAGTTCACGATGTCTGTGATGTCCTCTGCCTCAATAATGCCCCGTACCGTGGTGGGATCTTCAATGCGTCCAGGATAAAATCGGAACTGGGGGTCAGTTCTGAGGTCGGCAATCGTCGAGAGATTTCCCGAATACGTCAGCGCGTCAAGGACCACGACCTTGACTTCCGGCAATTCTCGGCGGACCAATCTCGCAAAGTGGGAGCCGATGAATCCGGCGGCCCCGGTAACCAAAAGGTTCAAAGCTTAAACCTCGAGCCCTCTTCTTCTTCGTGGCGAATTTCATCCACGGGTTCGGATCGATTTCGACCGGCAAAGAGCTTGTCGGGGATATTTATCACAAACGCGTCGCTGGTTCCCACATTTCGGTAAGCGTGAACAACGCCGGGCGGAATGGTCACAAACACCGGATTTGCCTCACCGACCTTTAAAATGTCGTGCTTTTCTGGGTGACCCGGTCGGTTTTCCCATAAGTGAAGCTCATAGCTACCACTGAAGAACAAGAAACCGTCGGTCTGGTCTCGGTGTTCGTGGGGACCGCGCGCGATTCCGGGACGGGTCATGCTGAAGTAACCCATTTCGGGATGGAACCCCTGCGGGAGAGTATCAATTCTAAAGAGCTCCACCAGCCACCCACGATCATCCTCGTGGCGCTTAAGGGGAACTACTAATACGTTGGGCAGTGAAGTCAAACCGGTATCCACAATCCCGTGGAGTGTACCCCTGGGCTGGTTTCGCTCTAACGGAATCGCCCCCTAGAAATGTCCCTGGTTTGTTGCAGTATCTGCAGTATTTACGCTACGATGTTAGCGTGCGCATAGTGGTTACTGGAGGGGCGGGATTTTTGGGATCTCACCTGGTGGATTTGCTTCTCACTCACGAACACGAGGTGGTGATTGTAGACAATCTCCTGACCGGGTCCACCGATAACATTTCCCATTTGGCAGGAAATCCCCGAGTTAAGTTCATCAAACAAGACGTCACGGAGTTTTTATTTATTGACGGACCGGTGGATTTTATCTTTCACTTTGCCAGCCCGGCCAGCCCCGATGATTTTAAGCGATATCCCATTCAGGTGCTTAAAGTGGGTGCCATGGGAACCCACAAGGCACTTGGATTAGCCAAGCACAAAGGGGCCAAATTTATGCTTGCTTCCACCAGTGAAGTCTACGGAGATCCCTTAGTTTCGCCCCAGCCAGAAACCTATTGGGGAAATGTAAACCCCATCGGCCCTCGCGGAGTTTATGATGAATCCAAACGATTCGCCGAGGCCATGGTGATGGCATACCGAAATTTCCACGGTCTGGACACCCGGATTGTTCGCTTCTTCAACACCTACGGGCCGCGGATGCGACTTGATGATGGCCGAGTGGTTCCGAATTTTGTGGCTCAAGCGCTGAGAAACGCACCGATCACGGTGTACGGAGATGGCCAACAGACACGATCTTTTGGCTACTACGCGGATATTTTGGACGGCGTTTATCGTCTCGCCACCAGCGACTATCAAGAGCCCGTGAACTTGGGAACCCATGAGGAGCGGACGATCTTGGAGTTTGCGAAGGCGGTGATCGCGGCGGTAGGATCCACCAGCGAGATCATTCATCTTGAAGCCGCGGTGGACGATCCTAAGCAACGGCATCCCGACATCACCCGAGCCACCACAATTTTGGGTTGGACGCCAACCACCAACTTAGACACTGGGTTGGCCAAGACCATCGAATACTTCCGATCTAAAATTTAGGTTCTACTTGGGGCAAATTCTCGTTACGGGGGCGGCTGGGTTCGTCGGGTTCCACACGGCCAAGCGGCTGCTGGAACTTGGGCACCGGGTGGTTGGAGTAGACAATCTCAATGACTATTACTCGGTAGAGCTAAAAGAGGCGCGGCTTCGAGAACTCAGAATCTTTCCGGAATTTGAATTTTTTCTGGGTGAACTCAGCGACGGACCCACCGTTTCCAAACTGTTTGATGATAAATTGTTTGACCGAGTGATTCACCTTGCGGCGCAAGCCGGGGTTCGGTATTCCCTCGACCGGCCGGATTTGTACATCCAGTCCAATCTCGTGGCATTTGGGCACCTGTTAGAAGCCTGCAGAAAATCGAAGACGGCGCATTTGGTGTTTGCATCTTCGAGTTCGGTTTATGGGTCCAATACCTCCATGCCCTTTTCGGAAGACCAGAATGTGGATCACCCCATTAGTCTTTACGCCGCCACCAAAAAATCCAATGAATTGATGGCCCACTCTTATAGCCATTTGTTCGGATTGCCAGTAACCGGACTGAGGTTCTTTACGGTTTACGGACCCTGGGGAAGGCCCGACATGGCGCCGATGCTGTTTGCCAAGGCAATTTCGCAACGTGAAACCATCAAAGTGTTTAACCACGGCCAAATGAAGCGTGACTTCACCTACGTGACGGACATCGCGGAAGGCGTTGTTTTGGCGATGGATCAGATTCCTGAGCCGAACCCCGAATGGGATCGTAGCAAACCCGATCCCGGTTCCTCTTATGCCCCCTACCGAATTTTTAACATCGGAAACCACGAACCTGTAGCACTCCTTCGGTTCATTGAGCTCCTGGAAATATATTTCGAACGAGAAGTCAAGAAAGACTTCTTGCCTCTTCAAGCCGGTGATGTGGTGGAAACTTACGCCGATACCGCTCGCCTTAGGTCGGTAACCGGATATGCGCCTTCAACACCCCTTAAAGAAGGCCTGAAGTCTTTTGTGACTTGGTACCGCGCCTACTATGGCGTCTGATTTAATTTTCGTTGATCAGCGAGCGGAGGTATTGCCCGTAGGGGTGCTTCTTTAACGGCTCTGCAATTTTCAGCAACTGGTTGGCATCAATGTAGCCCAAGTTGTAAGCCACCTCTTCGGGACAAGCAATCATGGTCCCTTGCCTAAGTTCGATGGTTTCGACAAAATTTGATGCTTGCAACAGAGATTCGTGAGTGCCCGTGTCCAGCCAGGCAAACCCTCGACCAAACCTCTCAACATGAAGCTCATTGGCGTCCAAGTAAAGGCGGTTTAGATCGGTGATTTCCAGTTCACCGCGAGGCGAAGGTTTGAGATGTAAGGCTAAATCTACAACCTGTTCGTCGTAAAAATAGAGTCCCGTTACGGCATAGTTGGACTTGGGAACCGCCGGTTTTTCTTCTATGCTGGTGGCTCTGCCCTGGCTATCAAACGCCACCACCCCGTAAGCCGAGGCGTCGGTCACTTGTTGGGCAAACACGGTTGCTCCGTGGGTTTGTTGGTCCGCTCGGTGCAAATAGTCCTGTAATCCGTGACCGTAAAACAGATTGTCACCCAAAATCAAAGTTGAGGGATTGGCCCCAATAAAGTCCTTTCCGATATGGAATGCTTGAGCCAAACCTCCCGGGTTAGGTTGAATCGCATATTGTATTTCAATTCCCCATTGGGAGCCGTCCTTTAGGCATCGTTGAAACGCGGCTTGGTCTTCTGGGGTAGTGATCAAAAGCACATCCCGTATCCCGCCCAACATGAGCGTGGTCAACGGAAAGTAAATCATCGGCTTGTTATAAACCGGCATAAGTTGTTTACTAACTGCCAAAGTCAACGGATACAGGCGGGTACCGGCCCCGCCGGCGAGAATGATGCCTTTGCGATTTGAAGTCATAAGGTTAGGATTGACAATTATTGTCGGTCTATGAGTTGGCGAAGTCCGTTACGCAGTTGGGTCTCGGTGTGGTAGTCGAGTCGTTGTTGGGCATAGCAGGGGTCCCCAATTGAATGCATGATGTCCCCGGGTCGGGAATCTCGAAAAATGATCGCGGAACTAGAATCCATTGAACTGATCGTAAGGTCCGCGAGGGTTCGAACTGAGGTGCCTTGCCCGGTGGCCACGTTCACCACCTCCGACTGAACATCCGGCGCATGAAGTGCGGCAAGGTTAGCCCGTACCACATCCTGTACATAGACGAAGTCTCGAGTCTGGGATCCGTCTCCGTAAATGACAATCGGATTATTGTCTTTTGCTTTACCCGCAAAGATTGAAATCACTCCGGAATAGGGACTTGCGGGATCCTGACGGGTTCCGTAAACATTGAAGTACCTCAGGCTAACCGACTCTACGCGATGCGAAGCGTAGTAAGAGGCCAGATAGTGTTCTCCCAGTAGTTTTTGGGCGCCGTAGGGAGACATGGGTGAGGGGGTTGTTATCTCCCTTAAGGGCACGTCTTCCGAATTTCCGTATACCGCAGCGCTAGAACTAAAGATCACTCTGGCCCCGGTTTGCCGGGCTGCCTCCATAATATTCAAGGAACCCGTTGTATTCACTTGGTGGGTCATCTCTGGTTCTGCGATGGACCGCAGCACGCTCACGACGGCGGCGAGGTGAAAGATTGCAGAGCAACCGTCGGCGGCGCGTTGAACACACTCTGCGTCAAGAACGGATCCTTCAATGAATTCAACGCTGGACCGAACTTCTTCCAAATTAGACAAATGCCCGGAGGAAAGATCGTCTAGGACTCGTACGGAAAGGCCCTCGGAGATCAAAGCCTCGGAAAGGTGGCTTCCAATGAAACCGGCACCTCCGGTCACCAAAACGGTTTTTTTGATGGTTCTCATGCTTTGAGAAAATGAGTATGGAGCATTAGGTCCCCTCTCCTGACTACATGGGGCAGGATTCCCCAAAAAGTTGAATCACCCGCTAGAATTGATTGTGAAGTGCGGTTTGCTGGCATTAGGCGTTTTGGCTACCCTGTCTGGTTGTGACGGTAGTGAACCTTCTCCATTGGTCAAGTTAAATCCTGCCGCCCGCCATGTTTTGATCATAGCCAATGGTGCGGTCCCTCCGAGTGCAAGTTTGGCCCGAGAGTACGCTAGGCGACGAGGAGTTCCGTCCGGAAACATTGTCTTAGTGAGTTCTACCGATCGGGAAGAAATGACAAGAAAAGAATACGATAGGGATATCGAGGGTGTGGTGCGGCGAGCTCTCCAAGCCGTACCCGGACCGATCGACTACCTTCTCATTATGAAAGGTGTCCCCATCCGGATTCGCGAAGGGGGCTATTCTGTAGATGCCACCTTGGCCGGGATGGATCTTCCCAATCCTCCGATTAAAAAGCCACTGGAAGCCGAGATTCGCAAGGCGATCAGTCCGTATTTTAATCGAAATGAAACGTTTAGTCACGCCAAATTTGGCCTTTATCTCACCACGCGCCTAGATGGCTACTCCTACGCTCAGGCGAGCCGACTCATCGATTTGTCCCTATCCGCCAAACCAGAAACTGGGCCATTCTTGCTCGATGAAGCCGCTAATCGAAAAGGTGAGGGCTATTCCTACATCCAAGATGGATTAGCCAGGGCCGCAGAAATTCTCCGGGCAAAGGGGAAGGGAGCGATCTTAGATACCCGCCCAGAATTTGCGGCTCCATCCGACCGACTGGCGGGATACTGCAGTTGGGGCAGCAACGATGGACATTTCTCCGCCGAACTCTATCACAAATTGAAATTCAAACCCGGTGCTTTGGCCGAGACCTTCGTCTCGACGAGTGGTCGCACGTTTCTACCCACCGAAGGCGGCCAAAGCCTGATTGCTGATCTGATTGCGCAATCGGTGACCGGGGTGAAGGGCTATGTAAGCGAACCATTTACGTTTGCCTTAGCGAAGCCCGATATTTTGTTTGATCGATATACTTCTGGATTCAATTTAGCGGAAAGCTTTTACATGGCGTCCCCCGTTGTCAAATGGAAAGACGTGGTGATTGGCGACCCGCTATGCTCTCCATATCACCCATGAACCGCTTACGGGCCGCCTTTTTAGACCGCGATGGGACGCTTAATGTGGATCACGGATACGTGGCCACTCCAGATCGGTTTGAGTGGATTCCCGGTTCCATTGAAGGTTTGCGATTGCTGAATAAGTCCGGATATCTTACGGTGGTTGTCACAAACCAGTCGGGCATTGCACGTGGGCTGTACTCGGAGGATGAGTATCAAGTTTTCAATGAGTGGATTTGCGCCGACGCTCGCGCCAGGGGAGTGGTAATTGATGCGGTCTACCACTGCCCCCACGGACCAGAAGATGGCTGTACTTGTCGTAAACCTAAGCCGGGATTGATGCTTAGGGCCAAAATGGACCTCAATGTAGACCTTGCGCAGAGTTTCTTGATCGGTGATCGATCCAGTGACTTGCAAGCGGGAGAGGCCGCCGGAGTCCGGTCTTATTTGCTTGGAGGAGCAAGATTGGATGACTTGGTGAGGGATATTTTAAGGACCAACTTGCCGTTTGATCCGGATGCCCATCGGGTGGCTCCGTGACGAAGTTCCGCGATTCGGACGCCTCAGAGCGCGCCTTGGATCGGCTGGAAGCGCAAACCGGATTGGAGGTTCGTCAACACCTCGGCCCGATGTTCGCACGAACGGTGCAACCAGATTTGGCGCTCACCAATTTGGAACGCTGGTTGCGGGTGACCTCTAATCCGCGCCTTCATCTAGAGCAGGTGATGGGTCTGCCCAAATTGGGTCAGTTGCTCATTGACATCCTGGGTGCCAGTCAACCCCTCGCAGATTGTTTGATCCAGAACCCGGAATTGGCTTCGATTTTGTTAGAACCCGGTGAGATTTCACGCCGCCCCACCCGAGCCATCATCACGGCGGAGGGTCGTCGACTCCTTAGCAACAAGACATCTTATCAACACGCGTTGGATCGACTTCGTTACCTTAGGCAACGCTGGATGTTGCCCATTGTGGTCAATGATTTGGCGGCAACATGGCCGCCGGAGCAAGTTTGGCTGGCCCTTAGCGAGTTAGCCGATGCCCTCATCGAACTAGCTTACGACGCCAGTTGGGAAAACCACGCCCAACAACGGCAACTCCAAGGCCCGTGTCCGGTGTTGGTCGTAGGTTTTGGCAAGTTGGGAGGTAATGAGCTGAACTATTCTTCCGACGTAGACTTGGTCTACATTGCGCAGGATGGCTTAGATGAAAAGGCAGACCGAGAATCCAGTCGATTTGTGGAAGCGTTTGGGAGAGCCCTGACGGACCGAATGGGGCGCGGAAGCCTTTACCGCGTGGATTTGAGGCTAAGGCCCTACGGGGCGGCGGGGGCAATCTTGCCCAGCTTTCGAGCGGTGGAGGCCTACTACGACCTCTATGCTGAGCCCTGGGAAATTCAGGCCCTCTTGAGGTCCCGCCCAATTGTTGGAGACGCTGCATTAAAGGCACGATGGTCCGCGATGGTTAACCGTTTGTGCTTTAAGCCCAAGCGATCAGAAGCCGCCGTCCAGCAAATGCTGGACATGCGGGGGCGAATAGAAGAGTTGGCTCAGGGGGATGACCTCAAGCGAGGCGGCGGCGGAATTAGAGACGTGGAGTTTCTCACCCAGGCCCTGCAGATATTACATGGGTTTGATCATCCCAAAGTGCGTGTGAGCAGTACGTGTAACGCCTTGCGTGCGCTGATGGACGAGGGTTTTTTGGAAGTTTCTACGGGGAAGGCGCTCCTCATTGGATACACTTTTCTTCGTCAGCTAGAGCACCGAACTCAGCTTATTGGAGATCAGCAAACCCATTCGGTGCCCGGAGACCCCGGGGTACGCGAAGTGCTGGCTCGACTCATGCTGTTAAAGTCGTGGACAGAGTTAGCGGGCGCATTGCAGTCCCATCGGCGTACAATTCAGACCTTGTATCAGTCAACTCTTCATCTCCAGTCAGAATCGCCCGATGCCCGTACTCAGGTGATGAAGTTACTCGGTGACAGCGGTTCGGCAGGGTTGCATTGGCTGGATGGGTTGCCGGAGAGGGAGGCGTTCTATGAAGGTCTTGTCACCAACGCCGACAGCCTCACCCGGATCCGGCAAGTTTTAGAGCAAGCTCCTACCCTCGTCTCGGTGTTTCGTCACTCGTTTCCATTGACGGAGCAACTGATCAGCGGAGAAATTGAAGAGACGGTTGATGTGACCGATAGAATTAGTCGAGTTCCGACAGGAGCTTCTGACCCCCAGTTGGCAACTGCCATTAGCACCGCGTACGGTCATCTGGTGGCACGATGGGTTCTGAATCCGACCTGGTCATTGGGTCAAGAACTTGCGAGGCTTTATGATGCGGTGCTTACCGAGCTTTCTACGCGCATGGGTGGCCATTTTTCGGTCATGGCGCTGGGAAGTTACGGCGTTCGCGATCTGATTCCAGAATCTGACCTCGATCTTCTGTTTCTAATCACCGACCCCGAATCGCAGGCACAAGCCGAGACCCAAGCCCAGGATTTGTTGCGCTGGGTGGGCGAACTTCACCGTCTGGGAGCCCCCTTAGAGTTTGATTTGCGATTGCGGCCAGACGGTGGTCGGGGGTTACTTGTGAGAACGCTGGAGGGCCTCAAAGCTTACGACTTAGACGGAATGGAGATGTGGGAGCGGTTTGCGCTTGGGCATGCCCGACTGATTACGGGCAACCCCGAAGCTCTTGCCGCCGTTCGTCACTGTGCCTTTGGGTTACCCCTCACCCCAGATCGACTTCAAGACCTTGTGCGCATGAAGCGCCGAATCGAGACGGAGCGGGTGAGCCCGGCACACGTTCACCGGCAGATAAAGTTGGGCGCGGGCGGCCTCAGCGATATTGAATGGCTGGTGCATCTCACTGAAATGCGCTATCCCACCGCGACCCTAGCGGGATCAACCGCCGATATGGTTGCGCGAATTGTGAACTTGGGACGAGCCCAGTTGCTGAATGCGTTTGAGGTTAATGCGCTGAGAAATGCCCGAAATTATCTCTTGCGAGTGCGCACGAGAATTGCCCTCTTGGGATTTACGCGAGATTTAATTCCGGAGAACCCAGACAAACTAGAGAAGTTGGCCAGCGTGGTGAGCCTCAGTCCGGGACTTGGCCCGCTGACCGGAAATGAGCTTCTGGCAATTCACGAGGAAACCACTCAGCATGTACGGCACCTATTTATAGAGTGTCTGGAGCGATTACGAGCATGAATTTCGAAAATAACGTCCATCCCGGCTTAACCTGCCTTGTCCTGTTCGTCGCCGCTTATTTCCTGGGAGGCATTCCATTTGGGGTGTTGGTAGCCAGGGCCAAAGGGGTTGATATCATGAAGTTTGGGAGCGGAAACATTGGGGCCACCAATGTGATGCGGGCACTCGGGGCTCCTCTGGGCATCTTCGTGTTTGTTCTGGATGTGATTAAGGGGACGATTCCTTCCCTAGTTGCGCGCTGGTTGTTGCCCCACGCATGGGGTCCGGTGGACGCCCAGGTGCTTTGGATGGGGGCCGGTCTCATGGCGGTAATCGGCCACTGTCTCTCCCCGTTTCTTAAATTCAAGGGTGGAAAAGGCGTGGCAACCGCGTTCGGAATTGGGCTTAGTGCAGCCCCCCTCCTGGCGTTATCGGCGCTGGGGTTCTTTGCCGTAATCCTTGCCACAACACGACTCATGGCCCTAGCGAGCGCAATCGGCGTCTCAAGTACCGTGATTCTCGGCCTCATCCTGCCCGGCCAGTCCCCGCAGCTAATTCCGTTTTACGTGTTGATCGGCGGCTTTGTCACCTACCGTCACCGCAGCAACTTTGCCCGAATCAGGGCGGGCACAGAGCCAAAGTTCTCATTCAAACGCACCGCGCCTGCCGCACGAGAGGATTCCGAGAACCCTTCTCCCCCAGTTTTTCCGAAAACTGGGGGAGAAGGGTTGGGATGAGGGGGTCGGCGGCTGACGCGTTTGTAGTTCGCTGATAGCCCAAAAAGGTAGCTTCGCCGCCCGAACAACGGCGAGGGTCGGAGAGCTATGCTTTCGCGGAAGGGACGGTTTAGGAACCGGAGTTCACCCCCACCCTGCCCTCTCCTGCAATGGACCAGCCACCATCGCAGGCGAGGGTTCTGATCGCACCCGGGGGTTCTAAAATTGTCGTACTACTGTAATTACGGGCAAATTGGGTCATCATTTGACTACGCATGCAACCGACCCCCATCCTAACCCGGAGGCGAAACTAAACTGGACGTTCTCACCCTTGTGTTAGGTTGCTTTGTTTGGGTACCGGTTGCGGTGTGGTTTATTTCCCTCATCCACTGGATGATCATGGGGGAGATTGACCTTATCAGCGGGGTTTTCGGAATTTGGGCGGTCATTGGGCTGGGCTACATCACCTTTAAGCCGCCTCGTCCCGAATTGTCTCCCCTTGCCTTTGGTTTGGTGGTGGTCAGCCTCATCAGTTATCCATTTATCCGTAGTGCAATGGAGCGTCGCGAACTTCGAAGTATCGACGTCGAATCTGTTCAAAAGGCCTATGAGTCATTGTCTCTGCGGCCGAACAATCCCCTAGCCAAGTTCAAACTGGCGAGATTGATCTACGGCATGGGATTTCCCGGTCACGCGGTGACCATTGCCGAGGATGCCTTGGCGTACCTTCCCGAGCACATGTTTTTGGAAGAGCATAAGCTGCTAAAGCGCTGGAAGCCTTTGGTCACCAAGCCGGATTCCTACCGTCCGATTCCGTGCGTGGAATGCGGAACTCCAAATGCTCCGGGACTGATTCACTGTCAATCCTGCGGTGCGCCGTTCCTTCTGGATCGGCTGAAAGGAAAGTTTCTTCCCAGTGCTCTAGGTCGAAGGCTGGTTGCCGCTTGGGTGGCCATGGTTTTCGGACTTCTGGGAATTCCTGCGGCAACCACGCTCGCGCCAATGTTGGGTCTTGCGGTGATTAGTGTATTGATTGGAGCCGTAGTCGTCACGTTGTTCCTCGCGTTTCGGCCAGATACCAAGGGAGCCACGGTTTGAAGCGGCTGGATCGCTACGTAATCCAAGAACTGATCGTTCCCTTCTTGATCGGCACCGTGGCCGTGGTGCTCATGTTTCAGGTGAACACCTATATCGGCCTGGCCAAGACGCTGAACCTGGATAACGTACCACTCACTGCAGTTTTTCAGTTCATTCTTTACCAAACTCCCGGTTATCTTAAAATGACGCTGCCGGTCGGAATGGCGTTGGCGGCGTCTCTTGCGATGACCCGGTTCACCCGAGAATCGGAACTCACCGCCATGCGTGCAAATGGCGTCCCCATTCTGCGCGTGGTGCTACCCATTGGAGTTTTTGGCTTGTTTGTGGCCGTGGCCAACTATTACTTGGTTGAAAAAGTCATTCCGATCTCCACAAAAAAGGCGAATGAAATTGCGCAACAAGCGGCCATTCTTGGATTCGGATCTTCCACATTTAAGTCCAATGCGTTTCTAGAACTCAGCAAGTTCTCGGCCTCGTTTGGTACCGTGCAAAAAGGCCCTAAAGACACGCTGGTGATAGATGATGTGATGCTGATTGAAAGGCCGGAGGTCGGAAGCCTCGCACTAACCACGGCCAAATCGGCGAGTTACGACAAGGGAATTTGGACCTTTCGTGACGCTTATTATTATCGGCTAAAAGGCGAAGACCTGACGGTAGCGCGACCGAAAGGGGATTTCATTGTCAACGAAAAAATTGTAATTGACCAGATATTCAACGCGATTGAACCCGAGGAACAAAGTGCGCAACAATTGGCAAAGGCCATAGCAACGGGCCACCAGCTTCGTCAAGATACGAGGAAGCAAGAGGTGGCATATTTCACTCGATTTAGCGTTCCCGTGGCCTGCGCAGTCTTTGCGGTTGTCGCACCGGTATTTGCCGTCTTTTTTGGTCGGAGCGGTGGCTTTGTTGGTGTGCTGGTGAGCTTTGTGATGGTGATGCTATACTACAACGCTTTTATCATCAGCACAGAAATTCTGGGCAAGATTGATAGGGTTCCTCCGTGGGTGGCCGCCTGGCTCCCCAATATGCTGTTTTCTGTGCTGGGCATTTGGGCGTTGAGGAGGCTTGAATGACTCCCGCGATGTGTGCATTTGCCCTGCTCTCCGCGCAAGGTGACGACCCGAAACAGGCCACCCCGGTTGTGCCTCCCGTAGCTAGGCCGGAAGGGGTAGGCGCAACACCGCTGCAACCCACCGGGTTTCCAACGGAAACTGTGGGTGAGTTACCTTCCACCGACGATCCGAAAGCGGGATTCCGACTCATAAGGTCGGGTGGATTCAAGCAGATCGGAAATCGGGTGGTGCTGAGCAACGGGGCGGAATTTGTTTTTCGTGGTTACCACGTGTTCTGCGATGAAGCGGAAGGGGATACTCAAGCCGAAATCTTCACTCTGATAGGCAACGTACAACTCATTGGTGAACAAGCCGTAGTGCGGGGCGATAAGGTTACGGTGGACTTCAATGCAAAGTCTTACCGCGCGATTCAGGCTAAATCCATCCTGCACCCCGGGTTGCTGAAAGGCAGGGTGAAGGGCGATGTCTTTGCCAAGGGATCGCAATCTTCTGGGAACCGCAATGAAACGGTAACCCTAGATGGTGATCTCACCACCTGCAATTACGAGCATCCTCACTTTGACCTTGAATCAGAAAGTTCAACGGTGAGGCCGGGCGTCCGCGCGATTTTTCGCAAAGCCAAACTCAACATTTTTGGCCGAACGGTTTTGCGACTTCCATTTCTTTCCGTTCCCCTGGATGATCGAACCTATAAATATCTGCCCGAATTTGGCCAGAGTCCAGACGAGGGCTATTACGTTAAGAACCGCTTTGCGATCCCGTTAAAATCTAACGCCAGCCTGGATACCCACGAAGACTACATGTCCAAGTTGGGAACTGGCCTCGGTACGGATTTTCGCTATATATCGGCCCGGTCGTCCGGCGTAGCCAGGTTCTATAAGGTATCCGGGACGGCCAACACCCTGACAATGTCTAATCAGCATCGTCAGGAATTTGGCTGGGGTTCCTTCTCGCTGGACAACGACTACCAGAAAAATAACTACCTCACCGCCCCCGGAAGCACGGTGCTTACTTCGCGAGGCCAATTAGTTTTTCCTCAGAATCGCGGGACGTCTACGCGCCTGTCGCTCAATCGAACGTCTACTGACACTTCGGGCTACAAGAATGAAAACCGGGTGATCACTTTAGGGGATGATCGCACTTGGAACTCGCAAACTAGAACATCGCTCAACCTCGACTATTCAACAACGTCTAGCACATCTGGATCTACGTCCACTGACCAGAAGCAGATGAATCTTCGGTTTTCGGGGGATGAAGACCTCAAAGCGGCGACGGCAAAGCTGGAATATCAGCGAACCATTCCGATTGGCGATTCTCCTCGCTTTTCCGGTGGGTCTGATCAGACACCCGTGCTTACATTGTCCAGCGATGCGAACCGTTTATCCGGCAAAGGCGTCGCGCAGAATTGGCCCTACCGAACGTATTTGTCTCTGGGCGAGTTTCAGGACCCCACTCGCAACGGCCGCCTCACGAGAACCGCCTTTGACTTTGCATTTCAACGGCCAGATCGGAGCCAGAATCGGTTTACGTCTCAGTTCAACGGAGACTTTAAGCAGGGCATTTATTCGGACAACACCGCGCAGTACACATTGAATTTTGGGTCTCAGTTTGCCTACCGTTTGGGCAAAGACACCTCGGCTAACTTTAGGTACAACTACCTAAGGCCGTACGGGTACAGCCCGTTGAGTTTAGATCGAAGTGGAAGGACTCACGTGGCCAGCGCCGATGTGAGTTTTCGACCCCTCCGGACATTCTTGATTGGTGCGCAAACTGGGTTCGACTTTCTTCAGGCAGATCGCAAAGATGTGGGATGGCAACAAGTGGGGATTCGCAGCGAATACCGACCGGTGGATTACTTCCTCTTCCGAAGCCAAGCAATGTACGACCCCAACCTGGGGTCTTGGACCAACGTGCGGCTAGACCTCACTTACCGACCGGGAGCCACCCTGGTGAGCCTTGGATCTCGCTATGATGCCTATCGGCACGTCTGGTCCAATGCCAACTTGTTTGTGGATAATCTCACATTTGGCAAGACCAAACTCAGCGCGGTTCTCAGCTACAACGGGTTCCTTAAGCAGTTTGATTCCCAGCAGTATTCAATTATTTACGATCTTCACTGCGCGGAAGCGGTCATCTCCATTATCGACAACAGCACGGGCTTTCGGTCCGGGCGCGAGATCACGTTCTTTATCCGTCTAAAGGCGTTACCGTTTGATTCCGCGTTCGGTTCTGGGCGTCGTGGTCAGGCGATTGGGTCGTCCAACGATTTCGGCACGAGTTACTGATCCCAAACGCCTTTCAGAACCCTCGCCTGCGGCGGTGCATGTCCGCTGCGGGAGAGGGCAGGGTGCAATGCGGTTTAGTTAAGCATGGAAAGGGTGAATTAAATTGGCGGTCTGCGCCTTTTTTACATTAGATCGCCACACCCAAGACCGATGAAATGGGCCAAAAAGGAGCCTAACTAAACAGTATTGGGGCAGGGTGAGGGTGAATTTCGGCTCTCAACTATCCCTTCCGCCAAAAGAGGAGTCAATGCCATCGTAGATCCCGGCCATCTAAACTACTTTTATGTTTCTCAACCCACTACAAACCGGTAGGCCGCCGACCCCCTCATCCCAACCCTTCTCCCCCAGTTTTCGGGAAAACTGGGGGAGAAGGGCTCTCAGAACCCCGCCTGCGGCGGTGCTTGTCCGCTGCGGGACAAGGGAGGGACATATACGTTTAGTAAAACCTCGACAGGTTGAATTGCCTTAGCGATCTGCGCCTCCTCTACGTTAGATCGATTTACCCAAGGCCGATGAAATGGGTCTAAAGATGCCTTACTAAATGTATATGAGGGAGGGGGCTCAGCATGAGGCATTCATGCGCTGAACTTCTGCATCTAGCCACATAAAGCATTGGCGCATCTGGTTGAGAGCCACCTGGATATTGGGATCGTGGTCTTGCCAATTTTCCCCCGCATCTTGAGCCGCTTTAACCGCACGCTGTAGCCGCTCAAGCCGCGAAAGGGCTTCATTAAGGGCAATTTTTTCTGCCTCAGATCGGTGAGCGTGACCAATCCGTTCGGAAGCCACCTCTCCTTCCCAATGCATAAGCTCAGATTCTCGTTCTCTTAACGTAACGTTTGTGTTCAACGGACAGAAACTCCTGTGGGTATAGCATCAGGATAACACGGAGTTGCGAGTTCTCCAAAGGATTGCTTGATGAGAGTCACCGGGTTTGAAATATCTCCAACCCATACGGCGGAGTTGAGCATCGCAGGATCGTTCAGGTGACGCGCTGGGAAGGTTGCTGAAAGCCGTCATTCCTTCCAGTACACTCCGGCTATTGCCGTGAGGGCGATCAACCGCTCCGTGGGTGTGTTTTTATGAGGAGCATCGAAGTGCTTGACCATTGTCAGGGCACGGCAGGGAAAATGCAACGCAACGGGTGATGACGTGAGGCAAATGGTTTCTGGTGAACAATTGGAATACCGCATCCGAGACGCGACGATTGAGGACGCCGAGGGCATGGCACGCGCGTCCGTTGAGGCGTGGCGATTTGCCTTCGCCCGGTTCTTGCCCGCCGAGTTCATTGCCAAATACCTAAACGTGGTCGCAAGGTTGGCGAGGATTCGCGAACTTTGGCCGACCGAAGCCTATCGATTGGTGGCGGTTGGGCCGACCGACCAAGTGGTAGGGTTTGCCAGCGAGCATCGGCCCTGTTCCCTGGCCGGATTCGATGCGGAAATTGGAGGGCTCTACGTGCATCCCTCCGCGAGCCGATCTGGGGTGGGACTTCGATTAGTGGGGGAGATGGCGGGTAGATTTGTTGCGGATGGAAGACGGTCCATGGCTATCCACACGCTGGCGGATAACGAGATTGGATGTGCCTTTTACGAGAAAATTCGGGGTCAGAACGGTCCCGATACCACTTGGCAAGGATTTCCCAGCAAGTGGTATATTTGGCCGGACCTTGAACTCTCCTTCGGCGTTCCGTCCGAACGGTAGTCACCATTATATTTCTTCCATCCTTGCGTATATCATAGAATTGGCGTACACATAACTCGATGCTCGGAAAACTTACCTTTTCGCATACTGTGGCCATCGTAGCCAGCTTACGACTAATGCCAACCCGGACATCCCTGGGGCGGGAACTATAGTTGGGCGGTCTGGAGGGGCTCCGATCTTTGAATAGGTCCTTCTACTTGAAGTTAGCTTTGGGCTACGTAGGCACTTGGCTCGCCATAGTTGTGATCGGCTGCCTCTGGCTTTTGGTCCGAGTTCACATTCCGAAGGTGAGCTTTCAACTGCATCCACCACTGCTGTATCTATGGACGCTTGTGGCATCGGTGGCCTGCTATGAAGTGGTCGCATCTGACCTTGCACCAAGAACCAAACGGGTGGCTCTAAGCCTCCATGTGCTGAATGTTGCTTGCGTGACTCACGTTTCTGTGCTCGCTTTTAGTTTAGGCGACAACGTTTATGGTGCCGTCAATGTCGTTGTTGCGATCGGGTTACTCATCGCAATGATGTATAAAACCATTAAACAAGCGCTTCAAGGCGGAGCTATCTAGGTTGACTCCAATTGTGATTCCAAATGGGAAAAATTATCTTTGTCACAGAGCATCGAAAGTAGCTCAATCTACGATGCATACGGTACCGAGGCTTCTGTCGGAGGGCACGGTAACGTGTTTGGCTACAACGCACGGTGGGGATATTTGTTGGATCGGGAGACAGGGTTCTATCTGTGTCAGCACCGATACTACGATCCCGCCACCGGGCGATGGTTGAATCGGGACCCGATCGGTAGCAACGGAGGGGTAAATATTTACGGGTATTGCTACGGGCGTCCGATTGGGCAGAACGACTACGAAGGGATGTCTGCGATGTTTCGCCAACGACCGGTTGATGTTTTCAAGATTGATACGCCAGCCGCTCATTGGTGGCTCCAAGTAAGCGGTTGTGGTTCTATGGGCTTCGGACCAGGAAAGCCGGGGAAGGGCCTTAAAGGTGACTATGGATATAGCTCTGGCAACCGGCCGATTGACAAAGTTGGTTGCAGAAAAATACAAACAACTCCAGCCCAAGACGCATGCTTGTGCCACTTAAAGACTATCCTAAAAATTGATCAGACCCTTAACGGCAAACTGCGTCACGATCAGCAGGCCTTCTGCGCACCGTGGCGCGGAGATCAGTACAACATCATAAATCATAATTGCCAGAACTTTGTCACAACTCTACTGAACCACTGCGGGCTTTCTGCACCATCGCCCCAGAGTGCCATAGACGTAATATGGCCGGCGGATGGAGGTGGCTTTTAGGTGCGCGAGATGAATTGGATGCGGTTACGCAAGGTCATACCGTACATAGTCATCGCGCCACTGGCATACTTCTATCTTTTTAACTGTCAAGGTCCCTTTTGGGACTCGTCCGAATGCCAGGCCGTGTCGCCGACCGGCCAGGTGAAGGTGATGTTAATTCACGGTGGCCCGGCCTCTAGTCGAATTAGCCCACCGTACTACTACTTAGTCTTAGAAAACAGGGACTGGCGCTATAAGCCCTCGGGTATCTGCGCCACTACAATGGGAGAGTTCGTGAACCTGCGGTGGACCCAACCTAGACGCCTTGAAGTTACGGGAAAGAGGCTCGAAAAGGACCTACTCGCTAAACCGATGATTATGGATACGATGGACGGCGATTACGAAGTGGATTTTGTTGAGGTCGGGGCAAAGTAGCCGCGATGCCTTTGCTTGCTCGGGCAGGACACCCGCGACCGCTATAAATAGGGAGGAGCCAGTAGCTAAACATGATCAACCATAATTATCATAACTGTGTAATTGCACTACTTAATCACGGTGGGCCTTCTATTCCAGAGATACAGAAGGCAATGAAGGTATTGCTTGCGTTAGTGGACGGCGGAGCTTAAATGCGAGAAATTGCTTGGAAGCGGGTAAGCAAGGCCAGGCCGATTATTTTCATCGCGGCTTTCGCGTTTTTGTATCTTCATGAATGTCAGGGTCCCTTTTGGGACTCCGCCGAATACCAGGAGGTTTCGCCGACCGGTGAGGTGAAAGCCATGTTGGTTCACGACGGCGCGGGCTGTAATAGAAGCAAGCCACCGTACGACCGCTTGGTGTTAGAAAACAGAAATTGGCGTAATAAGCTGTCGGGTGTCTACGTCCCTACAAAGGGAGAGTTTATGGTCTTGAATTGGACCCGCCAAAGACGCCTTGTGATTACGGGAAAGAGACTCGGAAAGAAGCTAATTGCCAAGCCGATGAAGATCAGCACGCCCGATGGCGAATACGAACTGTACTTTGTTCAAACCGGCCCAAACTTGCCATAATGCCAACGGGCAGTTAGTCGTGACCCGATCCCAGAGATAGTGCGTCACCGGCCACAACTTTGGCTTCCACTATGAGTAGCGTTGACTGGAAAAACTAATCACACGGCGCGGAATTTTTCGAATTCTTGCCAGTAGGCGTCCCCCACGCCGCCGAACAAGCTTACGCCAGATCCTCCTTTGGCCCTAATTAGTTTTAACCCTTTGGCAAACTCGGCGGGAGAGTGAAAATCGGGCATGTAGAGGCCGGCCAGGATGGGGATTCGGGAAGTCTGAATGTTCTCCAGGACCATGTCTCCAATCCACTCTACGGGCTCTAAATAGAAGCCGTGGTAGATCATCGGGCATGCCGCATCTAACGGCCATTTATCCCAATCTTGGCGGCAGATCTTACGGGCCAGGCGAGGCGTGGGGAACACGGCGGCGGTAATTTTTTTGCCGTGACCGTGAGCGACCTTTGCCAGCTTGCGTACAAGATTAGTTACTGAATCATAGCGAAAATGCAACCATTCCGTATCGTGGGAAGGGTCCGCAATTTCCAGTGGATCTCGTCCGCAGTGCCGTTTGAACGCAGCCCGGGTGTGCTCGCTGTAACAGAAGTCGTAGTCTGGCAACTCTTCAGTTTGATCAAGTCCGTAGTGGGCCCAGAGCCCTCGGGGCAAGATCACGTCGGGGTACCGAACGTAGTCTAGGTGGACCCCCGAAACCGCCTCGTGCCGGGCAAGCTCCGCAACTTTATCTTCCAGATAGGATTGAACGCCGGGAATCACGGGTGACAGCCATCGGTAGTAATCAACGTAAGGGGGTTTGTCAAAGCAAGACTTACCCGACCGACTGACCTGATACCAATCAGGGTGGTTTTCTCTAACCCAATTGTCGCCCCGATTGGTGGTCCACATCCAAGTGTGAAGTTCTAGTCCGCACTCTTTGACGATGGCAAATTCTCGGTCATTGACCCCGCCACCGAGAAATACTCCGTCGATTCCGTGAGACTTTAACGACTGATACTTTGCTTTGCGCGCGGCGTCCGTTGCGGCCCCGTCAATATCTGTCCAAACCCAATATTTCATTTTAGTTTCCGTGCGTGGCATTGCTTCGTGACTTCGCCCTTCTCCCCTCATCGCAGGGATGCCTCCGGGCAGACTCAATCCCGCCCCGCTGTATGCGGCTATCTTTAGAAAATCTCGGCGATTGAACATGGTTAGTTGCGGCAAACCCCAGGGGTTATGTTGCTGATGGGGTTTTTATCACAATTCTTGTCTGAGTTGCTTGGATTCGGACTTCGCATTCAACGTTTTCTCGTCCGAGTTAACTCTCCGGGGGGTGCAAGACTTCTAAAACACGGAGAAAGCGCACCTGGGCCCTTGGACCCTTTTTGAGTGCGGCGATCCTGCCGAAGGTCCTAGTTCCCTTCAGGAAAGTCAAAAACGCTCTATGTTGATACGTGGCTCGCCCGCTCAGCACTAAACTGGGCTAACGCGGGCAGGAGCAAATGCGCAATGTTTATTCTTGGTGACGTCCTGGTAATCGTTTCTCTCATCGTTGGAATCTGCTTGACGGGTTGGGCGCTGATTGTGGCTTGCGGGTTGCTGTTTCCTCACCGTGCGGCGGGGGCTTCGGATGTGTTATTAAACCGCCCAGTCAAGTCAATTGTTCTTGGACTGGTTGTTACCGTGCTCCTCGGCGGACTGTCTATCATCACCATGTCTGGACCCAACCCGTTGGCTAAGGTTTTGGGAGTTGCAATTCTCCTTGGGCTTCTGGCCATTGCCGTGGTCGGTGCAAGCGGAATGACTCGGGTGGTTGCCGGACGCATTGAACAAATGGCACCGGGTCTGGAGCCCTTCGGTGCCTATTGTCGCGCGGCGGGGTTCATCGTTGTCGGGTCAATGTTGCCATTCTTAGGCTGGTTCCTTTTTGCACCCTTGGCCATTCTTGCCTCGGTGGGTGCAGGTTGGCCGGTAATCATGCGCCGAACGCGACCGGAGATGCAAACGCAGATCGTAGCTTCCTAAACGTAAGTGCCCTATGAAACTATCCCGAAGGGAATGTCTTCAGATAAGTCTCGGTGGGGCGACCCTGGGTGCGTTGGGCTGGGCGGGCGGTTGCGCGCCGTTGGCCGCTCGGCTCACCCAGCGGGATGATGTGGCAAGTCCGTTGCCCAGCGGTCCTACCGCGCCAGAGCTTCGATTGCTTAATCGATCAGGATTTGGCCCGCGACCCGGTGACGTCGCGTTGTTGGCAAGCCAAGGGAGAATCTCCTACGTTGACCAGTGCCTCGCGGCGGCCCAAAACGAACCGCTAACGTTGTCCATGCAGTTGCATCGTTTGGATGCGCTTCAGATTGATGCCTACGAATTACGAGACTTGCCGGAAGACACCGTGCTCTCCCAGCTTCAGCAAGCGGCAATCCTGCGCGCGACCCACGGGGCAAACCCGTTGCTAGAGCGGATGGTGGACTTCTGGACGAACCACTTTAACGTCTACGGACGCAAAGGGCTGGCCGCCTACCGAAAGGGCCGCGATGAAAATGACGTGGTGCGAAAGCACGCATTAGGCAAATTTCCAGACTTACTAAGAGCCTCCACGCAGAGCTCCGCGATGCTGGTTTATCTGGACAATCAGCTTAACCATAAAGGAATCCCCAACGAAAATTACGCCAGAGAATTGATGGAACTTCATTCGTTGGGCGTTCACGGCGGCTACACCCAGCGCGATGTTCAGGAAGTTGCAAGGTGCCTAAGTGGATGGACACTGGACTTGCAATGGCCCCGGAACCGAGGCCGATTAAAATTCGAACCGTCTCTTCACGACGACGGTGTGAAAACCGTTCTGGGCAAGACAATTCCCCCCGGCGGTGGCGCGAAAGACCTAGACCAAGTGGTCTCAATCCTCTGCGCACATCCCGCCTGTGCCCACTATATTTCAACTAAATTGTGCCGCTATCTGCTGGGCGCAGGACCCGAGGCGGCGCGGTGGGTGGAACCAACGGCAACGGTATTTAGACAGACCGGCGGGGATATTCGGGCGATGATTCGTCCGATCCTGCTTTCTGACGACCTGACCACCGGACCGCTAATCATGAAGCGCCCCTTTGATTTAGCCGTGTCTTTGATTCGTGCCTTGGGTGGAGTCACGGATGGCGGTCGCCCGATTCAAGAACATCTGATCAAGATGGGAGAACCCCTTTACCAGTGGCCGATGCCCGATGGCTACCCAGACCGCACGTCGGCATGGGCGGGTTCGCTATTGCCACGTTGGAATTTTGCCGCCGCCCTTGGGCGCAACCAAATTGGGGGAACTGATATCGATTTGGAGGCATTGGCAAGTCGCGGGTCGGAGGGATTGTTTGAACTCACTCACGGGAGGCGTCCCAACGCAGAAGATCATCCGGTGATGAAGGCCCTGACGCACTTGTCAGACCAGCCAAAGCTGATGGCGGCGGTGGCGCTGTCTTCACCCGCAATGCAGTGGCGGTAATTATGAGTAAACAAACACAGGGTTCAGATTGGTGGAGTTGCGACGGCGGCGGTCACACCACGTTTTCTCAGTCGGGCTTACGTTGCAATGAACTCACCCAGAACTGGATGCCATCTCGCCGAGGGCTCTTAGTGGGAGCCGGGATGGGGCTTGTGGGCTGGATGAGCCAGAGAACCGCGTTGGCCGACCTCGCGATTGCTCCGGGCCGCAAAGGGAAGAACGTTCTGGTCACGGTATTTCTTCGGGGGGGAGCCGATTCCATGAGTTTGGTGGTGCCCTTTGGGGAAGCAAACTATTATCGCCGCCGACCCAATGTTTCCATTCCGTCACCGCAGGATCGTGGCCGAAATTTCCGTGCCCTAGACCTCGATGGATTCTTTGGCTTGCACCCGATGCTGAGCCCAATTCACCCCCTTTATCACTCCGGAAAGTTGGCGATTATTCACGGGTGTGGTTCTCAAGACGAAACCCGCAGCCACTTTGAAGCGATGTCTGCCATGGAACGAGGGGTGGCTAGAGCCAGTCAAGGCCCTACCGACGGGTGGATTGCCCGTCACTTGGCGAGTACAGAAAGGTCCGACGATTCGCCTCTAAGAGCGGTGGCCTTTGGCTCCACGATGCCCGATTCGCTGAGAGGGGCAACCCATGCTGTGGCTCTCAATTCACTTACTGAATTTAGATTGGAAGGAGAAGATGCAGACCGAGCGCAGATTAAGATGGCGCTTGCCCAGATGTACAAGCCCGGTCAAGACGAGGTAGCTCACGCGGGGAGAGAAACCTTGGCGGTGCTGGATGCGATGGATCGGCTGGATCCCGGGACCTACAAACCCAAGTTCGGCACCACGTACCCCACGTCTGATCTGGGCAATGGCCTCAAGCAAGTTGCTTGCTTGGTGCGGGCAGATTTAGGGCTTGAGGTGGCTTGCCTAGACAAAGGCGGGTGGGATACTCACGTAGCCCAGGGTTCGGAACTGGGAACGTTTCCGGGCTTGGTGGACGACCTTGGCAAGTCTCTGGCCGCCTTTGCCCAAGATATGGGGCCGGACCTGGGACGAGTGACCGTCGTCGTGATGTCCGAATTTGGCCGTCGCCTCGCGGAAAACACCGGTTTGGGGACCGATCATGGGCGGGGTGGCGCGATGTTCCTCATCGGCGGCGGCGTGCAAGGCGGCAAGGTGTTCGCGCGCTGGCCGGGACTGGAAGACTCGCACCTAGATCCTACCGGTGATCTGAAGGTTACAACGGATTACCGCGATGTGCTGGGTGAAGTTCTGCTGACCCGCCTAGGCAATCAAGCACTGCGGCCCGTATTTGCTGGTTACCAACCGCAATCCATTGGTCTGATCAAAGCGACTTAGAGTCTGTATTGCGCTGAGAAACCAAAAAAGTCGTTATGACGCATAGGATTGAATGGGGACATGGAGCGGTCTTTTTGCGGAAGGGACAGTTTGAGAGCCGGAGTTCACCCTCACCCTTCCCTCTCATAGACGTTTAGTTAAGCGCCTTGAGGCCCATTTCTTCGATCTTGGGGGTATCGATCTAAAGCAAATAAGGCGCAGACCTCTGATGCAATTCACGCTGACGAGGCCAAACAAAATGTGTATGACCTTCCTTTGTCCCGGCAGGGACTATCCCCGAGTAGCCTGGCATAACCTCTCGCGCCATGCCAGGTCACTTGCGTCGTGGCTAAGTTCCCCGGCAGGGGAACCAGAACTTTTCAATCAATATGTCAAGGATCGTAATCAACGCCCTGAAAAAACGGAATCTGCCGCCCAAATTAGGATTTGATGGCGTAGCCGGTAGTCCTCGGATGACCTTGCCGACGGCCGGGTGCCCCGAGATCGCCGACCGTCACCCGCATTCGGGCACGGTCATCCCGAGGCTTCCGCGTTCGCCGAACGGATTGGAATTTGGTTTTTGGTTGAGAATACGACGCAACAGCTCAAAATCTTATGAGTTGAAGGCATTGGGTAGATTCTGGTGCCCCAGCCGGGGAACAAGATATTTGCTGACCGATCCTGGCATGGCGCGGGAGCTTATGCCAGGCTAATCGGGGATAGTCCCTGCCGGGACAAGGGAGCGTTAGACGGTGTCAAACCTAATCTTTTCACCCAGTCCGTTGCGAGATTCTGGTGCCCCTCCCGGGGACCGACCTATAAGCTGGCCAATCATGGAATGGCAACACACATACGTTGAGTTAGACATCTTAAAGCCCATGTCATTAGTCTTGTGTGTATTCATCTAATGTAAAGCTAGCCAGCCCGCCAAGGTAATTCACCTTGGCGGTCCCTAACTAAATGTATATGACCTCGGTCCTCGCCCGCAATGGACGAACCACCATCGCAGGCGAGGGTTCTGACCGCCGCAGGCGAGGGTTCTGAGAGCCCTTCTCCCCCAGTTTTTCCGAAAACTGGGGGAGAAGGGTTGGGATGATTGGTAAAGGATTCCCTTTATGTGAATGAGGTAGGAGTCCGTGGCTCGATTGACCTCCGCCTTTGACGTGACATCGCTCAACGTGACCGAAAACCCTCCTGGAGTGTTCTTTGCCTCCGACTTCAATTCGGCGAATAGCTTCATCATTTCCGGGGTGACAGAGTTACCGTCAATGAGAGCGGCCGCTTCGGCGTACTTAGACGCATTCAGGTCGGACACAAACGACTGCACAGTAGCTTCTGGGGTGGACGAATCATTGGTCGCCTGCTTCACGACTTTCCAGCCAAGCATGCCGACGGCCGAGACCGCGGTGAGGGCCATAATGGCCGCGAGGCCGGCGCCGGTGAGTACGCCTCGATTCTTGCGATGACTAAGTATCATTTCGATTCTCCCTGAGTGTGGGAAGGCCGACATTGCGAGGACCGCACTGTCCAGGGGTCGGCGTTTCTCCTGGGCGATTTCTAATAGGTCGTGGGCGTAGGCACTGGGGGGCATGCCAGATGAGAGAACGCGGTCGCCTCCGGCAAGTTTAGCAAGTTCTTGTACTCTAATTTGGATTCACAAACCTTTGGCAAAGGGCCAACGCAATCATCCCGAGCCCCGTTATCACGGCAGAGCGGACAAAGAACGTGATCAGTTCAAATGTCATCTTCCTTCCTCCTGCGCACTCTCAATCAATTTCCGAAGGCGGTCCGCTTCATCGGTGGGCAATTTTGTGGACGGGTCAGACAGCAAAGACACCACCAGGTTGCTGGTGGAGCCCTGAAAAAACGTTTGCACGAGCCGATCAATCGCCAACTTTGCCGCGGATTGTCGGGACCGGGTGGGTACGTATATGTATTTTCCATTCTCCTCCCGATGGCTGAGTTGCCCCTTGTCTTCCAAAATTTTCAGGAGGGTTCGCACGGTGGAGTTGGCGGGTGATCCGCTGAGGAGCTCGGTGGCTTGGGGCGTGCTGAGTTCGCCGTGTTCGTAGACCAAGTCCATCAACTGCTGTTCGCGTTTGCTTAGGTAATTTGGTTCGGTTTTCATAGTGTCGCTAATATATTAGCGACAAATATCCCGAATGGCAAGGGTTTTCGCTAAATTTTTAGCGAACTGGGTCCATGGTCCTAGTTTGCGGAATTTGTTATAAGAAACGTAAAGATGGGCTTACCCGTGAAGGCCCAGATGGCCTAATTGGTGTCCTCAACGGCGGAGCGGACGGCTTCCTCAATCAGCGCAATCTCTTCATCCGACAATTCCGGAAACTGGGTCCGTTTTCTTTCCGAGATCCGGTAAGCGTTTTGTATCATGAGTTGCATCAAGAGATCAGCTCGGCGGTTAGGCATATCCACAATCTGTAGCAGAGCGGCTCGGCCCGCATCATAGGCCCTCAGCGTGCGCAACTCTTCCACAAGCTCGGAGTTTATGGTCTCGGATATTGTTTCGTAGAGATACTCACACTGCTCGGTGGCGTCCCAAAATCGATACAAGTGTGCGGTATCGTTGTGAACCGTCATGGCGCCGTGCTCATCTAATGTGAAATCTATAAACTTCAACAGCGGTTTAGAAAAGGCCTCTAGCGATGCGTTGTATCGAGGCAATTGCTTTAGCATGGTGGCCGAAACTGGAATCGTCACCCCGGGCGGAGTAAAGCTACGCCGCACTAATGTGGCATGAATGACAAATCGATGAAGACGGCCATTTCCATCCTCAAACGGGTGGATGAATACAAAGCCAAAACCCAAAACGGCAGCCTGACAAACGGGGTTTAGCGTCTTAGATGTCCGATATAGACACTTCCGCCATCCACTCATGAGGCTACTTACGTCTTCAGATTTTGCGCAGGGAAAGGAAACTCGCTCCTGACCGGAGGGGAGGGTTTGGCCCACATAAGTCTGGATCTTGCGAAATCCGCCTTCGGCGTAGCGCGGATCTACGATGATTTTCTGCAGTGCCGCGAGTTCGTCCTCGTCGTACCAACGGATATCTTCAACTCCCTTAAGAGCATTAACAAAGCGCTCCATTCGAGACTTAGAAGCGTCTTCTCGCTCAATTTGGAAGGAAGCTTTGGTCTCTTGGTGAAAGAGGTAATCGGTTGCCCTCTGCAAAGCGTCAGGATGGATCGAAGCGACAAGATGCACCGCTTTCTGTTTCAAATCCGATTTCGCATATTCCTCAAGCTTCTTGGTGACTCGCACCATCGGGCAAAATTCTTGATCACCCAGAAGGTTGTCAATCACTCGGTGGCGCAAGCTCTTTATTTCAGACCCTAAATATTGTAATCGGGCATCCCCTAGCCGGGCGAAACTCAATGGGGCGGCATCAGAAAGCGCCAACCGTTTTGAGGTGAGAAGTTCGTAGAGGTACCAAGCGCGCCGGGCGCCCCTCCCGGTCGGTTGCGCTCGCACCCAGTCTTCAAGAATTTTCGAATCGAGGGCTCGCAAAATGGCGGACCACGCCCTTAGGTCAACGGCTTCGTGGCGAAGGGCGTATTCAAGGTGTTGTTGGGTGGTTTGCGGAGCCGTCCGCCTTGCGATAATAACTAGCCTCGCACCGCCGGCGTGGGCTTCATCCTTTCGTGAGGTTCCGGCGTAGTATTGAACCGATGGCAATGGAACAGGATTTCCGACCATCTCTAATAACGCACAAAGGCCAATCGGCGTGAGATTTGGATCGCGTTGGGGCAAATTCATGCGTTTGCGAATTTAGTATGCGTCAAATCGTTTTATTTTGGCGTGTTCTGCGTAAAAGCGATTTGAGCGGCGTGGGCTTGGCCGCAACATTCGAGGCAAGTTTGTCGGGGATGGTTGCCAGGTTTCGCTGTGTTGGTCCCTGACCTGCAAGATTCTGCGGTCTCTGTGCCGACTCCCTAACTATCAGTGGTTGCAAACAGTGAACCACCGAAGCAAGAGCCTAGGAGGCGATATGAATACAAACGGAATTTCAGGAGCGAGCGGAGCCAGTGCGGCGTACGCAGCCAAACCAGTGCAGTCGGCAGGAAATGGTTCTGACGGAGGCAATGATGCGGCAAAGGCATCGGCGGCAAGCAAGATTGGCCCCGCAGTCATCATGAGTCTTAGCAATACCGCCCAAGCCAAGGCTCCGGATGCCGCCCAGGGCGACCCGGACCACGACGGTAAGTAAGACTTTTTCCCCGCCGAGGCCCGCTGATCGCAGTTGATCGGCGGGCCTTCACTCGTTTTGATGGGGACAACGTGAACCTTAAGCAGGTAACGTTTTCTTAACCTCATGATTACGCTCCCGCTCTTGCTTTTAACCCTTGCCCCGCACTGGACAACTCCGGGGGATCAAACTCAGTCCGCAAAAGTGGTGGTTGGCTATCTTCAGGACGATGACAATACTCCGGCGGTGGTTCAAAATCTGGCCTACGACAAAGTCACCCACATCGACTTTGCCTTTGCCAATCCCACCAATGCCGCTGGCGACCTTTCCGTCTCTGCGAACTTAGGTTTGTTGGTGGCAAAGGCTCACCAGCATCACGTAAAAGTGCTCATTTCCATTGGGGGCGGATACGCGTCTGAGGACAAGACCCAGCGAGATCGATATTTCGACCTGATCAGTCCCGCAAAGAGAAGTGGCTTTATTGCCAAGGTCGCCAAATATGTAGGCGCAAATCATCTTGACGGGGTGGATGTAGATCTGGAGGGCGATGCGATTAATCAGGATTACGGTGCGTTGATTACGGAACTTTCCGCGGCCTTAGCACCCAAGGGCCAGCTTGTCACCGCGGCGGTTTCTGGGACCAACGGGGGAGATCGGATTCCCGCCGAAGCTTTGGCACGCTTCGATTTCATCAACGTGATGGCCTACGATGCGACCGGCCCCTGGAACCGAAATCTGCCCGGCCCGCATTCTTCAATGCAGTTTGCCCAAGACTCGGTGGCCTACTGGGTCGGGCGGCAGGTATCTAAGTCCAAATTGGTGCTTGGCGTTCCATTTTACGGTTGGGGATTCGGTCCGGCGTTTACGGAGGGTGGATACACCTTTGCCCAGATCGTGGATAAGTATCCCGGATCGGCCGTGGTGGATCAAACGGGAGACACCATCTACTACAATGGCATTCCCACCATTCAGGCCAAGACCCGGTGGGTGGCGCAACAGGGGTTGGGCGGGGTGATGATCTGGTCGCTCAATCAAGACGCCGCAGGTAAGAATTCACTTCTTTCTGCGATCCATCAGGCTCTAACGACTCACAACGCCCGCGCTAAAAAGGAAGACTGAGGGACAATAGGGGAATGATCAACGCGCCAGAGTTGCCCAGCCTTGATTCGACTTTTAACCTATCTGAAACCGACGTCGTCAAGTTTCAGACTGAAGGCTACGCGCTCCTTCGGTCTTTAGCCACGCCGGAGGAAGTTGCCGCGTATCGGATCCTGATAACCGAGGCCACCAACGAATTTGCCAAGACTTACCGGCCGCTAGAGGAGCGTGACACTTACGGAAAAGCGTTTATCCAATTCATAAACCTGTGGGTGCGAGACGAGCAAATTAAGCGGTTCTCGCTCTCTCGACGGTTTGGTGAAGTGGCGGCCAAATTGTTGGGTGTGAAGAGCGTGAGAATGTACCACGATCAAGCGCTCTACAAAGAAGCGGGAGGCGGTCCCACGCCTTGGCATCAAGATCAACAGTACTGGCCATTAGATGGCGTGAAGTGCGTAACGTTGTGGATGCCATTGGTGGATATCACCGCCGATATGGGAACCCTAAACTTTGCGTCTGGCTCCCAGGAACTTGGCTATTTGGGACCGCTCAACATCTCGGATGATTCTGAAGCGCAGCTGGAGAAACTGATTAAGGATCGTGGGTTTAAGGCGGTCAATATTGGAGACATGCGGGCCGGAGACGCCACGTTCCATAACGGCTGGACCCTCCACGGAGCCCCCGGAAATCATTCGACTTCTACCTGTAGAGAAGTGATGACGGTGATTTACCTGGACGCAGACGCGGTGATTTCAACCCCCGATTCGCCGCAACGGGAAAATGACCTCGCCACCTGGTTTCCGGGTCTGAAGGCCGGAGACAAGGCGGCGAGTCCGTTGAATCCAGTGGTCTTTTAGTTGCGTTGGAGTGCGGGGCTACCGGAGGTGATGAGGAAATTTGTCCACCAGTGGCCTCAAAACTCTTTCCAATCTGGCCCACGGATCGTTGGGGTCTCGCCCCTCGCTTTCCAGAAAAAGGTCTACCCAGCACCAGGCCACCATGCGCCATGGATCCCAGCCGAACGTTTCCGAAAGGACCGCGAGCCGCGTTTGGGTGAGTCGTTGCATATGGTCTTCATCGCCTAGGTCGTCAATGGGGTTGCGAAGCCAAGCGGCAGCCTCAAAAGCTGGGTCGCCGTGAAGGCCCTTGGGGTCAATAGTGACCCACTGACCCTCGTCTGATTCCAGGATATTAAAATGATGGAGGTCGCCGTGCAGGAATACCGGTTCTGGGCTCGTCCGAACCAGATAATCTAATACCGGATGCTCGCCCGTGAAGTACTTCTTAAGCGGGGTTAGCCCCGTGAGTGGAACTCTGTGTAGTCGTTGAGGTTGGGGGGAGTTCGGGAGTCATATACGTTTAGTTAGGCCTCGACAGGGTGAATTGCCTTGGCGGTCGACGCCTCCTTTACGTTAGCCCAAGTTCCGCAGTTGCGGTAATGAATTGGAATCTTCATATTTTTCTTGAGTGTGGATGGTCTTGTTCTTGGACCGTGTTTGAATCTGAGTGAGTTTGGAAATGGCTTGTAGTGTAACGGCCGCTTTGCGGTAGTG
>JBBQUZ010000045.1:0-32195 GCA_038212035.1 Fimbriimonadales bacterium
GGCTCGGGACCGATTCTTCTTAATGACCTCATTAGCCGCCGAAAGAATCGTTTTGGTGCTGCGGTAATTTCGCTCCAGCTTAATAATTTTAGCGTCGGGATAGTCACTTCCAAATTTCAGAATCAGCGATACGTCCGCGCCTCGCCATCCGTAGATAGACTGATCATCATCACCCACCACTACCACGTTGCGGTGCTTGGCCGCCAGCATGTGAATGAGGTTGTACTGGGCAAAGTTTACGTCCTGATACTCGTCCACCAAAATGTGAAGGAATCGAGTTTGATACTTTTCAAGTACATCGGCCCGTTGTTCAAGGAGTCGGTTTGTAAAGTAGAGAATGTCATCAAAGTCTAGGGCATTGGCGCGGCGCAAAAGGTGGTCATATGCCTTGTAAACGTCGGCGGCAATGCGCTCAAAAAAACCGGTCGCGGTTCCCGCATATTTCTCCGGACTCAGCAGTTTTTCCTTGGCTCGGGAAATTTCTGAAAGTAAAGCGCGGGGCTGAATCGATTTGTCATCGATATTTTTTGCCTTCAAAACTTCTCTGATCAGGCTGAGTTGATCGCTGTCATCATAAATCACAAAGTTGGGGTCAATCCCAATTGCTTTGCCATCAATTCTCAGGAGCCGGGCGCAGATAGAGTGAAAGGTGCCAATCCACATGGCCTTCCCTTCATTTCCAATGAGTCCTTCCACTCGCTCACGCATTTCTTTGGCCGATTTGTTGGTGAAGGTGACGGCAAGGATCTTAGAAGGGAAGACCCCATCTTGCAAATGCTTAGCAATTCTAAAGGTGATGACGCGAGTCTTTCCTGAACCCGCTCCCGCAAAAATGAGTAAAGGTCCGTGGGAATGTTCAACCGCTTCGCGTTGCTCAGGGTTGAGGGATTCAAGATCGAGTGTGGCGGTCATTTATAAAGGATTATGCGCAAAAAAAGGTCCGTGGTGAAACCACGGACCTACAACAGGGAGGGATCGGTTTAAAGTTAGTTTCGCTTCTTTCGTCGAACCATCACACCGATGGCACCAAGGCCAAGCGTGATCATCGAGAAAGGCTCAGGAACCGCATTAGCCTTGAAATTAAAATCATCAACCGCGAGTCCGTTGGAAGTTCCCGTTGCCTGTGAACCCATCGTCCACTTAAACCACAAGCTACTGCCGCTCGTCAGCGTAGGGGGAATAAAACCGCTGAGCGCCTGTCGATTTGAGGCCAAGTTGCCATCGGCGGCGGCATCATCACCGTGCTTAATACTGGCAAAGTTCAATGAACTAACGCTGGTCCACGTACCCGTCGACAAACTCGTCGCGTTGGTTGAGTAGGAGAATAGCAACGATTGTGATACGTCGCTTCCTCGATGCCACTGTTCACCCGTGTACGAAACCTGTAAGGCTTTGAGTCCGCCACCCGTGTTGTTTAGAATCTCAACTCCAAACGACGACGTCACCGCAGTGCCATTAGAAGTTCGGTTGGTCACTAAGCCAAGCGCTCTCTCCGGGTTACTTACCGGACCGTATGAATACAGGCCGGTTGGGGCTCCGTTACCGCTACTCTTGTAGTAAACACTGGGCCCCGTGGTGATGAATGACCAACCCGGAACCGTGCTGTTATTTACAAAAGTCCCGGCCGGGGTGCTACTATTTGCAGTGTTTACTGCAAGACCCGTAAAGTTCTGGCTAGTGGTTGAACCAGGCGTCGTGTAAAGAACCTGACCATGCGCATTTGCGACCACAACCATTCCTGCAATGATAAATAAATTTCTTCTCATCAAACCCTCTTGAAAAACATACCGGCATTCCAACGGTGTGTATCTACTCTATCACAACGGAACGTGAGCCGATAGGGGTTTTTGATAATTTCTAGTAATTTTGTGATGAATTTTGGTTTGGATTCCGATAATCCCGGAAAGTCTCAGCTCGCACGTCTATCCGGTCACTTACCTGGCTATGCAAGAAGTTGCACGGCGTTCATTTTTATCCCATGGTCCACAGGCATTTACATACGACTTCCGGGCATTCCCGGTCCAAGTTAGACCGGGAATGAACCTAGTAGACATTACAGGCTCAATAAGCGTTGCAGTAGTGCTTTTTGAGCGTGTAACCTATTTTCAGCCTGATCAACAACTCGGCTCTGCGGCCCATCAATCACGTCGTCGGTCACTTCAAAACCCCTTCGAGCCGGCAGGCAGTGAAGGAAGATTGCATCTTCAGAGGCTAAGCCCATCACGCTAGCGTTGACCTGGTACTTGTCAAACACTTTGAGTCGGTGCTCCTGTTCGTGCTCGTCGCCCATGGAAATCCATACGTCCGTGTACACTACGTGGGCATCTTTAAGCCCTTCGGTGAGATCGGCGGTTTGGGTGAGTCCGGGCATTTCTTCCAATTGGAAGTTGGCAGGACCGCAGAGCGTGAAAGGATAACCCAGACGCGTTGCCAACTTAGCCAGCGACCGCGCTACGTTGTTGCCATCTCCCACGTAAGTAATTTTCACTTTCTCGGAACCAAAAGCTTCTCGCACGGTCAGCATGTCCGCGAGGGCCTGGCAAGGATGCTCCCACTCCGTAAGCGCGTTTACGACCGGAACGTCCGCATAGTCTGCCAGCAACTGAATATCTCGTTGCCAATACAGCCGGGCCACGATGACCGTGCACCATCGCGACAAGTTGTTCGCCACATCGCGAATTGCTTCTCGAGAGCCCATCCCGATATCGGATTTGGTCAGGTGAATAGGGTGACCTCCTAGCTCGGTAATAGCCGTTTCAAATGAAACTCGCGTTCTCAGAGAAGGCTTTTCAAAGACCATGGCAATCGATCGGTTTTCCATGGGTTGAATGACCGAAGGCGCCAAGCGACGTCTCTGCTTGGAATAAGAAGCGAGATCCAGAATATCCTCCATCTGGACTTCACTCAGGTCGTCAATAGAAAGGAGGTCACCCATGGGCGACGCACCTCGAGACAGCCGTGCTACGGGTGCCGGGGCGCTCACTCCAAGAACCTCTGATAAAACGCCCAGCGCATGATCCACCTGCGAGAGGTTTAGGATCAGTGGAGGCAAGAATCGTAGGGTGAACTCATCGGTTGCATTGATAATGAGTCGGCGTTGGAAGCAATCTTGGACCACTTCTTTGGCAATTGGCTTGTCTAACTTTGCCCCCACCATAAGCCCCAGGCCGGTAACTTCAATAACGGGCCCCAGTGCTTCAAGGCCCTTTCGCAGCGCAGAGCTAACATTCACCACGTTCTCCAGAACCTTTTGGTGTTCAATGGTGTCAATCACCGCGATACCGGCGCTGCACGCGAGAGGATTTCCGCCGAACGTAGAGCCGTGATCCCCCGCTTCTAAGATGTTGGTCGCCTTGCGGGCAACCAATGCGGCTCCGATGGGAACGCCTCCGCCTAGCCCCTTTGCGATGCAAACAACGTCGGGCTTAAGGTCGTGATGCTGATAGGCGAACCATTTACCCGTCCGACCCAATCCGCACTGAACTTCATCCAGAATGAGCAAAGCATTGTGTTCTTCGGCTAATCGCTGAGCTTCCGTGAGAAATTCCCGGCTCAGGTCAAGAACGCCGCCTTCACCCATTACCGTTTCCAAAATCACCGCGGCGGTCTTACTGGAGAACGCGTCCCGAAGGGCGGCAATATCATCGGGCGGAATGTGGACAAAGCCAGGGACCAGCGGTTCAAACGGACGCTGATATTTTCTTTGACCGGTGGCCGATAAGGCCCCTAAGGTTCTCCCGTGAAATGAGCGTTGAAGGGCGATGATCTCATAGTCACCTTCTGGCCTTTTAACCAAGCCAAACTTTTTAGCGACCTTCAATGCGGTCTCGTTGGCGGTGGCACCACACGGAGTAAAAAATACGCGGTCCATACCGCTGATTCGGCACAGTCGCTCGGCTAACTGAGCTTGCGGGGCCGTAAGGAATAGATTTGAGACGTGAATGAGCTGCTGGGCTTGCCGAGTAAGCGCAGCCACTACCGCAGGATGGCAGTGTCCTAGCTGGCACACGCCAATACCGGCAAGGCAGTCTAAATACTCGTTGCCTCGGTTGTCCCAAAGCGTGCAACCGGCACCCTGAACAAACAGAGCAGGCATTCTTCGGTAAGTTTGAACCACAAATTCGTCGTCTAGCGACTTAATAGAATCGTATTTGAGCATGGGAGAAATGGGATACGTCCGGCGCTTCTATGCGCGATCTTTAAGAAAGAAAGGACGGGGAGGCGAGGGGAGCGCTTAATTGCGCAGATTGGTCCCGCCTCCCTAAATACGGCGCACGCCACGGCGGGCAATAGCCGCGCGCCAAACGTTGTTTCCGGATTTGGAGGCATGGGAGATCCCCAACATTAGACAGAATTTACCCTGTTCTAGGTCTTTTGACCATTCTATCGGTGTAAATCAGGGTGATTTTTAAGTTTGCTTCTATAATGTGGATGCGTTGAGCCCGCATGCTTCGTCTGAAGCTTTGTGGGTAAAACACTCCAGCGGGAGAAACCCGCAGGATAGTTCCATCGGAACTTACACGTAGGAGGTGTATATGGTTAAGAAGATATTAGCTCTCGTTATGGTGATCAGTGTTCTGGGTGCATTTGTTGCTGGTTGTAGCAAGCCTGCAGAAGATACTACAGCTCCTGCAGATACGAAAGGCGCTACAGCCCCAGCTAAAAGCTAAACTGTTCATTTAGCGAGACGCCCTGCCCTCCTGGTTAAAGCGGGAGGGCGGCCGCGTTTTTGGGTGTCGGCTTTTGGATTAGCCCTTGAATTCTGCCCAGAGCTGCTCAAACTCGGTAACGAGTTTTTCCATGGCAATGAACCCGCCTTTCCAAAATTCCCCGTCGGTTAAATCGACTCCCACCGTGGCCATCAGTTCCTTTGGGGATTGCGAGCCACCCAGCTCCAGCAGGGCAACGTACCGTTCGGCAAAGCTCGGACCCTCTTGCCTCGCCATCTCGTAAAGCGACAGCACAAGCAGTTCGCCAAACGAATAGGCGTAAACGTAAAACGGAGCAAAGATGAAGTGGCCCACGTAGCTCCACCACATTCGGTGTTGCTCACCCATTTTGACACTGCTACCAAACATCGCTTGAATTTCCTCATGCCACATATCGCCAAATTGGTCTGGTGTGAGTTCTCCCTCTGCGCGTCGGGTTTCGTGGCATCGTAGCTCAAATGAAAACATCGCAGCTTGTCGAAAAACCGTAGCGAATACGCCTTCCACTTTGTCTGCGTAGAGGGCTAGCTTGTCCTTTAGCGGAGCGTTTGCCACCAGGCGTTCAAACACAAGCATCTCTCCAAAGGTGCTGGCGAGTTCGGCCAATGGTAAGGTGCCTTGAAAATTGAAATAAGACTGACCGCGGCTGAGGGATGCGTGAACCCCGTGGCCAAGTTCGTGGGCAAGCGTCATCACATCATCGGGGCGATTAAGGTAGGACTGAAACACCACCGGATGGGTATCTGGAGTGTTGTAGCTGCAGAAGGCACCGCCCTGTTTGCCCTTTCGGGGTTCGGCATCTATCCAGTTCTGATCAAAGAATTCGGCGGCGCGGTTTTCTAGCGTCTCGCTGAATGATCCAAAGGCACTGAGCACAATTTCTTTGGCCTGCTCCCAGCTCACCTGCTCTTCGGATGCGAAAAGCGGAGCATATCGATCAATATGCGTGAGTTCGGGCAGGCCCAAGATATCTCGCTTGACGAGGTAGAACCGCTCAACTAAGGCGTAATTCTCCCGGCAAAGTTTCACCACGAGGTCAACGGTTTCTTTGTCCAGTTCATTGCTCAGGTGGCGTGACTGTTCCGGGTATTCAAAGTTTCTCAGCCGGTCTTCAACCGCCTTGTCTTGCAGCAAGTTGTTGTAGTTAAACACCAACACGCGTTCCATTTCTTTGAGGCCTGTGGTCAGAGAATTGGCGGCGGCTTGGCGGAGTTCGCGGTTTGCGTCCTTTAGAAGTGCGAGAACTTCTTGCTCGGTTAGTTCTTCAACGTCTAGGGAACCCGGTCTTATCAGTTGGAATACGTGATTTGCCGTTAGTTCCTCAAACAGCCGAACCCAGGCGCGACACCCGGTATTTGCGGTCTCTTCGAGAACAATTTCCTCGTCTTCTGAGAGTCGGTATGGGCTCAACGCTCGGGCCGTTTCTATGTAGTGCCGAAAGTTGGCGAGTTTTGGGTCCTGCGCAATCGAATCGATGACCGATTTGGGTGCGGCTTGAAGTTCGAGCTCAAAGAACATCACCTTAACGCTGAGTTCGGTGCCCTTTTCTCGCTGTTTCTGCATAAACGCGCCAATTTTTGGGTCAGAGCTATCGGTAGAAAAGAGCAAACTGCTGAAACCCATGGGCTTGGCAACCAAGGTGTAAATAGCTTCTATTTCTGTAAGTGCGGCAAGAACTGTTTCTGCCTTAAGATCAGCTGAATTGATCTGATCTCGGTAGGTGGATTCAAAATGTTCCGCCCGAGCCATCGCTTCGGACCAGGTGGTTTCAATCTTTGGATCATCGATCCCCAGAAACAAGGCAGACAAATCCCATCTCACTTTGGGCGGCTCAAGAACGGTTGGATTGCTCATGAGTTGAATTACACCCCAAAGCCTAACCTAGGCGTTACCGGCCTATCGGGCTTCTAGCCGAAGGTCTGGAGACGAGAACGATTCGTCGGTTGCCCCCATATCATCAGCGCCATTTTCACCTACGCTGTAAACACTAAAGTTGCCATCCGTTCTGTGGTACATAAACGGCTTGCCAGAGAAGGGATCCATCCGAATCTGGGGGGAGAATGCATTCATATCTCGGGGGAGAGGTTGGCCCAACTTTTGTCGAGACAGCAATTCTATCTGAAGGCACAACAATCGGGATCGCGCAACCGTTGCGTCGCGCATTCCTAACACAGGACGGGCGGAATTGAAGAACAACTTCACAAATCCGCGCCAACGTTTAGCCTTAGGATATTCTGGCGAGGGCACGGTGCTTCGCGAGATTGCCGGAAGGGGCGCCACCTCTTTCAGCCAAGCCAATTCTTCTGCAGATGCGCCGAGAAGTTCTTGGAAGAACTCAAGACGCTTACGAGAATCTTGACCGTAAAGCTCGGCAAGTTTCTTAAATGGTTCTTGCCCTACTACGCCCACTTGGTCAGAGAGTTGCTTAAGGGTGTTGTCTCGAAAATGATCTTGCAGGCTTTGCACCGCCTGGGTCATATTCAAATGCTCGTGCTCAAACATCTCGTTTGGGTCCCCAAACCTGCTGAGCGCACCTTGAAGTCCAAGGTTCAGGATGTGAAGCTGCCCTGAATTTAACCGGCCCAGATAAGGGGCAATTGCCTGTCGAGCGGTATCTACAATGATCAACCCAAGCGTGGAATCTGCGGCATCTCCCGTGGATAGGTCAAACCCAAACCGCGTAGCCAAGATGACGCCCGTGATGGCTTGGTCCAACTTTCCGTGCTCAATGGAATCTTGGATTTGCCATGCCATGGCACGGCCCAACATCCGCCAGCCTTGACGATACGGCGGATTTTCAAACGGACGATGCGGCTGAAACTCAAATGTGCACGGGTAAGCCGAACCCTGCAGGACAAGCTTTTTGTCCGGCAATAACTGCACTATGATCCGCTCTCGCTGCCCGGCCGAAAAGGTTACGGGGGCAGTAAAGGCGGGTCCTAGGGTGGCCACGCCCTGGGCCGCCCTAACGTAGAAGTCAAATGCATTTCCAGACCCCGAGGTTGGGTGATACGGTTCAGGTTTGGGAGCCAGCTCCGGAAACGGGGCAGGCACCTCGGCACCACATCCAGCAAGCGCAAGGATTAGGGCGATGCCCAGAACCCGGTGATTTTCCCACATGCGCATGCTTACGGAGCGTACCTCCCACCCAACGCGTGTATCATCGTTGAGAGATCAGAAGCGCCGCAATTGGGGGCACCGGTGCAATATGCACGCTGGGGAATCCAGATGAGCTGAGGATCGAGGAGAATTGATGAAGGGTGTTATTTTAGCGGCTGGGAAGGGAAGTCGGTTGTATCCGGCCACGCACGTTATTCCCAAACCGCTTTTACCATTGGCAAATCGGCCAACTCTGCACTACGCATTTGACCGTTTGAAAGAGATTGGAGTTACCGAAATTTGCTTAGTTGCGGGCGAAAACGAAACCCTTATGAAGGCGGCCCTTGGTGATGGTTCGAAGTTCGGGATTAGTCTAAGTTATGTTGTACAAACTGAGCCAAAAGGCTTGGCTCATGCGGTGGGATTTGCCAAAGATTTTGTGAACGGGGAGTCGTTTGTGCTCTATCTGGGCGATGCAATTTACAGTGAGGGATTTACTGCGCATGCCTCCAAGTTCACGGAATCTGGCGTGTCTAACCTCAACATCGTCAAGGCAGTTGAGGATCCTTCGCGTTTTGGGGTGGCCAATGTAGAAGGTGACCGAATTGTGAAGTTGGTGGAGAAGCCCAAGATTCCGGAATCTAATCTGGCGATGGCCGGTCTGTATTTTTTTGGTCCGGAAATTTGGACTGTGCTCCCCGACCTTAAACCCAGTGGTCGCGGAGAATACGAGATCACGGACGCGATTCAGATGCTGATCGACCGGGGCCATACGGTTTTGGCGGGCATTTACGATGGCGATTGGTTTGATAGCGGCACGTTGGACTCGTTTTTAGATGTGAGTGGCTATCTCATTGGAGACCAGAACGTGATTGCTTCCGACGCTGACGTTGTAGGCAGGGTTGGAAAGAAAGTGGTTATTGGGGCGCAGGCGGTAGTCACGTGTGAGTCAATCGAGGACTCGGTTATTCTGCCGGGGGCAGTGGTGTCGGTAAAGGGCGCTATTCGCCACGCGCTACTGGGAGGTCCGGTCACCTCAGAATCATCCGTCGAAAATGTCATCCTCCACGGCGATTATCCCGAGCGATGAGATATTACGCCGCGGTGATCGTGCTTTCTTTGGTGAGCCTGGGTTGCCAGGCTCCGCAAGACGCAGATTCTGATGCTGCGGTGATCAGAGACCACGTCACTCGTGCCCAAAAGTCGGCGGGAGATGTGATCAATTCTGTAATGACCCCCGACGTTCGGGCGGCCCTTAGCGAGACCTCAAAGCTAACGAAAGAAGCTTCTGCTTCTGCAATCTTTCAAGGCAAAGTTAAACTTGAAGAACTCCAGAAAGAGCTCGCAAAAGATCGAGTTGAGGGCGGCAACCAGTTCGATAAACTCTCGACTCTGAAGGATGAGATATTGAGAATGGACGCTTTGGGAAAGCTGAAACAGGCGGAGCTGGAACTCAAAGCCAAGGCCAAAGCGATCGATGACCTGCACAAGCAAGTGAGCTCGGCGGTTGATGACACCACGTCGAAAGTGTCGGCTGCTCAGAAGGCTTTTGATCAAGTTCAAGTCAAGTTGGCGGAGGCCAAAAAAGCCTACGACTCCGCGGCAGGTCGGGTGCACGATGCGTCGAAGGCGCTCCAGTTGCCATAAGGGTGCACGGTGTCGTACAATATTTTTATGAAATGGCTGGCGTACTTGGGAGCAGCCATTGCATTCTTCGGTGGTATGTTGCTGTCGCTTCGGTTGGAACACTACGGTCAGGCGCTGGGCATTCGTCATGTTCACGATCCGCTTACTTTGCTTGGGTTGACGTGGGGGCTTGCAGGGCCCTTTGCCCTCATCAAAATTCGCGAATCGAAACCCGCAACCGGACAGAGTTGGATGAATGTTATCGTTCTTTTTACCGTTCCGATTGTCTCATGCGTGGCGGACGCTGTTGTCTTCGGCGACCATTTATACGTTGCTCACATACGTGTGACCGCCTTAAATTTCATGATTGGTGTGCTGTCATTTGTCCTTACTTGGCCCCTTGGAAAACGCTTAGGCGAAAAGGCTCATGCGAGTGGCACCAGTATTTTCAAGGCCCCCCTTTCCTGATAATCACATATATATTTAGTTGAGCCAATTGCAAAACTAGGCATAGACAAGGATTCCGTTGCCTCCTTAGGTTCAAAATAGAGATCCAAGTGCTCCGTTTTTGGAGTTTTGCGCCTGGCTCAGTTAGGCATCTTAGGCCCATTTCATCGGTCTTTTGTGTATCGATCTAATGGAAAGGAGCCGCAGACGGTCAAGGCAATTCACCCCGTCGAGGCCTTACTAGACGTGTATCACCTTCCGTTGTCCCGGCAGGGACTATCCCTGAGTAGCCTGGCATAAGCTCTCGCGCCATGCCAGGGCAGGGGTTCTTGGCTAAGTTCCCCGGCAGGGGCACCAGAACCTTTCGGCCATGATATCGAAGAACGTAATTAACACCCTGAAAAAACGGGATATGCCGCCTGCCATTGGTATTAGACGGCGTAGCCCATAGTCGGCGGATGACCGTGCCGACGTCCGGTTGCCCCGGTATCGCCGACAGTCACCCGGACTCGGGCACCGTCATCCCGAGCTTACCGGCTTCGCCGAACTGTTTGGAATTCGACGGCGTAGCCGGTAGTCGGCGGATGACCGGTGCCGACGTCCGGGTGCTCTGCGACCACCGGAAATCACCCGGACTCGGGCACGGATCATCCCGAGCCTACCGGCTTCGCCGACGTGTTAGGAATTCAGTTTTTGTTGAGAATGCGACGTGGTAGCTCCAGCTCGTATGAGTCGTAGGCATTTGGTAAATTCTAGTTCCCCTGCCTGGGAACAAACTCATATGCTGCCATATCCTGGCATGGCGTCCAAGCTTATGCCAGGTTACACGGGGATAGTCCCTGCCGGGACAAGGGAGGGCTAGTCCTGTACATTTAGGTGGGCACGTTTAGGCCCATGTCATCGGTCAATTGGGGATCAATCAAACGTTAGTGACGTGCAGACCGTCAAGGCAATTCACCCCGTCGAGGCCTACGTAAGCGTATATGCCCTGATAATCAAAGCGGGTGGGTTAACGGGTCAGACTCCTCCGCCCTCAGTCTGCTCGTCATTTGATGCCGATGGCCGAGTTGAGGTGCCCTGCAAAGTTAGGCTTGCCTAAGAGTGCCTAAACCTCTACCGGACTTGATGCGCTGCAGTAGCTACCGGGAGTGTGTGCGGTGTGGACAATCCGGAGTTCGGCGGCCTGGTCGGTGGAGACGGTTTGCAGAAATTCCGGATCTGGCGTCCATGGGAACTGGGCCTCGGATGGAAACCGAGATTCATAGGCTTGGAGACCGATTGGAATCATGCGCATTCGCTTATCCACCCAGCCCCGATCCCAAGGCCCTTCAGAGAGAATTTGTTCGGCCGCTCGGAACTCGTAATAGACCGTTCTTCGCAGCTTATTGCCGGTCACTCGTGGCGACCCGTGGATCACCATCACGTCGTGAAGCAACACATCACCGGGTTCCATTTCTACCTGAATCGCATCGGGATGATTCCAGCCGTGAGTTTGCTCTAAGTTACAGGCGTCCAGGTGAGTCGTCTGACTTCCAGGAATAACATAGAGTGCTCCGGCTCCTTTTTTAGACTCATCCAGATACAAATCATAGTTAAAAATGCGCGACTTGCGCGGATGAACGGCGTCTTGATGCCAACGAATCACCTCTCCGTCGCCCTCTTGTTTAAACACCATGGATTCGTAAGTGGGCGTAAAGTTGCGTCCGCATAAACTTTCTGCTACCGCTAAAACCTGCGGACATCCCAGCAATTCTAAGGATGCCGACCGAGACTTGGTGTGGAGGTAATCCACCCGATAGAACACTTGGCCATTTGGCCTGGAGGCAAAAATAAAGTCGTCCTTTTCCGGATGATCCTCGCCTGCGCCCATCCCCTCATCCATCCAAGCGGTGCCCGCTTCTTGTAAACGAGTGAGCAACTCACCGGTGATTTGTTGCTTTAGGATCAGATAGCCGTCGCGATCAAAATCGGCTACTTGCTGGTCGGTAAGGGCATAGGGCTTGGCGAGAACGCCGGACATGATGGAATCATTGTGAAACAAAATGCTTAGACCTGCACGGATGGAGGTCATTTCCTCTGAAAAAAAACATCTTGGAGGTCGCACTTGAAATTCAGAGCGGAAGCGCAATAGGTGCCGCATGGGCTGGTATCGTGCCGGGCAAAACTGGTGGTAGCGGAACGAGCGCGTTGGCACGACGCGATGGAGCTGAACTACATGCACGCCGCGAGTCGAGTGACGATTCCCGAAAAGCCCCTTTGCGGGGGTCAGACGCCCAGAGCGGTTGGAGTCAGCCACCGGATGTAAATATTCTATAGTCAGTGGTTATGATCGCAACCCTGCTACTTTTGGCCGTCGCCAGTGCCGGAATTCTTGCCCCGGGCGCCAAGTTAGAAAAACTTGCCACTGGCTTTCTGTTCACAGAAGGACCGGCGGTTGATCGTCACGGAGACGTTTACTTTACCGACCAGCCTAACGATCGGATCATGAAATGGAGCCCGGACGATCTCGGGATGGGCGGCAATATCGTGGAGTGGATGAAGCCCGCGGGCCGGTCTAACGGAATGGTGTTTGATCACCACGGAGACCTCATCTCTTGCGCAGACGAATTCAATCAGCTGTGGTCCATTGCGCCCGATAAGAAAGTGACCGTCCTCATTAAAGACTTTAAGGGCCACTTGCTCAATGGGCCAAACGACGTATGGGTCCGTCCGGATGGCGGCATGTACTTTACCGATCCGCTCTACGCCCGCGACTACTGGAAGCGAGACCCCAAGGTTCAGCAGGATGGCGAAGCGGTCTACTTTGTGAGTCCGGGCCACGAAAAGGTCGTTCATCAAGTAACCCAAGACCTGACTCAGCCCAATGGAATTGTGGGAAGCGAGGATGGAAAGGACCTATATGTGGCGGATATTGGAGCCAACCAGACGTTCCGCTACCGCATTCAAACCGACGGATCATTGGCGCACAAACACCTGTTTTGCTCCCTTGGGTCAGACGGAATGACTAAGGATAATGAAGGAAACATATATTTAACCGGCCATGGAGTGACTGTTTTTAATCCGGAAGGGAAGCAGATTGAGCACCTTGATGTTCCTGAGGGATGGACGGCCAATATCACCTTTGGGGGCAAGGATTTTCGCACACTGTTCATCACCGCAAGCACCAGCGTGTACGGGATGAGAATGCGGGTTCACGGGTTCATAGGAAAGTAGGGTTGGGCGCAAACCTCACCCTGACTGCGGCACGAACATCCATCGATTTCGGGCATCGCGCCGCGGGTAGCAGATGCGGTGGTCCCAATTTAGGATGACAGGCAATTGCGTGTACCCCTGACCCCGTGGTTGGTTTGGGCCTCGCTGCTCGCCGACGCAAGAAGTCCACGTAAGGTGAACATCGGATTGGGAAGGTAACGAAATGGGCTGGGGCGTTGGTCCTTACCCATTTTTCGTTCTTAAACCTTGCCGAGTTATGTTGCAATTCCAAGTGCCGATCAAATAATTCTAAGAAAGCGATACGTGAAACATCTTGTGTGCCCATAATCCCGCCAAATGTTTCTCTTATCAACGTTAGCCGCCCTCGTTGTTGCTCCCGCCCCCGCACTGCTACCGGAAGCTTTCATGTCTTGGCCCGATATCCACGGCAACCAAGTTGTCTTCACTTCCGAGGGTGACTTGTGGCTAGGCGACCTTGAGACGCTTCAGGCCAAGCGAATCACTTCTGATCCGGGGGTTGAGCGGCAGGCACACTTCTCGCCGGACGGAAAAGAAATTGCCTTCATTGGCAACTACGACGGCACCACGGCGGTGTACCGAATGCAATTAGACGGCGGCGCGCCAGAACAGCTGACCTATGACAATAAGGCCGTAACCAACCTAGATGGCTACTCTGCGGACGGCAAAAAGCTATTGGTGACCTATCCAAGTAAAACCCCTTTTGCGACCACCTTGGCGTGGCTCAACGTTCAAAGTCATGCCATTACTCCGCTCCCGTTTGAGATGGCATCTTTCTCCGCATTGGGAGCGAAGAATCAGCTGGCCCTCACCCGAGTTTCTCAGACCTGGCAAGCCTGGTTTGGATACCACGGTGGTCAAGCCAACCCCATTTGGTACGGCGATCTAAACTCGATGCAGTTCAAGAAGATTTATTCTTCAAAGGGTAGCAACGAGTACCCGGTGGTGGTGAATGGCCGCGTTTACTTTTGCCAAGACGATGATGGTCAGTTCTTTGTGCGAAGCGTAAAAACGGACGGCACCGACTTGCGTAGCCATGCGGGGCCGTACAACCTTCCGGTTCAGCACCTGCACGGTGACGCTTCTCACCTTGTGTATATGAAAGGGCCGGGCCTTGAGTCGGTGGATCTTGCCACCGGAAAGATTAAGCCGCTCTTGTTCCATCTAAACTCCGATCAACCCAAGTCACGACCGTTTGCCACTAATTCTGAGAGCTGGGTTCAAAACATGAATCTGGTACCGGATGCAAAGCGAGTCTTGGTGGAGACGAGGGGGCAAATCGTTTCCGTCCCGGTGAAAGATGGAGCGGCTCGGCTAGTTCTGGCTAAGCCAGGAGTTCGGTTCAAGATGGCCGCCATGTCTCCCGATAAGAAGCAACTTGCTTACGTGAGCGATGAGAGTGGGGAAGAGCAGATATACGTTTCTGATGCCGCGGGGGCAAGGCCCGTTGCGTGGACCCACGGTGCGGGTCGGGGAATTACCCAGTTTCGATGGTCGCCAAACGGAAAGTACATCGTTTATTCAGATAGCTTTTACCGATTGGCCGTACTCACGGTAACCGATGAAAGTGACATCAAACGGACAAAATTTGCCTTCTCCCCAGTTCCGCTATTTGACATTTCTCCCGATGGAGCTTGGATCGTGGCCCAGCAGGAGAACGAGATCACCGGTTTCACTTCATTGGTACTTTATGAAGTTTCCACTAAGAAGGCAAGCACGCTAGATCTCGGAATTCTTGATGCCAAATCGCCGGCGTTTAGCATCAACGGTCACTGGCTTGGTTTTCTCAGCGCGGGTGCGGTGACGCCGGCCAACGATCCGGTGCTCAATCAGATGAACTCCAACGGCAAGATGGCCCCGTTCTTGCTTGCTCTGCGGGCGAACGAAAAGTCGCCGTTCTTAACCAAATCGGATGAGACGGACGAGGCCAAGGATGCTAAAGACGCCAAAGATGCCAAGGATCCCAAAGCGCTCAAGCCAGACCCGGCAAAAGATCCGTTCAGAATCGATTTTGATGGTCTGGCGCAGCGAATGATTAGCATTCCTGCCCCGGCTGCACAGTATTCAGAAATTCAGATCGTGGGAGATCGCGTGCTTCTTCCCGCTGAGAATGACATCAAATATTACGACCTCAAGGCCAAAAAAGCGGGAACGCTTACTCAGATGGCCCCGTTCAATGTGGTGAAAGACTGGCAAACCCGAACCATCCAACTTTCCAAAGATGGAACTCAGGTCTTGGTGTTGGGTCCCAAGCCCAGGGTGGTGCCGGTGGATGGGGACGATGTGAAGCCCGAGGTGGGCGCGATTAACTTTGGCGGTCAAAAAATCTGGATCACTCCCCGCGCTGAATGGAGCCAGATGTTTGGCGACACTTGGCGGATTCTTCGCGATAACTTTTACGCAGACAACCTTCACGGGGTGAACTGGCCCGCCATCAAAGCCAAATACGCGCCCATGGTTCCCCTGGTCAGAGATAGAACTGACCTCACCTACCTCATCAAGTGGCTGCAGTCTGAGCTGAACACGGGCCACATGTACACGGGCGGTGGCGATGCCCGAAGCCTCGCTCGAATGCAACCCGCAGGGTTCTTGGGCATAGACACCGTTCCCGAAGCGGGTTTCCTCAAAATCACTAAAATAATGCGAGGGAACGGGTTTATGACGCCGTCCCCCCTGGCCGCGCCCGGAATTGGGGTGAAAGAAGGCGATTATCTCATCGAAGTGGGTGGCATTGCCACTACCGATGGGGCAGATTGGCCTCTGGGCCTTCGGGGTAGGTCGGGGATGACCGTCGAAATCAAAGTCAATTCCAAACCTTCCGTGGAAGGCGCGCGGACGGTGTTAGTGGTGCCTCTGGTCAACGAGACCCCGCTTCGGGAAAATGACTGGGTAGAAGCCAACCGTGCTTACGTCGCTAAGAAGTCAGGGGGCAAGCTTGGCTACATTCACCTTTGGGCGATGGGAGCGCCAGATTTTGGCGACTTCATTCGCCAGTACACCCCTCAGCAACATCTCGATGGAATCGTGGTGGATATTCGGTACAACGGCGGGGGCAACCTTGCGGGTCCGCTCACGGAAATCTTGGCCCGAACGGTTAAGATGTGGGGCCACCTCCGCAACGCGGGTGAGTACATGGGGCGAGATACTGATGCTTATTTGGGCCACCTGGTGTGCTTAATTAACGAGCACAGCTACTCAGAAGGTGAAGGGTTCCCGTTCTACTTCCGGGCCGCCAAGCTGGGTCCGATCATCGGTAAGCGAACTTGGGGCGGCTATGTGGGTTCCTGGCCCGACTGGCCCTTGAGTGATGGCAGCTACGTGGCGGCCTCGCACTACGGCGGCTGGACTCCCAAAGAAGGCTGGGTCATAGAAGGTACGGGCGTGGTTCCCGACCGGGAAGTGGAAAATAGCCCCAGCGACTTTGCCAAGGGCATTGACAATCAGCTGGACGCATCCATTGATTACCTTCTAAACGAGGCCAAAGTGCACCCGGTTATTCGCCCCACTCGCCCTGCCTTCCCGGTGAAGTCGTTGCGAGTTAAATCGGCCAAGTTGTGATTGCCTTGGGTGGGTGGTTTCACCACCCACCCAAGGACTCATATACATTTAGTTAGGCTCCCTTTACGCCCATTTCATCGGTCTTGGGTCTGTCGATCTAACGTAAAAAAGGTGCAGAAAGCCAATGCAATTCGAGCTTTAGAGGCCTTACTCGACGTAAGTGGCCCTCCCTGCCGGGACAAGGGAGGGATAATTCTCCGCATTTAGTGAGGCACCTTTAGGCCCATGCCATCGGTCCATTGGAAATCAACCAAACGTTAGTGAGGCGCAGACCACGAAGGCAATTCACCCCGTCGAGGCCTAACCAAACGTCTATGACCCACGGACTACGCTCCGATCGTAGACCATGGATGCACGTGCCATGGGACAATCTTGAAATCACCCACTATCTCCAACAAGCCCGAATTCTCACTTGAAAACTGGTAACCCATTTTTCAAGTGGGATATAGCCTTAGAACCTCTCGTCCATTCCGGAGGGTGTCATATTTTTTTATCAAGCATGCAGAAAGGCCATAATAATTGGGTAGGGGGTTGACCATCAGCTTTGATATTCCCATAGCCATCGAACCACAAGTTCAGCAGGTCGCCGCCGCCCAGCACATCACGGCGAGTGAAGCCATCGTGCGTCTAATCAAGGCTGGACTCCAAGCTAGTCAACCTCGCCCGACGTCCAGCCCGGACAATATTTTGTCCATTCCAGGTTTGGCCGGGCAACCCATGAGCGACGAAGAAGCTTCTGTGATGGATGAAGTAGTTGAAAATGCGATGGAGTCGCGAAATATTCGATGGGCAGGCAATTTGGGTGCTTAAGGTTATCCTGGATACGGAAAGTCCGACAGTAGTTGTTGGTTCTGAGAGGCATTTCTCTGCCGGTATAAATGGAAGAAAAATCAAATTCATAGACTGTTAAATGGAATCGCACGCCGCCATCGTATCTCTCGCGACCGCTGATCCTGATCGTTGGATTGCGGTGGCGATTCACGATTTAGTGACCGGGCGGGAGCTCCTGGTAAATCCTGACCGGACCTTTCACCCCGCCAGCACGGTGAAGGTTGCCGTGATGATGGCCGCGTTGCGCCAGTTTAGATTAGAAGAACACTTAAGCGTTACGAACGAATTTCTGAGCATTGCGGATGGAAGTTCGTTTTCTACCACCGCGGCCGACGACTCGGACCAGACCCTTTACGAAAAGATCGGTCAAACGGTAGCGGTTAGGGAACTTGTGCGGTTGATGATTGTCCGCAGTAGCAATCTCGCCACCAATGTTTTACTCAACCACGTGGCTCCATCCGTGGTCACCGGTCTCTGCGCGGAACTAGGGGCCGCAGGTATGCAAGTGCGTCGCGGGATGGATGACACGGCAGCCTATGATAAAAGCTTAAACAACCAGGCGACCGCGAGAAGCCTGATGGTGCTTCTGGCTCGCCTCGCTCGCCGAACCGTTATCACCGAGGAACTTGACGATGTCATGATCGAAATCCTCCTCGCCCAGGAGTTTTCGGAAGGCATCCCCGCCGGATTGCCCCCCGGAACCCCGGTTGCCCACAAAACGGGCTGGATAGATGGGATCTACCACGATGCGGGAATTGTTTACCCGCCAGAAAAGCACCCCTACGTGGTGGTCGTTATGACCGAGGGGTTCAGCAAACTCACGGATGCGCAAGCCCGGGTGGCGGAGATTTCTGCGTTAGCTTTCCGATGGGCAGTATAACCCGTCACAATATAGGATATGGAACCCTCAGCACCTCGTCACCTAAAACTGGGGGACCCCGTTAATGGCACCGTTGTCAAGGCAAAGGGAGGGAATCGCTTTGTGGTGCAAAGCAAAGATGTGCCTCGGGGTTGGGCGGTGGAACTCCACACCAACCGACCGGAGCTTGTGGAGTTGGGCAGCCACACCACGTTCTGGGTGGCGCGCGTCACGCCCATCAAGAGTGAAGTCCTCGTACGAAACGGCGATCACGGCCGAATGCCAATTAGCCCGGTGATGGCCGAGCGGTACTGCGAGGCGATTGCCGGCCTTTTGGGTTCAGAAGAACTCACCGGAGAGCGCATCGGAGATGCGCGCGCTATGGTGGCACGCATTGGGAATCAGAACCAAGCCGACTGGCTTACCGTGTGGCGCCTTCTGGGAGAGCCTAATTCCGGTGAAGTAAAGACCTTGCTCAACGCAATTGACGAAATTAGGACCGCGCGCAAAGAAGTCCCAGAACTAGTCCCGGCTCTGCTCGAGAATCTCGTATTGCAGTTCGGATCATCCCTCGAAGGTGCGTTGGGCCGTCTGCGCAGCACTTACGGCGCGGCATAGGCATTGCTTTCGGGCATTCTTGGCCGGGAAGTCATCCGCGTGGCTTCCGATGATGTAAAATCAGTAAACCCTTGCAGGGGTGTAGCTCAGTTGGTAGAGCGAAGGTCTCCAAAACCTTAGGTCGCGGGTTCGATCCCTGTCGCCCCTGCCATTTTTAGAAGGTTCTTAGTTGGCGACCCAGTCAAATCTCACCGCATCTAAGAATGCCTTGGCAATTACCGTGATTCCGGTTTGATTAGGATGAATACGATCCCAAGCCAAGTTTGAAGAATGCATGTGCCGGAGAATTCGATCAAACGACGCTTGAACATTCACGAACACGGCGTGGTGTTTGGTGGCCATCTCTTTGACTAAGGCACCATATTCGTCCATTCGCGCGCGCATGGGGTCTTGTCTTAACGGTTCAATCATAAACGGCGTCATCAAAACCAATCCGTCAAGGCTGGCCCGTGTCGCTCCCAGTAACTCGCTTAGGGTGTCCCCATATTCCTTGAGTGGAACACCGGCATTGGGATTTCGGGGGGAATCAAATTGACGCCAAACGTCATTAATGCCAATCATGACGACAAGCCAATTCGGTTGTTGACCCACCACATCGGCTTGCCAACGAGCTTTGAGGTCGCGAACCGTATTGCCACTCGTGCCTTTGTTTACCACCCTGATCGCCCGTTTGGGGTAGGCCGTGTTGAGCATTCCGTCTACCACGCTCACGTACCCTTTGCCTAGAGCGTCAAAGAGCCCTTCGCCTTCCGGACTGCGACCGGCATCGGTAATAGAGTCGCCGATAAAGAGGAGCTTGGAATTTGCGGGGATCAACATTAGAGAACCTCAGGTCGGCTCAATTATGCGCAATCAACTCCGCAATTTGATTAAGGCTGAAAAAGCTTGCCGGCAACGGTTGCCAGGTCGCCCGGCGGTCTATCCCCCAGGAGGGCCAAGGTGTATCCGTTTTCGTGCCATCCCACGCAGGTAAGCGCACCCAGTTTGCCGCAGCCAATCCCAGGATTTTCTTCCATTGGCGACAAGTCTTCAAACACTACCACGGCGGGAATGACCATGAGCATCATCTTTCCCCAGCGATCCTGAATCACGTATCGGCTCACCTGAAGGCCGTTCATCTGGGCCGGCTGGCGGTCCAGCATGTTCATGTCTTTGTGAGCCAAGGCAGCGCGGGCGCGCTTCATAATAAAATCGAGTTGCCCATCCATCGGCGATACGGCCGCGGGTACCGGCTTACCAAAGCCGGTCATCACATGAACCAGGTCAGCGGTTTCAATGGACGATCCGGTAACACGCCCGTGGTTTTGCCAGCCCGTTACCGAGATGCAGATAAAGAAGACACTGCACATGGCCCAAGCGTAACGACCCACAAATCCTTCTACCCGCTTGGTGCGATCAATCTCGTCTAGCCTGCGAACGCAGACCCGCCAGGTTTCATCACTGGTCACCGAACTAACCTTGGTTTTCAGGCAGTCTTTTACGTTAATAACCGCGTGATACTCAATCTGCAACGCAGGGTCGTTTTGAATCGCGTCCTGAATTTGGGCCGCTTCTAAGGGATCAAGCTGGTTATCTGCCAATGCGTGAAGCTTCAAAACATCTTTCATTCGTCAATTCCCTGCTTAATAAACCCTTCTCTCGTTGCAAAACCTTCTAGTTGCTTTCTAAGCATTGCTCGTCCACGGGCAAGCCGAGACCGTACCGTTCCAATGGGAACGCCCGTGGCATCCGCAATATCCTGATACGGAAGGCCTTCCAGATCGCTTAAAATCACTGCCATTCTAAAGTCAACCGGAACCCGGGCAAGCGCTTCTTCTACTTCGGCACCCAATGCATTATCAAACAAATGTCGGTCAGGAATTTCAGATTCTGCCGACATGGGCTCGATCGTGCCTTCCTCGTCCAACGACGCTAACTGGGGGCCACGTTGACGCTGCCGATATCGATTGATATACAGATTTGTCACAATGCGGAGAATCCACGCTTTGAAGTTAGAACCGTCGAAACGATCGTAGGCTTCGTAGGCGCGAACAATGGCCTCCTGTGATAGGTCTTCCGCATCTTCACGCGACCGGGTAAGTCGTAGTGCGGTGCCAAAGACCGAAGGGAAAACCTTCTCGGCCTGGCGCTCGAACGATTCGCGATTGTCGCGCCTCCCAAAGAGCATGGGTCGAGTGAGTGTACCCCTCACAATTCCAAACAACACGCAATAGCCCCATGGTTCCCTATATGCCCAGAAATCGAAGAACTTTCTGAAACCCGGTGAAACCCCCGGACCTTGGTCTTACCTAGCACTTCCATCGGTCCAATCCTCATTCCACTGTGGCACCACCCCAACAAGGAGGACCTTGTCATGGTGTTAGAAACCAGACTCTCCTGGTCTGCCGCCTCTGTATCGGATAGCCGGTTTGAGGGGTACCGCGTGGCAAAGGCAACCGCCAGCCAAGCGGGAGCGGAACCGCAAAGGGACTCATCTTCGGGGGAGGCACAAGTCTTTCCGGGTGATGAGCACCCACCGGGAAACGATAGTGGGGGAAACGGGAGCCACAACGGGGTACTGGAGAGTTCCCTAGAGGAGATGCCACCCGAACCGAAACGGACATCGTTGGATCTGCGAGTTTAGCGGCCGCAGATCCCGGGTCCTCACTGTGGAGTGGATAAGGTCATCAAAGGGTTCGGTAGCTTCAAAGTGTTGCCCGGTGCTTTGGGCCTAAGGTGCTTTGGAATTGAGAGGAATGAAAATGCGAACACAATTTAAGTCTCTAGTCATCGGCGGCCTTGCTCTGGCTTCACTAAGTCAAGCCTTTGCCCGAGAAGCCCCCCAAGCCACGGGGAACGTGCTTGGCTGGGGCAAGCCTAGCTTGCAAGGAGCCACATTTGATCCGAACTTTAAGGTCGGTTTCAAAGGCAAAGTGGTGGGGGTTGAAATCTATCCGATAGAAAAGGGCGGCCCTCTGAAAGTAGATGCTCTTGTGAAGCTTAAGAACGGCGGAACCGCTTTGGTTGACCTAGGCCCCAAGGCCTGGTTGGATCAGCACCACATTAAGATTCGAGTCAAAGACACTCTGTACGTTGCCGGATCTAAAGTCTTCATCAACGGCCTTTCTGTAATTCTGCCCAGCAAGATTAATCGGGGTGGAGTCAAAGTTGCGTTGAGAAACTCCAGTGGACAGCCCGCTTGGGATGCCGCTACACCGAAGGTTAATTAACCCCGCCTGCAGTCCCCCTAACAGGTCCTAAATTTGAGACGCCCTCCGGATTGACTCGCCCGCACCAGGGTCATTGTCAATCGGGGGGATTCGTCCGTTAGCGGGACTGATTCTTTATTCCTGCGCAATTTTCGGCGATAATCTGGCCCAACAATGGCGCAACTCTTGCTGGATGAACAGATAGATGTGAGGCTGTACGAAGCCGAGCGGGCGGCCTACCCTTGGCTAGACCTCAACTTAGAGATGCCCCACTGGATTATCAGCCACGTGGTGGTGGGAACGGTGGAAACTCAAACCGGTTCGGTTAAGAACATTGCTACCCCGGGCTACGTGATGGTTCACCCCAAAGGGGTGCCGTTTTCGGAACTGAACCGCTCTCCCGGAGTTCATGAATACTTTGCGTTTGAGGTCTTCCGTTTTCCGTACGGAGAGCTCCTTCGCCACATTCCCGTAGACCTCTGCTTTCCGCTAGATAACCCGGCGGAGTTTTCTGAGGTGTTTGGAGTGATGATTGGGCAGCGAGGTTTCAGCCGCCTTCCCAGCGTGTTAAGGCTCATAGACATCACCGTGAAGGCTTGGGAGGCCAGCGGAGCCAAACCACGCCCGGCGGAACTGGGAGGTAGCGACCCGCGCCTAGTGAAAGTGGTTCGGTTTATGCAGGCAAATTTTTCAACCCGGCTAACCAGAGACGACCTTGCCGCCACGGCGAGCCTTCATCCCGGTTACTTTGACCGAATCTTTCATGCCGCCTACGGGATGCCGCCCATGACCATGCTACGAGATTTGCGCCTGCGCGAAGTGCGGAAGCAACTTCTGGAAACGGACCTAACCGTGGAAACCATTGCTAACCAGTGCGGATTAGGGAATGCCGCTCACCTGAGCCGTATTTTTCGATCGCAATTTCAAATTGCTCCGGGACAATTTCGCTTGAGTTCCAAACTGACAACCCAAGGTTACATGTCGTTCTAGACTAACGCGATGTCTAGACGTATGATAGGGGAATGTCTAGTTTGATTACCGATCAACATCGCCGAGAGATGGATGATCTTGGCTACACCATCTTTGAAAATGCATTCTCCACTGCTGAGATGGAAGAGTTGGCCCAAGTGGTTGAAGAGTTTGAGCGACGCATGAATTCAGAACTAGCCGAGCAAGGGGGAACCGCCGGTATTTCCCGAGCTAACGAAATCACCTTTAACGACCACCTAGCGGAGCAGGATGATCGGGTGAAGCAATTTACTTGCCGCCCCGAGTTTGTGGAACTCTCGTCCGCATTTTTGGGACCCGACACCGACCTGTATTGGAACCAAACCGTATTTAAGCACCCAGAGGGGGATAAGATTTTTCCGTGGCATCAAGATGACGCATACACGCCGGTAACGCCCAGCCCTTACCTCACCCTTTGGTTGGCTTTAAATGATGCTACCGAAGAAAACGGATGCATTTCCGTTTTGCCGGGCTCTCACAAAGGCGGGTTGCGTCCTCACGTAAACAGTCCGATTGGCCTCGTTGGATATCCAAGCGACGCGCCCGACCAGGGAGTTAAGGTTCCGGTGAAGGCAGGGAGCGTAGTTTGTTTCTGGTCTATGACGCTTCATAAGAGTGGCCCCAATCGCTCAAAGGGCATTAGAAAAGCCTACGTGATTCAGTACTCGGTTCACGGTTTAAAGCGCGTGGATAGCGGGGAGACGATCCAAGGTCTTCTGCCCATTGCTCGTGCCGGCCAAGCCGTTTAGTGGGCAGGGTGCGATCTAAGATTCTTGCTTTGCGAGGTCTTGGATCGCAGAATGGGTTGGTTAATGGGCACCACGGTAATGGATCCGTTAGCTTCCATTGTGGCAAACTTTACCTGTGATAAGTCATCCACGCTACGTTCTCTCAGTGCCTGAATCACGTCCTCCGGTGTGAGTCCCACCCGGCGCAAGTTCCCTTCCAGCAGCTTGCCGTCGTGAACAAGCAGAAGGGTTCCGTGGGTGCAAAACTGCCGAGCGTATGCAAACCGGGTGGAAAGCACGGCAATGCCCCGATTGACAATGAGAAGCGTGGCGGCCGAAACCAGACCGGCTGGCAGTGATGTGTTGGCATTGACCATCGCCGTCTCTACCGCACTTCCCAACAGCAAAATGGAAGTGAAATCTACCACGTTCAATTGTCCCAGTCTCCGTTGCCCTCCGATGCGAAAAGCGATCAGCAAAAATACGTAGATCACGAAAGTGTGAAAGGCTACGATCGCGAGACCAGACGCGGTGGAATTCATGTCTACGTCATCACAATATACTGATTCTGGGTTCGAAACAAGTCGTATAAAAATGTGAGATTAGCTACATGTGGATAAACTAATGCCGGTTGGCCTATCTGGTTGATTTTGGAGATCAGTGCCCTTGAGTTCTTGGACCGAACAAATTTTCTCTCACCCCTCACCCATGGGCGCATTAATTATTGCGGGCAAGACGGTGGTGGTGTATCTCTTTCTGGTGGGTGGGTTGCGCCTGATGGGCAAGCGGCAACTGGGTCAAATGAACTTGTACGACCTTATCTTGATCATTGTGTTGGCCAACGCGGTTCAGAACGCAATGGTGGGCGATGACACGACCCTCGTCGGAGGGATCGTGGCTGCCGTCACTCTGCTGGTGGTCAATCGTTTGTTCGCGGGGCTGATTCGTCGGTCTAAGCGTGTGGAGCGCACGTTTGTGGGAAGTCCTTCACTGATTGTGAACCACGGAAAGCTGGTTGAAAAGCACATGCAAACCGAGGGAATTACGTTAGAACAAGTGATGGCCGCGTTGCGCGAGCACGGGTTAGATGACCTTAAGACGGTTCAGATGGCCGTCTTAGAAGTTGATGGAACCATAAGCGTGGTTCCCGCCTCGGCAGGCATCCATCGAACGAGGCGGCACTACAAGGGACTGCGGCTTCCTTAGTAAACCTCACCATGTCACACATTCCTAGCCTCTTTGTTGTCACCGGTTGTCGCACGCTTATTGTCATGCTGGTGGTGATTATCGGACTTCGCGTACTGGGAAAGCGGCAGCTGGGTCAGATGAATGTTTACGACTTTGCGATGATCATGCTGGTGGCCAACGCGGTTCAAAATGCGATGACGGCGGGCAAAGGCAACCTCACGGTGGGCTTTGCCTCGGCCGGGATTCTTTTAGTGGTTGGCTTTCTGGTGTCGCTGGTGGTGGTTCGCGTGCCAACGGCGGAGCGGTTGGTAACGGGAATCCCCACGGTTCTCGTCAATGACGGAGTGCTCATGAAGAGAACTATGGCCCGAGAAAATATTTCGTTCGACGAGCTAATGTCCTCCATTCGGGAGCACGAAATGCATTCGGTTAAAGATGTAAAACTGGCCGTTCTGGAAGTCAACGGAGACATCTCGATTATTCCAAAATCTAACCCCGCCGAGTAATTCTATCTAAGCGATAAAGGGAAATAATTCCGTGATCGCCTTTCGTGATTCGCCGCGACGACTCATTTCGGAAGTGGACCATTTATAACCATCCAGCTTTCCGCGAATCACGACAAGAGCCGGACCTGGCCTGCCCCTATTGAGTAGCATTGCCAAGAGTAGAATTCCTTCTTCGCTATACTCTTGTCAGCTAGATTCCGGTAAGTCTTGGAGGTCACGTAGCCAAGTGACGAATGGGTCTTTCTTCGCTCTAGAAGCGTTGAATGAGTTCTAATTTGAGCTGGACATTCGCCAGGTTATGGAAAAGCTCGCCATTCAAAACTGCGTCCTGAGTTTTCCGAAACGTTCCAGGGCCAAAGTGCCGTTCGCTAAATTAAAACCGGGCGCTACCAGCGGGCTAGATCAACGGATGCTCTGGCTAGTGGATGCTTGATACCGCGATCCCACCCATGCCGGGATGGTCAGTGCAGAACCCATAGGCCCGACGTGGGTAGTGTGACCCTCATTGGTTCCGGTTGCCTACCTAGTTAGATGGATTGACACGCATCATGCTGAGTGGCTGTTCGAGTCAACGCTTCTGGTAGGTAAGGACAGTAACTGATGCCACTTTGGTCCAGGGAAAACATAGCCGTTTGAATTTACCGGGAGCACTCGGCTCACCTGAGATTGGCGCTAAGCGACCAATCTTCTCGTTACTGGCCATCTTGCACGTTACTACGGGCTGGACCAAAGTGGATGATAACGATGTTATACGCATCGTTATTCGGCAATTGTTTCCGTGATTCCTCAATTTCAAGGATAGTGTCGTTGTCAGGTTTCGCCTAGCAGCCTCAATACCCGGGTTCCACCCAATTTACGGCCTCACGATGGCGCATTTTGGGCTTTTTGGTATATAGCGTGAATGAACTTGCAGGTTGGGTAGAGAGGCTAGACGCCCTTGCTCAGCTACTTCAGCCTAACCTCGAGAGTCGCAGTGTGTACTGAGCTGATCCGCTACCTCCTTGATCTCATCTAGGGGAGACACATTCTTCAGCCCAAAATGGATAATTACTTACTGCTTCCTACGGAGGAAACTCAATTCATGCGATCATTTACTCGAGCCTTCACTCTAATAGAACTCCTTGTGGTCATTGCGATCATCGCGATTTTGGCCGCAATCCTTTTTCCGGTTTTCGCCCAAGCCAAAAGTGCGGCCAAGAAAACCCAGTGTCTCAGCAACGATAAGCAACTCGGCCTCGCAATTCTGCAATACGAAAACGACTTCGACGACATGGTGCCGGTTGTCCACAACTGCGATACGGGTCTCAGCGGGGGAGTCGTCCGAGGGTTCTGCGGCGGCCACATCGAAGCCCAACTCAACTGGAACATGGGTGTGAAGCCGTACGTAAAAACTAGCCTGGCTGGCGGCGGCAGCCTATTTAAGTGTCCGACCTTGGAGGGCGATTTCTACAGCCAATACTCAAACCCTCCTTACCCAAACTGGGACCAATGGAACTCCTACTTCACGGTGTATGGGATGAATCTAAACTATCTACAACCGTCTCCAGGCTGTAGTGGCAACTTGCTACCAGGAGCAAAGTCGCTCTGGGGGCAGCCGGTGGCTGCGACCAGACCGGAATCACCGGCTCAAACTGTTCTAGCCCATGAAACCAAAATGCTGGTAATCACCAGCGGCGGCAGTGCGGGGGCGTTCTACGGCAGCTATTTAGGTGACTCTCCCGCCGGATCGGGAGCCAACAGTGGCGTCTGCTCCTACCTAGGAGGATGGGGTAACGACAGTGGCGCGGAGCCAGGTCCAAACGGAATTGGTGGTCCCTTGGCATCTCCAGAGACCGATACGGGCCAGTTTGATCCAAGGCATACCGGTGGCGGAACCGTTACCTTTATGGACGGGCACTCTGCCGCCATGAAACCTGGGCAATTGGCTGCAGGTACGAACTGGCACTTTGGCATGAGTGTAGCGGATGTGCAAATAACCGATCTTAGCAAGTATCTGTGGTCTTTAAACAAAACCGGCACCGATCTCTGATGAAACGAAAAGCGCATATTATCTTTTGGATCGTCGGAGTTACTATGTTGGTGGCCTTTATCGGTTCTGTCGGATGTAGCTCAAGCGATCCTTTGGATAAGGCAGCGGCACCAACCGTTGCAACCGACAAACAGCCGCCTGCCATTCCAGGTAAGCGTCCCCATCGCGCACCCCCGATAGCAGGACCCAACGCTGGCAAAGATATCTTTGCCGGCCGAGGTGGCAGCGCGCCTAGCGACTAGGTCGCTGACGCACTTCCAGGGTTGCAACGCTCAAGGTTCGGTTTCATAATCGAACCTTGAGCGAAAAATTTTTCGTCCAAGCCGCCAACTGCTGAGTGGGACTGTAGTGTCCGCTCCTAGCGACGATTTAACACAAGTTGGTCGGAAAATTCGTGTTGCCGAGCCGACGCCCCCGTAGTAGCGGATGAAGCCTGAACCCCGTCTCTGCAATCCAGTTGAGCTTGACTTGTCTCCTTTTATCTTTCCACTTTCACAACATAGAGTGTGGGTCTGCGTTCTTGTGGCTTGCCACTTTTCCTTGAAGTTCGCTGTGGGGCGGACCGCCGGTCTTTGGTGGGGTCGGTAGTTATAGGGTCCGGCAAACCTGTGGCTGAGTGGGCCACCTACTATCTTGTGGTGGGGTCGGAAGTTATAGGGTCCGGCAAACCGTTCCGCTTTTTGGGGAGACGGATTCTATGATCTGTGGGTGGAACTGGCCCAGATTTTGACCCCATTGCCGTGGCCAAAAAGAACAAGGCTGTCCGGTGCCGGGCAAGGCGGTTACTGAAAATTATCTAAAACAAATGTGTTCAATAAAGAAAAAAACGACGGAACTGCACCGCTAACAACTTTCAGATTGGATGGCGAGCGAGGACAATATCAGATATCTTCACCCGGCACCTTTCCTAGATCATCGGTCGGCCTTTCTTCCGTTCGCTTTACGTGAGTCCGTCATCTTTTTCTCGAGAGGCGTAGGGGCCGTGTCACCGGACCCACATCCGACCAATACCATTGCAACGAGGATAAGAGGCAGAACTTTAACTATGGTTACTCTAATACAAGAGGCCCATTCAATGTGGCTGAGTCGAATTTTGTGTGGTTTAGCTTCAGGAATTCGATGCTGCGGTTAACCCAGATCACCCGGACCACGGCAAAGTTATGTGCGGCCTACAACTGTTAGTCGCTTCCGAATCGCAAACTTACCACTTTCTCGGCAGCCGCCCCACCCTCATCCCAACCCTTGTCCCGCCCAAGGCAGGAGAAGGGCTTTCGGGCTGCTAAAAACCAGATGAACAACTTCTGTTAACGCATCGACCAAGTTCTCATTTGCTGATGAGGGAGGACTTGCCGCTCCACGCGGCACCTAGGGTGACGAGGGAGGGGAAACTTGTGAGTAGCGGGCCCAGAATTGCACCCGCAGCCGGGTTCATGCAGAGCTTTGAGTACACATTTGCCGCCCTAATGCGGCCGCCAAACTGGCGTTCCCAATGGTTAGCGTAGTTTTCTCCCATTACGTCCATCGATAAACCAGTTAGCAAATGCCGGGCTAACATGTCTCCCGATTGAATTGCCATACTTATCCCTTCCGCAATCACCGGATGAGCCTCGCCCGCCGCGTTCCCAACCCGAAACACGGCCTGTGAATAACGCGACCGAATTGCCGGGCGAAGGGGACCCGCGCCAATGGGACTTTCTAACATTTGCGCATTTTCCAAAGCTTTGGCCACTCCTCCCACCGAGCCAACAATGTACTTAAGGGCGTTTTCGCCGGCATTCGGCAGTTGGTACTTCTCGCGGCATTCTTGCAGCAGATCTCGCCGGATGCAAAAACTGAGGCCTACGGTGTCTCCGTAGTTGCTGACCATTCCACCGTATCCTCCAGGAAAGGAGAGGAGCGCCATTAGGTCGTCTTCAAGGTCAGCGCCAGAGAAGCGCACCTTAAAAGCGAGCAGATCTGTGGGCAAATTTGGAACCTTTTCTTGGGTCGACAACGAGCTGACCTCCCAGGAGCCGTGGGCCAACACCAAAATGGGGCTGCGTAGTTGCTCGCGTTTTGGGCCACATTCGATAGTGCAAAGGTGTTGCCCGCCCGATTGCGCCAACTCGACGGCTTTCCACGGCTGATAGATACTGGCTCCTCGTTCGGCGGCGGCATTAAGGAGCATCAAGTCTAGAACGGATCGAGGAAGAGACCTCCCCCAGCCGCCGGGCAAGTGCACTTTAGGCATGTTTCCCTTGACGATGGTTTTGGCACCAAACACCCCTACCCTTCTTATCAGTGGCCCACCCTGTTCTATAACAGCGTCTACTCCTAGTTCTTCTAGAAGTGGAAAAGTAGTGGCGGAAACAAATTCCCCGCATACTTTCCTCCGGGGAAATTCGCTCTTCTCCACCAGGGCAACCTTAACCCCCCTCTCAGCAAGGAAGGCGGCGGCCGACGAACCCGCGGGTCCCCCGCCGATCACAACCACATCAAAGGCGGTACTAATCGCTAACCGCCTTAAAGAAATGGGTAAAGGGAGGTGCGGCGCCCTCTTCAAGCGACCATTTCGCGTCGGTAGGCCAAAGTGAGGAAAGCTCCGCCCCTTTGAATCCACCGAGGACACTCACCCTTGCGTCGTGGATGGTCACATTATTGCAACCGATGGCCCAGAGCATTTTCGCTCCGTTAAGGGCCAACAAAGACCGGCGCGGCTCACAGGCGACAAAAAAACGGGTTCTCTGGCTAACGAGTTTGAGAAGCGGTGCGAGCCGATCATTCTCAAAGTGATGCAGGAAGAGGTTGGCCACGATGAGGTCGAAGGTGCCGCCGCGTTCATCTTCTAAGAATTCAAAAGCATCGCGTCTTACTTCCTCACAGTCCCAGCCCAATTTACGGAAGTCCGCAACGCGTTCTGGCGACGGGATAATGCTCTGATCGAGAAGGGTAATCTTGGCACCGGGGTGTATCGAAGCCATTTTTTTCGCCACTTTAAGCATGAAGCGGCCATCCCCCGCGCCAATATCTGCGATGCGGCTAAAGGGCAAACCCCTTAGGGCACGCGCCATGATGTTGGGCTGGAGCATAAGGGTGTTTACGCGAAGCAGATCGCGGCGTGAACCTTCGGCTTCCGGACTTTCGGGTGCTAAATGATCCAGAAATTCTGGGATGACAACACGCTCACTTTTCACGTTAGGAAGCCATCTCAAAGAGGCACGTTTCCGCGGTTAAGCCGGGTCCAAAGGCCATGGCACAACCCTTCTGCCCAGGTTTAGCGGAGGCCAAGAGAGCCTTGAGAACGAACATCACCGTGGGTGAAGACATATTTCCGTATTGTCGTAGAACCTCTCTAGAAGCGGCCAACGCCGCAGGGGGCAAGGCGAATGAACTTTGCACGGCATCCAGCACGGATTTACCACCCGGATGAATCGCCCACAAGTCGATCTCGTCTACCGCTGCGCCTCTAAGGATATTTGAAATACGCGGTTCGAGTGTCTCGCGAATAGCGCACGGAACTTGCCCGGAAAGGAACATCTCAAACCCGGAGTCACCCACTTTCCATGTGATGAGGTCCTTTGTCCCCGAAGCGATCTCCGAGTGGAAACTATCGAGTGACAGACCTTGGGGTTCTGATGTGATGAGGCTGGCTGCGCAACCGTCCGCAAAAAGGTAGAAGGAAAGGAGTTGTTCAAGGTTTCTGCTCTTTTGTAAGTGAAGGGAGCATAGTTCAAGGTTTACAACCAAGATTTTGGAGGCAGGCTCAGAGCGAACGATGTGTCTTGCCAGCTTTAGCCCGGTTATTGCAGCGTAGCACCCCATGAACCCAACCATTGTCCGTTCTACCGTCGCAGGCAAGCCACAAAGCTCCGCGATTTGTAGGTCGAGACCGGGTGCAGACATGCCCGTGCAGCACGTGACAATTAGGTGCGTTATCTTTGAGAGATCGCCTTTAATGTCAAGTTTCTGAATGGTCTCTTTAGCCAGGCTCGGGGCAAAAGACTCAAATAGCCGCATTCTTTCCCCGGTGGTGGGATACGAATCCTTCTGGTAAAAGCTAGAACCATCAAGAGATAGCTCGTCGTTACTCGCATTTGGAGTCAAGAACGAGTATCGGTGCTCAATGCCGCCAAGGTTGCACAAACGTTCAAAGAGGCGTTGGCTACGAGGGTCCCAACTCAGCTGATTGAACGCATAGGCAACAAATGCTTTGTGCACATCGTTTTTAGGGGTCAACGCGGCAATTCTGTTGACATAACAGTTGTGCATTTCCTTACATACTCCAAATTCCCTTATTAACTTCCAAGCCGATCTCACATCGCGGCATGCAACGACAATTATAAATCCGCATAGCAAAGTTGCCATCGTGCCAACCCTCCCCCGTGCGCAGTTGCTCCTGCCTGACCCTTGCCAAAGGACGCCTGCTGGGGTTGACTTTTTACGGCTCATAAAGCCATGTGGGACTGGGTGATTGTTCTAGCGAGAATTGCGACCGATTGGAAAAGTATGGATATTTGAATAGGTGTCTGCTCCTCTTTGGGGGTTTTTATTCAAACTGTTAGCACGTGATGCCAAAGCTGAACCTCGATCT
>JBBQUZ010000046.1:0-31682 GCA_038212035.1 Fimbriimonadales bacterium
CATTTCATCGGTCTTGGGTGTGGCGATCTAATGTAAAAAAGGCGCAGACCGCCAATTTAATTCACCCTTTCCATGCTTAACTAAACCGCATTGCACCCTGCCCTCTCCCGCAATGGACGAACCACCATCGCAGGCGAGGGTCCTGAAAGGCGCAGGCGAGGGTTCTGAGCGCCCTGCCCTCTCCCGTAGCGGACATGCACCGCCGCAACCGGGCGCGCTGAAAGCGGGCCATGGTGTATCGATCCAACGCGATGAAGGCGTAAACCGCCAACGCAATTCACAGCATGGACCCCAACTAAACGCATGTGCCTGAACATGACGTTTCCAAATCAAAAATGTCTATACAAGCCATTCACACCGAGAAACCGTAATAAATAAAAAATATTTCTCAAAAATTACGAAAATTGATCATATACTAAATGTGTCTAGACACATCACAGAAATGAGCCTCTTTCCTCACCGCATCAACCGCGAGACTACGGTCCCGGCACACGCCCAAGTCCGCTCCCAAATTTTGGAGCTGATTCGAGATGGTGTTTTGGCGGTCGGAGAAAAGTTGCCGCCCGAGCCGGAGATTGCCCAGCGGCTTGGCGTAAGCCGCATGACCGCAAATAAGGCGATTCTGGCTCTGGTGAGCGAAGGACTTCTTACTCGCGAGAAAGGGCGCGGTACCTTTGTCACCGAAGTTCGTCCGACTGAGCTTCACCGATGCATCGTCGCGATTCCCGAGGATCTGTCCACTGCGCTTGACAACTATTATTTTGGCGCGCTTTACTGGGCCGTTCATGCAGAACTGGGTGGACGCGGTGTGAGTGTGGAAGTCCACCGCTTAAGTGCGGCAATCAGCGACCAAACTTCGGGCGGGTCCGATTGTGGGCTCATTGTGATCAGCCCCGCCGAAGACTCGCTAGAGGATCTGTTAACTTTTTCCCGACAGGGAAGTCCGATCGTGATTCTCGGCGCCTCGTGGGGTGATTACGGCTTTAACCTGGTGGACAGCGACAATTTTCTCGGGGCGGGCCTCGCGGTGAATCACCTTGCCGATCTGGGCCACCGGCGCATTCTTTTTGTGGGGGCAGCGCCGGAGAGCTCGAACACCATCGACCGAGTTCGAGGTTTTCGACTGGCAATGAAAGCGCGCCAGATTCCGCTATCCGATGAAGATGTATGGGTGGTTAACCACCCAGAATGCCTTGACCCAGAAACTGAGATCGCTCTGGCCCAACGCCTAGCCAAATCAGACCGACCGACGGCCGTATTTGCCGCTGGTCCCGTTCTGGCCATGCAAGTTCTAGCGGTCGCGCAGAGAAGTGGACTGTCCGTTCCCGACGATCTATCCATCATCGGCTACGACGACCCGACTTTTTTAAGTTTGGCCTACCCATCCATCACCACGATTCGGCAGCCCATGGACGCAATGGCCCGGTCGGCATGCAATCTCTTGCTCAGCCGGATGATCACCCACGATCCGCGTCCCGCCAAAGAAGTCTTAGACCCTGAAATCATCATTCGAAGCACCACTAGTGTGCCTCGCATTACATCCTCGGAGGAACCATGAACACTCGCCTCAAAGCCTTCACGCTCATTGAGCTTCTCGTCGTAATCGCCATCATTGCGATTCTTGCCGCGATCCTCTTCCCAGTCTTTGCCCAGGCTAAGGCCGCGGCTAAGAAGACAAACGACCTCTCTAACATGAAGCAACTGGGCCTGGCCCAGATCATGTACGCCGGAGACCAGGATGATACGATCCTCAGCTTTCCGTATAAGGGCAATTGGTCTAGTCCCCAATACCCAGACGGTTCAGGCCTCGCGGGCATTACTTGGTCCGATACAATCATGCCCTACGTAAAGAGCCGAGGCATCTTTGCCAATCCTTCCAACTCAGACGAACTTTGGGGCCACGGTGGATACCTGTTCCCCGGTCAAAAAGACCCCGCAGACGCCGATGTTACGCACCGATATCGAGTTACGGTTGGTCTTAATCAATTTCTATTCCATGCAGATGCGCCCAATGTGCTTTCGCCGGGAGCCGCTTCTGCAACCGCAGTGCCAGAACCGGCCGGGATCGTAATGTACGGTCCGGGAAATCAGCCTTGGACATTCAGCGCCTGCATTCCGGAATCGGCGGGGAGCCAGAACATGGTTATGGTTCAGGCGATCAGCAAGCAGGGCGACTCTTGGGGTTATGAACTCTGGGGAGGCCAGAACGAAAAGGGTGGCTTTGGTGGATCTGCCAACTTTGCCTTTGTTGATGGACACGCCAAAGGTTTGAGAGCCACGGCGGGTGGAACTGGAGCCGATGATCCAACCGCAGGATTGAACGGTAGCCTTTACGTGGGTTACTTCCCTCAAGCAGTTGAGCATGGCGTCTTTGCCACCAATGGATCATGCGCCACAGCTGACCCAAGATCTAATTGGGCCTACTAATCTCGAGCCACTTCACGGGCACCCTCCAAAGAGGGTGCCTGGTTTAGAACCATGAAAAAGTCAATCCCCGTACCCGTGATTGTTGTGACGGTTTTGGCGGTCATCGCGTTTGCGATGTTTTTCCTTATGAAGGGAATGGATCGGGATCCGTCGGCGGTGTTGCCCGGAGATTATTCCAAGGATCCAACCACGGAACGCAACAAGATGCTCGCCGCCAAGAAGGCCGAAGCGGAAAAGAATAGGAATCCCCAATGATTAAAAAAACTTCATCATTTCTCATCGTTTTGTTGTTTGCTATCTTCTTGATCGGATGCTCATCTGAACCCACTAAGAGCGGCGAGCAGGCTCAGGCCGGAGATTACAAGACTTCTCCGCAGGCGCCTCCCGGCAAAGGTTAGTGATTGTTATGGTTCTCTGCAAGTGGTAGGCAAGTAGGTTAGTGGGTAACCTCGCCGGCGCTTAGTCGCCACATTAGAATCTGTCTATGCCCCCCGCGCCAGACTCAGCACGAGCAATCCGGACCACCGCGCTGGATAGCTTGAGAGGTTGGGCCGTCTTCGGAATGATGTTTGCCGGCGTCATTCCTTGGGACGGCTTGCCGGGGTGGATGTACCACGCTCAGGAACGCCCGCCTACCCACGACTTTAACCCTAATCTTCCCGGACTGAGTTGGGTAGACCTTGTCTTTCCCTTCTTTCTCTTCTCAATGGGCGCGGCCATCCCCCTCGCCAGCCGAAGCGCGGAGGGATTGGCTTGGCACGCACCGTATGTTCAGGCAGTGCGACGAGGGCTGATGTTGGTGGCCTTCGCCGTATTCAACCAGCATGCGAGGCCCTACATCTTGGCCGCATCTCCCGATACCAAAATTTGGCTTATCGGGCTTATCGGCTTTGTGATTCCGTTCCTCATCTTTGTGAGGTTTCCCCGTTCAGTTCCTAACTACGTGCAGTGGATGGTTCGGGGGGTTGGATACGTGGGGGCGGTAATTTTTCTGACCCTTGCTCGTTACCCAGATGGAAGCGGATTCCGGTTGGATCGGGCCGATCCCATTATCTTAGTGTTGGCCGCGACTTCTACCTTTGGGACCGTTCTGTGGCTGACCACGCGGGATCGCTGGGACATTCGATTGGGTGTCATGGCGGCATGGGTTGCCCTGAGAATCGGTGCCTTGTCCCCCAACTCTTCGGGGGCGGACATTTGGAACTGGGGCACGCCTTACGGACTGTTCCAGACGTCGTTTCTTGGCTATCTTCTCATGACAATCCCCGGCACGATGTTGGGCGATCTCCTGGTGAAATCCCGTTCGGAGAGCACTTCTGGGTCCTCCAATAAGTCTTGGGAGCAAGGGGCTCTGGCCGTTCTTGGCTTGGCTACGATTCCGGTGGCCCTAGTGATTCTCTACTCGCGAACGGTTTCGCCGGGCTTGATACTCTTGCCTACGCTGGGTTGCGTAGGGTTGGTGACGTGGCGGCCGGCATCGTTCACATCCATTGTTCGTCAAGTGGTTGGGTGGGGGGCCTTCTGGTTGATGGTCGGGTTTTTGATGGAACCGTTTCAAGGGGGGATAAAGAAAGATCCGCCCACCCTCAGCTACGGCTTTGTCACGGCGGGCCTCCCCTGCTTCTTCTTTGTATCCCTCCACTACTGGCAGCTTTGGCGACCTCGTTCTGGGTTGCTCCGCTTTAGCGCGTTAACCGGCATGAATCCTTTACTGGCCTATCAGGCGCTTACTAATTTAATTGCTCCCATTTGGGCACTGACCATTGCTCCGTGGATCATTGACCTAACGCCAGGCACCGGGTTCGGTTTGGTGAGAGCGCTGCTTCAGACGATTTTTCTGGGTGCCGTAGTCGCCGCGTGCACCCGATCTAAGATCGTCATGCGCGCATAGGCCAAGGAAAAGCGATGCATATCTCGAGTGTCGGCGGGTTCAACCGTCATGGGGCCGCAGGTACGATCTCGTTAATGATATTCCCAACAATGGAGTTCGGAACCTTTAGATACGTTCCCCACATCTCAACCTCGCCTCGATTCGCCGACAATTCAGGGGTGAGCTTTCATGAGTAAGACGTTTGCCATTCTGGGTTCCGGAATGCAGGGTACGGCGGCGGCCTATGACTTGGTGAAATTTGCCGATCCGGCATGGGTTCTCATGGCGGACGCTCGGCTAGACCAGGCGCAAGGGAGTGCGGATCGGGTGAACAAACTCACTTCCACCGCAGTCTGCACGGCCGCTGAGCTGAACGTGCTGGACCCAGTGGCACTCAAAGCATTTCTGGCCCCGGTAGACGTAGTTTTAAGTTGCGTGCCGTACTGGATGCACCCGCAAATTGCCCGAGTGGCAATTGATGCGGGCGTTCATATGTGCGATTTAGGCGGCAACACAGACGTGACGCAAGCAACGCTTGCTCTCGATGAACAGGCCCGAGCGGCCGGGGTCACCCTTATTCCCGACACCGGATTGGCTCCAGGCTTGGTGAATAGCGTAGGCCTCTACCTGATTGAGCATCTGGATTCCGCCCAATCGGTAAAGCTGTATTGCGGCGTCTTGCCCCAGAACCCCCGCCCCCCGTTTAACTACAAGCTCACGTTCAACATAGAAGGTCTGGTTACGGAATACGACTACCAAGCCGTGGTCCTTCGGGATGGCGAAATCGTTCTGGTGGATACGCTGGCTGAGTTGGAAGAGATTCAGATTGACGGCATGGGAGCGATGGAAGCGTTCACCACGTCGGGGGGCACCAGCACCGCGCCGTACACGCTTCAGAATCGGGTTCAGAATTACGAATACAAAACGATTCGTTGGCCCGGGCACTGCGAACGGATGCGGATTTTTAAAGACTGTGGGTTCTGGAGTGAAGACCCGATTGAAGTCAAGGGGGGGTTGGTAAAGCCCCGAGAGGTTTTCTGCCGGGTGTTCGGCAAAGCCCTTTCTCAGTACAAGGATCTTGACCAGTGCTTGGTCCGCGGCGTTGGAGTGGGCAAACGCGGGTCAGAAGCGGTCCGTCTTCAAGTGGATATTCACGACAAACAGTGCGTGGATACGGGATTCACAAGCATGGAGCGCACCACCGGGTTCTCAATTGCCATCCACGCCGCCGCCATCGCAAGGGGCGAATTACCCTGCGGGGCGCTCCGCTACGAAACCGCCCTCACCGGAACATTCTTTGTTGAAGAAATTCAAAAGCGGGGGATTCAAATTCATTTGAGCGAAGAGAAGTTGTAAGAACCCTCGCCTGCGATGGTGGTTCGTCCATTGCGGGAGAGGGCAAGGTGCAATGCGGTTTAGTTAAGCATGGAAAGGGCGAATTAATTTGGTGGTCTGCGCATTTTTTTAATTAGATCGCCACACCCAAGACCGATGAAATGGGCCAAAAAGGAGCCTAACTAAACAGTATTGGGGCAGGGTGAGGGGGAATTCCGGTTATTAAACTGTCCCTTCCGCAACCTCTCTTTACGGATCGCGTTTGCTGGCGGGGCGGGTGCGCATTTCTGCCCATGTTCTCAACTCGTCAATTTCTTCGCGCATCATCACGCTCAACGGAACCACCGCTTTGGCCTCGGTTATCAGGTCTTTTTGGGTCAGTTCTCTGCCCGCATCAAACGCATTGTAAAGGGCGCCGACAATCACCTGTTCAATCTCGGCTCCGCTAAACCCATCCGTTGCTTTGCTTAGCGAACTCAGGGTGTAGTTTTTAGGATCTCGATTTCGCTTGGATAGATGAATCGCAAATATCTGCTCCCTTTCTGGGCCATCCGGAAGGTCCACAAAGAAGATTTCGTCAAATCGGCCCTTTCTCAACATTTCGGGGGGCAACGTAGAAACATCGTTGGCGGTGGCAATTAAAAAAACCGGCGAAGTTTTCTCGCTCATCCAAGTAAGAAAAGTGGCAAACACGCGGGCGGTGGTCCCGCTATCGCTCACCCCGCTGCCACCCACTCCGGCGAATCCTTTCTCCAGTTCGTCGGCCCACAACACGCACGGAGCCACCGATTCTGCTACCGCAATCGCCTTCCGAATGTTGTCTTCACTTTGCCCGACCAGAGAACCAAAGATTCGACCCACGTCTAGTTTGAGGAGCGGAAGGTTCCATTGGGCGGCCACCGCTTTGGCCACCAAAGACTTTCCGCAACCCTGAACGCCCAGCAACAGAATTCCCTTGGGCGCGGGAATGCCAAAGTCTCGGGCTTTATCGGTAAAGCTCTTGGTACGTTTATCCAGCCAACTCTTAAGGAGCTCCAGACCGCCCACATCCTTGATCTTGCTATCGGCCGCATAGTATTCAAGGAGTCCAGATTTCCTAATAATCTGCTTTTTCTCTTCCAGAACCGTATCTACATCAAACCGTTTCTTCTCCACCAAAGAGCGCGCAAATACGGATTCAATTTCATCTTGCGTCAACCCTTGGGCAGACTTAATGATGCGCTCTCGCATCGCGGGCTCCAGCGTGATGTCTACGTTGGGATTGTCCTTCACTGCATCGATCACGCGTTCTAAGGTGCTTTTTATGTCTTCCGGACCCGGAAGCGCAAAGTCCACCACCGTGACATCTTTCTCCAGGTCGGTGGGCAAAGTCAGCGTGGGTCCGATGAGCACCAGGGTCTGCGCACGACCGCGCAGGCGAATGGCGAGGTCTCTTAATAGCCTCACCACGCGGTAATCCTTCATGTACGGATGAAAATCTTTCAGCAAGAAAACCGTGTATTCCGGCGCTTCGTGCACTTGGGCCAGCGCTTCCAGCTCGGCGGGAAGCCTCAGCCGCTCGTCGGTGTTAGACCGGGCTTGGGCGATGGGTGGTTTAAGCCCTTGGGTCACCGTCCAAGTGTGCAGCGTGCGGTTCAAAGTTTTGCACACGCCTGCCAGCGCCTCTTCTACCCGGCGCTCTTCCCACGAGACAATGGTGAGAATTGGATACTTGGCGCGAATCAGCACCTCAAGTTCTTGGGTCGCAGACATTAGGTTGATGCTACCGCGAATTGGTTGGGTTGGGGGTTCGGGAGTTCGGGGGTTCGGAGGTTTGGGAGTTCGGGAGCTTTCAGGTGGTTTCTTTGCCTCCGTGCTAAGTCGTAAGGGTCAGTGCGCCTTGTTACTGCGAGGAGGTAGACCACTTCGATGAGGTTGTGGTCGTTAAGCACGCTAAACTATCTGAGTTCAGTGGATACTTTAGTTGCCCACCTGAAAAACTTAAGGTAAGAGGTGGAGGTGGAATTACAAATGGTAATCAATTTTCGGTCCAAATATATTGTATTAATTGCCTTCTCGGTTTGTAGTGGATGCCAGTTCCACGCACCGGACCCAAATGCGATTCCTGATCGGTTTAACTCTTTGAGTGACAAGAAAAAGATGCGTCCGGACGGTCGGTTGGAGAATCTGGCGATTCAGGCGGGAATGAAGGACATTGCGCCATCGGACGTTGACGCGGTCTACTTTGTGATGGGAATGGAACATCTCCCACCATTCCCTCCGGCGACCGGACCCGTAACATCACCCGGTGAGATTGCCAAAATAATTGCGGTGTTTCGTGTTTCTTCACGTATCCCCCGACTTACGGAAGACGGAGCTTCGATGGATCACCAAGACGTGTGGTTCGCCATGCGCGACGGGCACTATATTCATTACAGCTTGGAGGGTTATCCCGATTACGAGGATTTTCTTGGCCCCAAGGTAGCCAAGATCATGAAGAAATTCGACGGCACAACCCCGGTTGCTTTGGTGCGAAATCTGGGAATTAAACGATACTATGGACCGCAGACAGAAGATTGGGTAACGCTACCGAGGTGACTGAACTTGGATTTTACGGCAGTTGTGATTTGCTGGTAATTCACGACGGGGCGAAGGGCCTTAAGAAAGCCGACGTTAGCGCGGGATACTGACTATTTGGCTAAACAGACGGAGTGTGTGCCGTCACGCCATCGAAACCGTTGCCCGAACCAGTGCCCCGGCCGTTAGGCGGACCCATCCAAATCGCATTGATGGGCGATCCACCGGGGTGATGAGCCACAATAGACGAATGCATCGAGCATCCCGGCTTTTCATTCTTGCGCTTGCCATTTGCGGTATTGGTTGCGGCGAGTCCGTTACCATTGTGGGCGGAAAGCCCCGACCGAAGTTTTATCACCAAATCGTAAGTCTGAGTCCGGGAACTACGGAAATTGCCCTGCAGTATGGCACCGCTCGTTTCTTGGTCGGGCGTACCGCCGCCGACGACTATCCTAAGTTTCAGGCGAACAAGGTTCCCATCGTAGCCTCCGTGAAGCCAGATTACGAGAAGATCGCCTCGATTAAGCCAGATCTCATTCTTTACGATGCGTTGCTCTACAACGATCAGGACGTCACCAAGATCAAGGCCACCGGGGCCGACCTCTTTGTCGTCTCGGCAAATACCGTAGACGACTTTATATCTCAGCTCTACACATTTGGAAGTCTTGCCGCCGGTGAAACCAATGTTTCTAGTTACGTAGACCGAATTCTTGCCGCCCGCTCTTCGGCGCAGGGGGATGCGGCAAACCCCAAGCTCAAAGTGGCCATCCTTATGCCGGGTCAAGGGTCCGAGCACATGATTGCGGGAACGGATTCGTTTGTGGCCGACCTGGTGCGAGCGGCGGGCGGAGAACCCGTAGGGCCCAAAGCGGATCGGTTTGTGAGCCTGAGTCCAGAGTTCCTCGTGGGTCAAAATCCCGACATCATCATCACTTCCGGCGAAGGCCAAGCCGTGTTAGCGGATGCGCGACTGGCATCCGTCAAGGCAATTAAAGCCCGCAGGGTGATGGGAGTGAAATCCGATGTGCTTCTGCGACGCGGGTCTCGAGTAGACAAGGTTATCGACGCCCTCCACGAAGCATTCGGAGCCAAGAAGTAAATCGCATGGCAAATACTTCGGCGGAAATTGGCGTCTTCGGCGGGTCTGGCTTTTACAGCCTTTTAGAAGACGTGAGAGAAGTTAAGGTGGATACTCCCTACGGTCCGCCCAGCGATGCGGTTTTTCTGGCCACGGTTAAGGGTAAAAAAGTTGCGTTCCTCCCCCGCCACGGAAGATCTCATACAATTCCCCCCCACCTCATCAACTACCGCGCCAATGTATGGGCCATGCGGTCTTTAGGTTGCCGTGCTATTATCAGTCCGTGTGCGGCCGGTTCCCTCCAGAGAAATGTAGAGCCGGGCCATTTTGTGGTTTGCGACCAATTTGTTGATCGAACTTCCGGGAGAAAAGATACTTTTTACGATGGCCCCATCGTCACCCACGTCTCCCCGGCCGACATGTACCACCCGCTTTTGAGAAAGCTTGCTATCGAAACTATTCGTGAGCACGGCATCACGTGCCACGATAAGGGAACCGTGGTCGTGATTCAGGGACCCCGATTTTCGACCAAATCGGAGAGCAAGTGGTTCCACGATGCGGGTTGGGAAGTCATCAACATGACCCAATATCCAGAAGCGTATCTTTGCCACGAACTCGGGATGGGAGTGGTGAACATTGCGCTCATCACCGATTACGATAGCGGCGTTCATGCGGGCGCAGAAGCGGTCACCGCTCACGACGTTCTGGCAGTGTTCCAATCCAACGCAGAGAAGATCAAACTCGTAGTTCTTGATCTTATTGGTAAGATTCCCGCCGATATTTCTCAGATTTCTACGGTCGGGGCATTGGAATTCACGCGAGGCGACGGTCACGCGGCCCAACCCGAAGACATTCGACTGTTTGGAACCTGGGAATAACCCTTATTGAGGACTCAGATGATCCTTGCCACCCTTACCTATTTAATCACTGCCCTCCAAGTAATTTCGCCGGCACCTGTCGCTACCCAGGTGCCTCCGGTTGAGACCGTTCGACTCGCCGGTAGATCCGTCCCTCTCGTGTTTTCGCCCAGCACGGTGGCGCCAGCTCCCTCGTTGCCCTCGGAATATCTCTCTTGGCCCGGGTGGAAGAACCTGGGCGGGCCGTCTGCAACATTGGCCAATCTATTTGGCAGCCCCCATGACTGGACACCTCAAGAAATTGCCGATTACCACACGCTGAAAGACGCTCCCGGCGCCACGGTTTGGAAGGAGCGGTTCTTCCTGATTACCCGGTGCAACATCCTTGATCGGTTTGCAAACGGCACGGTGAATGCTCGCCGCTTTAGCTTAGAATCTCCCCAAATTGACGCAGTGCTTCAGTCGATCGCTCGATTCAGCGCGCGCGTGCTCTTACTTACCAAGGGAGCGGTTAAGTTGGAGCCAGAGGTCACGTTGATCTCCGACCCTGCCTCGGACGAAGCCACTATGGGGCGCGACGAGATATCCCCTGAATTCTTAACCCAAATGCTCGCTCCCCGCGTTAACGGAGGTTCCTTTGACGCGGACGATCACGTTTTCCGCGGACCCTATCACGGGATTATGGTGGTGGATGCGCTCGCTCGCCCGGTGGGGCCTCTCGCCCAGTTTCGCGTGAACGGGATTTGCGCCACCGAGATTCCTTACTTTGCCGGTGACACTCCAATCATCGCCGGACAAATGGATTTTCAGATTCAGAGGGCCTGGATCAGCCAAGTCAAGCAACGGTCGGCGGATCTTGGTTGGTCCTTCGCGGGCAATGACACGGAAACAATCGTGACGTTGCCTTGCCCGTGGTCTACCCTGCTCCGACTTGATGAGCCAACGGCTAAAGAGCGAATTGAACGCTTAGGACCACCCATAATCCCTGCCCAAGATCAGGCAAAAATTGCTTTCTCAGAACCGATTCACACGGCCCCGATCGCTCCACCCTTTCAGGTCACGCTCGTCGCCGACCGCGACCGAGGAACGGTACTAAACATTCTTGAAGGCGGCGTGGCCCGAACGGGCGGCGTGTCCATTCCGTGGAAAGCGGATGTGAATCTCACCCAGACACCAGATCTGAAGTTCTGGGCTAAATCTCAGAGCCCAGACCCCATAGCCCTAGGGATCCAAGTCCCGGGAAAGACGATCTGGGTTTCTCTGGGTGCAGACAGACTCTTAACTCCTAACGGAGACGCCACCACCCATTTCAGTCTTAACTTCAAACCCGACGGCACCTGGCAATCGCTTCAGTTTTCGCTTGGTGACCTACTAAAAGCCGCCGGTTCAACTGAAATCAAGGCGATACAAATCGGAGTGTCCCCGGCGGCTAATCTCGCGGGCCGAATCCAACTTGAGCCCATCCAGGTTCAGTTCTCTGATTTTGAACTCGTAGCCACGGGTCCATCGGCCCTATTGAGCGGTACTGAAGACATTCCGTCCGCAATTTTTGCAATGGCAAAGGCAACCAGTTCAAACCCAGAATGGGTTGGCAACCTCAAGAGTTCGAGTCGGTTAGTTCGGCTCAACGCGATCATGGTGTTCCAGCGGCTGAAGGATTTAGGCGCGGAAGTTCCTCTGTCTGACCTGAGCAACGATATCGACGTTCAATTGGCCGAGCAAGCGGTGAAGTCCTTAGGATTCCAGGGCACCGAAAGCGCCAGAGAGTTATTACGCAAAACGCTTCGATTTGCCCTCTCGGAAAACGTTAGAGGCGCGGCGGCAACTGCACTATCCTCTACTCAGGATCCTAAGGTGGCGGCAGAAATGATGCCCCTGTTAGGCGCAAGAAGCGTGCCCGCGCGGCTCGCCCTCATTAGGGCGCTCACCACCCTCTCGACTCCCGAATCCGCAATTGTTAGAATGGCAATGCTCCAACAGGAAGACCCGGCGGTGAAGCTGGCAGTGGTGGAATCGGTAGATCCCGCGCAGGAATATCAGATTGGAAAGCTTAGGTGGGCGGCCGTTAACGAACCCTCCGACGCGGTGCGATCTGCGGCCGCAATAAAGCTCATTCAATCTCCTCTCCCCGGTCTGGCCACCGAGGGCTACCAAGCCGTGAAAGATGACAGCGTGTGGGTGCGAGTCCAGATCGTTACGTGGCTAGGAGAGCACCCTTCTGACCTCCACCGAGATGCCCTCAGGCAAGCGGTGGTGGATCGGTCTCCGCAGGTGCGAGCGGCTACGCTAAGCGCATTTGCAAAACAAGAAAAGCCGGTGAATATCCAGGAAATTGCCAATGTGCTGAACGACGCCCATCCGGATGTACAACTGGCTCTCATCGCGCTTTCCGTCAAGCAAGGTCTGCCACTTCCCCCCGAGACTCTGTCCATGCTAAAGTCAAGTAAAGATCCGCGCGTAATTAATGCCTTGTCGCCTTAGGTGGTTTGCCAGCTAAGGAATGTCACATGGTTGCCCGAGAACAGGCGTATATTACGTTAGTCAAACCTCGTTTAAATCCATCCTATGTCCCCCAATTCAAAATCGTTATTCGTGTCCCTCGGCGTAGTTGTTGCTGCAGGCTCGGTTGTTGTTGGCTCTTACGTCCGTGATCGAGTGGACTTAGGAATGCGCACCCTGCCTAACTCGCAACGCGACTTCTCCATGCAGAGCCTCGTCGCCTCCCGAGATCCAGATCAGCAGGTGCCGGAAGGTGATTTTTTCTATGAGCTCACCCGATTGGTGAAGCGCGAATACGTAGAGCCCATCACCGACGACCAGAAATTAGCCTCTGGTGCGGTGCGGGGAATGGTGGGAAGCTTAGGCGACCCAAGTTCCTTGTTCATGGATAAGAGTGAGTTCACGGCGTTCCTCAACTCTCGGGAAGGCAAATATGAGGGAATCGGGGCTGAATTAGCGCTTGTGAACCCGGCCGGGATTCCCTCTGGAGCGGCCGGGCGCGGAAACCTTCAACCTACGGACGAAGGCGGTGCGGAGGAGATGATGGCCACCATGCCAAAGATCCCCCGGCTCACCCTGGTTGCCGTGGTTCCGGGTGGCCCCGCTGATAAGGCGGGACTTAAAGTGGGCGATATGGTGTACTCCGTGGATGACCATTGGCTCGTGAACAGCGATCTGCTTGACCGCTTTCGAGCGGCCCAGATTGATTGGGCCGCCAAAAAGATTACACTTCGTGACCTTAATAAACTTCGCAAGGAAATCCGCACCAAAACTGATAGAGCCCTTCTCCCCCTGAGAGCCAAAGATCGGTTGATGCTAGGAACCACCGGAACGTTAAAAGTTACGGTGGACCGCGCAAAATCGCAGTTGACCGTCAATATCACCAGAGGAACTTCCTCCATGCCTAATTGGTCAGTTAAAGGCGATCATGTGGATTACTTGCCGTTTACTCCGGGTGCCGCCGATCGGCTAAAAGATGCCCTTCAAGGTAAGAAGGAAGTCACGTTAGACCTGCGCAACAACGTGCTGGGCGAAGTTTCTGTGATGCGAGATTGCCTTGCCACCATCGCCCCCGCCGGTACGTACGGAGGCTTTATCAATCAACGCGGCACCAAGCCCACGCCGCTCACGTTGACTAAAGGAGTGAGCAGTCACCCGAAGATACACTTGATTACGGATTTTTCCACCCGAGGAGCCGCCGAGATGTTTGCACTTGCCCTTACTTCCAACGGCCTCGCCACCATGACGCAGCCCACGGGTAACCAGCGCAAGCTTATCGACATTATCAAACTCCCCGACGGGTCTGGCTATACGTTGGCAACCGGCGAATACCGCACGAAGCTCTCCGTACCCACCGCCACCGCTAAGAAGGGGGTGAAGTAATGAAATTCCTTAGGTCTTCGCTCATTGCCATTCTCGGCATCGGAATCTGCTTTATCTTTGGCTTCTCCTGGCGCGACGTTCAACACGGAGAAACCCCCAGTAAGCGCTCCTTAGCGGCGCTGGTTGGCGTCAAGGACACGTCTTCGCTCACCCCAGAACAGGCGTTTAGGGAAGCTTACAACCGAATTCTTGGCAGCTACATTCGAACGGTAAAGCCCATAGACTTGAAGTACTCGGGCATGCAGGGGCTGATGGCCTCATTGGGTGATCCCCACACCATGTTCCTCGCCCCGCGGATTGCGCAAGAGTTCTCTGACCAAACCCGAGCAAATTTTGGCGGGGTCGGTGCCAAGCTATCTCCGGATCCCCTCGGTGCCCGCATCTCGTCCGTATTTGAAGATGGTCCCGCGTACGCGTCAGGTTTGCGCGGGGGAGACGTTATCATTGCCGTGAACGGCTTGCCCGTGGGCAGCAAGCCATTAGAGGGCATTGTGGAGAAAATCAAAGGGCCCGAAGGCACCAAGGTGAAGCTTTCGGTCATGAGAAAGGGCCACGACAAGCCACTCGTATTCAATATCAAGCGAGCTCGCATCATCACGCCTACCGTTGAATCTAAATACTTCCCCGACTCCAAGGTCGGATGGCTTGCGGTCGGATCTTTTTCGGAACCTACCGCGACTCAGTTTGACAAGGAAATCTCCAAACTGGAGCGCAACGAAATGAAGGGCCTGGTGATTGACCTTCGCGGGAATCCGGGTGGATTGTTGACCACGGCGGTCGACATGCTGAGTCGGTTTGTGGAGAACAAAGTGGTCGTCACCATGAAGTTCCGTGACGGCCGCGAAGAAGCGGCTCGAACCTATCCAGGTTCGCTTCACCCATTCAACTACCCCATCGTGGCGTTAGTCAATGAGGATTCCGCGAGTGCCGCAGAGATATTCTCGGGTTGCCTCCGCGACTACGGTCGAGCCACCCTGGTGGGCACTCACAGCTACGGAAAGGCTTCGGTGCAGAACGTTATTCCGCTGGTGGATTCCAGCAGCGCCAAGATCACCATCGCCCGTTACTACCTTCCGATGGGAAGTTACATCGGTCGGAAAGTGGATGACGACGGAGTTTATCTAAGTGGTGGTTTAGAACCGACGGTCAAGGTCGATCTGGACCTTGATGCCGACCCCATTATGGGCGACCCCAAATCCGACAACCAACTCCGTAAGGCAATTGAAGTTGTGTTGAGCAAAAAGTAAAACGTAAGCCCAAGCCTGCATAGGAAGCCCAAAAGCCCTTTTCCTGCCCTGGGCGGGAGAAGGGTTGGCATGAGGGCGGGGCGGTCGCCCACAGGCTCGTAGTTTTGCGATTTGGTAGGGACTGTTATCGGACCCGGAATTCCCCCTCACCTCGGTCCTCATATGCGTTTAGTTAGGCCTCTGCAGGGTAAATTGCATCGCCCGTCTGCGCCTCCTCACGGTTAGAGCGGTTCACAAAAGACCGATGAAATGGGCCGAAAGGGGCCTGACTAAATGTATATGTGGTGCGATGGCAAGATTGATCAGCAAATAAATTTGTTGCCCGACCGGGGCACTTGAATCTAACCACGGATTTATTAGGAAGAAGATGTTTGTCATCGGATAGCCTTCCCTTGTCCCGGCAGGGACTTTCCCCCAGTAGCCTGGCATAAGCTCTCGCGCCATGCCAGGATCGGTGAGCAACGAAGTCTGTTCCCCGGCAGGGGAACTAGAATCTACCAAATGCCTACAACTCACACGAGCTTGCGCTACCACATCGCATTCTCAACCAAGAATCGTTGACCGAATATTCACGAACAATGGCGATGACGGCTCCACGAATACCTCGGAGAGGGACTCGTATAAGAGGACTGAATTCCAACGAGGTCGGCGAAGCCGGTAGGCTCGGGATGACCCGTGCCCAAGTCCGGGTGCCTGTCGGCGATCTCGGGGCAACCGGACGTCGGCACCGGTCATCCGCCGACTACCGGCTACGCCGCCGAATCCCAGTGGCAGTCGGCATATTATTTTCAGGGTATTGATTACGATCCTCAATCTCTTGATCGAAAGCTTCTGGTGCCCCTGCCGGGGAACATAGCCAGGAAGCAACTGCTCTGGCATGGCGCCAGAGCTTATGCCAGGCTACTGGGGGAAAGTCCCTGCCGGGACTATGTAAGGCCATAGACGTTAATTGGACCTCGACAAGGTGAATTGCCTTCACGGACTGCCCCTCTTTTTCGTTAGGTTGAGACACTCAAGATCGATGATATCGGCCTAAAGGAGCTTAACTAAATGTATATGACTTCGATCCCCTCCCCCAGTTTCGGGAGTAACAGGGGGAGGGGAATCCGGAAAATCAACCCTTGGGGTCCACGAGCGCGCGGAGGCCGTCTCCGACGAAGTTGAGCGCGAAGATGGTGAGGCTTAATGTGACGCAGGGCCAGATGAGTTCTAAGGGGTAAGAATTCATGCTTCCGCGCGCGGTATTTATCATGCTTCCCCAGCTGGGAGTGGGCGCTTGAACACCGATACCGAGAAAGCTTAAAGTGCTTTCTGCGAGAATGGTACCCGCGAGATCAATCATGCTCACGGCAAGGAGAATTCCCCACAGCTGCGGCAAAATGTGTTTGATGACGAGATAGCCAATGGGAGCTCCGGTCGCTTTGGCCGCGACCACAAATTCTCGATCCTTGAGGGAGGCCACCTGACCTTGTACCAACCGCGCGACGCTCGGCCAAGCGGTGATGGAGAGAGCAACGATAACGGGAAACAGCCCCGGCCCGATCACTCCGATAATTAATAGAGCGAGGAGGATGTCCGGAAAGGCAAACATGCCGTCCGTGAACCTCATGAGCGGCACGCTGATCCACCGAGGGGCCAACGCGCCCAGGGAGCCGACGGCAATGCCGACTAAGAGGCTCAGCGACTGCACCACAAGACCTACAAAAAGCGAGGCCCGAGCACCCGCCGCCAACCGAGACACGATGTCTCGTCCAATTTCATCGGTGCCTAAGGGTGCATTCCCGCCCGGCTTAGAGTGAGAGTGTGAAATAGGGTCAAGGACGGCATCTATAGTTTTGCCGTCAGTCCGAAGTTGCGCGGCTCTAAGAGAGGGCCCAAAAACGGCAAACAAGATCAGCAAGATTAAAAACGTGAGACCGACCGCCAACAACGGATCGATCCGGCGCTTAACCAACCCTGACCACCTCACGGGAACGGCTCATACCTGTGACTCCCGAATGCGAGGGTCCAAGAGAGGCAGAATCAAATCCACAATGAGGTTGAGGCCCACAAAAGCGGCTCCGGTTACGAGAATGCAAGCCTGAATCACCGCCGTGTCTCCTTGGGTGATCGCAAAGATTGTCTTTTGCCCCAAGCCGGGAATCACGAACGCAGTTTCCACCACGAAAGAGCCGGTAAGAAGGACGCCAAAACTCGTTCCGATGGCGGTTACCACGGGAAGGATCGCGTTGCGCAGTGCGTGCTTAACAATCACCCCAGACTGCGACACACCCTTGGCCACGGCCGTGCGGATGAACTCTTGTTGAAGCGTCTCGACCATACTCGCACGGGTTAATCGGGTGAGAAGCGCCGTGGGCCGGGCCGCCAACACGATAACCGGAAGTGTGAGATAGTATGGGTCCAGAAAGGCTCCGCCCACGGACCACGTGATGGCAAACCAGTCTTTATAAACGGCAAAACACAGCACGAGAATTGGGGCCAAGACAAAATTTGGCAGAGTAACCCCCAACGTGCTGAAACTCAATATCGCGCGGTCTGGCGCTCGGTTGGCGTAGACCGCCGAGAGGGTTCCCAACATAATGCCTACCGAAGATGCCAACAGAATTGCCATGGCGGCAAGTCCCGCCGTAACCGGTACGGTTTGAGCCAGGATCTCTGAAACGGGCTGATGGGTGCCCTGATAGCTCTTGCCAAAATCACCGTGGGCGGCGTCAGAAACGTACTTAACGTAGCGAACCGGCCAAGGCTGGTCTAGCCCCATTTCGTGGCGCATCCGCATTTTTACTTCTTCGCTTGCCTTTTCGCCGGCAAGGGCCGTAACGATGTCTCCTGGTTGCATGGCCTCGGCAACAAACGTCACCAAGGATATAAACAGCAGGCTAAGCGCGCCGAAAAGAAGTCGAATGCTGATGGCTCGGAATAGCCGCACGGGGCGTAAGTTTGGCATACCAGCCCCCGGTAACGCCAAATCCAGGGCCGATTTGCAACGATTCTCAGAGTAATTACCGTCTCATGACTGTACTCTAGGGCACATTCAGCCGTATATCTACCGTAAGAACACACATGAATATCAAATCCTTCAAGCTCGTTGGCCTCGTCAGCCTATCACTAATTTCGCTCACGGGAGCCATCGCCCAAACTCCGGAAAAGGATCCGGGGGTTCGGAAAGAAGTCTTGACGCGAGTCTCCGAGTTGCTGGAGAAGTCGGCTTTTGTGCCCGGAATTGACTTCACCAAGTGGGATTCATTTGTTACCCCTCTCCAACCCACCCTATTGGATTCGGCTAACGACGACGCTTTCGCCCGAGTCCTCAACGAGAATTTATTCAAATTTGCCGCTAACCGCCACACGTTTTTATCGACTCCACGCTCCAACGAAACTCGCCGGACCGGGAAGTTGGTGGGTATTGGAATCGCTACCCAGATCACGGAGGAGGGCCTGGTGATCATCCGAACGATTGCCGGAGCACCCGCCGCACAAGCCGGATTGATTCCGGGTGACACGATTCAGGAAGTGGATGGACACAAAGTGGAAGGCACGCGAGGAATTCCCGGTGAACCAGGAACCAAGGTACACATCAAGATTAAGCATGCAGACGGTTCCACTAAGGTCTATACCCTCACCCGAAAACAATTTTCTACGGTGAGAAAAGAAGAGCTTCTTCCCGTGGATAACGACACGATGCGCTTGACCGTAAGCACGTTTGATTTCACTTACGACGCGGGCAACGTGGAAAACTTGATGAAAAAGGCGGCGAAATCTAAGTCGCTCATCATTGATCTTAGGGATAATCCGGGCGGAGCAGTTTCTAACCTCCAACACCTTCTCGGCCTCCTCGTTCCCGACGAAAAACCCGTCGGCACGTTCCTCACGCGCGGCATCGTGGATAAGTTTGTAAAGGAAACCGGCGGTCAGCCTACCGACCTCATGGCGATTGCCAAGTGGAGCCCGACCAAAGTAAAGGCATTTAAGAACACCCGAGTTCCCGCGTATCAGGGTCATGTCGCAGTCTTGGTGAATGGGTTCTCGGGTAGCGCGGCTGAGATCTGTGCGGCGGGCCTTCGAGACACGATAGGCGCGACAGTAGTGGGCACCAAGTCCGCCGGAGCGGTTTTGGTTTCCTTAATCAGTGACGCGAGCAATGGCTACAGCCTGGAGTTTCCCATCGGGGACTACGTGACAGTGGCGGGGCTCCGGTTAGAAGGACACGGCGTGGTGCCGGAACTTTCGCAACCTGATCCCACGTTGCGCTTGCCCACGATTGAGGACCCCGTGGTGACCAAGGCGGCCGCGCTCCTCGCTCGGGCGAGGCTCCGAGATGAACGATCGGCAAGTAACTAGGATTGGGGCCGATTCAGGCCTCTTCCCACCGATCTGCGAGCACGGAGGCGATTCGCTCAAGCATCGTTTCGTCCGTGTGGTCAAACGCGCTGACCACATGGCCATCCACGTCAATCTGGCCGAGAATTTGCTCTCCCAGGCGAATGAGTACGACAATTTCTGACCGCGTTTTGGCGCTACAGGAGAGGTAGTTCGTCAGTTCCCCAACATCCGATACGACTTGGTTGGCGTTCACTGCGACCGCAGTTCCGCAGACGCCAACCCCCACCGCAATCTTGGTGTGGTCGGTAGGTTCTCCCACATACGTATCCAAGATGAGTTCATTCCCCCCCAACAGATAGGTCCCCACCCAGTTGTAGTTCGGTACCTGGGCCAGTTGGCTCATGGCAAAATCCCGGAGGCTTACCCCGGTCAACGATGAATTCAGAATCTGCGAAACAATCCTATTTGCCGTGTCTAGAGAAACCATTTGACAATTTTACGCACAGTTGCCGAGTAGCATCTCAGAGTGCCCAAAGTTGTGATCTGCGAACTAACGGAAGAACCCCTGGATGTTGACCGGTTGTACCAGGCGGTTCGGGACCCCAAGTTTGGCGGCGTGGTCGTTTTCTCGGGTGAAGTCCGATCTTTGACGGGCGTCGAGGTTACGCACAGCCTAGACTACGAGGCGTACGCTTCAATGGCAGTCGCCCAAATGCAAAAACTCGCCGAAAATGCAGCCGCGAAACACCAAGCAAGGGTTGCCGTGGCGCATCGTATTGGCCACCTTAATCCCGGAGACGTAGCCGTAGTCTGCGCGGCCGCCTCGGCCCACCGAGACGCCGCGTTTACCTGCGCGAGAGAGTTAATTGATCGAATAAAGGAAGACGTGCCCATCTGGAAGAAAGAGTCTGAAAGCCCTTCTCCCCCAATTTCTCCCGAAATTGGGGGAGAAGGGTTGGGATGAGGGGGTCGGCGGCTGTCCAGTGTGTAGTGCAGTGGGAAACCAAAACAGCAGCGTTGGGGCCGGAGATTGACCAGGGCATTGGATGGACGCTCGGCGGAAGGGACAAATTAAGATTCGGAATTCACCCTCACCCTGCCCTTGCCTGCGACGGCGGAGAGGGGGAACCTTGAGATTCGCACTGAACACTGCTTTACCGAACCCTACGCGAGAACTAAGATCGGTTCCAAAATCATAAGGGAACGAACTATCGGCATATTCAAGCTAGAATCTGGGAATGGCGTTGTTGTCCTTAATTCTGCTGATTAGCCACTTAGCGCCTGTGCCGGTTTCTACTGAAGCCCCCCTAACCTGGTATGGCCCGGCCAAGGCTACGTTTGAAGTTCAATTTGCGGGCAACCCATTTGATCCGGCCGAGAACGACTTGCGGGTGCGCTTTTCTGACGGGAAGGGTCACGATTACGAGCGGCTGGCCTTTTACGATGCCGGAACCTTTGCCGCGATTTTAGTGGCACCCACTCCGGGAACCTATACCGCCACGCTCATAAGAAACGGAAAAGTTCTTGAGGAAGAGCCCCGAGAGCACGCCGTGGTGGTAACTAACCCGTTGCCTCGCGGATTCATTAGGGTGGACCCAGTTCTCAAAAATAGATTTAATTGGGATAGCGGCGAAGCTTACGTTCCGTTGGGGATGAACTTGGCCTGGCAGAGTCCAAACATTCCGGACCTTAAGGACATGTTGGGGAAGATGGGTGCCAACGGAATGAACTGGTCGCGCATTTGGGCCAACGTTTGGGATGGCAAAAACCCGTGGTGGTCAAATTCAAAGGATGACTCCGTGAAGGATGGTGAGTTGTGGACTCCGGCCCTCGACCGTTGGGCCGAGCTGGTTCCGGCGGCCGAACGGGCAGGCGTCTCGTTTCAATTCACCCTGTTTCACCACGGGGAATTTAGCACTCGGGTAGACCCCAATTGGCCTGATCACCCCTGGAACACGGCTAAGGGTGGCTTTTTAAAGAACCCCGCCGACTTCTTCACCGACCCAGAAGCCAACCGCCGAACCAAACTGATGCTGCGATACATGGTGGCGAGGTTTGCCGCTTCGCCCAGTATTTTGGCTTGGGAACTGTTTAATGAAGTGGAATCTGTAGATGCCGTTCATGACGGTCGATGGGCCGACGTGGAGAGCTGGCACGGTGAGATGGCGACCTACCTGCGTTCAATTGACCCCTACCATCACTTGATTACCACCAGCTCAAACGTGGGGCAAACCGGCCTCTGGTCGCAGATGGATTACTACCAGGGCCACTCTTACACGCCCAGTCCGCTTAACGCAATCAGCGGTTTCGGTTTTCCCCGGGATAAGCCGGCGTTTGTGGGCGAGTTTGGCCGAGATCCCTACGACCAAGCCACCGAGCGTGAAGAAATTAGGGATGGCGCGCTCGCCGGAATCATGACCGGGCAAGCCGGAGCCGGTCAGTATTGGTACTGGGACCGGGTGGATCAGCACAATTTGTACGGCGAATTTGCGAAGGTGGCTAACGTTCTAAAAACCGCCGACCTGGGACATCATCGCTTGGCCCGACCCTTGGCCGTAACTTTAGCCGGCCCGCTGGGGGCGGATATTGAGGTTCGCCCCGGGGTGGGTTGGGGCAATGCGGGGCGGGTTTCTTTTGTGGTTCCCGCCGACCTGACTCCCACCGCCTTTGCCGGAATCCCCGCCTATTTTCAGAGCCAAACCGGTGACCATAAAGCCATGATGCCCATGCCTTTGTCGTTTCAACTCCCCAATTTCTCGGGTGCGGGTGAAGTGCGCGTGGAGCTAAACGAAGCTTCGACGGGGGGTGGGAGGATTTGGATTGCGGTGGACGGAAAGCGGGTGGCGCAATCTGTGATGGCCCACGTGGATAAATCTAAGGTGATCACGGCGCCATTCCCTCGGCAAACCCATCAGATTCAGGTGGGCAACGACGGCGTGGATTGGGTTCGGCTGTCTAAGGTCGTGATAACCGGCGTAGGGCCGGTGGGTTCGGCGATGGGGTTCGGAGACGGAAATATGGCGATGGTGAGAGTGCGCGCTTCTCGAGCGTTTGAGGGCACCTTACGCAACACCGGCTTGGTTCATGGGCCGTACGCGCTGACGACTTTCGATATGGTGACGGGGGAATCTGCCGTGAGTACCGTGCAGATTCCCGAATCTGGGCTGATCCCGGTAAAGTTTGCCTCTCTAGATACGGTCTTGGTGTTCCGACAGAAATAAAACACGTTCCGCATTCGCATAACGTTTGACCTTGGTGCTTGGGCGCGGGTAGAATCAAAAAACCACTGCCGCATAGCTCAGTTGGTAGAGCAGCTGACTGTTAATCAGCTGGTCCTAGGTTCGAGTCCTAGTGCGGCAGCCATTATTTGAACCTAAACCTTGGCCATACTGGTCGGGTTTTCCGGTTTTTGGTTTGACCGTGGATGATTCCGTGTATCAATCAGGGAGAACAGTAACGGTCCGTAGTGCCCGAAGAGAACTTGCTACTGAATCTGAAGTCGAACCGGAAGGCCGCGTTGTCCCGATTATGGCATCGAAAAATGCCGCCTGCCACTGGAATTCGACGGCGTAGCCGGTAAATCGGCGGATGGTCCGTGCCGACGTCTGGTGCCTTGGGATCGCCGGAAATCACCCCGGGTATTCGCGGATTCGTCCTTGCGATTCGTCGTTTGAGAATGCGATGTTGTACCTCAAGCTCGTATGAGTTGTAGGCATTTGGTAGATTCTGGTGCCCCTGCCGGGGAACAGCCTTCTTGACTGACCGATCCTGGCATAGCGCATGAGCTTATGCCAGGCTACTCGGGGGATAGTCCCTGCCGGGACAAGGGAGGGCTAGTCGGTATAAAACCTTATCTTCCTATTATTCCGTGGCTAAATTCCAGTGTCCCGTTGTGGAACAAAGTTATTTGCTAACCAGTCTTGGCATCGCTCCACATATCTATGCATGTTAGGCATCTTTGGACCCATTTCATCGGTCCTGGGTGTATCGATCAAACCTAAAGGAGCTACAGACCGCCAATGCAATTCACCCGGCCGGGATGTAACTAAACGTAGATGCCCCCTTCCCCCTGCGGGAGCCGCACGGAAGCTCACGGGTGGACATTTGTTTACGTCAATACCTGCGTGAACGAATAATTGCCTGACGTGTTCGAGCCGTTTACTATCTGCTTGATGACCGATCCATATTGAACTGGTAGCCACCCAGTCGAAGTTGACCGTGAGCCATCACTGTCTACTTCTGTCCTCGAGATCTTCCAGCAGTCAAACGTGCCTGCCGGTACGGTCACCCGCTCTGCTCCTATTACGGCTGCCGTTGTATCTATAACTAGGCCACTACTCAACGTGGTCTGCCCAGACAAGGAAGTATTCGACGTTATAGTTATTGGGCTGTTGTAAGTTGTGGATGTCACCGTGAGCGGCACCCCACCAACTTGTTGAATCCCAATTGTGTGCGTTTGCGTTGGATCCAGAACGTACCACTGGTTGGAAATACCGATGTTGCCAGCACTTGCTCCAGACGTAATTGTGACCGACTCTGTATCTCTTACGGAACTCAGGCCGTTAAAAATTTCGCCCGACTGACTACTAACCAGTTGTCCGTCAAAGTTTCCTGCGGGTGTATGGCCCGAGATGTTGTATGTCCAAGAATCCCCTGGTGTGGGACGGCGTACTGTTGTAGCCGGAGTGACCGCAGTAGTCACTCCGGAATTGCCGCCTCCGCCACCACCGCATCCGAGAGCGCAAATCGCAAATAAACACCAACAATATCGTCTCATAGCCAATCATTCTAACACTAACTTTAGTCTCACACCGCGAATTGCGAGGGCATACGATATATTTGGTAATAATTACCTATTGGCCAAGTGCATTTACTGGGCTTCTCACTGTTTTGAATCGGTTGGCCCAGAACTGTTGAGGGCGTGAAGCGGAACCTTTCTGGAATGGTCTTGGCATTGTAACTCCCCGGACGAGAGTGAACTTGGAGTTAAAGGATTACGAGGTTCACATTGCGGTGGACTTTGAGCGTGGGGCTAAGTTGAGTGGGTTGCCGGTGCATAACCCCGTGAACAAGCTTGCGCACCATCTCAACTTCTTTAAGTTCCCCTGGTAGGTTCATGTCAGAGATATCTGCGTAAAAGGTGCCGATGGAGACGGGGGAGTGGTCGATGTTTCCTGGGCAAGCATGGGAAGCACTTTTATCCGAGCCATTTTTTACCCTCGCCTTTAAAGCGAGGGCCCTGGGACTTTTTGCTCACACACTCATGAATGCGGTTGGATCGTCCAAAGAATTTTAGCTACGGGATCTCGTTACGGGTAATTCAAGTGATAAACCTGATCGAGTTGCTCATGGTTCTTTTACTTAGGGTTCGCTTTGAGAAAATCTTTGCAGAAGGCATCAACGTCATCGGCTAAGGCCTGTTGAATATCGGTGTCTGCGCTCTCATACGGGGCAATGCCCAACCCATCTTTGGACCAAGCCAAAAACCTTCCCAGTTCTCTCGGAGCGGTGGGAGAGTGCATGGCTTGGATGCACTGCACGCTGGTACTGTAAACATAGCTTCCAGTTCGGGAAGGCATCTTGGTACACGTAATCAACAAGGTTGGATACGATTTGTTGTCAATCATTTCGCCGTAACCAACAATAGATATTCCGCACTGTCGAATTCTTATTTGCAAAGATGCCTGCAGGATACTCGTTGAAATAACTGGGTTAGATGTGATTGCAAATAGCCGAACTCCCTTGAGTCCTTTCAGCAACCTTGAAGAGTCCGGATCTTCTTTAGTTACGCCGCCAAAAGCCAAGGTAGTGACAAAGCATAACGTTGCAACGGCGCGACAAAAGAGGTTCGACATGGCGCCACTATACAGCACCTTGATCATTTCTTCAAACCGTCACTGAGTCTGGGGAAAGCCGCCAATTTTGGCAAAGCTGACCCCATACCCACGTAGGGGCCCCGCCAACACTGACGGGGTATGAACTCTTAGTCTGTTGCCCCGAGTTTCGTAGGTTCATGGCTTGCCTCGCGTTCTGGTAGCAGGTTTTTGAGGCAATTGAATGCAGTTGTTTTTAGTTGTCAAAGGTTAGCGCCTTGTAGGCTTACTTTATCTCGGATAGTCCGATAGGATTAAGTCCGTGAAAAAAGTTTTTAGTCTGATTGTTCTCGCCATGGGGTTCTGTTCGGTTGCGATCCCTGGTAGGCAATATTACGTGGCGGTTAAGAGATGGCGGTGATTGGCTTAGCTCTTGCAAAGGTTCTGCCTTTGGTTGCGTTGATGGTTTCTACGGGCCATGGTGGGAAACTTACGACAACGGGCATCCCGGATATTAGATTGTTGTCTGGGCTTAAGGGGGTCTATGTTCTGCTGGTATCCGGGAATTATCGAGGCGGCAAAGGATCCGATCCCGATACTCCTTTGATCGAAGCTGAGTTTCAGACTCTCGTCGAATTAAAGCTACGGCAAAGTGGAATACAAGTGGTTGAGATGCAGGCCCGCCTAATTAGCTCCTTCTACCCGAAACTGCTTGCGCGAGTAGACAACATGGTCAGGAACGGGATGGTGATTTGCTGCGCACAAGTTTCTCTAAACCAATGGTGTGATTCGCCAACTGCGACGGACAAACTGCCGAGTGGGAAACTATTACCCTGGAGCGGAGAATTTTTGGCATGGGGTCCTACCGGCAGTTTTGGCATGGTCCGTGAAAGCGAAGCCACGGACAGTCTAAAGCGGACGGTTGGGGGCCTTGTCGACCAGTTCTGCAATGACTGGCTAAAGGCTAACCCAAAGAACTGAGGGCCAAGCTAGCGAGGTCGAGGCCGAAGGCCTCTAGACGGGCATATGGACTCTTTGTCACTTGCCCCGGGTTTTCTTTAGCTTCCTGGCTTACCCCGCGTTCTATTAAAGGGATTTAAGGCAATTAAATACAGTGGCTTTTGGGATGTCAGACGTTAAAGGGTTTGAAGACTTGCAGATTTTAGAATCGTCTGTTAGGATTAAATCCGTGAAACCGGTTTTCAGTATGCTTGTTCTCGCCGTTGCTTCCTGTTGCGTTGTGTACCCTGGTGGGCCTCATTACAGTGGGGTTAAGGCGTGGCTGTGATTGAGTTCGCGGTCGCAAAGGTTCTGCCTTTGGTTGCATTGGTGGTTGCTACGGGGCATGGCGGGAAACTCACGGACCGCAGGAATGGGGTGGTGTGCGTCTGTTAGGCGGGCTTAATGGGGGTTTATGTTCTGTTGGAATCCGGGGGTTATCGGGGTGACAAAGGGGCCGATCCTGATACGCCCTTGATAGAAGCTGAGTTTAGAACTCTCGTCGAATTAAAGCTACGGCAAAGCGGGATACAGGTGGTTGGGGTCCAAGACCACCTAGCTGACCCCTACTACCCGCGACTATATTTGCAAGTAAATAACATGGTCAAGAATGGGTTGATGTTTTACTCTATTAGTTTGTCTCTAAAACAGTGGTGCAAATCACCAACTGCGTCGATCAAAACGGCTGAGGGGATAAGTTCTACGGGCGGATACTTTGAGCCATGGGGGTCAGCAGGCAGTATTGGCACCATCGGAAAGTATATAGCGTGTGAAGGGATAAAGGAGGATGTTGGTGGGTATGTTGACCAGTTCTGTAATGATTGGCTAACCGCTAACCCAAAGAACTAGTGTAGTGTTTTACAAATCTACCGAAGTCCTCCCAGATGCAAATGGGCAGGAAACCGTGGCTACGAATTAGTGAGACACTACACTAGATGGACTACTTGATCGCGCCTGCCAAAATGACGTGCGAATCGAGATCGGCAATCGGGGGCTGGGTCCGGGGGAGCATGCAAAGTGTCGCGCACTTGCCCTTATATCTGGGACGAGATTTGTGCGCACGTGATAGACAAGGGGGGTGACAAACCCACTCTGGTGGAGCCCCTTCAGCGCATCAAGCCTATAATTGCCCAATATCGAAATCTGGGCCTGATCTTGGCGATTGAAAACCACGCACCGGCAATAGCTTGGGTTGTCTTGAGGGCACGGAGCACGTGACCAAGACTCTGGGGCCCGTCACCGTGAAGGTACACGTGAAAGATATACAGGCGCAGCGAGCGAACGACATGCTGGGGTTTGTAATCTCCGGCACCCCCGCCGGTGCGGGCCAAATTGATTTCTCACGGGTTCTCGGCCAGTGCCCGAGGGCGCAGAGCATCACGCTAGAACTATGGCCCTCCGCCGGCCCATCCGCCCCCCAACTCGAACTCGAGTGGGCCGCAACCCGTATGCAATATCTAAAGTCACTGACAGCATAGTGTCCACTGGGATGGAAACCTTGGCTCAACTAACGGGTTAAGCTAAATACCTTGGGGGGCAGGCAAAGGGAAGGTGGCCACTTTGGTTGATGTTGTTCGATTACTGATTCAGGTAACACCCATCGCGTAAATCGATGCCACGGTAGCGGAAAGACGCCCTGATCAATTTTGGCGGAGTGCGTAGCATTGGTAGCCGGTTGGCGGACCGCTTCCTTCGATTGCAACGCTAATGGCAACTCTATCGGTGGGTATTTCTTTGCCTTCAGCAAGGCTTGCCACTGCTTTAGGCGACGGCGTCCAATCCAGGACTCCGCGACCGATCACTAATCCGGTGGACGGCCGCGTAGCTTCAAACGCGGTCCGCGCGCCCACCCGTAAACCTTTGATATGAAGTCCGTTCACGCCGGGAATATTGATCGTCCCCTCAATGGCAACGTTCCCACCTTGACCCTGCCCTTCTTGAACCTCAACCGACACGTTCTGGCCCTTGAAACTGCCAGAACAATTGATAATGTCCAAAGTCCCTAAGTAGTTAATGTTGCCGCGAAAGACGGGCGGGTGATTATCCTGCGCCATGTATATGGTTCCGCTTCGAGCGTAACCGGCGCCGCCGATGGCTCCCCAATTGACTGAAAATTCGCCGAACGAACTGCTTGTGGCCGGTATGATCCCTTTTTCCCCGGTGAAAAAGGTATAACCGTCAGGCTCTTTTGCCAGACCCAGATTCCCTATTTTTAGAGCACCCAGACTTGGAAATCCTTCTAGATAAGAGGATTTTGCCGGGGTCATCAGCCAATACGCCACCCAAGTTCCACCCGGTTGTCTCCACCAGTTGCCCGTGTAACCAAAGATGCCGTCTTTGTTAAAGGCTCCGCGCGTCCGAGTGAAGGAGATCACGTTGTCGTCCGCCGTGCGCCAAACTCCTCGTTGGTTGTCTGGGGGAACCGTTGGACCTTGCAGAGCTAATGCCAAGACTAGAGTTGTGATCATCAGCCTATCTTACCACTGATGGGTGTAGATAATTTCTGCAGATCAAACATTATCAATGTATGGTGGGTTTGGCAAATCGCGCTACGCAAATTAGGAAACCGACCGACAGTCTGATTTTTAAGTCGAGTGCGAGACAGTAGGTCACAAAGAAGAAATCGCGGATATCTCACCTTAATATAGATTTTTTTAGTTGGATGAATGCAGTGGACATCGCCTTGCGCAGTCAGCGGAAGTCGTTCAACTCAAATCAAATCGACCCTGCAGTAGCGAGGGCGGCATTCCTCCAGGGCATGTCTCCGGTTCTCTTTGCCCAGCAACAGGTGGTCCCAAGTTTTGCGGTGCCGGCTCCCATCGCCAATCCTCGCATGCCAAGGTTTGGAGTGACAATCTTCGCTCGTTTTTTTAGTGACCGAAGAAAACTTCATTATCTAAGATGGATCTTTGAAGTTTTAGCCCTACTGATTCTCGGGCTTGGCCCTTTTAATATCTTTATCCGTTGGTTTTGGTCGCTTCCCGAAGCAGCAAATGACACATTTGGGACGCCCTTAGGTGCCCTACTCATACTTGTCGTGTGCGTGTTTGCTTCATCCGTTCCACTGTTTTTGAGCGCCGTGTGCGGCTTTATGTTATCAATGGCGGGTTGGGACACTCCGCCCTAAAACGGACTGATTTTAACTTTGACCCGGAGCCTTAGCTTGGGTCCGAATACATGTTCTGCGCGTAATCTTCGAGCATTCTCAAGGAGGAGAAGGCGTATATGCTGGTGGCCATGGATTGTTTCATCACCTCCACCCAGCCCTGGGGAATGCCGGCGGAGTCTCGGTGCCAGAAGAGGGGGAGCACTTCATCTTCTAGCACTTTGTACAAGCAAGTGGCGTCGAATTTGTCTTGGGCGGAGCGAGACTTTTGGTTCTTTCTCTGACCCACGGCAAAGCCGTTTCGACCGTAGGGACCCATCTCAAACGCTTCGTCCCACCATCCGTCCAGCACGGAAGCGTTGGGAACTCCGTTAGCCGCCGCCTTCATTCCGCTGGTGCCCGAGGCTTCCAAGGGGCGCAGGGGGTTGTTGATCCAGAGGTCTACGCCCTGCACTAGGGCGCGTCCAACCTCAATGTCGTAATCCTCCAACACAAACGCCCGGCCCTTAAACCGAGGGTCAATCGTCTTTTCGTAAACGTCTCTTATGAGGTGCTGACCCGTGCGGTCGCCGGGATGGGCCTTGCCGGAGAATATGATTTGCACGGGTCGGCCGGTGGGATTGATTGCCCTTAGCAATCGTTTGGGATCCGTGAAAAGTAGCCCGGCCCGTTTGTACGGCGCAAATCGACGGGCAAAGCCGATGATGAACGCCTCGGGGTCAAGGTGCGAAATGAGCGAATGCAATTCGGTGGGCGATTCTCCGTGCCGAGTGTGATGCCGTAACAAACGGGCGTTTGCAAACTCGATCAAGGCGCGCTTTTGCTTAGTGTGGGCGTGCCACAAGGCGGCATTTTCAATTTTATCCACCTGATTCCAGACACCGCGGGCATTTTCGCGTTCGGTAACCGAAAGTTGGGTCGCCGGCTCAAATTTGGCGCCTGCCGTCTCGCAGAGGGTGCGTATTTCTGGCCCTAGCCAAGTGGGCAAGTGAACGCCGTTAGTGACCGCACCCACCGGAAGCCCCACCACTGGATGCCAAGTGTGATGCGCGGTATGCCCGTGAAGAATGCTCACCCCGTTGGCCGCGCGCGAGAGCCGTAAGGCGCAGGCGGTCATGTCAAAGGTCTTCGGGTTGTCCACCGAGTCTCGACCGAGTTTGATGAGGGTGGAAATCTTAATGTGGGTTCCCTCCAGAATCGGTTCCAAAACTGCTTGCACCAGCTTGGCGTCAAACCGCTCGTTGCCCTCGGGCACGGGGGTGTGAATGGTGAGGACAGATTGGCTCCGCACCATGTCGCACGCTTGTTTCCAATCCACTCCTTTGGCGGCAAGTTCGCGCAGTCTCTCCACCAAGAGCAACGCAGAGTGGCCCTCGTTCATGTGGTAGACGCCGGGAATAATTCCCAATGCATTCAGGGCCCGGGCGCCGGCGATTCCAAGCACCAGTTCTTGGAAGAATCTCGTCTCTCGGCCCAGCATGTAAAGTTGAGCGGTAATCGTTCGGTCTTCGGGGGAGTTCTCGGGGAGATGGGTGTCTAGAAGCAGCAAGGGAATCCTGCCGACGGCCATACGCCATACCGCAACCTGAAGGATTCGGCCGGGGAGTTGTATCTCTACTAACAGTGGAGACCCATCGGCGGGGTTTGCCACGCGTTCTAGCGCGTGGTCTCGAAAGTCAAATTCGGGATAGACGTGCTCTTGCCGACCCTCGTGGTCGATGTTTTGTCTAAAGTAGCCCAGCCGATAAAAACAACCGACGCCCACAAAGGGCAGGTGCTGATCCGAGGCTTCTTTGCAGTGGTCACCGGCCAGGATGCCTAACCCGCCGCAGTATTGAGCAAAGGATTCGTGGATTCCGTATTCCGCGCAGAAGTAAGCGACCGGGTTTTCGTGGCTGAGCCCGTTCCAGGTTCGGTTGGGCGCGGTGAGGTAGGCATCAAGTTCCGCCGCAACTTGGTGGAGCTTAGCCAAATACGTATCGTCTTTGGAAAGTCGTTTGAGGTTGGCCGTTTCTCGTAGCAACGCCACCGGAGGGGTTCCCGCATCAAACCGATCGGGGTGGATCTCCCGAAATAGATCCAATGCGTTGCCGTGCCAAGCCCAACGCATGTTGAGCGCAATCTTCTTGAGCGGCTCAAGCGAGGAGGGAAGCTGAATATCCGTGCGCGGAAGGGTGGGAATTCGGTTT
>JBBQUZ010000047.1:0-31271 GCA_038212035.1 Fimbriimonadales bacterium
CGCCGTTTTCCACGTGAGGCTGCAACAGGCGGAATCGACCGAGCGCGAGCCCCCGGGCTTCCTCCGACAGTGTTGCCAGTTGGTCCACAGCGAGAGGTTACGCCAAATAGCGCGCAAATAATTACGCCAAATAATTTGCAAAGTGATAGACCGACCCTAACAGATCAGCGCTATAATCTTTGTATGGAGCCCCGACCAGTCAGATTGTTCTTGGAGCTACCGGGGGAACTGGTGGTGATGGAAGTGCCAAAAGTAAATGCAAATAGGCATGTTGCGGCACTCCACGCAATTCAATTGCCGTTCCCGCCTCCGTACGATTCAGGCGGCAAAGGTATCGTCTCATCTTCAAGCCCGTACCACTACGAATCTGTTCGTGCCTCTGCAAAAAGTTTCTATGAGCCGACCCAAATCCCGTTTCCACCACCTTATGATTCAGGTAATCAAACGCCGTGAGCTCGAAAACGGGTAATAGCCAGATGCGTCAAGAGCCACTCCAAGACCCTGATCTCGTGGCTGTTGGGTGGTCAAATGACGCCGAGCCCTCGAAAGCACTTCCGTCCTTGGAGTTAGCTGATGCCAGGCTGACGCGTCTCCGCGACAACTGCAACCAGCAAATGGAATCGTTCACCGAGCAGCTTAGGGCCTACGTGTACAAACAAAATAGGAAAAGCCTTCGATCGGAGAGCTTTTCAAATGAAGTCCAGGGCAAGATTCGATCGATGGAGGAGTCCCTTGCGAACCTTTACGAATCGGAGATGGAAGCAACATATGTTGAAATAATCGAGTGTCTTGATGCTCCTTACAGGCAATTGGAGGAAAAAGTGTCAAGCAACTGTTTCACTTCTGCATTGAAGTCTTGGAGATCAGCCCTACTTGCGATTGGCGGAGCCGCTGTGGCGGGGCTGATTGGAAATCAACTGGATCGCGGGAACTGGTCAACCGTCGCACTAGCGGGTTGCATTGTGGGCATTCTCGCTTACGTTTTGATGGCCGTTTATCAATGGTCGACAGATTATGCGAAGTTTAAAATTCCCAAAAGGAGATCACTTGCCGAAGCCCTGCGTCGATTAGAGATATCTTCTGAAAGATTTCATGGAGAGGCGGGGCTGGTCGAGAACCCTAGCGCACTTTATGGGCAAGGGTTGAACTATGGAGTCAGGGCAGCGATAACGACTCTACATCCAGTCGCCATTTTGGGTGGACTGGGAATTGCAGCAATTCTTCACGTGGGGGCGTCTCTGATCGATAGTCTCTTTGGACCTTCGCATAAGGAATTGGCGGACAAGGCTTGGGCATCGATCGACTCCGTACTCCAAGATCGTCAGAGAACTCTAGCCTCAAAGATTTATGAGGGTATCGATGCCGTCCGCAGTGACTTACCTCTGCTTGCAGCTAGCCGTCTGGCCCAACTGAACGAGTTTCAGGCGACAGCGCAAGGGATATTGGCAGGCTCGTGATTTAAAGAACAGCGATTGATCTTTACTCAGCAGAAGCATAGCTTGCGATCTCTCTAGACAAGGAGGGGTCCATCGTGGCAGCCAGTGTGACCGCTTCTTTCCACCGAAGCGCGTTCCGAAAACCACACTGCCAAGCCCTCATAAAGTGAGCGCTAGCCTGGGCAAATTTCCTTCGCTTGGTATAAACCATTCCAAGCTCGAAGTAGCATGGGGCCTCAGGTGAGCCAGTAGCTAGAAGCCTCCTCAAAACCAGGTCCGCCTCATTAAAGCGACCAGAGTTTCTTAGCTGCCTTGCCGATTCCAGCGTGAACGCAATATTCGTATTGTAGATGGCACCGGGTTGAGGGCTTTCTGAGAGGCTGCTTGATGTGGGGTCCGCAAAAGAGTCTTGCCCGATCAGCCTATAGCGATCACACCAGGGGCACACAGCGACATGTGGCCAGTGGAAGTGGTTCATGTTTTGTTTACATTCAACCAACCTACCCTCGGCTGCATCGATGGCAGTAGCCCAGTGCTTCGCCGTGGGCCTATTCGGTGGGGTTTTATGGCCATTCACGAAGCAGTGCCAAAACATTAGTCGCAGGTCAGGATCAATCATGGAAAGCGGCGGTGCAGTTGCTGAGGGCTTGTAGCCGTTTCCTCCAGCATATGGCCAAACCCCACTTTGGATTCGCTTCTCCCTACTGTTAGGTTCTCCATCTTCAATCAGCATCCCGTCGAAGGGGTGAAATCCCTCCATCAGGATTTGAAAGATAAGAACCGAAAGGCCAAACACGTCTGTGCAAGAACTGCGGTCCACACTATCACAGCGGACGCCCTGCAATTCTGGCGGCGCGTACTCACCGCGCCCAACTGGGCATCTAAATGTTCGGTTTGGCCCGTGAATTTGAAAGCTGTCCACATCGACCAGGGTAGCCATGGCGGTCTTCGCGCTGAGGATATTCGATTCGTTGACGTCACCCACCACATGGCCAGCTCTATGAACATCAGCAAAGGCGACGGCCACGTTGCGAGCCAGACGAACTAGATACTTGTAGTTGAAGGATGGAGCTATCTCTCGGCGTCTGGATGGGTTGAAGAACTCAAATACTTTGTGGGCCATTGAAATGCGCGGCATCAAGTAGCCAACCTCTCGGCGTGCACCTATGCCTTGCGCAAGAATTGCCACGGGCCAAGTCGTCGTTAGGTGGTCATGCTCGCCCTGTCCGCGCGGAGGATTTGAAAGCATAACTCTGAGCTTTTCGAAGAGTAAGGGGCGAGGTTCAGAATAGATTTTCGCGACCAAGTGTGCGCAACCTATGACGGAGTGGATACCAGCCTCTCCACCTGAGCCAATATCAGCGGTATTGGCGACCTGAATTGCCCGCGATTCATCTAATCGGATAAGTTCCATGGGCCTGCGAGGACGAGAGTTAAGTCATCGGATGTGCGTTCCCGAAGCCGTTCGCTCCTTAAGAAGGACTTGAGGTTTGACCTCGCTCGCCCCCCTTCCTTTGCGGCCAGCCAAAATGATGACAGCGAGTCTATGAAGGGTTCGTGCGGATGCTTATCCACGCCAGCAAGCGCGACAGGAATGAGACCATCTGTGAAAGACGCCAGAAACGTTACACGTTCGTTCCGCACCGCCGTGACCAGATCAGTGTCCAAGTTAGAATTATGCAAGAAACTTGTTGCGTTGACATATTCTCCGCGATCGGGTGCCAGCAAGAGAAAAGTCGAGCAAGTCGCCGTTTTCGCGACTGAAGCCCCATCTCCAATTTGAGTCGCAACTGTGAATGAGGGGGAAAGAACAATGATTGACAAAGTTGTGGCGAAGTCCCTGGGATTCGAGCGTTTAAGTCTTGCTGCCCTCAACACCGATGTCTGCGCTTTTTTCATCGCACCCGCAACTTGCTCGATGGCCGACGCAACATCGCAGTAAACAGATTTTTGAGATAGATATCGCAGCGCCGATCTTGTCGCAATCTGCGACGCCAGTTCTGCATATTTCGCCGATCCAGCACCGTCCGCCACGGCAATATGAAGGCGATCACCAACTCGACTGACTCTCGCTGAATCTTGGCAAGGAACGCCAAGACGCTCATGGCTATCGCCAGTGACTGACGCAAAGTGAACCTTCCAACAGGACTGATTCGGCTCCTCCACGATTCTAGATGGAAGCCCAGCCTGGAGGCGGGAGCGCAAGTTTCTCGTCAACTCTGGATCGCGAAACTGAAGCCATGCTCGCTGAGAGCCACAGGAAAAGGCTACTAAAGTCAAGCCCGTCAAGACTAAGGGGGGCTCTCACCGTTAGTTCCGCAAGACGCGCGGTATTAACTCCTTCCACTCCAACTGCGAAGACGGCCACTTTGCCCTCTGACTCTGCCGTCCTCACTCTCGTCGCGGCCAACCGCAGTGTTTCATCAGAATCGCCTTGCGGCTCTCCGTCTGTAATAAGCAGTATCCAGGGTCTGTAGTAGTCCACACCAACTTTGCGGTACACGGACTTTCTTGCCTCAATAAGGTCAAGGGCCGTCAGAAGCGCCGTACCTGTTTTAGTGACGCCATTGACCGATAGTGTTGGGGCCTCGTAACGGTTCATGGTCACGAAGTCTTGGATAACACGAACCTCAGAGTCAAATGTGATGATAGCCGTTTCGACTCTTCGAGAGGCGACGGCATCGGCCTTGACCGCGTCGCCAAACGCTTTGATTCCTAGATTTAGGGCCGCAATTGGGGCGCCCTGCATCGAACCAGAGGTGTCTAAGACAAGAACGCACGCACACCTCGGTTCCGCATTTTCAGCGAAGGGAGCCTTTTCAAGAATAGTGAGGTCCGACATTTGTTTGCATTACTCCTGGTTCAATCTTAGCAGAAACAACTAGGGGGCACCTCGACTTCATTCAGGAATGTGCAGTCAGACGAGTATGCGCTCAGTCTTGTCGAGCGTGATTTAGTCGCTCGTCCGGACGTAGCGCTTAGTCGTCCGCGCCAGTATCCGCGACCAGAGCTTACGCCAAATAGCTCGCAAGGAACTGCGCCAAATATTTTGCAAAGTGATAGGTCAAACTAGCCACACATAACCCCTTTTATGTGGTGTCTCGCTGGTAACGGCCCTGTTTTCCGGATGACTTCACCGGCGAAGCCAGCGTGGATGTCGAACACCGCGAACTAAGGAGCGACTACGGCTTTCAGCTAGCAGTTTAAAGCTGCAGGAACGGATTGTTGACTCATCGATAAGCGGACGACGGCGTTGTGCCAAGAACTAGGAGCGTGTTGAGGAGTCGCGTATTGGAGATCATTATTGCCCGCTTCCTCCCTCTGATCAACTAGCCAAAAATCTGTTCAAGGGTAGGTCGATAGGTAACCCAAGTCTTACCGTATACCGAATGCAGGTCATCTCCTATCTGGCTTAGATGAGTAAGCTCTGGATTCATCCATTCGATCAGATCGGAAATTTCTCGATGCAATCTCGGTAGTTTTGGATCAAATGCAATGTGCTCAAAGTGAGAAACCCGGTTGCGGAGCAGACGGGCGTTTTTGAGCAATGGCGCAATAATCGAGCGCTCTAGATGATCGGCACCTCAGTAATGAGGAAAGACGCGGATGATAGTTCGGCGGCCAATACTAGGGTCATAAGTTGGACCGTAGAGCTCTGTCCAGAATCCAAAGCTGAGGCTGGCCACGATCCGTCCTGGGTCGTGTGGTTTACCAGAACGTGTCAAATCTCGCTTGGCTACGTCCACTTTGTCAGATGAAGCCTTCCTCAGAAGTCCCGGCCGGTCATACCATCGTTGCCCGTAAAGGGATGTTAGGGCATTGTGGAGTTGATTCCGGAAAGTCACTTCTAGAATGTGAAGCTTGGGATGCAATGCTTTGGAAACATCGATGTTCCACGCGTACCGGGCGATTGCATCGAGTTCATCCTTATCATTTGGCCGACGGTAGGCCGCGAAACGATCTGGGGCTAATGCATGAATAGCTGCCCAATGTGCCGTAATTTTCAAAGGATCGATTGACATCTACAGAAAGCCTGCCTATAATAAAGGTGTTCCTCTGGGAACGTCCTCTGCTTGCACGACGCCAGAGCCGGGATTTAAGGAGGCCTCGCCGAAAGGTGAGGCTTTCTCCTTTTTTGAGCGCACTCCACTCTTTAAACAGCTACTTTATTCAAAGTAACACCGCAAGTCCTTCTTGCTTGTGTTTGTAGCAGATTTCTAGGAGATCATCACCGCGGGTCACAGCATCACCAGCGCTTGGTAGTGGATGGACGAATACCCGATTTTTCATCCCGCGCCCGAAGAGCGCTTTCTACGGCAGGATTCCGAGCAATATTTGACTTCTTCCCAGCAGCGCTCCCACTTCTTTCGCCAACTAAACGGCCGCCCGCAGACGATGCAAATTTTTGAAGGCAAGGAGGCATTAGGTCTGAATTTCATTTAGCACTTCCAAAGGTACGCAAATTCAGCCTCACTTGCAAATTCGAGGCTTGACGACGCCGCTACCGTGGCGGCGAAAGGGTTTGCTTCACCGCCCGCGAGCTCAGCGTGAGGGTAGTCAGCCTTTATTTTCGATCAAGTACGGAGGACCGACGGCCGGAGACGGGCGGACGCAGTTAGTGAACTTAAGCAACTGGGCCGGGGTCGAATTGGCCACGGTCTCGCCAATCCAATTTTCAGAGTGAGCTCGCATCACAAGATTTCCGTCTCAGTCGGGAATTCTTTCAAACCTTCGGTGGGATGAGTGAAACCGTCAGAAGCATCCGGGAAGCTACTTCCGCAATCACGTCGTGCGGCACGTCAGGAGCGAGCACAAGCAATTGCCCCGCCGACAGTGTGTAGTTTGTCTCAGGAGTCGTGATTCGTAAGCATCCCTCTAGGGCATGAATGACCACGGCGCCGTGAGCGCGATGCCGCGGAAGGCCGCCGCCGCTGTCGAATATGAAGTGGGCAATGGTAGTGTGGCTTGTCTTGTGGAGCGCAATTTGCCGGTGCCCATTTGTTTTCTGCGCATCTTCCTCGTTGAGTAAGCGCGACGCTTCATCAAGGTCAATCAGGTGCTCGGCGTTTGCGAACCTCTCACGGGCTGGCTCACGGACGGGGCTATTTTCTTCCATACGTTCTTCACTTCCTTTCTAAGTTAAGTTGAGTGTATACGAAGCAGAGGAAACCTGAGCGTACTACCGCAAGTTCGCCCTTCCGCGTGGTGCCGTTTTTCCGAACCACCCAATCCAAGAAGGTGGATCTGACTGCTGACCCGAGGGGTCACGATCACCGTGAAAAGGCAGCGAATTTGCAATCTCCGCCCGATGCTGGGCTTGTCAGGCCCACAAACTCCTCCATGGTGTTGCAACTTCGTAAAGCTTCAATGTCAACGTTCAAATAGGAAAAGTCCTCGCTGGTCATTCTGACTATTCGAAGCTTTTGAATCAGCGCCCTCATGCTATCTTCACCTTCTACCGGGTGGCCAAGAACAGAAGACTTGTATAAGGCGCAAAGGGGCTGATCAAAGCCGTCCACAACGGGTATCGATGCATCGTAGTCAGCAATTTTCTTCCGCAATGCAAATACGATCGACGGCGAAAATCGCGGCATATCGCAAGAGGCAACGAAGACGAAAGGCAAAGACGTCTGACAAACGTCAAGAACCCGCCTGGGGCCACGAAAAGATTCGGTGTCTAGCTGAAAAGAATAGCCCGTGACCGGTGTTCGTCCTAAGATCGTCACTTTGGCACAATGCTCGCCAAGTAGCCGAGCCGTCCGTTCGGCGAGGCATTCCCCTTCGATTTTAAGGGAGGCTTTGTCGGTACCCATTCGCCGACTCGCACCCCCGGTTAGAAGGATCGCTTCCACGTCCGCCAAGCACGTCACACCGCCTTCAGACTGGGTCACTCCGCTCCTTCTGCTGGTGCTATTCGAACACAAGACCGCTTGAACTCGGGAATCTTGCTGACGGGGTCGAGGGCTCGAATCGTGAGATTATTGGCCGCCTTTTTCCCGGCCCAGTGAAAAGGAATAAACACGGTGTCGGGGCGGATTGTCGTCACCACTTTCGCTTTGAGAACTACGCGCCCACGGCGACTCTCCACACTCATCCAAGCACCATCTTTGATTCCATATCGGCCAGCAAGCTCTGGATGAATCTCAACGTAGGGCTCAGGGCAAAGATCAACAAGCGCGCCAATACGGCGCGTCTGAGTACCGCTGAGATACTGCGAGACAACCCGACCTGTAGTCAGGAGAATTGGGAAATCGTCGTCTGGCTCCTCTGCAGAAGGTCGGTAGGTGACGGCGTTAAAATGAGCCTTACCATCCGGGGTCATGTACCGGCCATCCTCAAATAGCCTTGGCGTTCCTGGGTGCCCGATCTCTGGGCAGGGCCAGAAGACTCCGAATTCCTTTACGATTCTTTCGTATGTGATTCCGTAGTAATCGGCGGTTCCTCCCTTGCTCGCAACTCGAAGCTCGTTAAAGATATCTTCCGAACATGCGTACGTGAATAATCTCTCTTTCCCCAGGCGGCGAGCGAGTTCCAGGATGATCTCGGTGTCTGCTTTAGCGTTGGCGGGAGGGTCTACCGCTTTGTTGATCTTAACGACGCGTCCTTCCAGGGTGGTCGAAGTCCCCTCCTCCTCCTCGTGCAATGAGCCGGCTAATACGATGTCCGCGTGTTGCGCCGTCTCGTTTAGAAAGAAATCAATCGCCGTGTAGTGCTCCAAGCGGTCCAACGCTTCCGTAGTGAATCCGCTGTCGGGAAGGGACACAATGGGGTTAAAACAGATTGTAATGAGGGCTTTTATTTCGCCCTCGTGGATCATGTTCATGATCTCCTGAGCGGAATGGCCCTTATGCGGAAGCTCTTCGTCTTCAATGCCCCACACCTTGCAGAGATAAGCTCGATGCTCGGGGTTTTCGATATCTCGATTGCCCGGTAGTTGATCGCATTTGTGACCGTGCTCACGGCCCCCTTGTCCGTTTCCTTGACCGGTTATGGTGCTGTAGCCACATCCTGGCCGGCCAATACGCCCGGTTGCAAGCACCAGATTAATGCACGACACCACATTGTCCACACCTTTCGTGTGATGCTCAATTCCTCGGGCGTGCATCAGAAAGGACGTTTTTGCCTGCCCCCACATCCTAGCTGCCCTTACAATGTCCTCCGTTTTTACTCCAGATATCTTGGATGCGTCCTCGACGGAAAGCGCCATCGCGGCTGCCTTCGCCTCTTCAAAACCCGAGGTGTGGGTCTCAATAAATGCCTTGTCAAGCATGTCTTCTTCAATGAGAACGCGAAGCATCGCGGTGAAGAGAGCCGAATCGGTTCCTGGCCGTACGGGTAGATGAAGGTCGCAAGTTCTTGCTAGCGGAGTAACTCGCGGGTCAACCATGATGAGTTTTGCGCCGCGATCTCGTGCTCTCCAAATATAATCGGTAGTGATGGGAGAACACTCGGCGACATTGGTCCCCGCGCAAAGGATAACCTCCGCATCAACGATATCAGCCCAAGAATTTGCCGCCCGGTCAATGCCAAACGCTTTCTTGTTTCCAGCGCCCGCGCTCACCATGCAGAGCCGTCCGTTGTAGTCAAGCTCCTTTGTTTGCAGGGCCAAGCGCGTGAACTTGCCTACCAGATAGCTCTTTTCGTTGGTGAGTGACACGCCGGAAAGCATCGCGACAGAATCGTTGCCGTACTGCTTTTGGATGCGCTGTATTTCTCGAACCGTTGTGGAGTAAGCCTCCTCCCAGTCGATTGGCTCAAACCCTTCGCCATCAACGCGTTTTAGCGGCGATAGCAGCCGATCGGGATGGTTACCCTGGAGGTATCGTTTGATTCCCTTAGGGCACAGCTTGCCCCGATTGAAAGGGAACTCTTCCCAGGGTTCGAATCCGATAACTCGATTTTGGCTGACTTTAAGTTGAATCCCACATTGCTGACCGCAGAAACAACAGTGGGTCTTTACCAGTTTCTCGGGTTCTCCGCGCCCTTGCCATCCGCCCACGGGCGCATAGTTGAGGTGCGGTCCGAACTGTTCTGTGAGTTTTTCTAATGAAGTTGGAAGCTTTGCCATATCACCCTTATTTAATCAGCCGAGCCGACAAATCCTTCTTCTCCCAAGACTGCAAGTTGGCTGAGCGCGTAGGTGCGAATCTTCTCTTGAGGCGAGAGGTCCTGATGGTCACCGAAGTCGAGCCCAAGATCCCGCAAGGTAGTCGCAACGTCGTCGTGGTGCATTTTCGATTGAAACGCCAAGCCAGATCGAGGGCAAATTGCCTGCGGACCGTTTCGCCCCTCTTCCTTGTAATAGGCGACTCCGATTTGGGCGGGCCGTTGAATCACATGGAAGAGCTTCCCGAACGGCAAGTATAGAAGCAATAGCACCACGGTAAAGGCATGAAGTATCGAGATGAAACTGAAGTGCGAACCCCCCATCAGATGCTCGCTTGCCGTCAACATTAGACCCGTAATCGCAACGGAGAACAACAAGAAGATCGGAATGATATCGGAAGCGATGCTCTGGACTGCCTGAGCTCCACGGTCGAACATCCGGCGGTGCATCGCGAGCGCGATGCCAACCAGCAAGAGTACTGCGCTAAAGTTGAGCCAATTAAAGAAAATAAATCCGATCGGTCCCTTTGGGTCGAAGGTTAATACCGTCACCCCCATAAATACCACGGCATAGTCGCTTGCATTGGGTGCCGGAAGAAACTGGATCAAACCCCAACTAAGTGGAAGCGTAATCATGAAAGCCAAAATGCAACCCCAAGCGATGCCCATATGCGCGAACCAGCGCTGATGGCTTCGTTTCTCGATGAACTTTTGGATGACGATGTTCTCCCATAGGAGAACAACTAGCCGCACCATGTTTGGTAGGATTTGTTTCGGGCGCAGGAATAGCCGCCAAGATGCCTTGAAATATTTCCAGGTTGTAGGCCTTTGAAGCCACATTGCATAGCGAAAAGTTACGCCGAAAGCGGCAAAGACCGTCGCGATCGCGTAGGCCGCCAGAGGAGGGTCGAAACGGCTAAGCTCGCCCGACCCAAAGAAGATCAGCGCGGCAAGCCCAATGGCGGCGCTAAAAGCGCATAAACACGCGACTGCCTGGGAGTGGTCAACCTTCTTAATAAGGCTCACCTAGAGCCACCCAAACCCTGCACCACAGGATTTTCGGTCGAGCCTGCTTTCGATCCGATCGTCTGGCGTAAATCCCCTATGAGATTTCTGATGAGTCCAGAAAATACAACGAGCCAAGCGGCCCCTGCTATGACTAGGAAACCTTGAGATATAACTCCAAGTGCTGTGAGTTTAAAAATGTCCACAATGCCGCCCGTGCAGATTGCGTACATTGCAAGCGGAAACACCATGCTCCAATATTGCGGGTCGTAAGTGAGTTTAACTTTGCGGATGGCGTGCCTCCACACACCCAGACCAATGAGGAGAGGAATCCAAGCACTTGCAACGACCCAGAAAAACATCGTAAATCCTTGGAGGGACGGCAGAGGGTTGAAGGGGAGAACCCAAATGTCTACGCGTTTGCAGAGTTCCACGCCTGCAAGCGTAGAGATTGCCGCTGCTCCCATACAGACCCAGTAGGCCGGTCTCAGATCCTGCGGTTCTAGGGGGAAGAAAACCAGCCGATAAAGCACCGCTGCTATCACGATTAGATAAAGCGCGCAACCCAGCATGTAGAGGCTGAGCGACACAAGCACCATCAATCCGTGATTTGGAAGAGTCGGAGAGAGGAGGCACGTGAGAATGGAGAGCGACTGAGTGGCAACCGGAATGATGAGCCACACTCCATTAACGCTGTCTTGGATCGCCATCTTCTGGTTGCTTGTAACGACGTTGATTGCAAACGCATAGCTTAGAAATAACCAAATGCACCACGCAAACCCCCAAAGTGTCTGGGCCATTAGCGTCTGGTGCATCACCAGCAGCAGACTTTTTCCCAGAACCGTGGTTGCTGCCGATGTTGTGAAGAAGGCCGGTCCCTTCACAAACGCTCGAAAATCAGCCACAAGATTCCGGCCGAAGTATATGGACCGCGTGATGGTCAGCAAGCACAAAACCGCGTAGGTGGCTCCGGCAATCAAAACCAATACCTTGGCCGGTGTAACGTAACCCAATTTATTCGCCTGAATCGCCACCACGCCGGTCGCCATTACCATGGCGAAGTAACCCGGAAACAGAGACGAGATTGCCCCTTGAAGTTTCCCATTGAGGCTACTCACTGGTTTCTTTCCATACGTCCCAACCCTATCAGCATCCACGCGTTGATCCCAAGGCACGCAAGGCTAACGGCAGCCGCAGGCAACGCATTGTTCCACTTCCCCTCAAGGAAATTGTCCAGGGTTGCTGTGAAGAGCCACATCTGGATGAGTATCAAGACGAGCAGGAAGAGTAGCATGCCAACAAATGCTACAGACTCTTGCTCATGGCGGCGAAGCTGTTGAGGGTTCATAGGCTTTCGTTTGTGATTCCCATGGCGTAGATCGTCCCATCAATGATCGATAGTTCGATCTTTGGCAGTGGTCGTGCCGGGGGGCCCTGAAGAACATGTCCGTCTTCGATCGAGAAAGCGCCGTTATGGCAAGGGCAATACAGTCGGTTCTCTTCTTTCTGCCAACCCACCGGGCAGGAAAGATGGGTGCAACGGCGGCTAAAGGCCACCACACTATGTTCTCCGGTGCGAACTAGAATGCATGCATCTTCTTTTCGAGGGTAGCTGAACTGCTTCCATCCTTTAATTGGGATTTCGTGGATTGTGCCGACCAGTTTAGATTCAAAGCTACGACGATGCCTCGGGACTTTAGCCCATGCAGCCAACCCTACCGAGCTAAGGGCCATCCCTCCGCTGGCAAGAGTGAGAAACTTTACAAACTCTCGGCGCGAAACATATTGGTCTTCTTGCCAGTCAACGGGGAAATCTTCCAAAACGTGCCTGTCCATGCTACTTCCTAGAACTCGCTAACAGATCAGACTTCCTAACTAAGGCATCTGGATGCACGGTTAACCTTTGTTGTGAAGTTGGCAACATCATCAACACTTTGGTTTTAACGGTCGTAGTGCCAAATACGAACTCGTTCACGGGGTGGCCGCGACGTTCCTTAATCTCCTCAGCGGTCCCGAAAAATAGTGCTCCGGACGGGCAAACCGTTGCACACATCGGCTTCTTTCCGATGGAGGTGCGGTCATAACACATATCGCACTTCATCATCTGGTCAATCCCGACGTCATATTTTGGAACGCCGAACGGACATGCATAAACGCAGTTGGTGCAGCCAATGCATCGCGGTTTAAGCGAACTTTGCACGACTCCGTCACTTGTTCGTTTAATGGCGTCGGCGGGACATACCGCCTGGCAGGCGGGGTGTTCGCAATGCATGCAGACCATTGGAGTCGTCTGAACGGTCTCGCCACGCTTGATCTCAACCAGGTGGATCATGCTAACCCCTGCGTGAGTATCGCATTCTCTACAACCCTCCACGCAGGCGTTACAGCCAATGCAACGGCTGGGATCAACGTAAAAATTCATCTCCATATAGCAATTCTCCACTAAATGCGCCGTTTGCCAGGTGTCTAACCGGCGAATTGTCCCAATATTTTTCCAAGACGGATCGACCGCGCGGTTTGGAAAGTATATTAGGCGCGTACGATGTTGTGCTATGACGGCCGTCATAGCCATTGCCTCCCCATCTTCGGTAGAATTCTGCCTATGATTCGGTTGGTTGTGCAGTGAAAATTCGTTGGATGGAGCATAGTCTCCGGCTTCGAATTACGCCCACCGAACTTCAAGCACTAGTAGAGGGAGACTCGATATCGGAAGCCTTCGCGGCCTCAAGCTGGCAAATGTCGGTCCATCCCAGTTCTATAACAAGCATCCACTTTGAGGGGTCGGCTGTGACGGTCACTATATCTTCAGCCGATGTAGCGCGGCTTGCGTCACCGGAGTGTGAAGGCGTCTATTTCACCGCAATGAATCACTCCGCTATTCACTATTTCATCGAGAAAGATTTCCCATGTGCGCATCCTCGCCCGGCGGACGCCGGGGATCCGATCACCGAAATATTTTCTCCCCCTCCTGGCTTTAAGAGCCGGCACGCCTCGGCATAGCCGGCTAGCTGGGCTCAATTATGGAAACGGTATAGGTCGATCTGAAGTCGTTCCCAAGCTAACGCTACAAGGGAGTTGGTCTCTAGCCCGATGTTCCGACGTTTGAACGCCTTTGAGGCCATTTTAATTCGATCACGTTCTCTTGGGGCACGTTCTCAGGCACTCATCTCAGTGACGGTTGGGTCTGTGTTTACGAGCTTTGGCTACAATGACAACGGCAATCTGCGGCAGGAGTATGCACTGCCAACCATTGCCGCCACAACCTACCATGTAGACCCAGAAGGACGGATGGTTTCCGTCCTCTTGCCAGATAAGACCCAGTGGACTCATGCTTATTCAGCGGATGGTTTGATGAGGTCCTATTCAGGGCCCGGTAGTGCGCTGACAACGCTGGTTTGGGATGGTGCAGACATCCTGCAGGAAAGGAGTTAATACAATGCCGGTAGTTTCCTATTTAACCATTGACGGAGAGGTGATCTCGGAGACAAGGAACGGGGTGGAGCGGGATTACCTGCCTGACCCTTTGGGTTCGACGGTGGCTGGTCTGGGGCGTGAAGTTGCTTGCCCGCCATTGTCGAGACAACGCTTATATCGACGCTGTCGTCGTCTCCCTTAAAGTCTTTGCAAGAGTATCCAGCAGCTGAGGCAACCGCGATAAGATATGCGACACTCAGGAGCCAATTGCAAAACTAGGCATAGACAAGGATGCCGGTGCCTACTTAGGTTCAAAATAGAGATCTTGATGCTCTGTTTTTGGAGTTTTGCAATTGGCCCTCGGTTGCTCTTTTTGCTGGTCAAGGCCAAGCTCCCTCAGCAAATCCTTCGGGTTCCAAACGAGCCCTGCGAGCCGCCGATACAACTCATTCCGCTCGTCCATGTCGTTGCGCATGAACTGGTCGTGTGGCCGGAAAGGTAGCCCAGTCCGGTTCATAAAGCCGATGAAACCAGGATTGTTCTGGTAGGCCATCGGATGGAGCGACCGAGCTAGCAGATTTTGCGAATTGTAATGCTCACGTTTTGATTTTGCTATGTCCTCGTTCTCAAAAAGCAAGTCCCCGTAGCTTGCATTGAAGCTTTTGGGAAGCAAGAGCAAACCGCCAAACCGGTTGCGGTGTTGTTGGAAGTCGCGAGAATCTGCGTACTCGTCCGTGTGCCGATCAGGCTTATTGGCCCAGATGTGCTCCACCTCGTAACGATTCTTTCCATTGTCTGAGACGTACTCGGAGTATCTCGATTGCTGGCCGGACTGAGTCTCGATGAAGTCAGTCATCCGGGCAAGCATCCGGTGGATGGCGTAACGATTCTGTTGATGCATCGTAAACCCGATGCCGGCCGCATGATATGAGCTGTTCGACGAGAAGGTTTCGCCTTCCTCCGAGAGTCGGTCAGTCAGCTTCTGGGCCAGCACGGTTGGTTCCAGGCCTCGAATGTCCCGCATCACCAGAAACATGGCGTATTGCATGGTCGAGTAGGCAATCGAGCGGAAGTTGTAGATGCGCCACGCGAGAAGGATGTCGAGGAACTTCGCCACCAGCCGTTGCTTGAGGACTGCAACATCGTCCGGGTCCCCGGGGACAACAGGCGCCATGAGTAGCATGTACTGCAATGTGAATCCATTTTTGGCGTTGTAGAGCACCGGCTCAAGGCCCGGAACAACCTCGCGTGATGCCTTCATGAGCCGCAGATAGTGCCTGCAATAAAAGTCGAAGTTGACATCGAGAAATTTAAAGAAATCGTCGCTACCTTTTAGCCCGAGGTTCTCACTCGTATCGCGGAGCCAGCGATGGTATTCAGTGCCAATCCGGTCGAAATCCTCCTGCCCGGCGCCGCGCTTCCGCTCGCGTATCTTGGTTGAATACTGGCTGCGAAACCAGGCCTTGAAAAAGTCCGGCTCGACTTCCTTTCCGACTGCATTTAGTTCGGCGACACGGTCGCGCCAACGAACATTTGACGTGACTCGCTTCGTAGGGTCGGTTATGTTGGCCAGTAAGTAGCCTTTGAGCATGTCCGTGGCGCTCAAAGACAATCCACGGTCATTCATTGTTTCGAAGATGGTGTAGGCGTCGTCGTCCGCGTAGGCCGTGATTTCGACAAGGTGGACGTTCTCTAGAAGCCAATCAACGAAGAACGGAAGGGCGTCACCGCGCAATTCATCGGGGAAGCACTCCTCGATGTCTTGATATCTCTGGACAATGTTCTGAACCGACTCACTCCGGTCGATCAAGTCAACTGGCAGACCTTCGAAAAGGGCCGACATCGTCGGGGTTCGCTCGTCGACGTCGAGGTTGAACGACTTTTGACCGTATTTTTCCGAAGCAATGAGGTCGTCGATGGTCACCTTGTCGCTTCTGTCGCATTGCAGGTTCCTTAAGTAGATCAGCAACAGGGTCAAGCTTGTGAGCCGTTGCTGGCCATCGACTACGAAGTTCGAACTCTCTTTCTTACTGATGATAATTGATCCGAGGAAGTAGTGACCGTAATCTGCCACTCTTTTGCGTTCGTGGTTTGGTTGATAGTCTTCCAGGAACCGATCGGTCAGGTCGTCGACCAACTCACGAATCTGCTTGTCCTGCCATTTATATTCGCGCTGATAGTAGTCGATTGAATACTTGACCCCCTTCAAGAGGTCACGTACGGTTTTGGCGTCACCGTGAATCTCTCTCAACGGTTTGTGTCCTTCAGCAGGGACACCTGGCCAAACTCTAATTTCATCGTTGAGATTATGACCGACGCCCGGAGTCACGCGGGTAGGACTATCTAGTGGCTCAATTGCTCGCCATTCACAATGCGTGATGGAGTAATGGTAACTAAGTCACGCAGTGTTCCTCGTAGTTCATGCCTCCCGTTTTCGGCGACGAGCAAATGGTTTTATGGCTTTGTGTTCGACGATCATGGAAGGTTGCAGGGCTACCTTGAGGGCCAAACGGTTAATTTCCAGTAGTATTAAGTGACGAATCAGCTGGGGCATACCAAGTGGTCTATTAATCCTTGGAACAGTAATCCCACCTGTCATCGTCGGCGCAAAGGCTGCCGAGTCACACCGCCCTGTTCTGTCCCAAAAAACTAGCCACAGAGTTTCGTAACTCTGAGGCTCGGTAGGTGGTTGTAAGTGGATTCGATGCCCATTTGGATTTCAGAACCTAATCCCTACAATCTCTTCGAGTTCCAACTTGGCGAACAAACGCAAGCGACATTGAAACGGCACCTAATTGTTAACGAATGACAGTTACATGACTTTTCAGCCCGCGCCCGAAGTGCGCTTTCGGCGGCAGGCTTCTGAGCAGTATTTCACTTCTTCCCAGCAGCGCTCCCATTTCTTTCGCCAACTAAACGGCCGCCCGCAGACGATGCAAATTTTTGAAGGCAGGGAAGCATTAGGTCTGAATTTCATTTGGCACTTCGGAAGGAATGCAATTTAAGCTTGGTTTGCGCGCGCGAGGCTTGAAGACGCGGCTACCGTGGCGGCGAAGGACCTCAACTTTGGCTTCCCGGTTTTCCGCCCCGTTCTTGACCCCATACATCACCTTCTTCATCGCGGCCGACTGGTCTTTAAACGAGACAATTGGGGCCGGATAAGCACCCAGATCGGCGAGGAAATTGTCGTAGTTCAGAATCTCATCGGCCGAAACCTGAGCCAATTCAGGGATCCATCGCTTCACGAACTGGCACTCGGGATCTTGGTCTAGAAGTTGCTTCTGCGGCGAATAGACCCGGATCGTGTTGATGCCGACCACCCCGGCTTGCATTTGCACCTGTGACCAATGTATGCCGGGCTCGTAATCTAAAAAGATCTCGGCCAAGGCCCGCCCTAGCAATCGCCAGTCTAGATGCAAGCCGTAGACGCCGTAAGAAATGCACATAGACCGCATGCGAAAGTTGATGAACCCGGTTTCTTGAAGGCACCGCATGCAGGCATCCACCATCGGCTCACCGGTAAGGCCATGCCGCCATGCCTCTAACCGGTCGGGGGCATCTAAGAAGGCAATGCTTTCAAAAGCAGAACTGAGGGCATGGTCCGGCATGTCCGGCTGATCTTCCAAACGTTGGATGAAGTGATCTCGCCAATGCAGCCGAGCGGTGAAACTCTTAAGCGACAACTTGTGGCGTCGGTCGCTCGCCGACGGCTTCCCATCCGGCAACGGGTTCTCCAGCTCAAACATTTTCTGCTGCGCCGTTCGGTAGATGCAGCGAATCGACACCGTTCCCCACGCCAGGTGGACCGACAGGCGTGAACCGTGGGTGAGTGCGGTGTTAGGCGACGAGATTCCGCCCCGGTACTTTACACTCCGATCGGTCAGGAACTCCTGCAGCGTGTTATGCGCCGCCCGTTCTGAAACCGGTTGGAGCCGGTTTGCAAAGTCCAGCGCCTTGTGCTTGACTGCCATGGCTTGCCGGAAATCGTTTACTTGGCTCTCGAACTGCTGAAGGATTCCGTTGCTAATGGGCAATCCGGCAAGGTTTTTCGGCACGGGTTTCATCCGCTCGGTCATGTGCGCCTTCCAGATCTTTTCTCGCTCATCCCGGTTCTTAAGCCCCCTTTTGACGGTGGACCCGGCGAACTCGGTCCATTTAATTCCTTTGGCCTTGCACCAACCTTTGACCGCGATGTCACGGGCAAACGTCCCCTGCGTACCGTGCTCCATATGGGAAACCAACGTGTCGAACCCGATGCGCTCATGTAGCGCTTCCAATCGATCGACCATTTCTCCGAGACATTCGATAAGGCAGATGCCGTCCTTCTTGTAGCTGGTTCTCAAGGCATCAAGGGCCTGGGTGACCGCGAACTGATGCATGTCGGCAAATTCGGAAGTCGCCATCAAGGAGGGCTCCCACACGTACACGCTAAAAAACGCGGCCTGGTTTGCTTCAAGCCAAGTCAGAATCTCATTGTCAAAAAAGCGGAAATCCCGTTTGTGAAGGTACAGCGCGCGCATGTCTAAGCCACAAACCTTGCCTACGCACCCCAGGGAGCCGCATCAGCAAACCCACGCCGCACCCACCCGGCTCACACTTTCTACACCCTCCCTCTCCGTTCCACCGTCGGCTTGTGACTGGTAGGCACAACGCAACCAACCATTACCGGATTTACCACAAGCCCATTGGAGGTCTCCATGTTTCAAGCCTCGGTCTACCGATGAGCCTGCTTCTCAGCCCTTTTCCCCTCTGCAAAGCCCCCGTGCCCGTCCGCTCGGCGGAGTGAAGAAGCGAGGGTTTTTGGGTGACCTAACCGCGCCCGGTAACCATTAGACTCTGGTTAACATTTTTGGAGTTCGGGCGATGACGGAACGGGGCAATATGGCTCATCAACCATTCGTCGCGGAGCCGACGGGAATCGGAAGTCCGCTTTGATTTGAAAACATAAAAAGGGTTATGTCCGCTAAAAGGATTCGCATAAGTGAAGCGGAAGCGGGGTCAAAACATGATTGACGTCCTGAATTTTGAGATTGCGACGGGAACTGCTGGATCACCCATTTATCCGTCTCGGACATAGTCTCCTCTGGTTCACTTTCTATTTTCATTGCCCTTGCTCTCGGTCGAGTCCGCCTGTTGCAGTTGAATGTGAAAAGCGGCGTTCCTTACGGCTACGCCGGAATCCCTTCAAAAGCGGCTAAACATTAACTTGGGCTGCACCATGAGTTCGGTCCTATGAACTCGTTCTCACTATTCGCAACACACCCATCTCTTCCAGTTCGGCCGCGGCGTTTAGGAAGTGCGTGGTGATCCACAATACTGTCCAGCCTTCGGAGTATTCGCCACGCATCCCTTGAACTTTCTGCATCAGGGCCCCACCATGCTGAGCAAAATTAGTGTGCAGGATTTGCTCGCCTTGGCTTCCAGTAGGGTCGATCATTTGTCCGCACGAGCGATACATCACAAGCGCGAGCTTCTTCAAGTCGTTGCGATGAAGGTACCCGCCCATGCGATAGATTTCTGGCATGAAGAGCACTCCGTAGACATCCAGGTGCTGGTTCTGAGCCGAGACGATCGTCCAACCTCTGGTCTTGAAATTATGGTCGCGCAACCGCGAGGCCGGCAGATCAATATCCCAAACGACCGTGTAGCTGAGAACTACGTCCATAGCGTGTTCGGCCCAACCCAGGTATTTGGCCTCCTTGGTCATCTCGTATACCGCGACAAAAGCTTGGAACCCGGCGGCGGCACCTTCCTTGTCCTCGCATTGGGCGTCGAGCGTGCCCCCCCAATACGGTTCGGTCATTGAGAGATGTCGAGAGGCGTAGTGCGTTGCTGCCTTCAAGGCGGCTTCTTTGTATTTGGGCGTCCCGAATAGTTTGAACGCCTTGCAAAGAGGAGAGACATAAAACGCTTCGCTCGTCGATCTTGGACGCCAGTCTGTGCGAAGGATGTGTGTCGCCTGAATATCGCAGGCTCGACGGAGGAAGGCTTCCCATCGCGAGGTGTCGATGCCATGCACCCGCCGACCGGCATGGATCGCCCGGGCGAAGTTCTCCATCGCCTGGCCCTGAGAAACGGGGTCCTGGTCGTACCACTCGTTCTTGTCAGGATTGTAACGTTGCTTGAACCCCCCTTCGTCAAACGGGGAGGTGGTAAGAAAATCGAGGGAGCGTTGCGCCATCGAGATCGCCTTCGGATCGCCCAGGCGCTCCTTCAAAGCGAGCAACGCGTAGCCCGGAGCGGCCGCCTGTCCGCACCAACCCATCACGTACTCGTTGCCTTGCGGATACATCCGGAACCCCGCAGAGCGAGGCTCCTCGTGCCAGCGCGATTGCATAAATCGGTACTTCGCCGCTATGATCGATTCGAACGTCGGTAGTCCATCCGTAGGATACGGCTCGAAAAGCTCCATGGAGGAGCGAACCGGACGGCGGAAACCGGAGCCCTGCGTCGCCACCGGATAGGCTTCGAGGTAGAACGTCTTCTCCACGATACCGCGCGTAGGAACCGTCATCCAGGTGTCGCCGTAAGGGAGCGACTTGTCTTGGTTTGCCTTGACGAAACCGTGCTTGCCGTTGATCGCACATGGGCCGGAGAGCAGAGTCAGTTCACTCGTCTGCGGGTGAGAGGCGACGCCGAGGGACCACCATTGGTCGCTCCGGTGCGCATCGGGGACCAAGGAGGGTTGGGTGTGGAGGGCGGCCCCAAAATACCGACCGTCGGCTCCCCATTCGAAGGAGGCGAACGGCATAGGGAATCTATGCTCTTCGCAAAGAAGTTGCTGTCCCTCCGTTCCGTCATACTTCGCCACCGATGGCGCGGCTCCCATGGGGTTCCCGTAGAGGCAAATGCCGGGGAGGAAGGGGATCGACCCGGCGTTCCGCACGGTCCAGCGGACGGACAGAGTTGTGGTCTCGGTCGGCTTTGTGCCGGTCCAAGTCCATCGGCGCATGCATCGGATGAGGCGTCCTTCCGCGATATAGGCGTCTTTCACCTGCCAGTCGCCCTGATCCGTCTTCACCTTTCCGGTGAGCACGAGCCATGGGCCGACTCGCTCGACCTTATCCGGGGACCCGTGCCGCCAGTTGGTTGGCCACTGGTCCTTCCATCCGAGTGCGATCGACCAAAGCCCATCGACTGGTGAGGAGAGCATTTTTTGATGGCCGTCGCCGATCTCCACCCGGTAACCAACCTCCGAAGGCAGGACCTGAAGTTGGCAGGTATCGGTCTTGATCGTCCAGTCGATGAGCACCGTCTTCTTATCTCCGTTGTGGTGGAACGGTGCCTGCGAATGAGGCGCATCCGCTTTGGGCGGGAAAATCATCGCGTCGCTTGCAGCCGGAACGGCAACCACGCCGAGCATTACCGTCAGAAAACTCAAGAGTATCATCGATTGTGTCCAGCGGAGGTTGCTCTCACCCGCGTCCGGTGACCTGAAGTCGAACTGCGTTGGCTGAGAACGGTTTCGCTTCCACGACGATCACGTCCGAATCTGCCGGTTGGACCGTAGTTTTGTGGACCAGAGGATTTGGTTTATCCTCCCTGATGGTGATGTGGGCCGTAGGCGAGGAAAGAGATTCGACGCGCGCCACCTTCCCCAGCTTTGCACGGAGACTCGTCAAATCCCAGGTGATTGTCCGAGGCTGCGAGGAGAGATTTAGGGCGAAGAGAACCAGCTCTTTCTTGTTTGCGTCCCATGCCGCTTGGGTGCGGACAAGTGGCGAGGGCTGGGAGACATCAATCGCCACCGGCCAAGCCATGGTCTGCCGATGCAGGAAGTTAAACGCCTCTCCGGCCGCCGACGGATAGACGCGAGATTTGGCGCAATTGATAAGCCCTTCTCCCCAGCCATCGTTGTAGCCGGTGAAGTTTGCGAACTGAAAACCGCCGCCAAAGCCTTGGTAATCGAGATAGTCGCACAGCACGCTCAGGCCGTAGGACCAGCGGCTGGCCTTGGCGATCGCGGTGTCTTTCTCATTTTTGATCCCCGGGGTATTGAGACCATCGTCCTTGGTTTTGGCCGTGATGGGACCGGTCGGCAAATCGTAGCCGTTCGCCCGATATTCGGAGTGACACAAGCGAATGTCGCGTTTGTTCATCCGGTTGTACTTGACCAAGGTGGTGAGATCTCCCCGCAACTCGGCGATGTTCCCGCCCCGGTTGTTCACCAGATCAATGTCCCTGCCCGCAATCTTCAGCATCTCTCCAAGTGCCCCGTGATACACCCAGTAGCAGTCCATGATGATCTTGATCGTCGAATCGACCTTTTTCATGGACCGAGAAAACTCCACGCATTTCTGCGCATAGGTAATGGCATCCATCCGCCGGTAGGTCTCGTTGTCGAGTTCCCAATACTTCACCTTCATAGGCGAGCGCTTCAAGCCCGCCTTGGCAAGGAGCGGATGATGGTCGGTGTTGCAGAAGGCGACCCAATCGGCGGCGTTGTAGGCGTCGTCGAACATGACCGGCACGCAGAACATCGGCTCGGAACCGATCGTTTTGCACATCTCCAAAAACTCGACGGTCCCTATGTCGTTCTGCATCGGGAAGTTCCACCAGTGATCAAAGTCGACGGGGCGGCTATCGCGGTCACCGATGCCATCGCGCCACCGGTAAGTGGATGCGAAACACCCTCCGGGGAAGCGGATCTTAGATACCGGCACTTGCTTCATCCCTGCAATGACCTCCGACCGTATTGCTCCAACACGGTTGGCGGGTCGCAGCGAGAGCATATCGCCGACTAACGTAGAGCCCGGAGGAACGATCAGGGCGAATGTCGTCCGTCCACGGTACGAGGTCGCGGGCAACGTCGCCGTGAACTTGCTTGGGGTTGTGGAATCCACGACAATGGCTGCGCGGCTCAACGGCTTTCCGTCGACTCGCCCTTCAGGATAGAGACACACTTCGATATGGACCGGTTTTTCCGACTTGGGTGTCGCGCTGAACATGGTGCCATCGCAGAGTAGGCCCGAGAAGTCGTACGCCACACCGGCATTGATCCAGACGCCGTCCTGGGCAAGGGCAACAGATTCGTCAGGCGCTGGGTTCTCGATCCTAACGTAGAACTTACCGTTGGGAGCATGGGGCCAGGCACCGCCGGCGCGCGTCATGGATGCAGCGGTGTTCGCCACCCCTTTCGCTAACCGCCAAGGGTGCTCCTCGTAGCCCGAGTGCCACCAGTCCTCCTGTTCAATCGTAGGCTTGGACCGCGCACACCATCCGTTGGCGTCGTTGAGGGAAACGCCTGGGGGCATCTCAAAGCCGCGATCCATCAGCAACTCAGCGGAGATGAGATCTGACCGGCCGAACGCGAGTTCAAAAAACTGCTAAAGAGCCTGGGACTGACCGGCTCCTTGGTCATCAATCGATTCGATAAGGTCACTCGAACGCCTTGACTTTCCATCCCTTGCCGAAGGGGAGCCGCGGACTCCGCACTCGCACACAGGGTGAGAGCCGCAAAGACGGCCAAGGTTCGATGACTACTTTTCATGCAGACGTTCATTCCGTAACCCGCTTCACCTTGGCTATGAACATGATGCAACCGAAGACGCCACCCGCAGTTTGTTTGTCATTAATCGGTTCAAAGCGCACTTTGACATTGGTCTTACCTTGCGTGAGAGCGGCGGGAATCGGGTAAATCACGTCGAAGAATTCATCCAATTTGTCGCGATTTAATCGTTGCGTTGCGATAATCTGTCCGTCAACCAAAATATTAAAATTGCGATTGCCACCATCGGCGCCCCAGTAGGTGCATTGGAGCTCCATTGGTACATCCGGCGCGACTTTCATGTCAAAGGCGAACCAGGCGCCATTGGAGGCGACGCGGTAGCCGCGCTCTCCATAACGTCCCGAAGTGCTCCTTTCGCCGGTCAGGTTATGCTCAAGCTCGGTTTGCTGTTCGTTGAAGTGCATCTCGTCAACGCGCCTTGCTTCTTTGGCCCGCCGTTCCACTTCCCGTGCATGAAACTCAACCTTATACTGGTCCCACTGCGACGGCGTGAACACATCCCAATACACCGTGTAGCGACTGAAATGCACGTCATAAAACGGCTTCATCGTCACCTCATCGGGGTGCCCGGCCCCCACGGTGCGAAACCACAGTGGGTGTCCTTCAACTGGCTTTAGCCACTGGTTCAACGGCTTGTTCTGGGGAACCAGAACCGGTACCACCGGGTCCGGCACGGTGAAGTAGGCGTCCTGCTCTACGGCATGCAAATCCTTGGGCATATTTGCGTTACCCAAATCGCCTGCCAGCACGACCAGCCCATACAGATATGCGACTTTGCTCTTGTCGTCCGGCAACGCTTCCTGCGTCAGTTGCATCGGCAGACGAACTTCAATCGTATCGCCAGTTTTCCACGTCTGCTCGATCGTCGCGTAGCTTCCGGCCTTGGCCGCGATGGGCCGCCTTTTACCATTTACTGAAACCTCCGCGTCTTTCGCTAACCAGCCCGGACATCGGATTTTCAACGCGGCTCTGGTTGGTTTGTCCGCCGTAATCGTCAATTTCGTCACGTCGCTTTGGGGGAACTGGGTGTCTTGACGAACAGTCAGACCTTTGTCGCGCCACCGCAAAACCGAGGGAATGAAGCCGTTGACAAACAGCGTGTCGGCCTTGTGATAATAAATCGAATCACCGTATTTGACGTGATTCTCCATGCCGGTGCCGGTGCAGCACCAGAACGACTCTTCGGGCGTGCTGTAACTCTTGCAGTGGCCCGGTTTGAGCGACATATAATATGCCGTCATGCCTTTCTCGGGTTCTTGCGAAGCCAAAATGTGATTATACAAAGCGCGTTCGTAATAATCAGCGTATCCCACATCTGGCGTGGCCTCAAACAGATGCCGCGTGAGCTTAAGCATGTTGTAGGTGTTGTAGCTTTCGGCAGTCGAGGGGCCGAGCTTGTTGGTGAACTGATCGGGTGCATTGAACTCTTCGTGCTCGCTATTGCCGCCGGTCACATAGGAGTGATGGTTCACTACCGTACTCCAAAGGAACTGCGAAATCGTGCGGTCCCTCTTACTTCCAGTCAACTCATACAGTCGCGCCGAGCCGATGACTTTGGCCAATAGCGTGTTGGCATGACCGCCAGAAAGTTTGTCTTCGCGTTCGGCTAATGCATCAAGCGCATAATCGTAAAACTTCTCTGATACCTCCAGATATTGTTTGTTTCCGGTGATCGCGTAAGCATCGGCCATGGTCTCTCTCATGCCGCCATCCTCCACCTGCGTCATGATTCCCCACTGTTCTGGGGTGAGACTAGCGGTAGTATCCACCACCCAGTCAGAGAATTTCACAAGCAAGCCGCGCGCTTTTGGATTGCCGCCATATAGGTAAGCGTCGCGCAGGCCAGCTTGCAATTTGTGCAAGACATACCACGGCACCCATTCACGATGCGCGCCTTTGCCATCGCCAGCTTTCACCTCAGCGAAAAGTGCTTTACCATTGGGAATCCCGCCTATATAGCCGTCGCCATTCTTCTGCTGAATCACGGCCAGCTCATCGAGGATGTAGTTGAGGCGTTCTCTGAAGCGCGAATCACCTGTCGAGTGATATTGCATCGCGAGCGCCGACATGTAATGCCCCAAAGTTTCACCACCCCGCGGCTCCCAGCCACCGTAACCGGGCGCTTTCGGTTCGAGACCTGCTTCTTTGCGATAAAGACTCAAAAGGCGATCAGCGCTTAAGCTCAGGAGATAAGTCGCATCGCGCTCCATCGCCGCTTTGAACGGGCCGTCGAGGAGCGTAACATCGGCTAAATCGAACTCCTGCGCTTTGGCTCCAATGACGTTCTGCACCCTGAAATTTGGTCTTGGCATCATTGCCGCCTTGTTAACGAGTGATGTCTTAGGCGTTTTATTTGAAAGTTGCGCTAACGGCGGGAAAGTGAAGCCCAGCGAGAACAGGGCCGTGATCATCAGAATTGTTTGCATGGCTCTCGTTAGGGTTAGTAAAGGGAAACTGTATTGCGAGGTAGAATCAAGGCTCGCGCCTATTTTTGGAGCTCGAGTTTGTAAACCGCTGCATAGTGTGAAGGATATCTTGCCGAAGGTTTTATGATTAAGCCGTCGGGTTGCTGTGACCAAACCACTTTCTCTTTACTGCCCAGCAACGTGATGGATGCGATCTTCGGGCCAGGGTTTCTATCCGATAGAGACGTCACCGTGATATCACTGGTCGGCAACACGAGGGGAATCGCGTAGATTGCATCGCCTTTCGTCGTGAAGCGGATGTCTTGTTGCGTGTAGGGGGCGGTCTTGCGATCGATGTGATCACCTCCGAGGCTCTTTGCGGGGCCCTCTCCGAATACGCGCCAAGGTCGGGTGCCATAGATGGCCTCGCCGTTAAGCTTGAGCCATTTGCCCATATCGAGCAACAGGGTCCGTTGCTCGTCGGCGATGGTTCCATCGGCCTTCGGGCCGATATTCAGCAAGAGGTTCCCGTTCTTGCTGACGATATCAATCAACTCGTCGACAAGGAATTGGGGGCTCTTGTACCGATCGCCGTTGATGTAGCCCCATGAGTTGAATCCGACCGCGTCGTCCGACTGCCAAGGCAACTCTCGTATGTACGCTTGCTTGCCGCGCTCCATGTCCAGGACCGCCGTATGTTCGGGCATCGCCTCGTATTTGTAATTCAGAACGACGCCTTTGCCCCATTGGGCGGCATGATTGTAGTAGTACGACGCGAACGACTTCAGATAGGGCTGAAAGCCGTCCCTTCCGACCCACTCATCAAAATAGACGAGTTGGGGATGGTACTTATCCACGAGTTCCGTGCAGCGTAGCAACCAATCATTCAGAAATTCCCCCGTCATCGGATGGTTGGGGAAGTCGTAACCACCTTCCTCTGCGGGACCGTACAAATCCTGATAGCGCGGATCGTTCACGTCGGAGGTGAATAGTCGACCGTTATAAAAAAAGAACGAATGTTCGGCGCGGTGCGACGACAGGCCGAAGACCATGCCTTCCTTCCGGGTCGCTTTGGCAATTTCTCCGATAACGTCCCGTTTCGGCCCCATATCGTAAGCGTTCCACCTGGAGAGGCTTGTCCGGTACATCGCAAAGCCATCGTGATGTTCGGCGACAGGGACGACGTATTTTGCTCCAGCCTCTTTAAAAAGTTTCGCCCAGGCATCCGCATCGAAATGCTCGGCCTTGAACATTGGGATCAAATCTTTGTAGCCGAACTTGTCTTGAGTGCCATAGGTAGCGATATGGTGGTCGAACTCCTTAGTGCCCTTGCGGTACATGTTGTAGGGATACCATTCGCCATAAGAGCTGCCGCCATAAGCAGGCACCGAGTAGATCCCCCAATGGATAAATATCCCGAACTTGGCGTCCCGGAACCAATCGGGCACTGTGTACTTCTTCAACGAGTCCCAATCAGCTTGGAAGGGTGTCTGCCCAATCGCCTCGACCGACATCGAAAGCCCAAGCACCATGACCGTAATATAAATCGATTTCATTTAGTTTGCCCGACCACGATCGGCACGTATCCGACTTCCATGCCCTTGGGCGGTTTCACGATTAGAGCCGGGTCGATCCCAACTAGCTTGCCCTGAGTGGGAGGTTTCATGTAGTTGCGGTCAATCGGCCATTTGGCATGGATCTTTTCGACAAGCGCCTGGAGATCGGCCTTTTTCTTCGCGTCCCAACGATACTGCTGGAAGGAAGGCTGATCGACAAAACGGTACCAGCGATAGGTCACACTCGAACCGTCCGCGAGCTTGACTGTGTACGGCCGACTGGAGGGTCCGGGGCTGGCCCAGGCACCGGTAGATGGCGTCGTGTAGTCCTCGCCCGGTTTGGCCAGAGGGAACTCCTTCTCCCGCAATCCGGTCTCGACGGGCACTTCCGATTCTGGAACCGCGATGCGGTTGTCGCCCACGTGCTTGAAGTATTGAGGAAACACGCCCTGCGCGCTCTTCCCGGCATCCGTCCAAGTGAGGCCCCAAGTGTGGCCCGCGAAGACGCGGGTGTCGAAAAGCTCCGTCACGCCGGTAATGTTCTTTCCGCCCTGATCGTAGCGGGTGGTGTTAGTCGTCAGCGTCGATTTCCACGCAATGTCCTGATTCAGGATTCCATCGCAGGCTGCCCCTCCCTTGCGCCAGACCTTGAAGGCGTCGTAAATCGCCCCCTTCGGATAGTAGATGACGTCCTGGACAATCGCGGTATGGCCCTGGCTGTCAATCGGAAACTCAAGTCTCGGGATCTTCGAATATACGGTTCCCTTGGAGTCTTCCGAGTCGAAACGCGGCACCGTATTGATCTCCATGGCGAACCCACCGCCGATCTTGCCCGGTCGCGCGTCCATTCCCCTTCCGTAGATGTATGGATAGTTGAAGAGCTTGCCAATCTTGCTCCACGTCTCGGGAATGTAGAAAGCGATGGGACCCTTGAAGTTGGTCGTATTCAGGAAACATGTCCAACTCTGCTCACCAGTGGGTGGGGCACCGGTGGTCGGATCGGTAAACGGAAGCGCCATCCAGGCATAGCCGAGGAACTCCCCCTTGGGATGGTCTTTGAACGGGAGCCCGTCCGGAGGAATGAGGAGGCGATTACTGAGTTGGGCAAGACCGAGGCGGTTGTCCGGCAGGGGCTTATTGCTGCCGAAGAAACTCCAGCCCGGCGAACCGACCTCGTAGTCGTAACACTGCGGAGTGCCGTTCATGCTGAACTTAGGCGATTGGTAGCGGAAGTGGTTGCCTGCCCAATAGCCTGCGCTGCCTTCGATGGTCTGGAACACACCGTCGAACGTGGGACCGCGTTCTTTCTGCCAGTTGTCCCGCGCATAGGTCCCCACCGGAGCCAACGGAGTATCCTTGTCATCGGAGTTGTCGGGCATGATCCAGGTGCCTGCAAGCCCGATTTGGAAGTTGGCGAGCGGACGGTCGATCAGGGGCCAGATCGCGGTGTAGAAGCTCACCCCCGCGTTGTAGCCCGCCTTGTGGGGAGCCCTCTCCGCGCGACAGCCGATGTACCCGTGAAGGCCATCCGAATGGAGGGTGACGCGCCCGGCTTGAGATTGGTCCTTTGGATTGTGGATCGCGCTGGCCGGCGTCGAATCCACGGTCATTGATCCCGAAAGAACTAAAGAGATGATCATGCTCGGTCAGCTGGCGTTCCCGGCAGTCCCATCGCGGAAAGACCGTCTAAATCAGTCTACCAGTCCGCGACGACTGGCAATTTCGCGCAACTTCTGGGACGGAAGAAACGTTCGAACGGCCTTCCATCTAAGCGATTCGATCTTTGCCGCCATGCCGTCTCTAGTCTGTGTCGAAGGTAGAGCATGCTGCTTCGGTTGAAGTTAGCCGCACCCAAAAAGGGGACTGCGTGCGGCAGAGAAACGTCAGACGGGTTATGTGTGGCAAATTAGGCCGGGCAAGGGTGGCCAGCTTTTTGCCTGTGAACACCTTACAAGAGAGCTTTGCGCAAGTCTTTCATAAGGATAAAGAGGTGCATTGGGTCGGTTATTGACGGCTCTGCGTCGAATTTCATATAGAACTGTTTTGCTTCCTCGTCCTTGGCATGGATAAGGAGCGCGCTTCCCTCGATCACATCCGCACCCGCGACTGCTCTTTTAAAAGCGTTGAGTAGGAGGTGTTTCCCAAGTCCCTTACCATGTTCGGACTGCTCGAGCGCCAGCCTCGCCAGCAGCACAACTGGAACCGGGTGTCTTGGCAGCCCTTTCATCACTCTCGGTAATGCTTGCTCTAGTTCAACGCTTCCGGGGGCTAGGCTGTAGTAGCCAATGACTTTCCATTCTCGGGCGATGACATAGGTTCTCGAACCTCCACCTCTCTGGTTCGTCAAAGCAAATCGCTTGAGAAAGTCGTCGAGGGGAGTTTTCCCGCAATCAAAGCTCTCTACATCATGGTGATTGGTGAGAAGCTCCGGGCCAATGGCTTTATCATCGGCCATGAAAAGGACTCGGCTCAGTGGCCAGTGCTTTGATATTGGGCCGCTCTTTCTCTGGCGCATCTAAGCGTTCGCAGAACGCAGTCCAAAGATCCTCTGAAAGGACGAATTGGGTTTGCTCAGAGAGAACTCTCTCCGCGGCGTCGAGCGCTTGCCGGAGCACAAATTGGCTTCGGGAGGTATGTAGTAGTTGTGCCGCGCGCTCCAACTTGGCCTTTTCGGCCGTTGATGCGCGAATATAAAGGCGGTCGCCCTTGGTTACTCCTTTGGTTGTGCTCACCTCTGGCTCACGCGGGTGTTGTACCATAGTGTACGCACAATGTGCACCCCTCAATTGCAGCCATATCGGTCGACCGAAGAATGGACGGAGCGGAACTCCTCGGGTGCATCTTAAGTCTGGAGGAGCCTCATCGTCAGGCTTCTCGCGCCTTGCTCCGAACCAGATGGATGTTGCCACCATGCGACTCAGTTTCTACCTGCTATTCGTGCGTCCTACTAATGTTAAGTCGATCAGATAGCGGAGCTCGCGGTCGGGACGGTCATCGTTTGGTGACGCGATTTGTAGGACTCCACCGTTCCGTTCGATTACTTTTCTAGACGCCAGGTTACTCGCGGCACAGGTCGGCATGAGTTGGTAGATATGTAGACTTATTGCTTCATTGAGCAGGAGCCGCAGGGCTTGAGTTGCGTATGATTTTCGGCGTTTGGTGTGCCGAACGGCGTAGCCCACGTGATGTCCGCACCGACTGGGTGAGGGGATATACGCTAGCCCGAGAATAATCCGGCCCGCAAAGCCGTCTGCATCGGCGATCCAAAATTCCTTGGAGGGCACGTGTCCTTCCTTAAGGTTCTTACCCATTGACTGATCATGAAGGCGCTGCAAATACGCAGGAAAATCGGCTTGAGTCATGCCGGGAGGAATCTGCGGATTGCCTTCTTTGGCAAATTCAACCATTGCCTCAAAAAAGCTCTCGGCAAACTTTTCCGATGGGAGCACTAGCCTAATATTTGGCGACCCAAGGCCAGCTATTACGTTGGGGCTTTGGCCGTAGATGGCCTTCGGAAATTCATTGCTCATGTTTGCAGTTTTGCAAATATAAGAGCCTGGCCGCAACAAGCCCGCTTTCTCAGTACCTACCGGATGGGATGATGCCAGCATCGAATAAGCCAATGGATACCAGCACCACTAATGTTTCTTCTTATTCTTTTTTTAGGCTCTATGACTATTTGTGTGGGTTGAGTTATTCGGTTGCGTGCGTGACGTTGAATTATATGCTCGATTGTTAGGTCTTGTGGACGGCTGGTATGTGTCTGGGGTTGAGGTGGAGATTGATATCCTTGAGGTCCACGTATATCTGGACCACTCCCCTGATGGGTCGATGCGTTGTC
>JBBQUZ010000048.1:0-30743 GCA_038212035.1 Fimbriimonadales bacterium
TCCCAACCCTTCTCCCCCAGTTTTCGGAAAAACTGGGGGAGAAGGGCTCTCAGAACCCTTGCCTGCGGCGGTGCATTTCCGCGGCGGGACAAGGGAGGGTCAGATACGCTTAATTGCCTCGACAGGGTGAATTGCCTTGCCAGTCTGCGCCTCGTTTACATTAGATCTATACACCCAAGACCGATCAAAGGGGCCCAAATGCGCCTATCTAAAGGTATATGTGTGAGTCTCTACGCTTACGCTACTTAGATTTATCGACCGGATGAGAAAATCTTAGGTTAGTTCACTCCAAAAACCCGGTCCCAGACGGCTAAACTGCGATATCGAATCATATGATCTTTTGCGGTGTGATAACGCCCAAGGAGATCATAAAACGAGAGATCTGACCCTGATGTCCCAAACCATCGACACCCTCCTGCATGAAGAGCGAATCTTCCCCCCTTCGGCCGAATTTGTGGCCCAGGCCAACATCAACGACCCCGCCATCTACGAGGAAGCCGCCCGCGACCCCTTGGCGTTCTGGGAAAGTTGGGCCCACCAGCTTGATTGGTTTGAGCCATGGCACACGGTTTGCGATTATCAGCCTCCCTACGCGAAGTGGTTCTTGGGCGGAAAACTAAACGCGGCCTACAACTGCGTGGATCGTCACGCCGCCACTCAGCCCAACAAAATTGCGATCATTGGCGAAGGTGAACCCGGCGACGTGCGGAATTACACGTTTGCGCAGCTGAAAGACGAAGTCAGCCGCCTGGCCAACGCCCTCAAAGAGCTTGGTGTCCAAAAAGGTGATCGGGTCAGCGTTTACATGCCGATGATTCCCGAACTGGCGTTTACCATGCTCGCCTGCGCCCGCATTGGAGCCGTTCACATGGTGGTCTTTGGTGGGTTCAGCGCGGAATCGCTGCAGGAAAGGACCAATGATGCCCAATGCAAAGTGATGGTCACCGCCGATGGCGGCTGGCGACGCGGAGGCGTAGTTGCCCTCAAGAAGACGGTAGACGAGGCGCTTGATCTGGGTTGCCCTACGATTGAGAAAGTTTTAGTGCTTCGCCGCGTGGCGCACGAAGTGAACACCGGGGAAGGAATTCTGCTCCCCCAACCCACGCCGCCCATGACGAAAGGTCGCGATATTTGGTGGGAAGATATCGTCAATCGGCAGTCGGTTGACTGTCCTTGCGAACCCATGGATAGCGAAGACCTGCTCTTCATTTTATACACCAGCGGTTCCACCGGCAAGCCAAAGGGCATCACCCACACCACGGGCGGATACCTCACCGGCACCTTTGCCACCAGCAAATTGGTGTTTGACCTCAAGCCAGACGACATTCACTTCTGCACCGCCGACTGCGGCTGGGTGACGGGGCATAGCTACGTGGTCTACGGCCCAATGGCTAACGGAACCACCGTGCTAATGTACGAAGGCGCGCCTGATATGCCCGATAAAGATAGGTTCTGGCGCATCATCGAAAAGCACCGAGCCACGATTCTGTACACCGCCCCCACCGCGATTCGCGCATTTATGAAATGGGGAGAAGAGTATCCCAACCGTTGCAATCTGACCTCGCTGAGGTTGCTGGGTAGCGTGGGTGAACCCATTAATCCCGAAGCCTGGATTTGGTACCACCAAACCATTGGCCATGGTAGATGCCCAGTGGTAGACACGTGGTGGCAAACCGAGACCGGCGCGATCATGATCTCGCCGCTCCCCGGAATCACCGCTACTCGCCCCGGTTCTGCCACCCATCCGTTCCCCGGAATTAGGGTCAGCGTAATGGATGAGGAAGGCAACGCGGTGGAAGTCCACGGTCCCGGGTTTGGGCACCACGCCAAAGGCGGGTTCTTAGTGCTCACTCACCCCTGGCCCAGCATGACGCGCGGCATCTACAACGATCCCGATCGGTATTTGAAGACCTACTGGGATCGGTTTGAGGGTAAATACTTTGCCGGAGACGGGGTTAAGCTAGACGAAGATGGTTACCTCTGGCTGATGGGCCGAGTGGACGACATTATGCTGGTGGCGGGCCACAACATTTCCACCATGGAAGTGGAGAGCGCCCTTGTGAGCCACCCCGCGGTGGCAGAAGCGGCGGTCATCGGCAAAACCCACGAGCTGAAAGGACAAGCCATTGCCGCGTTTGTCATTCTAAGAGGTGACCATCCCCAGAATGACGGATTAGTCAACGAGTTGAAGAAGCACGTGGCCCACAAAATCGGCCCCATTGCTCGGCCCGACGACATCTACATCACGGCGGAACTTCCCAAAACCCGAAGCGGAAAAATCATGCGCAGGCTCCTGCGAGACGTTGCCGAAGGCCGCGCCCTCGGCGATACCACCACCCTTTCGGATCCCGGAGTGGTGACTGCGCTGAAGCATCAGTACGAGGATAAGGAAGGCTAGGCACTCAAATTTGTTTAGTTGAGCCAATTGCAAAACTCCGAACACGGAGCATTAGTATCTCTACTTTAAACCTAAGTAGGCACCGGAATCCTTGTTTATGCCTAGTTTTGCAATTGGCTCAGTTAGGCCCTTGGGACCCATTTCATCGGATTTGGGTGTGTCGATCTAATGCAAAGGAGGCGCAGACCGCGAAGGCAATTCCCCCTGTCGTGGCCTAAGTAAACGTATATGACCTTCCGTTGTCCCGGCATAAGCCGTTGCGCCATGCCAGGTCAAATGGGTCCTGGCTAAGTTCCCCGGCAGGGGCACCAGAACCTTTCAGTCAAGATATCGAAGATCGTGATCAACACCGTGAAAAAACGGAATATCCCGCCCGCCATAGGGATTCGACGGCGTAGCCGGTAGTCGGCGGATGACCTTGCCGATGTCCGGTTGCACCAAGATCACCGAAAATCACCCGGACTCGGGCACGGTCATCCCGAGCCTACCGGCTCTGCCGACCTCTTAGGAATTCAGTTTTTGTTGAGAATACGATGTGATAGCTCAAGCTCGTATGAGTTGTAAGCATTTGATAGATTCTAGTGCCCCTGCCGGGGAACTAATCCATTTGCTGACCAATCCTGGCATGGCGCGAGAGCTTATGCCAGGCTACTGGGGAAAGTCCCTGCCGGGACAACGGACGGTTAGTCCCGGACAAACATTTTCTTGCCAATTCGTACGTTGCCAGATTCTGGCGCCCCTACCGTAGATCGGGCGAGACTGCCCAGTCGCCGGAGAGCCAGTTCCAGTCGGGGCCAAAGTAGCCCGCTAAGAGCACTCCCTTCAGTCCATCGGTCACCGACTTCTCGTTGAACACCACGGCGTCTGGGAAGTGCGCACCTGAAAGGAAGATAGGGACCCGGTTAGCCACCTGGTTTCCCACCGAGCCCGTTCCCGCGATCACGGCGACGCTGGCGGTCTCACTATCGGATCGAGGATAAATAAAGAACACCGCCAGCGTGTCATCCAACTTTGAATCGGTAACGCCAACCCCTTTGGCGATACGCAGCCGGTGCCGATAAACTTGGATGGGGCAGTGGCTGAGGAGCGTGTTCCACGCGCGATTCGTATCTGCGTTACCATAGAGAATCACGTTTCGGTCGGCAAACTTGGCGGGGGTAAAGTCGCTGTCCATCACCAAATCCACCGCGCCGTTGCCTCGGTACCAAAGCGTTTCTGCATCAAATCGCGCCTTCTGAATTGCCCAGCGGTTTTCTTCTTCGGTGCCCGCAGTTCCCACAACAAACACCACTCGGTTTCTAAAAATGTCCTTGAATCCGCCATTGCGCCGAGGGTTCTTTTCTTTGGGCGACGGCGGACTGGCCACCAACCACCTCCCCGCCGTAAACTCCAAGAAAACCGTGCCGCCGGAAGGCCAAGGGGTCGGGCCGATCTTCTGCCCATCCAACTCAAATCGAACATCGGGCCCTTTCTGAAGGGCGTCCAGTGAGAGCGATAACCGTCGGCAATTCTGCGTCGTCCCCGTAACGGTGCGCAGATAGGGTTCCGCGTGAAGCTGAACCCTACTAACGACTCCCGACAACCGTTGACTCTGGATGGTTATCCAACAATCGGTTGCGGTTACGCCGGGGTTAGCGGTTGAGAAATCAACGTTAAGAACCTGCGATGTTGAAGGCAAACGGTGACGGCTAAAGAAGTCAAACAGCGGGGGCCAGTCCACGCAGTCGGCCCCGGGTTCCGGCGAAACGTCCCACCAATGCCCGGCACCAGGCTGTTCGTACCAGCTCACATCATGATGAAACGGCTCCAGAGCTTTGCGCATGTTGCGGGCCTCAGAAACGGGAACGTTGTCATCCGCATCACCGTGAATCACGTAGATCCCTTCGGTAGCGTAATTCTGCTTAAGACTAAGGGTATCACTGGACCCACCGGCTCGGTTCAGAATCTTTTCGCGATCAGTTTGACCCGGAAAAGCGCTTCCTCCCGCGTATGAATTGAAGCTGATCCATCCGGCCGAGGGTCCAATAGCGGCAAACTGATCGGGATAAAGCGCACCCAGTTGCCAGGTTCCGTGGCCACCCATCGAGTGGCCGCATAGATAGATTTGGCTAGGATCCGGGCGCAATTCTTGCTTAGCAAGCTTAAGAACCTCCAGCGCGTCCATGCGGCCCATATCCTCCCAGTCAAAACCGTAGGGTCTCCTATTAGTGGGGCAAACAATGTTGCCCCAAGTCTTGCCCGAATACGCCTGTGCCTGCCCAATAGCCTCTACACTGGCCCCGTGGAGGGAAAGAAAGAGTGCTTTGGGTTGACCATCCATGGGCGCCGGATTAACCGCGTAATACTGAACGCTGCCATCCAGATTGCTAACGAAGGTTCGTTTATACGGCTCGGTGGCGGCCCGAACTTTCAGGTCCACGTGGCCGCTATCCACCACACGGGTGCGATCTACCAACATCACTTTCAACTGCGGACCGTCAGCGGGTTTGAACTGAAATCCGACCTTACGGATGCTCATCGCGGGAACGTCTCCCACCTTAGACTTCATGGTTCCCGCCCGGATAAAAAGGTCGCGAAGCGGGTGATCTGTGGTGTTCCGCACAATCACCGCCGCCCACATCGGCGCTCGATCCGAGGGCCGAAGATCCGGGCAGGTGATGTCTCTCAGGTCCATCGAGATTGGGGCGGGTGGTTCCACCAGATTCACCCGCAATCGCCCGCGAGAACACAAGAAGTACAGCGTGTTTTTGCCCTTATTTAGACTGACGGGAAGCGACACGTAGCCGTATTGGTACGGGTCCCCCACCCGAATTTCTCCATTTATATAAGCTAAAGAATCTCCTTGAGCCTCTAGGAGCATGGTCTTGGCAACGGGGAGGGTGACCTCGGCCCGGACGTAGGCAGATTCCAAAGCGTCGTTTTCAAACCATCCATTCGGCTTGGCTTCTAGGGGTTGCCACCCCGCCATTGATGACGTCGATCCTCGGATGAAGTCGGCCTCTAAAGGATCCGTGTGAACAATCGACCGATGGTTGACCGGCACCGGGTGGACAAACGCAGATCTAACCAAGAGATCGGTAGGCGAGTGGGACGATAAAGAAAGGACCCAGAATGGAAGCCAAAGCATGCTTTAGCTTAGCCGAGGAACCCTTGCCAATGGGTTCCCATTTCTTATACGTTTAGTTGGGCATCGACAGGGTGAGTTGCATTTGCCGTCTGCGCCTCCTTTACGTTAGAACGATACACCCAAGACCGATGGAAAGGGCCTAAAGATGCCTAACAAAAATGGACATGTGGTTCCAAGCCAGGATCGGTCAGCAACTAAGTTGATCCCCCGGTAGGAGCTCCAGAACCTGGCGACGGACTTATTAAAAGGAAAATGTTTGACGGCGATTAGCCCTCCCTTGTCCCGGCAGGGCCTTTCCCCGAGTAGCCAGGCATAAGCCCTAGCGCCATGCCAGGATCGGTCAGCATATAACTTAGTTCCCTGGCTGGGGCACTAGAATCTTGGAAATTCCTGCAAATCATACGAGCTTGAGCTACCCCATCGTATGTCGGGGTCAAGTGGCACCCGGACGTCGGCACCGTCATCCGCCGACTACCGGCTACGCTGTCGAATTCCAAACAGGTCAGCGAAGCCGGTAGGCTCGGGATGGTCGTGCCCGAGTCCGGGTGATATTCACTGATCACGGGGCAACAGGATGTCGGCACGGTCATCTGCCGAATACCGGCTAGGGCGTCGAATTCTAATGGCTGTCGGCAGATTCCGCTTTTTCAGTAATTACGATCCTCGATAGCTTGATCGAAACGTTCTGGTGCCCCTGCCTGGGAACTTAGCCCGAACGCAACTGACCTGGCATGGCACCCGAGCTTATGCCAGGCTACTCGGGGAAAGTCCCTGCCGGGACAAAGGAAGGTAATACACGTTTAGTGTGGTCACAGTGCCTCGGCGTTTTGCCCTGGGTTGCATCAGATCGATAGTCAAAAGACCGATGAAGTGGGCCGAAGCGAGACTAACTAAATGTTTGTGGTACCTCCTCTCTGGGTAGGTTAAGGTGCCTAGCAACCGTTGGGATCCGACGCCCAATCCGCCCTAGGCCTACTGAACCGTCAGCGAAATATCATCGAGATAGAAGGTCGTGGCATAGGTTGCATCCTCCGTAGCATAAGCGTATACCCTTACAGTCTGACCCTTCAGCGCGGTGGCATCAAAAGACTTGTACACGTAGCCGGCGGTCGGCGTGAGATTGGAGTAAGAGCCGGCTGACTTAAGCACTACATTTGCCGGACTACGAAAACTAACCCCAAACTTATCTTTGACAAGCGCACCGGGTTCTAGCGTGTCCACTTTAACCCAATAAGAAAGAGTGACTTTAGCGGCGTTAACGGGAATCGTCACCTGCTCATACAAGATATAGGCTCCTTTAATTCCTTTACCGCAGAACATTGCGGCATTAGTGCCCGTGTGGACTTGGGAAGCCGTAAGGTTGTTGATAACAGTAGTGTTCCCGATCCAGCTGACTCTACCTCCTTCAAATCCACCGTTTAAAAGCAGTTCAACGGGCGAACTTGGGATGGCGGACACTTCATTAGAATTCCCACTCTCACCGGTCTTATTAAGGGACCTTACAACATAGTAATAGAGGTTTCCGGGGACCAGGCCAGTATCGGCGAACGAGCTTTGGATCGTCGTTCCTATGAGGCTATAAGGCCCGCCTGAAGTCTGGCTCCTAAAAATTTCGTAAGAGGCGGCGTTTGTGGCATTAAGCCACAGTAACCCAACCTGCTGAATGCCGGGGAATGCGGTCAGATTTGCAGGCGAATCGGGGATCACTGCGGGAATCTGCGATGAGATAAATCCTTCAATGTTGATAGCACCCCATCCGGTAACAGTGTCCCACCCAACGGTGGCGTTAGAAATGTGGGCATCGGGCAAGGTGCCGTTAGTGCCCGACTTCACGTCGTACCATACATCCGATCTACCATTCTGGCTGTAGATTAGGTCTTGAATCCGGCCAAATCTGCGTTTTCCGGCGCTATCCGCAGTAAGTCCTCCGGCGGCAATGATGCGTTGCTCCGCGATGGCAAGTGAGCCGCAAAAAACCGGACTGGCAAAGCTGGTTCCCACGAAGGCGCTATTGATCAAACCATTAAAGTAGAACTGATACGCTCCCGTGTTGCTGGATGCATGAAGAGAAATATCGGGAACCATTCGGTAATTTACGTCGGTGGGAACTCCGGTTCCGGTTTGCCAAGATGGCCGCACATTAAACGCGGCTTGGTTGATGCTCCAGCCCCCACCGCTACCATTCCAACCTACCTCGGACGTGCGTGTTCCGGATGAGGAAACGGTAGCCGTAGTACCGCCAATGGAAAGCACTTCTGAGTCGTAGTCTGGATACGAGTATGGCTCTATGGAAGTGCCACTATCCCCGCTCGCGGCCATATAGGTGATTCCTTGCGCCGTCATGGAGAGGTGCAGATTGTGGGCGGCAACGGCGGTCGTGTCACTTAAGTTCCATCCCCAACTCTCGCTAATTACATCGGCAACGTTGTCATTTACCTCTTGAGTCAGAACCCCAATGAGGTCACTTTGGCCTCCGTCGTAAATGTAGAGATCACTCAATGGCGCAACCCCTAAAACCATCTGAATATCGAGGTCCGCTTCCCCTTGGGGCGAGGAAGAAGCCGCACCTCCACTCACCGTTACCACGTGAACGTTACTTCCCACCCCACCCACCGGAGCGGGTAAACCCAACTTTGTGTAGTACAGAGGAAGGTTTGAAAGATCGAATCCATCAAAACTTGAAATGGCGGTTGCTCTACCCTGCCCGCGAAATTGCGATGCATAACTCGTAGCAATTCCGTAGAGTGTGCGAGTTTGGTTTGCCGTCAACGCCCGCGCTTGGGGCCGAGTGAAGCTCTCAAGACCGTGCACGTCAACTACGTATCTTGCCAGCGCGGTGGGTACTTGAAGAGGTCGAGCAAACGAGAAGAACTCGCGGTTGCCGGGTTCATCCCGAAAAATTGCCGAGTAGTCGTTGATAGTGGTTTGAAAAGCTCGTTCGGACTGATTGACCGTGCCGTCGGCGAGGATGGTGAGCCGATTCTTTCCCACCAGCCGAACGTTAAGCCCCGCAGATGTAAGGTGATTCACCACGCTCTGAACGGAAGTGTCGGTAAGTCCAAATCTGCGACCGACTTCCTCTGGGGTTATAAACCGGTGAAAATAAGGGCTACTAGGGTCGCTCACACTATCTGCATATGCCTTAAATCCGGCTGGATCGCGGGGGACTAAACTTACTGAGATATGAAGGATTCGGCTTGGGTCGGAATGTCCCACTGCAAAGGATCGATTAACAACATTTGGAATTTCGATGCGCAGAGTGGAGAATTTCGCTGGAAATTGACCTGAGCCAGCCCACAAAGAGGTCACTAACCCTAGGCACGATGCAACTAATGAAGCAACTAAACATGTTTTTGAAATCTTCATATGGGAACCCAACTATTACCGGATTGTACGCTATCTGAATGCAAAATAATAAAGAAATCTGACGGTGTGGAGAAGGACTTGGCAATGCTCGTGCCGTTGTGCCTATGTTCGCCCAAACGCTCAAATTTCCCCGTAAAGCAACATGTTTATTTCAATCTACGCCGGCCGATCAAGAATCTCTCGGGATCTTTGCAGTGCGGCATGAACACTAGTACAGACGTTCTCTAGACCAACATGTTCAATGAAGCCGGATTGTTGCATTAAGTTGAGTGGTTGCTCTCTCATACCGCAAAACAGCAGTTCTCGCCCTGATTCTTGTACGTGTCGGTATAACTCTTCTAGTGCCTGGAGTCCAGTCGCGTCAATCGCGGTCATATTCCTCAACCTGAGAATCACCACGGGGGGTAACAGAGGCAGATCTTCTACGACATCCTCAACTTTATCGGTTGACCCAAACAAAAAAGGACCGTGCACCCGGTATATGGCAACCCCAATCGGTAACTCATGAAATTGCAGTACGTGCTCTCTACCTTCTTCTAAATCACCCTCCGTAATACGGCTCACGGTGGTGGTGCGGGTCACTCGAGAAATATAGAGGAGGGCCGCTAAGATCATCCCCACCTCCACCGCCACGGACAGATCGGCAAAGACGGTGAGACCAAAGGTTACAGCCCAAACAGAGATATCTGCGCGCGTAAGTTTGAGGATCTGACCAATCTCTCGCCACTCGCCCATGTTGTAGGCCACCATGAGAAGGATGGCCGCCAGCATGGAGAGCGGTATTTGATCCGCCAGAGGCGCCGCCACCAGCAAAATCATCAGTAATACAAGCGCATGGATCATTCCGGCCACAGGGGACCTTGCCCCTGCCCGAATATTGGTTGCGGTGCGGGCAATGGCCCCTGTAGAAGGCAATCCGCCAAACAGGGGTGAAATAACGTTGGCAATACCCTGGGCCGTAAGCTCCACATTCGGATCGTGCTTGTCTCTGGTCATTCGATCCGCGACTACCGCGGACAGGAGAGATTCGATCGCCCCAAGCATGACAATGGTGAGCGCAGACGGCAGCAAGACGGAGATTCCGCCCTCTGGAATCGAAGGCATTTTAAATGACGGGAGCCCCTGAGGGATTCCGCCAAACCGAGTCTGAATCGTCTCTAAAGGCAGTTTAAATGTGTAGGCAATTGCCGTTCCCACTATCATAACAACTACGGCTGCTGGCACCCTTGGCAGATACGTTCGGAACCCAATGAGGGTAACTAAACACACGCTGGCAAATATCGCGGTCACCCACATTACAGTGGGTAGCCCATGATATAAGGCCAAGATTCGGCCCAAGAAATCTGCCGGGAGGTGATTGATCTGTAGGCCGAGAAAGTCTTTGATCTGGGTACTTGCAATGAGAATGGCTATGCCATTTGTGAACCCGACGATCACGGGTCGGGGAATGTATTTAACGGCAGCCCCTAACCCAGTTAGCCCCAGAACCACGAGTATGCCCCCCGCCATGAGAGTGCAAACAAAGAGGCCGTTGATGCCAAACTTTGACACAATTCCGGCCACCACCACCACAAATGCCCCGGTCGGGCCACTTACTTGAGTGCGAGACCCTCCCAAAAACGAAGTGATGAAGCCCGCGATGATGGCGCAGTACAAACCCGCTTGAGGAGGCACTCCCGATGAAATGGCAAACGCCATGGCCATCGGGAGAGCGACCAAACCAACTGTAATGCCCGCAATGATGTCGGCGACTAAATCTGGCCGCCGGTAACCCGGCAACATTAGAAAAAACTTGGGCAGGCGGCGGACCGAGGGCGACGCTTCGGAGGCAGAAACGTTCGGATCAACATTCGATCTCAGACCAAACATTACCTTTTAGGCTACCTCGCCCTCGCGGGCGCGGTATTATTCATTGAGCGCGGGTGTAGCTTAATGGTAAAGTCCCAGCCTTCCAAGCTGGCTACGCGGGTTCGATTCCCGCCACCCGCTCCAACTCCCTTAGTTACCACGCTATAATAAATCCAAACGCGGGTGTGGCCCAATGGTAGGGCAGGACCTTCCCAAGGTCAAGGTTGCGAGTTCGAATCTCGTCACCCGCTCCATCTTTTTTCTTCGCCAAGGCTTCTAAAGTTGCTTGGCCAGACACAAGATAGAACAAGGGAACTCATCGAGTACGTCTTGGATCGCTGAGCGAACGTCGGCTTCTGAGTGACCGTAAGCTAGCCCAGATCGGAGCATTGGCTGAATGGCCTCCGCTCCCGATTGTGATCGATCGAGTATCTTTTCAAACCAGTCGGCCGCTTGACCATCTGATAGGTTCAGGCTGACGCGGTTAACGCTCAGAAACACCAGAGTGCCCACAAATGCGGTCGCGGCATTTCCCGCATCAAACGGGTGGAGCTTAGGAAAACCGGAGGCGAGACGGCCGGCCTGAACTACCAAGTCCTTACTCTCGCCGTAGGAATACTGGTAGTACGTTGCTTCCTCTAAGCGCGCAAAGTTGTAATGGTTCACCCGGTTGGTGACCTGAAGGTTTATCCAAAGCATATCTTGGACCGTGAGGTAGTGAAAAGCCGCCATGAGAATTCAGTCGTAATTTTGAATCGGGTTTTCTAGGCGCCCCTCGACAATGAGTTGATCACCGGCCCGCCCAACGATTTAGGAAGTTTACTTTGTCTGGGAGGTTAATCGCCTAGATTGCGGGCATTGCGGTTCCGCCGCTCACCGGAATGAATGCACCCGAGATGAATCCGGCTTGCTCTGAAGCAAGGTAAGCAACGGTATTGGCAATGTCTTGGTCTGTACCCCGCCGCCGGAGGGGAACATTCTTGGCGTATTCAGGCTGAACCTCGCTGCCATCGGCCCGGTTCCGATCGCTAATCATCCAGCCAGGAGCTACCTGATTCACCGTAATTTGGTGCGGCCCCACCTCTTTGGCCAACACTCGTAAAACTCGATCTTGCCCCGCTTTTCCTGAAACGTAGGCACCAGTCCCGGTGCTTGCTTGAACTGTGCATTCCGTATTTATCGCGATGATTCGGCCCCAATTTTTGGACACCATCCCCGGCACAAACGCCTTGGCCATGAGCACGTTGTGAAGAACGCACGATCGAAATTGACTCTCAAAGTCCTCCAGTGGCTGTTCTAGCACCGTGGTCCAGTTGTACTGAATCACCGCGTTGTTGACAATGACATCGGCGTCTCCTAGGCCGCCCTTCACCGCGTCCCTTAGGGCAAACACAGACTCTTGTTGGGTGACATCTGCCTGAACCGCCAGTGCCCGAACCCCCATCGCGCAGCATTCCGATACCAGTTCCATCGCTTTATCCGCCGAGTTTAGGTAGCAGATCACCACATCTGCCCCTGCAAGGGCCAAGGTTCGCGTGATCACGCGGCCCAGCTGTCCGGTAGCCCCCGTAATCACCACGATTCGGCCCGCCAAGTCAATATTCAACATGGGTCAAGCTTAGCTGATCATCATCTCAGATTAATGTCCTTAAATCTATACGTTAGCGCAAACAATCAGCATGGCCAGACTGTAGATTCCGGCAATTGACCATAGCCAAACGAATACTTGAGGGAGCTGTTGGGCCGGGACTCTTAGGCCCTTAACCGCCAGCATGTCGGGCGAATTAGGTGTCCAAAATCCGGCATTCACTTGCTGACTAAGGCGGTCATGCATGGACAGATGATTTTGCACTTTTTCATGCCACATCTCTAATCGTTCACCGGCTTGGTTTATTGCCTGCTTAGCCAGGAACGTCACCCTCAAGGCTCCGATGGTCAAAGCCAACGGAATGATGGCCGCTAAAACGTTGGCATGCGGAAATAGGCCAAACCACCGAGCCGAGTTCTGGGCGTTGAGTAAATTGATCACCGAGCTTGATGAGATGGCAAATGCCGCCATTGCCATGGAGTGAAACATCATCATCCAGCTTGTTCGGGCCGCCACCAGTTCATGTTCACGGTGGATCTCGGTTCGATAGTATTGCCAGAGTTCAAAGGGCGGGATCGGGGTTTCTGGGTAGTTTTCTGTGTTCATTCCCTGATATTCACCTTCTTTGAATTCTTGAGCGAAGACGGATTTCTGCGTGCCCCTACCCTTGAGACTGACGTAGCTTTTGATGACAACATTTGGTTTACGTAAATCTTATGACTGGTGGATAGGGTTGCTTGGTGACTAGACTGTAAATGCAGGGAGAATCCCAAATGACGACACCAACTTCTACACCTTTAATCACTCAAAGCAATTCTATTCTGCTTGATGGCAAAGGGCCCTCTGCGCCTGCTCGGGATCGCACTTTTCCCTATGGGGGAAAGGTGCAGGATCGCTTAACTTTTTTACTTAGATATGCGAGGAGCCCGGAAACTTCGGCCACCTCGATCGGCATAACTTGCATTACGGAAGATGATTATGTATTCGTACAAGCCACCGCGATTGAGAATCTTCGGCGAGATGAGTTGATTGTTGCGGGTCTGGAAATTGACCATCTGGTGCGGGCAATGAAGGTCCACTTGATGGATCCTCATGTAGAGGCCTTTCCCGATCCAAGCCGGCCGAACTTGGTTGCGCGTGTTTCTTGCATCGGAGATTACCGGCCTGCGCTCCAGGATCTAAGGATTTTTTCTAGCATTGAGACGCCTGCGGCGTACCGCCATCCGGAAACTCACGTCATAACTACAGACGAAGAGTTGCAGGTGCTATCCCAGGCCGCGTCCGACTTTGGCGTAAGGCTTAGGTGGGTTAAAGAGTCTCAACCGGTCGAAAGTTACCCGGGGCCTTGCCATCTGATGGTTCTGTACACCGCAGATAACGACCCAAAGAGTTGGCTAGAAGCCGGGCGAGCTCTGTCTTCCGTATTGCTAATCACAAGAGATCTAGGAGTGCTGGCGTTTGTGGTTCCCCCCGTTGATACGGATGTTCTGACAAAGAAATTTTCAATCTGTGCGGGGCCTTGCCATCATGCCCAGGCCATTCTGAGAGTCGGAACTACCATGCCGTGGCAACCAAAATTAGATGATGGGGCTATCGCACTTTAGGGACCGGTCTAGTGAAGAAATAGGCACGAGGGAACGAAATGAAAGACAGTAGTAGAGTATATGGAAAAGTAGCTTTGGTAACCGGCGGCGCACTGGGAATTGGTAAAGCTTGCTGTGAACTGCTGGCCAAGGAAGGAGCGGCGGTTGCCGTGACCGACTTTCTAGAATCTGAAGGTTGCGCGGTGGCGCAGCAAATTCGGTCTGCTGGTGGTAAAGCCGAATTCTGGCCGTTAGATGTCAGTAACGAAAACCAGGTTCAATCTGTGATGAAGGCGGTGCAAGCCGAGTTTGGTGCCATCACCATTTTAGTGAATAACGCGGGGATCACCGGCATCAATAAACCTACCCACGAGATTTCCTCTGACGAGTGGGACCGTGTGATGAACGTGAATGTAAAGGGCGTATTCTTTTGCACCAAGCACACCATTCCGCAAATGATGGCGGCGGGCGGCGGAAGCATTGTGAACCTGTCTTCGATCTACGGTTTGGTGAGTGCACCAGACATTCCGCCCTACCATGCTTCCAAGGGTGCGGTAAGGCTGATGACTAAGACTGACGCTTTGATCTATGCGAAAGATAAGATTCGGGTGAACTCAGTGCATCCCGGCTTCATTTGGACCCCGATGGTTGACCAGTTCCTTGCCACACAGCCGGATCCGGTTGCCGCCAGACAAGCCACCGATGCCCTGCACCCCCTGGGCCACATGGGAGACGTAAACGATATTGCCTACGGAGTCCTCTACCTAGCCTCCAATGAATCCAACTTTGTCACCGGCGCCGAGCTAGTAATAGACGGCGGCTACACCGCTCGGTAAATTAAGTCTGAGAAGGGACTGCGAAGCGTGGATACGTCAACTGGCTGGAGTGTTGACCCGCAGGGTGCCGTTTTTCTCTCGCACCAGTGCACGACCATCAATCATCTTTGTCAAAACTCCACTGATTCTTTGGACCGCAACGGTTGAATTCCTGAATCCGAGAATTCGGACGGCCGCGCTTGTGACCTCCAATTCTGCAATTCCAAAGGACTGCCTAACCACGTTCCGAATTGCAGCCGCGATTTCCACCTCTGTAACAAGTTCAATTTTTTTTTCCTGGGGCGGTCGTTCCGACCAGTCTCGAGGCAAATACAATTGACTGTCTTGGCCGTATATTGCATCGCCGAGTTGTTTGAGCGATCCGAGTTTTTCGTCGATAATTCGATCAAGCCCTGAGCGGGTACTCCCTCGTGCACTCAGATAACCGGCGGCATTTCGGACTCGAACAAAGAGTAAATCCCGATGAATGGGTCCCTCTGTGTAGGCCACCAATGACACGTAATCAGCAAGACCAGCTTCTAGGAGACTGCCTTCAGGAGGATTCGTTGCCACGTAAGGGCGAGAGATCGGTTCAGCAACCCGCGGATGATTCTGCTCCTCAAACTTGGGAACAATTTCTACTTCAACCGGATCAATTTCCTGCGCAATCGTGGAGTTTTTGCTCAGGGCCGTAATTGCCGAGACTAAACGGTGGATCTCGCCTTCTTGATCTTGCCACCAATCATGAGACCAGATCCGGTGAATATTCCACCCTCGGACTTCCAAAACTCGCTGTCGCAATTTATCTCGATCTCGCGCAGACCGAGCGGAGTGGTAAGTGGCTCCGTCGCATTCCACCCCCAAAATATACCGACCCTGCTTTGCGGGATCTACTACCGCCAAGTCAATTCGGAACCCTTCACAACCAATTTGGCAGTGAACTTCATAGCCTTGGCCGCGAAGGGCGTCTCCCACCTCTTCTTCAAACGGCGATTCCTCAGTCTGAGCCGTGGGAATGGATACGTTGGTATGCCCAGATTCTGCAAATGTTAGATAGCGCTTAAGCGCAACCACGCCCTGACCAAGTCCTTCCGCACGGATGTCGTCTGCACTTAAGTTGCTGAACACTTCACACCGAAGCCGAGAGCGTGTGAACAGGACATTTAATCGTCTCTCGCCGCCATCTCTCAGGAGTGGGCCAAAGTGTTGCCGAATATTTCCTGAAGCATCTCGTCCGTAAGTGACACTCACGATAACCACATCGCGTTCATCACCCTGGACGGTTTCTAGATTCTTAACATCTAATGGCTCATGGGGGTGCCTTTGCCGATACCGAGCAAACAGCGCGGGTTCTGTGCGTTCTCGCTTTGTGACCTCATCGTAGATAAGGTCCGCTTGAGATTTATTCATGGTCGCCACGAGAAGGCTCTCTTCTGGACTTGTTCGCAAAATTTCCACCACGCGGTCTGCAATAAGTTCGGCCTCCGCTCGATTCACCCGCCGCTTGGCCCCTGCTTCGTACACGGTTTCCGGGTGATGTTTCAGGATTAGCCCAATCTCGCGACCCGCAAGAACGTCACCCGGGCTGGGAAACACCAGCAGACGATTATCATAAAACATCTCGTTTGAGGGTTGGATAAGGGCGGGGTGGACGCTACGATAGTGCCACCTGAGGTCGGGTCTACGAACGGAACCCTGAACCACTGCACTCATCAGACTCAAAATACTTTCGAGCTTCCGGGCTTCTGTGCCGAATTCGTTGGTGTCTTCCTCGTCGTCCGCGTCATCCTCCACAACTCGATCAAAAAAGCTACTTGGCGGCATTTGGCGGGTGTCCCCCACCACAATGCATTGCTTTGCCCGCGCGATCGCACATAGCGCATCTTCTGGTTTAATTTGAGACGCCTCATCAAAGATGACCATGTCAAAGATGGGCATCTCTGGCGGCAAGTGAATTGCCACACTGAGCGGACTCATAAGAAACACCGGCTTGATCTTCTGTACCGCCTCCCCCGCCTGAAGCATTGCCCAACGAATAGGCTTGTGCCTTCGTTGCAACTCACATTGGACTTTTAGGTATTGCAACTTTCCGGAGGCATGGTTAAAGGTTGGCAATGACCTTTGATGGGCGAGCCGAACTTGAGCTCGGTTATAGAGCAGCTTAAAATCGTCAAGTGCCCGGAATTCTCCAATTGCCGACTCGTGACCGACTCTTTCGAAGGTCTTAAGTTCCGGGCGACTTTGCATACTCTGACGGACAACCCCGTTAAAATAGCATCTCAGAAATCCAGATTCTAAGCGCGTAACCGCAAGCTCCCAGCGATCGGCCACTTCAACTACGGCGGCAAGGTTAGCGTTCACAACCTGCCGGCGGGCTTCTGAGAAAGCGACGTAGGTTGGGAGGCCAGGAAGAGACGTTCTCCAGCCCACAATCTGATTTCGAAGGAGATTCAGGTCAGTCGCTGCCGGGGATGAATCTGGATACGTTAGAATTTTTGTTACGGATTGATAAGCATCCAATGCTTTCTTACAGGCCCTCTCCGCTTTGCCTACCAGCTCGTTGAGTTGGGGGTCTGAATGATTCCCCATAAAAAAGTCTAAAAAACCGGTTGGCACCAAGCCATTCTCAACTCCTGATTGGAGGTCCAAAACCCATGCGAGTACGGTCTCCAAAACTTCTGGATTACTGTCAAAGCCTCGCCATTGGGCACCAAATAGCCGTTGCATGGTTGCCGTTGCCAAAGTGATTTCAGCATCTGCAATCTGCGCACGCTTAATAGAGTCAAGGATTGCGAGTCTTTCAACCGGGTCTTGGGGTGCCGCCGTGGAGAGAAGTATTTGTAATGACTGGTTTGCGCTTCTAAAGTCGGAAAATAAAAATCGATACCAATTTGATGCATTTCGTTGGAAGGCCGTGTGGATGGCAGTCAGGTCTGTCGTCCAAGCCTGGTCAGTAACGAGACCGGCGAGCGTAATTCTCTGCTGTTGCCGAACCCTGAGTGCCGCGATAACCGTTCGGACCGATTCACATTCTAGGTGCCAAGATTGAGACTTCACGGAGACCCCATCAACGGGAGGTGCATCAACGGCGCGCTGCGCACACTCTTGAAGTACCCGAGCATTGGAATAACAAGGACTCACGTCAATTTTGAGCGCCTCGCTAGCGATGCCCCAATCAGTGCGAGCTTGGTCTATGGCGATAATGGCAGCATCAAGTTCCTCTGAAAGATCAAGATTAATGGCTCGGTCTAAATAGTCAATCTGAGCGCCCCAAAACGGGTGGTTGGCCGGAACTCCAACGGAGACAAGCCCCACTTGAAGCGCCCGCAGGAGCGGAACTGCTCGCCGAACCTGCTGAGCATTTAGGTTACGAATCTGCTCGAAATCTACGCGCCCTCCTCTGTCTTCTGGCTGCTCGGTGGGCAACCGAGCGAGTTCGCACATGGCTTCAAATGGAGTGCAACAAAATGGATTGAGCACCTCGTTGACTGCCTCGCAGTGCTGGTTTAGCCTCGCCCTCAGCTGGCCAAGCCGCAGTACACGCTCCTCATCTGACTTTAAGACAACATTTCGATCGACAGTTCGCTTGAGCTCCGCATAGAACTCTCTACGATTTGTCAACTTATCGTGCATATCTAGGCACATGGGCCCAAGGTCTGCATCGGTCAAGCGCCTTTTCACAACATCGAGTGCGGCACGCTTGGCCGAAACAAATAGGATAGTTTTTCCGGACGCCACTCCTTCTGCAATGATATTGGCAATGGTCTGCGACTTCCCCGTACCTGGGGGACCCTCCACTACCATCGAGAAACCTTCTGCGGCACGGATTAAGGCTATGGTTTGAGAACCATCCGCATCAAAAATTTCGTGAGAATCAGTGATCGTGCGAACGGTGTCTAAATGGGTTTCTTCGTTGACCCGGGATTCTCCCGCTGAATACCCAGTTGCAAAAATGGCTTGAATGTCTGCGTTATCCCATGGCTTTTGACCCTCCGCCCAGGTTTCACCCCCTAGATCCACGTACATCGCGTACTTTTCGTAGTTGAAGAAATCCAAGTGGACCTCGTCACGATTGACCTTCCATTTCTGGAAACCGTTAATCGTGGACTCAATTTCGCTCAGATAGGTGAGCATGCCCTTGTCGTCATCCCAATTTGGGAGTTTTATATTGAACTCGTTGAGCTTTGCGGCGAGGGGAAGGTTTGTGCCGACATCGCTTCCCGCATGAATTAATCTCACCCCACCATTAGCTTGCGGTTGCAAATCAACGGGCAAGAATAGCAGAGGAGCCCGGCAAGTCCTTTGAGCGTCATCTTGCCACTCCAGCATGCCCAGCGTGAGAAAAAGGGTGTTAATTCCCAACTCTTCGTTGGCAATTCTTGCCTCTCGGAGGACGGTGCGCAACTTTGGCTGAAGGACTGATTCCAGTTCCTTGGTGTTTAACTTCGTGTCAAGTTGGTCAATAGGCATGGCCGCATTTTCAAGAAATGCGTCCATCTCCTCTTCCGCATCTCGCCGGTATTCGGCCAGAGAAACCTCATCGCCATCGTCAAATTGGCGGCTTGGAATGCGCGTCCCGAGTGGATCAGGTTTTCCAACGAATGACATTCGCTTGCTGTCTTCAACCAGAATTTTGTAGAGACTGGCACTGTCTTCTCCAAAGACCTCAATCCCGTAACGCTTTGAGGCACGGTAGTTCAGCATTCGATTGCGAAGCGACAGATCCAGAAGCTTTTTTCGAAGCGCGTCTATCTGCCGCCGCGCAAGTTCTGAGCTAGCAGTGGAGGCAGCATCGGGCATGCGAGGAGTTTACTGGCTAAAGTACGACGGTGAACCCTTTTCGACAAGGCCGCAGAATTATCGATTTGGCCCAAGCACATTCCTGACCTGGATTTTCCCTGCAGAGAAAGTATCGTGAGCAACCTAGTTGGTGGCAAAAGTTTGATGAACCGACCCTATTCAGAAATGAATGGGGAAACGGTTCTGGTGAGGGAACGCGGACTATGGGGTCAAAGTTTAAAGCCGGGCTATAATGCAAGTAGGCGTGTCGGGCGCTACCGGGTTCGCGGAGAGGGTTTAACCTACCGATATAATTCAATACGACTGCGCATCCTTTATGCGGCCTGATCGCGAACCTCGGGCAGTACGCATGGAGGTTTGAATGACACAACCGTTACCCGAGCGCGCCGATCTTGAGCATCTCAAGACCCAGGCCAAAACACTTCTCTCTTACCTACGCGCGGGAGTTCCCGACGCGCTAACGGGAGCGGGAGAAATCCTGGCGAGCTACCGCTTAGCCGACGCCCAACGCATACTTGCCCGCGAATACGGTTTCCCCAGCTGGACCAAGCTAAAGCACCACGTGGAAAGTTTCAAAGACCGTCGAGCCGCCTTCTTTCAAGCGGTTCGCGGCGGCGATCGGGAGTTGGTGGTGAAGCTCCTTAATGCCGACTCATCGCTAGTAAGGTGCCACGACGAAGGCAATTTTGGCGCTCCCGCGATATCCACGGCAGCCGAACGCGATGACCGACCCATGATAGACTTACTGCTAAAGCACGGGGCAGACATAGATGCGCGAAGCGAATGGTGGGCGGGGAGCTTTGGGGCGTTAGATTTGGCATCCGAGCCGACCAGCCAGTACCTCCTATCGTGCGGAGCTACCCTCACCGCTCACGCAGCCGCCCGTTTGGGAAGGCTTGAGGAGCTCAAAGAAATTCTCCGGCAGAATCCCGATGCAGTGGCGCAACGAGGGGGAGACGGCCAGTATCCCCTCCACTTTGCAAAGACTCCGGAGATTGTCGATGTTCTGATCGACGCCGGGGCAGATCTTGAGGCGAGAGATTTGGATCACCAAGGGACTTCCGCCCAAACTCAAATTCTCAACGCCGCGGTTCTCCGCAAATTAGTGGACCGCGGTGCCCAGACCGACATTTTTATGGCGATTGCCTTGGATGACCTGCCTCTGGTTAAGGAGCATATGGCTAAGGATCCGGCCGCACTCAATAGGAGAGTTGACGAGCCCGGCAACCCCATGATTCCGTCGGCTCCGGGTCGGCATGTCTACAACTACAGCCTTCGCGGCGTCCGCCCATTCCAAGCCGCCATCAATTTTGATAGACATGAGATATACGAGGAACTGATGACCCATTGCCCTCCTTCGATGAGGGCAGTAGGGGCCGCTTGGAAGGGAGATCGAGACGCGATGCTTCAGATTCTCCGCAAATTCCCCTATGCCATTGCAGAATTGGCGGATAAGGATAGGCTACTTTTATGTGAATCGGCGAAGTTCCCACGGCCGCAAGCGCTAAGCCTCCTTCTGGAGGCTGGCCTTGCGGTAAATACAGCGGACCCCCACGAAAAAATGACGGCAATCCACTGGGCCTCCTTCCACGGCCGGGATGACCTCATCGAGATCATCCTGCCCTACAAGCCAGATCTAGAGCAAAAAAACTCCTACGGCGGATCCGTGCTGGGAACCGGAATCCACGGTTCCCAGCATGGCTGGTGGCCCAATAACAACTTTGTGCGTTCTACAGAATTGCTCATAGCAGCTGGTGCCGTTGTCCCCAAAGAAATCAGGGGAAGCCCAGAGGTCGCCGAGGTCTTGCGCAGGCACGGGGCCGCAACCTCAAATTCTTAGCCTTTGAGGCCGCAGCATTTCATCTCCTGAATCGGGGATAGAACTGCGCTTTTCACCACCCCAACGCGCAAGATAGGCGCGTTGGGGTGGAGCTACTTTAGCGATGGCAGGACGATCCCCTTGATGATTCCACGCACTTTGTATTTTGCAATCGTAAATACTTCAGAGTCGATCTTTCGCCCAATGGATCAGGAGCAATTCTGCAGTGGAATGCGGCGAATGGATGGTCACGCCCTCAACACGGGTGCCGTAGAGGTGGCCAAAGTGAGTTCGGTCTCCGGTTAGTAAGACGTCACACTTCAGCCAAAGTGCGGAGGCGAGAACCGGGCGGTCTTTATCGACTAGGTCAATGTCGGGCGGGAGTTCTAAATGGTGCGGCACCGGGAGAACAATTACCGTTCCTTCAAGGTTATGCCAATCTTCTTCATCAGATTTCACGCGGATGTTGCGAATTGCCTCCTCCATGGCGTAGTGGTTGGCAATTAACTCGTGCCCAGCACCACGGAGAAGAGCGAGCAGTTTCCGGACTGCCCCGTCTGACTTTATCGCCGAGAAAATGATGTTTGCATCGAGAAAAATTCGCAACTTCTACTCGAGGTCCAACTTACCGAGCACATTTTGGAGATCTGATTCCCCTTGGTCAAATTCATTTATATGAGACTCGCTGTAAATTTCGATGGGCAGAGTTACGCACGGCCTTAATAAGATTCCTTCTCCCGTGCTCTCGGCGATCAACTGGTCTGCCGCCTTGAGGCCCAACAAGCGGCGAAGCTTGATCGGAAGGGAAATGAGACCACGATCGGAAACTGTGAGAAGGAACCGCACGTTTACATTATATCTGCTTTTCTGTTATTTTGTAATTCCTGTGACCGGCCAATCGTGGCTGAGGCCGATTGAAAATCTGCCCGGAAATAAGTCAAAAAAATTTAGTTCATTGGCACTTTGTGAGGGTAGGACAACATTCGAGAGGCGATGGGATAGGGTTCTGAGGATCATCATTCCTCGGCAAGGCAAGCTCATGGCTGGATTGATTTCACAGGATAACTATCACTCTGCCGACGAAACGGATTCCTAGCCCTAACGGCCGCGCAATACCCTGTTGCTTACAACACGATTCTTCAATTAAAACTTAGTAGCACAGTCGATCGCAGCGTCGCGAACCTGAAGGCTTGGTTGCCTTTTTTTGCCAAATTACGTGGACTCGCAATTCTTAGCCCCGAGGACACTTTGGCGAATCAACCGCTTGATCAGAAAATTGGATCACAAACCGTAGAGCCGGGTGGGCAAACTGGAAGCCCTCCGAAACCAATGGAAGCCTGCGGCGGTCGGATCCCTCGCCTGCGATGGTGGTTCGTCCATTGCGGGAGAGGGCAGGGTGCAATACGGTTTAGTTAGACTCCTGTTGGGCCCATTTCATCGGTCTTGGGTGTGTCGATCTAATGCAAAGGAGGCGCATACCGCCAATTTAATTCGCCCTTTCCATGCTTAACTAAACCGCATTGGGGCAGGGTGAGGGTGAACTCCGATTCTTAACTGTCCCTTCCGCAAACAGCCAAGTCAATGCCCTCGCCGATCCCCGGACGCCGAAGCTACCGTTTTGGTTTCTCATTGCCCTACAAACCGGTCAGCCGACGACCCCCTCATCCCAACCCTTCTCCCCCAGTTTTTGGAAAAACAGGGGGAGAAGGGCTACAAGAAGGCGTCCTAGTCCGGTAACGTCTCAGGGATGAACGGACTACGCGCTTTCGGTGGGTTGCTACTGCTTGCATCAGTCGCCTACGCCTCTGCATCCACTCGGATCACTACCTACGACGCTTTATTCAAGGCGCTCAAGCAAGGTGACCACGTGCGAATTGTGGTGGAGTACGGCAAGACTAAATTACAAGTGGGCGGCAAAGACGCTCCGGCTCCCGATGCATGGGGTGGCCTTGACGTTACGACGTGGGATAGATTTGCCAAGGGGCAGATTGGGAACGATAAGGAATTCATCGGCGTCACCCACTCCGGGCTTACTCAACACCCGGCTTTTGGATTTGTCACCAATTTTGTGCGCGTTCGGTTTGATCCAGATGGCACAGTTGCGATCAATTCACGATACGTAAGGCCCGGGCCCTCAGACGCAATGTCTGATCAAATGTTTTTGGGCAAATTGAGCAACGGCAAAGACAAGAATGCGGTTTCGGTCTTTGCTGGCTAATTTTTCTTGATTTGTTCGGGATTGTCTTGGGAGGCTTTGGTCCACCCATAACGTTGCAAGCCCTACATTCGGCGATTTTTTAATCGGGCCAGATCGAACTTGGCCGTGTCGGCAATTGACATCACGGCCATGACGCCGGCTTGAACGGGGTCGGTAACCACCAGGTCGGCGGCGTCGGGAACGCTGCCGGCCATGTTCAGAGAAATCACCGGGATACGGCTGAGTCGACGTAATTCCAAGACCGCAGTGGTGATCTCGCCGCCCATCAAACTTCCCGCAAGAACAAGAATCGCGGCGCGTGGCAAGCGGGCCACTGCGCGAACAGCCTCGGCGATCTTGCCTTCTCCCACCAAAGGAATCGTATCCACACTGATTCTTTCCCCCCGAATGTTATGCCGATCCGCTTCAGACACCGCCCCCAGAACCACCTGTGCAATCTGGGCCCCACCCCCTAACACAATCACTCGTTTTCCAAAAATTGCCGCAGATGACTCATAAATAGCGGTCGCGCTGATGCCTTCTACCTGAGACAGGGCAATTCTCAGCTCCTCGGCATCCTCCACTCCGCTAACCTCCAAATGCATCTCCACCTCGCGTCCCCCGGTAAGGCTAATGCCTTCGATGTTGCCACCCACGTTGGCGACAAGGGTGGTGAGATCGCGAAGCAACCCTGATCGATCAGAGCCCTGAACGGAAAAACATAAGGTGTCGGAAGTCATCACGAGTGCGCCTATTCTGAACTATTTAGGGGATGGTTCGGGGGTTCGGGGGTTCGGGAGTTTGGGGGTTCGGTCTGGCTGGTCTAGTATCCAGAGAATGGACCCGTGGGAAGTCGGCGGGAGGTCGGTTGGATCGGGCTGGGTGATATTCGGGCCGCCGCGCCGACCAGAGTAGCGGCCAACATTGGAGAGTTCTGCCCCAGGTGGGACGGAAACGTGACATCCATCACACCTCCGATGCCCTTTGGACCCAGTTCGATCACAAGAACTCCAAATAATCAGCTCTTGGCGTTGCCAACAAATGCGGACACTGGCCCTTGAAATGCAGTCCAACCACAGCATTCGCGCAGTTTGCCGTGAGAATCCGCAAAGAACCGATACAATAGGGCTGATGCCAGTTGGCCGATTTCTCTTTTGCCTTCACTCCCACATGCCGTACGTTTTGAGTCACGGGAAATCTCCCCACGGTACGGACTGGATTAACGAGGCGGCGGCCGAATGCTACTTGCCGCTGCTACATGCCCTAGACCGCCTGCACAAAGAGGGGATCAAACCGCGCTGGACCGTGAACATGACTCCGATTCTCTCCGAGCAATTGGAGGACCCCGCCTTCAAAGACGGGTTCGAAGAGTATTGTCAGAGCAAAATTGATGCGGCAATCAGCGACCAAAAACGGTTTGAGCGCGAGGGACCGCTGTGGATGCAGGGGCTTGCCTGTACGTGGGAACGTATCTACACGCGCGCACTCAACCAGTTCAAGCATCAGTGGGGCCGTAGCATCATTGAAGGTTTCCGCTATTTCCAGGATCAGGAATGCATCGAAATCATTACCTCGGGTGCCACTCACGGTTACCAACCGCTCTTGGGGACCGATGAGAGTTGCCGAGCCCAGGTTCGCTTAGGGGTTCTCAATTACGAGAAGCACTTTGGTAAGAAACCCCGAGGCATATGGCTGCCGGAATGCGCCTACCGCCCTCGCTACGATTGGAAGTCTCCGGTGGCGGGGTCCAATGAAATTGCTTGGCCACGGGCCGGCACCGATGAGATTCTTAAGGAAGAAGGAATTGAATTCTTCTTTGTAGATTCGCACATGATTAGAGGCGGGCACCCGTTGGGAACCTATGCCGCCAACTTTCCGCAACTGGCGGAGATGTTTGCCCGCAGTGCCAAGTATTTCTCCCCCTCTGAGGAGTCTCGTAGCGAATACGAGCATTACCTACTGCCCTCGGGCGTCACCTGCTTTGCGCGAGACCCCGAAACGACCGTGAAGGTGTGGTCGGGCGACGCCGGCTATCCGGGCGACGAGTATTACTTGGAGTTCCACAAGCAACTCTATCCGGGCCGTTTGCGTTACTGGCGCATTAGCCAAGAAAAGTCCGACTTGGGTAAAAAGCAACCCTACGACCCCTATCAGGCATTCGAGCGCATTCAGAGCCATGCGGCAGACTTGGTCAACGTGCTTAAGGCCACGTTGGCCAAGTACAAAGGGCAGACTGACCGAGTAGGCACCCTGGTGGCGATGTATGACACCGAACTTTTTGGCCACTGGTGGTGGGAAGGTCCCGAGTTTCTTTACGAACTGGGCCGAAACCTCCATGCCGATGGAGAAATTGAGATGGTCAGTGGCTCCGATATCATGGACACCGACCCAGCCAAGCACCTCATTCACCTTCCCGAAGGTTCTTGGGGCGAGGGAGGTTACCACTACATTTGGCTCAACCAAGAAAACAACTGGACTTGGGAGAAGCTTTATCCCATCGAGCGGAAACTTCGGCAAATGGCCAAAGAGTACGCAAACGGTCCGGCTCACGAAGTGGTTCTTCAGGCGGGTCGTGAGTTGCTTCTGGCCGAGAGTTCAGACTGGCAGTTTCTTATCTCCACGTTCTCGGCCAAAGATTACGCGGAGATTCGGTTTGGAGATCACGTGGATCGATTCAACCGACTCGCAGAAATTGCGGACCGGATGCACACCGGTAGCGCAATGACCGTGGACGAAAGGGCCTTTCTGGACGAATGTCAACTCAAGGATTCACCCTTTGCGGAGCTAGATCTCTCTATTTGGACCGATGAGCCGGCAACGGCAAGGGCCTAGTAAACTGGTGGAGTGTTTCGCCCGCTTGGTTTAGGTCTGGTTGTCGTCATAGGTTTAGTCGGATGCTCCGCTAAGGACGCGGAGTCCTCCCCGACCACTTCTGCGTTGCCGGATGTTAAGGCAGATTCTCCCGCGCCGACTCGGTCCACCCCAACGTCATCCGCCTCCAAACCGTCCGCGACGCAGGATCTGAAGATGGCGGAGAAGATTAAGAAATCTGTTCCGCCCTCTGGTCCCGCAATGAATGTCGCAAAACCGGGGACGTCGGGTTGGAAATCGACTTCGGACAATCCCGCCGTGTGGTTAGCGGCCGCCGATAAGAAATTGAAGTCGCTTAAAGGCGCCTCTTGCGAGTTCCAATTTAAGATTGATATGGCGGGGGGGCACGGATTTTCCGGCGGAAAGACTGCACTTGCCTCTCCAGTTGAGTTCCGATTGGAATATCCCGTTGTGCGCATGGGAGATCATCCGGACATTTATAAAGAGTCTTTGCTTGTGACTAACAACCAATTTGCCATCTTGGCGGACACCGGTAACAACAAGCCACTGCCGGCTGCGGGCGTGCATCGAGGTCCCAGTGAATCCTGGGAATCCTCGTTTCCGCACGATTTCCCTCGCCTAATGTTAGATGGCTATGGTTCGGGGCTCGCGCCCTTGACGAGCTATCTGCAAGCGATCAAGAAGTCGGGCGGTTACCAGGTGAAAGCAGAAACCCAAACCGCGACGGTGGCTGGAAGAAAGGTTACGCTCCAGCGAATTCTCATCACCCGAAACAGCCTTCAACTCAAACCTAACGGTCCCTTCCTCATGGAGATCATCCTAGACGGTAGCCTGGCCGTCCCCATCACCGTGCGCAGCCAAACCGTGGGTCTGGAGCACAAACCGCTTAATCTTTTCTGGACCGGTAAATGGGAACTCTCGGGGCAGAAGTTTGACGACAAAACGTTCACCTTCCCCGCGCCGAAGGCGGGCGAGTAAAGCTAGTTCCCCGGACAGTGCAGTCCAATATGGAACCGGATTCTGTGCCAAACGAGGGACGGGTAGACCATGGACGATGTTGTAATGGGAACAAACTTAAGGAGCCAGGGGTTTAAAGCCTTCGATCACCCCGTAATCGAATGGCGATTCGTTCGGAATAAGCACCGCATGTATTACAGATTCTTTAGCTTCAGGGAAATCTCATTGATTTTTGCAGACCGCTGTCGAGTCTTGTTGCCATCATAAAGGACAGGGTGGTAGGATTGGCAAGATCAACGGCAATTCTCTCATCGACAGTTTCGGCATAACCGCGCACTTATGATTCGCCTCTTGAGTGCAGAGGCAACAAGCAAGCAACTTAGGCTAGTGAAACTCCATGCATCTCAGTTGAATGCATGAAGGGGGCGAGACCTCTCGGTTGATATTTACAAGGTGAGCGGGGAATATGCCATGGACAAAGGAGCCGCCGAGCGAGGCTGGATTGACGAACGCCGGATTGTCTTAGAAATGCTCACCTTTTCGCCGGGCCGGCGCAGACCTAATCATCACCTACCAAGCATTGGATGCTGCTCGATGGCTCAACGACCTTCAGGATGGTAAAGCGAAGTTTCTGATATGCCCTACAACGCTTCTCGACCGGAATCCCACCGACTTTATGCGGAGGCCCTCGCTCTCATGCCGGGAGGCGTTAACAGTCCGGTACGGGCTTTTCGTGCGGTAGGGGGTTCGCCCATTTACTTTGACCACGCCAAGGGATCGCGCGTTTTTGACGTAGACGGGAACGCATACATTGACTATGTTTGCTCTTGGGGTGCCGTCCTGCTGGGGCACGCCGACGTCCGCGTAAATCACGCCATTGCCTTGGCGGCAGAAAAAGGAACCAGTTACGGAGCACCCCATGCGGGCGAGATCCTGCTGGCCGCAGAAGTCCGCCGGCGGATGCCGGGATTGGAGCTCGTTCGATTTGTGAACTCGGGCACCGAAGCGGCGCTCGCCGCGATTCGGCTGGCTCGGGCGGCAACGGGCCGAACAAAGCTGATCAAGTTTGCGGGAAATTATCACGGAGCGCTAGACCCGCTTCTTGCCAAAGCAGGGTCTGGGATCGCTACGTTTGGACTCCCGGATAGCGCGGGCGTGCCGCCCGAAGTCGCCGCTACAACCCTGACCGCCACATTCAACGACATTGCTGGCGTGCGTCGATTGCTGGAAGCAAACGCGGGTCAAATAGCGGCCGTCATCGTGGAACCGGTTGCGGGCAACATGGGGTTGGTCCCCCCAAAATCCGGTTTCTTAGCGGACCTTAGCGAGGCTTGTACTGCTCACGGCACCCTTCTGATTCTCGACGAAGTGATGACTGGGTTCCGCGTAGCCCGAGGTGGGGCAACAGAGCGTTATGGGGTGCGGCCGGACATTATCATCATGGGAAAGGTGATTGGCGGGGGCCTTCCGGTGGGCGCTTACGGTGGTCGGCGAGAACTGATGGAACTGGTAGCTCCCCTCGGCCCCATGTACCAAGCGGGCACCCTCAGCGGAAATCCGTTAGCGATGGCCGCGGGCTTTGCCGCTCTAAATGCGCTGACTGACGAGGCGTACGATCAGCTGGAAACGATGGGTAATCGATTGGAAACCGGTTTGGTCGCGGCGTTAAAGTCTGCGGGAGTGCCGGGACAGGTTCAGCGAGTGGGATCAATGATCTCCGTATTCTTTACCCAACAACCCGTCACTGATTTTGACGAGGCTCAGACCACGGACCGCACGCTTTTCGCTCGACTCTTCCACGGGTTACTGCAACGCGGGGTTTATCTGCCTCCGAGTGCATTGGAATCCTGGTTCTTCTCCCTGGCCCACACGGAAGCGGATATCGACCACACAATCCGCGCATTTGCCGACGTTCTCGTTGAAGCTCGGCCGTGAATAGCGGCTCAACCGTAGCCTTACGGGGCGAAAACATATATGTTAAGATAAGGCTCCAAACGGTGAATTGCTTTGGACGTCTGCGCCTGCTTCACACTAGGTCCATCCAAAAAGAACGGATGAAAAAAGCTTAGAGATGCTGACCGTAACGTATATTACGAGCCCTCCCCTGTCCCGGCAGGGACTTTCTCCCCAATAGCCTGGCATAAGCTTTTGCGCCATGCCAGGAGCGGTCGGCAAATCGGTTCGTTCCCCGGCAGGGGAACCAGAATCTACCAAATGCCTACAACTCGTACGAGCCTGAGATTTCACGTTGTGTTCTCAACCAAGAATCTAGAGGCCTGCTTCACGAATACCTAGGAGGTACTTGCCTGGGATTAGGTTGATTTCAGCAGGCCATCGGCGGAACGGAGGACCACATACAACTTCTCGTAGGGCTTAAACAGATTCATCGGATGTCCGATTTCGTTCGCGAACTCGAGCATCACTCGTCGATGTGGGTCTTGGGTACATCCCTAAAAACTGAATTCCAAAGAGGTCGGCGAAGCCGGTAGCCTCGGGATGAGCGTGCCCGAGTCCGGGAGATCGTCGGCGATCTCGGGGCAACCGGACGTCGGCACGGTCATCCGCCGACTAGCGGCTACGCCGTCGCATCCTAATGGCTGTCGGCACATAGGGAGTTCGCCTGAAAAAGCGGGCGTTGATTACGATCTTCGATATCTTGGCCGAATGGTTCTGGTTCCCCTGCCGGGGAACTTAACCAACACGCAACTAATCTGGCATGGCGCGAGAGCTTATTCCAGGCTACTCGGGGACAGTCCCTGCCGGGACAGCGGAAGGTGAAATGCGTTTTACTTGGCCTCTACAAGGTGAATTGCATTGGCGGTCTGCTCTCCTCAACGTTCGATTGATACACCAAGGACCGATGACATGGGCCTAAGGGAGCTTAACTAAACGTAGATGACGGGTGGAGACTGTGCTTCCTTGCGAACCACTCTCGGACTTCGTCAATCTCAGAGTTGACCAGGCCGTGACCGAGGTCTACAAACGGGTGGGTTACGTCTGCTCCACACGATCGGAAGATTTCTGCGAGTCGATTCACATCGGCAACCCGTACAATTGGGTCGACTTGACCGGACGCGATAAAGACCGACTTTCCGTGCAGGTCAGGCTTAGGTTCCGGCTCGTAGGGCGTCATCGGTCGGAGCAGGATGGCACCGGCTAATGTTTCCGGGTGACGCAGCAACAGACTGGAGGCGATATTCGCCCCGTTGGAGTACCCAATGGCGGTCACCTTAGCGGGATTAAACGCATAATGCACGGCAGCCGACGCCACGAAATCCGCTAACTCATCGGTGCGCGCGAGCAAATCGGGAATATCGAAAACCCCTTCGGCAAACCGCCGAAAGAATCTGGGCATTCCGTTTTCACTCACTTGTCCACGCACAGCCAAGAGTGATGCGGTTGGGGACACAGAA
>JBBQUZ010000049.1:0-28943 GCA_038212035.1 Fimbriimonadales bacterium
GATTGTAGTCTGCAACTCGACTACATGAAGGCGGAATCGCTAGTAAACGCAGGTCAGCTATACTGCGTTGAATACGTTCCCGGGTCTTGTACACACCGCCCGTCAAGTCACTTGAATTGTCTTCACCCGAAGTCCGTGGCCTAACCGCAAGGAAGGAGCGGCCGAAGGTGAGGGGGGTAAGAGGGACTAAGTCGTAACAAGGTACCCGTACCGGAAGGTGTGGGTGGATCACCTCCTTAAAGGAGTAGTACTCGTGTCGGCATTGCCGATGCGACAACTCCAGGTCGAATTATCTGAACGCCTCTTGAAACTTTGAAGGAAACTCGCCCGGTTGGAAACACCCGGGCGATTTTCATTTTTGACCTCAACTTTTGCTAACAATGAAACGGGTCGCAACTTTCATAGTTTGTTGAAAGCTGGGGTATCCTTCGTACGGTTACAACGGAGACAAGATGGATACCGCAATTCCTGCCGCACCTCAAGCCCCTGCCCCTCCCCAAGGCTTTGCCAAGTATTGGTTAGCCACCCGGCCGTACTCATTTACGGCGGCTGTGGTTCCTGCCCTGCTAGGGACCGCTACCGCTAAATTTGTTCACCCCGATAGTTCTACTAACTGGCTGGCCTTTTTGATGGTGGTGGTGGGTTGCGTTGCCATCCAAACTGTGAGCAATCTGGTTAACGACCTATTCGATGCGAAGTCCGGTCTCGACAATCCGAATAATTTCGGCCGGATGAACTGCATCGTCAACGGACTGGTGACCAAAGAAGAAGTGGTCAACTTGATTCTGTTCGCCTCTCTGATCAGTGGCGCCATCGGTGCCTACTTTGTGGCTCAGATTGGCACTCCGATGCTTGCCGTGGTGTCGTTGGGTGCATTTCTTGCGTTTGAATACACGGCACCTCCGCTCAAACTCAAATATCGAGCGCTCGGCGATGTGGCGGTGATGCTAGGATTTGGACTCGGAATGGTGTTTGGTGCCTATTTAGTCCAGGCCCATGATCAACCGGATGTGTTTGCGGGTTCTCAATTGGTAAGGCTTCTCGGGTTCTCTCTCCCCAGCGCATTGCTTGTGGTGGCCATTCTCCACGCCAACAACCATCGAGACCGCCTTAATGATCGTGAATTTGGAGCGACGACCCTTGGAAACGTTCTTTCTGAAGCCGGATCAAAGAAACTTCTGATTGGATTACTCATCGGTGCTTACGCCATCAGTATTGCCGCGGCAGTGACTGGAATCACGTCGTGGTTCAACCTCATCGTCTTGCTTTCGGTGCCCCCCCTGATGGCGGTGCTTAAGGCGATCAACGTGGATGATTATTCAATGAGCGTGCCCAACATTGCCAAACTTCACGGAATGTTTGGCTTGCTCACCACCATCGGGGTAGTGCTTAAAATCGTCCTTCACTAGTCAAATGATTAGCCTGAACCGCGCAATCGTCATTGTTCTGGATGGATGCGGCGCCGGGGAAGCACCGGATGCAGCCGCATTTGGTAATGATGACCATCCATCAACGGTCAAGCACGTTTGGGAAGCCGTGGGTGGGTTCTCGGCCCCAAACCTGCAAGCATGTGGATTCCTTACGGCGTGCGGAGTGCCGGTAGAGCCAAATTCGGCCGCCCGGTACGGGCGGCTGCGAGAGCTGTCGCAAGGAAAAGATTCTGTAACCGGCCACTGGGAAATGATGGGCGTGATCACGGAGCAACCATTTCCTACGTATCCCTACGGATTTCCCTCCGAACTGGTCGGAGAATTTCAGCGCCGAATTGGATCGCACGTCCTGGGTAACAAAGCCGCCAGCGGCACCGAGATTATCAACGAATACGGAGCCGAGCACCTTGCCACCGGGGAGCCTATCCTGTATACCAGTGCCGACAGCGTCTTTCAGGTGGCGGCCCATGAATCAGTGATCCCGCTGAATCGGCTCTATGCCATTGCTCAGATCGGCCGAGAACTGTGTACGTTTCCAAACAATGTGCAACGAGTCATTGCAAGGCCGTTTACGGGGGACGCCGTGTTGGGCTTCACCCGTACAGTCCATCGCAAGGACTATCCGGTGATTGCGCCCAATAACCTCATTGACCACATCGGAGACGTGATCGGTATCGGACCCATCCCTGACCTCTTTGGCGGTCGAGGGTTTATATCCATGCGACGAACGCAGTCGAACAAAGAGCATGAGGTCGCGCTCCTAAATGCCCTTCAGAGTGACGCCAAATTTATCTTTGCCAACTTTGAAGACTTTGACATGCTGTATGGCCACCGCAACGATCCATCCGGGTTTGCCCGTTGCCTAGTCGAGTTTGATGCGACGCTCGCCAGAGTTTGCCGAGAGTTAAAGTCATCTGACATACTGATTCTTACGGCGGATCATGGCAATGATCCAACCACCAAATCCACCGATCATTCACGAGAGTACGTGCCCCTCGCCGTAATTGGACCGGTGAAGCCGGGAAACATCGGAGACATAAACGGACTATCCGCAGTAGGCGGCATCGTCGCGGCTCACCTGGAAATGAGTGGCTACGGTAAAAGCCTTCTTGGAAATTATAGGTAAAGGCTCTTGGCTACCAAGGGGAGAGCAAACGTAGCTTCGAGCCTCTGATTAATATATTGACCTAACGCATCACACAATTCCTAGGTTCTTGTCAAATCTTGCGGCAGAATTCATTCTTTAAGCCTACACAAGCAGATTTGGCAGGTGTTAAGTCGGGGATAGTTTATTTACGCGGTTCTCTCCCTAATTTTGCCTGTATTGAGTGAGAATTGGTGGATTGGGGCGTCAGAATCAGTTACTCACCCATTTGAATTCTTTTACTAATGGTTTGGCGCGGTGGATTTGGTTCCAAATCCTCACCGGGTCCCGAAAGGGTCCTGGACCACGCATCTTTCGCTCGACGCTTAAGGTGCTTCCACCCCGTTTACAAACAGCCTATCGCAAATCAATGGTCCGGCAAGAACGTTTTGCTCGGCGCTACGCCGTATCGCTTCTTAGGTTTTTTCTGAGCCTGATGTGGCTCAGTTTCCTTATCGCAATTTGCGTAAGTGTGGCTACTCAACTGTTCGAGCGTGGAATCCTCACTTTTCCTGAGCACTAATCTTAGGATTGCCACCCACAACATGTGCCGATTTTGGATGAAGCCGGGGACGTCGCCAAAGCCTGCCCGGCACTGGGGCATGGGTCTAGTATCGGGTAATGATCTGGATTAGCTCAACGGGATTTGACGATGTACTTAAAGAGCAGTTCTGCGCAGTCTTCCACCGTTGAGCCTTCGGTTGATATCACAAGGTCGGGAACTAAGGGTTCATCAAACGCGGCGGTCACACCCGTGAACTGGGCAATTTGCCCCGCCCTGGCTTTACGATAGAGACCTTTGACATCGCGTCGTTCGCACTCTTCCAAGGACGTAGCAATGAATACTTCTCGACAAGAGTCTCCCAATATCTGCTTGATGTGCTCTCGATCTTCCACCAACGGAGTAATGAACGAGCAGACAACCACCTGCACATGTTTAGCAAACAGCCGGGCAACCTCCGCCGCCCGGCGGAGGTTTTCCGTTCTCGCTTCGGGAGAAAACCCGAGGTCGGCGTTAAGGCCCGCTCGCAAATCATCTCCGTCTAATCGAACCGCCGAAATGCCCTCCGATCGAAGTTTCGCTAAGGTGGCATCGCCAATCGTGGATTTCCCCGCCCCCGAGAGACCAAAGAGCCATAAAACGAGAGGTTGGGTAGGCATAAAACTATGGCGAAGACCGAGTGCTAACTATTGATTATCGTCTTTTTTGCGCTGAAAGAAAGCCCTAAAGAGCGCCTTCCAAAACCCGGCCTTCCAAAAAAAGCCCTTTACCAACCTTATTTGGGGTCTCAGGTGGGCGGGTAAGCCTTGGGTGGCCCGGAGCGCGGCTTGCAGATTTCCCGAATCCGCCGATAGTCCGGCCCCAATCAAGATCAGGCTACTGTCTTCCGGATATCGCCGGAGGGCGGCGGTATGGAGTTCTTGGGCCTGCTCTTTGAAGCCCGCCTGGGTTAGGGCCATAACGGTGGCCGCTAAACAGTAGGGCGGGCCAGGTAAGTTAGAAATCGCGCTCTGCGCCAAAGTTTCGATGCGATCTGAGTCTCCCTGCGATTTCATAAACGGAATTGCGAACGCGTACAACTCCGGATGGATCGGCGGAATGGCCAGGAGCGCCTCAAGAAGCGCCTTTGCCTCCTCAGGTTTGTTCTCATGCGCAAGGATGCTGAATTCCATGACGGGCAAACTCGGATCCTCATCCTGGGTAGCCCGCAGGAGATCCAGTTCCTTTCTGGCCTCCGCCCACTTTCCGTGCCTTACCGAGTGTTGTACCAATATTTTTCGGGCGGTACGAACCACGTACGGAAAGTTCTGCGTGGTGGCACTACGCAGAAGCGCCGTTGCGGCTTCGGGTTTGTTCTGCCGAACTAACTCGCTGACCTTTCTGAGAATGGATTGCGCTTTTAAGCCAGGAATCGCTTCGTCCGCGCGTTCCAGCCACTCTTGAGCTCCCTTCTGATCGCCTTTCCGTCTCGCAACAACCGCCATCGTGCTCATCGCCACTACATCACGTGAGTTCAGATCAAGGGCAAATTCAGCGGCGCGTTCGGCCTCATCAAACTTGGCCGCCGTGCGTAACACCATGGACAGGTGACCCCAGTAAGCTCCGCCCTCTGCGCACATGGCAACGGCAAGTCTGAGCTGGTCTTCGGCTTCGTCAATTTCACGTCTCACCAAAGCACGCATTCCGCGCTTGTTGTGATATTGCGCGGTTTCAACAAACCAAGCCGGTGCCTCGTCCAAAAGTTGGGTCTCGTATTCGGACTGACCTCCGGCGTGCGCGGCAGAGATCATCGAAGAATAGAATTCTGGGTCCTCAGGATAGAATCCCAGTGCCCGTTCTGCTAACTGGATCGCTTCATTGTATCTGCCATCTAGCGTTGCCTTGCCAATGAGATGCCTCAATACCAGAAAGTGATCTGCATCAAGGTGCACCCCGTGTTGCCGAAATTCTACTTCCTCCGCATCGTTGGCTAAGAACAGTGCGGTTTCCGCCACGATGGCGGCGAGCCCGGCACTGGGCTTGGTCTTCCATCGATCATAAGCTAAATTGTAAGCGCGATCCATGTCTCCGCTCCATAGAGTGAGCAGAGCGTTGTAGGCGTGCAGGTCATCCAGCTCCGGGTGTTTTTCTAGCAGAGATCTAACCACCGGGCGCGCTCCGCCAAACCCTTTCTTTCGGATGGCTAAGCAGGCTTCACGAACAGGACCGGGCAGTTCGCGAGCGGAAATGGGCGCATTCACCGACACTTGGTGGTTGTACCAGGAACCGGCACCGAGTCTTTCCTAGTCGCCGGTTTCCTCGGCGCGTCGGAGGAAATATCGCGCCCGGCGATTCCAACTCCTTCGGTACAGACTAGCCGCAAAAAGCGCCATGAGGAGTGAGGTAACCAGAATGAATCCGATGCCCGGAATCAAATTGTCTGGGTGCAACAGTTCAGATCGGTCCGTGCCGGAAGCAAGGCTGATAGCCAGGAAAACCACGCTAATAACGGGTCCAAACACCGCAAGGTTAAACCCAAAGATTCGCCCGAACGGCTTCCACGGAAGCACCTCGTCTTCTGAAGGCTTTTCTCTATCCAGCATTCGCCAGTTTTCTGCGTGGTCTAATTGTTGGAGGCAACGTTGTTCAAGAGAGGTGGGGTTCCAGGTCTTTGTCATGGGCGGTGATCTCACTTGCATACTCCGGCGGGCTTGGTAATCGTCTAGGGCCGCTGCTTCAAATTGACTTTCAACGTAGCGTATCCATCAATTTGAAAGTGCTCAATTCTAAGATGATGCCGGCCGCCGAGTTTTACGGAGCGTGAATAGAGGGTCGGGCACTGGTATTTCCACGCGTCGGCAATGATCAATTTGCCGTCCAGCCAAACTCGGGCACCATCATCGGTGGTCACATCCAATATGTATTCACCCGCCGGAATATCAAAATTTCCTTCGGCCAGAGTCGCGTAATGGTCATTCGGCAAACCCGGGACAAATGAGGCATCGGCAAAGTCCAGCCGCGCAGTTCGGATTTCTTTGATCGGTTCTCGGAGCAAAACGGCGGCAAAGTCTTTCGGGTTCGCTTGAGCGTCGACCGCATTTTCAGACTCTTGCCACCTAAAAAACTTCACCTTCCAATCAATGTCTACCTTAAAGTGTTGATAGGAAAACTTCACGGGCACACCGGCAGGAGTGACGATTCCGCGAGGATCGGTCGTTGCTAATCCTTCATAAATGAGTTCGATTTTCAGGGGACCTCCCGAGGGTTTACCCTTCACCGTTCCCGGAACCTGTCCCTGAGTTGCTTCAAGTTTGATGCCCTGGGCCGACACCCATTTCCATCGACCCTTAGGCCCGAGTATCTGGAATGAGGTTTCTAGTGGTTTGGCAATGTCACCCGGCTTCATGGCACCAGATCCCGCCGAAGTTCCCCCCGGCAGCGGAACCTGGCCGGTTGGAGCGACAAGGGGGGTGATCAATGGGCGTCTAAAGTTGTAGGGTCCCCACTCATCCACCAGGATCGTTTTCCACCCGCGAGACGTGTCCGGGAGAAAAAATGCACGGATCCCTCCCGCAAGGCGCGGGATTCCGTTCTTACGGGGAGGTAAATCCAGTAGCGCCTCTGCAGTCGGGGCAAATGGGTATGGCGCACTGGCCACATGCCGCTTTTTTCCCGGAAGGGCACCGTCTGGAGTATTGACCAATACATTTTCGGTTGAAGAGGTAGAGAACGGTTCACCCGAGACCCGGACGGGCCGGCTGACCCCATCAAAAAGGTTTTCCCGCAGAGCGAGCTCCGTAGAGTCTTTTACATCTAGCGCGAGCGGTACGCCCTTAAAGCAATTTGCCGAAATCTCCGTTTCATGGCTTCGCACATCGCGATGCTTTGCGTAAGCAAAGTTTGGGTCAACGGGGGGTGCCCATAGGGCAATTGCCACGTCGTCACCCTCAAAGCGGTTCGCCGAAATGGTGTTCTTAAGCCCGTGCTCAATGGCAATACCGCGCTGGTTGTTCTTAAAGTTGTTTCCGATGATCTTGGTTTCGTAGCTGTAGCCGCCCCACATCCCGTGAAAGCATCCGTGGATTTTGTTGTAAAGAAACTTGTTTCGGCTAAAGGTGGCCTCTATTCCATTGGTTACCGCGTAGCTGAAGTCGTTAGCGTAAACAACGTTGTCGTTGCATCCTCCCTCCCCCGTATCCATCGAATGTTGTCCGGCCCAAAGAAAGAAGCCGTCCCCGCCGTGCGTCACCGAGTTGAAGGCAAATGTATTTCGGTTGCATTGTTCAAATATGAGGATGCCGGCCGAATCCTGCCCTCGGTTGTATTTGCCAAATGAAAAGCCGCGCACGTCATAGTCAATGCGGTTATGCATCACCACATTGCTCGATGAGCGATAAAGACCCAGCCCTACCCCGCTGAGATAGGAAAAATCGTTGTTCCAAACTTTTCCGTGGTCGCATTTTGTCAGCATCAACCCGCACTGACCTCCGGTGATTTTGGTGTTCTTTACTTCGAATGTTGAGCAGGAGTCCAGATAGATTCCTGCACCATATCTAAGCCACTCACGATTCTCGTTGTGGTGATAGCCCATCCAGTCGCTTTCATCTTCCTGCTCCGGAGTGCTGGCCAAATGTTGCTTCCAATTGCAGGAAAAGTCTCCGTTAACAATCTTAAGGTTGCGGCAATTCTGGGCGAGGAGTCCTACTTTATAACCATGAACGCGGAGGTTCTTAAGGGTGACGTTGTTTCCCTCTACCTGGATGCACAGGCCCTTCCTTTGGTCTGGCCATGTGCTTTGAGGGCTTCCACGAAAGACGGAACCCGCGAAATTTATTGTAATATTATTGCCTCTTACGATAACCGCGGGCGGTAAAACGGGAATGGTTTGTTCCCCCGCCTTCCGCTCAAATTCAGTTGCCACAAGGCGGTATTCCCGGGCGGGTATGGTTCCGCTGTGGGAAATGACCATAGGCCGGGGGGCCAGCAGAAACGCGAGCAGGAAGTGCACAGAATTAGTTTACGATCGATTTGGACGTTAAGGTTGCGACGCGTACCAGGCTTTGAGTAACTCAGCTTCCCGGTCGGCAGGAAGGCCAACCGGCCATTTGTGGTCGGCGGGTAGCGTTTGCGCCCATGCCAACGTGTCCTTAATACTTTCGGCGAGCGGTCGGAATTTCAGCCCCGCCTTTTTCGCCTTGGAATTGTCAATTTGGGTCATCCCGTAGCTGGCACCGTCGTAGCCCAACACAAACGGAAAATCGCGCGAGGGCTGCACATCATTCTTCACCAGAAAATCGGGATCGGCCCAAATCAGCTTCGCGTCGGTTCCCACCGCACATGCGGTCAGAACTTGTTCTAGTGAGTAAGGAGTCTCGGGTCCCGTTGCGTTGAATGTACCGGTGACACGGCGCTCTAAGAGGCCCAGGCACCATTCTCCCAGGTCTCGGGCATCGATAAACTGGAGTGGTTGATCCTTTACATCCGGCACCAGTACATCACCGCCCCGAGCCATCCGCAAAGGCCAGTGGGTGAATCGGTCGGTGGTGTCGTGAGGGCCAACCACCCATCCGGGTCTTACAATCAACGCGCGATTGCCAAACGCGTGGCGCACCCGTTCCTCACACAGAACCTTGAGCGAGCCGTAGCTTTCTCCCGTCACGTCCTGGGTCGTCAGTCCTTCAGTCGCCGCCAGCTCTCCAGACTCGTCTTGATTTGGAATTAAGGAGTGCCGATACACGGAAATGGTGGAGATGAAGAGGTAGCTCTGCACCGAATTTTTAAGGCGTTGGGCCGACATGTCAACGACCCGGGGCACATAGCCACTAGAATCAAACACCGCGTCCCATTCTCGACCGTCTAACCCGGAAACGTCCACTCCTCGGTCGCCGTGAATCTGTTCGAGGTGGGCAAAGAGTTCGGGGTTTTTCTGTCCCCGATTGAAAAGCGTGACCTCGTGTCCCCGCGCGGCCGCCTCCTCCACAAACGCCCGTCCCACAAACCCGGTTCCGCCCATCACCAGCAGTTTCATTGTTCAACAGTTTGGCAGGTTAAATTTCTGGGTTTTGGGATGCGATGCGATTTTCCCGGCAATCGGTCCGCTTGGCCCGAAAGTTGCAACTGTTGTATTCAGAGGTGTATCCCATGAAGACCAAATCACTACTCGTTGTCTCCGCTGCGCTCGCCGTAACTGCCGCTCAGGCCAATGTGAACGTCGACCTTTACTCCGGCTACAACACCAATACCGACGGCTCTGCATTCAGCGGCAAAGTGGGTTCGTTTAATGCGCCCACCATCAATTTTGCTACGGACACCGGATACGCTTGGCACCCTATGGGTCTCAGTCAGTTTGGTGCCCAGATCACCGGTGAGTTCCATGCCCCAACGCTTGGAATGTACACGTTTGCTCTGAACTCCGATGATGGCAGTAGCTTCACCATTGACAACACGCTTGCGGTTGATAACGGCGGCGGTCATCCCCCCACTTACGTGGAAGGTCAGTCTGTGTATCTTGCCGCCGGTTGCCACCCGTTCAAGCTGAATTTTTACGAAGACTTTGGCGGAGAGAGCGGAGTTGACTTGCTGGTTAAGCAGGGCGGCCAAGATTTCCGTCTCTCTAATCAGCGAGACTTCTGCAGCTCGGTCCCTGGCCCCTCCGCGCTCCTCGGCTTCGGTCTCAGCGCGATTGGTATCCGAATCAAGCGACGCAAGAAATAAGCGACCAGAAACCGTAAACGAAAATTCCCCGGTGACCAAAAAGTCGCCGGGGAATTAACGTTTATGAGCGGACGACTGCCTAGGTGCCCATCCAGTTTTCCCTCATCTCCTGGTAAAGCGCGGTTTCGTGCCGCAACTTCTGGGAGTGGGTCAGTTTTCCGTGCCGATGAGGTTTGAGTTCCTTCATCGGTTCGGCGGAACGAAGAGGAGTTGCCTTCGCGGCCTCTAGTACTTGGCGCAACCACGAGCGCGTGTCGTGCAGTTTTTCGAGAATGATGCGGGTCTTGCGTCGTCGCCATGCCCGATTTCGATTTGTCATCACATTCCCTCCGTTGGTTTAATGATCCATTTTTCTTACCCCTAACTTCACCGTGCCGTTGCACAACTTCGCGCAAATGCGGGGTCAAGCGGGGCATCAGACCCATAATTTCGTGGACCCACCTTAGAAAAGTGCCAGGACCATTGCCTGTCCTTCGCAAGGAGAGGTCTAGGCTGGGTAAGGTTCTATAGGTGCGGCTTGTTACCGTTTTTGAGAAACCATCCGTGAGTTTTATAAAACGACGGCGAGATGACGGCCTAAAGCAACGCCCGGCATAGGAACTATGAGCAACCCCATAAGAATCGGCATTATTGGCTGCGGCCAAATTTCGCAGCAGCATATGAAGGCGTACTCCAATTTGCCGAACGCAAAGATGGTAGTTTTCTGCGACGCAAACCGCGTTGCCGCCGAAAAAGCGTCGGCGGAGTATGGCCTGGGAGACGTGAGCACCGACTTCAGGGAAGTCTTACAAAGAGACGATATTGACGCCGTGGATGTTTGCCTTCACAACAATATGCACCAGCCCATTACGGTGGCGGCGCTACGGGCAGGGAAAAATGTTTACTGCGAAAAGCCCATGGCGGGCAGTTACCGCGATGCTGAGAACATGCTAGCGGTGGCCCGAGAAACTGGGAAGCACCTGCACATTCAGCTATCAACTCTTTACGCCAACGAAACTAGGGCGGCCCGAGAACTGATTGAAGCGGGTGAGTTGGGAGAAGTGTTCCATGGCCGCAGCAGTGGATTTCGCCGGCGCGGCCGGCCGTATGTGGATGGTTACGGCACCTCGAACTTTGTCCAGAAGAAACAGGCGTCTGGCGGCGCTCTGTATGACATGGGCATGTATCACATTTCGCAGGTTCTCTATCTCATGGGCAACCCACTGGTGGAGCGAATCTCGGGCAAGACGTTCCAGCGCATCGATATGGATGAGGCGCGAAGAGCAAATTCCAATTACGACGTGGAAGAATTGGCGGTGGGGCTGATTCGGTTTGCCGGAGATCGATCCATGGAATTGGTAGAAAGCTGGGCCGCCAATCTCGACGACTTTGGTGGTTCATATCTGCTCGGAAATAAAGCCGGAGTGCGCCTATCTCCGTTCGGATTCTTCAAGAACATCGGTCACGTTGAATTCAATTCCACCGCGTCGCTGGGCACCAGCCGATTCCGCTGGGAAAATGTGGTTGGAGACGGCGCGGAATACGGCAGTAGCCAAGCCCATTGGCTCGCCGCGTTAGAGGGCCGAATTCCGTTGTTGCCGACCGCAGAAATCGCGCTCAACACGATGTTGGTCTCGGAAGGCATTTACCTCTCGCAAGCTCAGAATCGAGAAGTCACCGCCGAAGAAGTCCGAGTTGCTTCGGTTTCGACCGCGATTCAGTTGTAGATGTTTGGGGCGAGTTCGGGTTGGTTCGGATTTGTCCAATCCACCGGAACGATGGCACGGTCATTCGACGACTGCGGGCAACGCCGTCCGAATTGGACGACCCCGAACCACTTCGGTGTCGATGGCAATCCAGTTGTAGTTGTTCGGGTTGGTTCGGGTTGGTTCGGGGGTTCGGGTTTGTCCGGCCTAAGCTTTGGCACGGTCATCCGAAGACTTCCGGCCACGCCAACCGAATTGAACAAACCCGAACCAACCCGAACCAACCCGAACCCCCGAACTATTTCGGTGTCAGTTGTATTTGTTTGGGGGAGTTCGGGTTCGTCCGATCCGGTCGGCGTAGCCGGTCTTGGTTGGATGACTGTTGCCAACGCCCCGGGGACTTGGGAATTAAAGGGCGAGCAAAGATTTCTCCTGTAAAATATTGAGGAGGAAAGAAATCTATGTCCATTCCGAAAAGTCTTGAAAATCTAGTGAGCATGGACCCTGAAGTGATTGGCGGTGAACCCTGTTTCACGGGAACGAGGGTGCCCCTTGCTACGGTTGTCGATAACCTGGCAGGTGGCCACAGCGTCCAGGATATCCTCGACAACTTCCGCACTCTATCCAGAGAGCACGTGACTGCGGTCCTCCGCTGGGAACGAGAACTTGCCATAGAGGCGGCTGGATTGGAGATTCGTGCTTCGTGAAGATATTGCTCGACGCAATGATGTCGGAGAAATTTGCTAGCTCTCTCAGTTTATATGACGTGACTCATGTTGTCGACCTCGGCTGGCAACATCTGAATAACGGCAAACTCCTTTCGACCGCCGAGTCAGCAGGTTTTGACGTGCTTATAACCAAAGACGCCAATATGCCCTATCAACAAAATTTGGTGGGAAGATCAATTTCACTGGTAATCGTCCGGCCAAAATCGCAAGATCTAAACGACCTCATGGCCCTCGCCCCAGACGTTCTAAACCTACTGCCCACACTTAGCGCAGGAGATGTACACCGAGTCGTCGCACGATAGTGATTATTCGTTCGACCCTGATGAACGGCACGCGCAGTTTTGATTCTTCCTCTATTTGTGTTTGGCAATCCACGCGGGCAAATGCCGCCCCTTCAAGGCTGAAGATTCATGGTTGAAAATTCAACGCGCTCGGGTCCCTTTTGGCCCCCTCAAGATGAATCAATTCCGATCCACCGGAGCGTTGGCACGGTTATCCGACGAATGCCGCCTAAGCCGACCGGATTGGACAAGCCCGAACCAACCCGAACCCCCGAACCATTTCGGTGTCAGTTGTATCTGTTTGGGGGGAGTTCGGGGTTGTTCGGGGGTTCGGATTTGTCCGGCCCAAGCTTTGGCACGGTCATCCGAAGACTTCCGGCCACGCCGACCGAATTGGACAAAGCCGAACAAACCCGAACCCCCCTTCAAAACTCCGCGTGACCCGGCGTGCGGTGGTACGGGATGACGTCCCGGATGTTCTTCATGCCGGTAATGTACATGATTAATCTCTCGAAACCGAGGCCAAAGCCGGCATGGGGAGCGGAGCCATAGCGGCGAAGGTCGAGATACCACCAATACGGTGCCAATGGGAGCCCCGATTCTTTGATCCGCGCTTCTAAAACGTCCAACCGCTCTTCGCGCTGGGAGCCGCCTATGATTTCGCCGATTCTCGGGGCGAGCACGTCCATGGCCCGCACCGTCTTTCCGTCCTCGTTGGCTCGCATGTAGAACGCTTTAATTTCTTTCGGGTAATCGGTGAGAATGACCGGTCGGCCAACCTTAACTTCGGTGAGCCACCGCTCGTGTTCGCTCTGCAGGTCGATGCCCCAGTCTACGGGGAATTCAAAGGATTCGCCAGAATTCTTAAGGAGAGCTACCGCTTCTGTATAAGTAAGATGCTCAAACTTACTGGTAACCACGTGCTCAAGCGTCTCCAGCAGGGTGGGCTCTATGCGTTGATTGAAGAAGGAGAGGTCTCCGCCGCAGGTATCCAGTACGTGAGAGATCACCTCGCGCAGAAACTCTTCGGCCAGCGCCATGTCTCCCGCGAGGTCGCAAAAGGCCATTTCCGGTTCAATCATCCAGAACTCCGCTAGGTGCCGGCTGGTGCTGGAGTTCTCGGCCCGAAAGGTGGGCCCGAAAGTATAAACGTTGGTCAATCCCAGCGCCATCGTTTCTGCTTCTAGCTGCCCACTCACAGTGAGGAACGCAGGTTTTCCAAAGAAATCATCGGCAGGGTTCGCAGATTTTAGTCGATAGGCCAGAGGGCCGTCGTCACCCGCTTCCAGCGGTTGAATCAACTCTAAATTCGTGCTCACGGCAAACATTGCCCCCGCCCCTTCGGCGTCGCTGGCGGTGATGATGGGGGTCTGAACGTAGTGGAAACCACGGTCCTGAAAGAACTTGTGGATAGCCCACGCCGCCTGGTTTCTCACCCGGTAGACGGCACCAAAAGTGTTGCCACGGGTGCGCAAGTGAGCAATTTCGCGCAGAAATTCAAAGGACGCTCCCTTCTTCTGGAGCGGGTAGGTCGCGGGGTCTGCCGCGCCGTATATTTCCACTGCGGTAGCCCGCATCTCTACAGCCTGGCCTTCTGCAGGGGAATCCACGATCTCGCCATCAAAGCGAATGCATGCGCCGGTGGTCACCACTTTCAGGGTTTCGGCGTCCAAAACACCTTCGTTTACCACCACCTGCAAATCCTGAAAACAGGATCCATCGCTTACCTGCACAAAGGAAATTCCCTTGCTGTCCCGGCGCGTTTTCACCCAACCGTACGCCGAGGCTGATGTACCGGGGGAAAGATGAAACAGATCGCGTATATAGGTGCGCCGGTAATCCATGGAGGCTTGGAGTTTACCGGTACTTACACGGACCCGCCGTTTTAAACCGCATGGGTCACCTACATCAAGAATCCAGATTTTGCCGGGGTGGTTACGAACTGTACAACCTCCGCCGCAACCAAATCCGGGCGCTCCTCAATCGCGTACCTCCCCGCGTCAGAAATGCGTTCAACTTCCGCAAGGGGAAAGTCGTGCCACCATTTATTGAGCGCTTTTTCTCCCAGAGCCATATCTTCCATTCCCCAGATCATCTTGAGCGGTTTATCCCTTAACAATTGTCGCTGGGACCACATTTCGGCAAGCCAAGGACCGGCATCCTGAGACTGGGCCCAGGTTTCCCATGCTCCATGGTCTCTTGCGGCTTCATCGCCATGATCCAGTGGATCACAGAATTCGGTGGAAAACTTGTGTTTATCCGAGAATCCGCCTTTTACCATCCGAGACACAAAGTGAGTCCGCTCCGCAATCCACCGAACCAATCCATAATTTGCAACCGAATGTTGAGATGCTGTATCGTCCCACATCCAGGTATTGAGCAATACCAGTCGTTCGATGCGATCGGGATTTTCCAAGGCATAATTCAGCGCAATGGGGCCACCTAAGTCGTGGACTACCAAAGTGATTTGGTCAAGGTCCAGTGTGTCCATAAGCAATCGAAAATTTTTCGTGTGCGCAGTCAAAGAGTAGCTGAAGTCTTCGGGGCGATCCGAACGACCAAACCCAATATGGTCGGGCGCGATGCATCGATAGGTCGAGGAAAATCTCGAAATCATTCGCCGGAACAGATATGACCACGTGCCATTTCCGTGGACAAACACGATGGGTTTGCCCTTGCCTTCGTCAACATATCGCATGCAACCGCCCGGTACCAAGAGGTCCTTGGTGCCAAACGGATATTCCTTTCGATTCAATAAAGAGACCGTAGACTTACGATCGGTGGTGATTACCATGCTCAACCTCCAACTTATCTGACGATAAATCCGGCCGTGGGGTTCCGTATAGGTCCTGGCTGAGTTAACCTGATGCCGTCACAGAGGTGGATTTCAACTTCGCGGCGTCTCGCCACCAAGAGATCATCAGGAGAATCGTGGCTACCGTGATGCACGAATCGGCGACATTGAAAACGGGAAAGTCGATCAATCGGAACCAAAACATGTCGGTAACTTTGTGCGCCACTACCCGATCATACAAATTCCCGAGGGCACCGCTGGCCAGTAAGCCCATGGCGACGTGGCTGAGCCAGAACTCCTCCGGATGCCGAAAGCTGTACCATGCGCTGGCAATTGCAATCACCACTGCGACCGGGGCCAACAGTGGACCCATCCCCTGCAACATGCCAAAGGCAATCCCCTCGTTGTAGGTGAGAGTGATCTCAAAGATTCCGGGAAAAGGTTTGCCCCCTAACGACCCGTGAACAGGGATTGCTCCCCGCACCCAGGCCTTTACAACTTGGTCTAGCGCAAGCATTCCCAAGGCCGTGAGCAAAAAAGCCATCTGCACCTTTGGAGCAAGTTTGCGAATGGAGTCAGGTTTCGGGACGAAGTCCGGCGACCCATCCTCGGGCATCAAACGGTCACCTTAAGGAGCTCCAACACCCGTCGATCTCGCGCCGACAATGGCACATCGTTCACCAACTGAACGTCTGGCCGTCTCACCCGAGAACGTTCGCACTTAAGGAATTCACTCTTTCGGAATTCTATGGTCGGTTCGCCTTCGTGAAGTTCCACCCAGCTCAACTTGAGGAGGTTGGCAAGTTCATCGTCGCCAAAGCTACGTAAAGTTGCCAAAACTTCGCCTTGCTCGGTGATGATGCCGATGGCGTCTTGACCGTCTTTCACTTCTCCGTTGGATTTCCACCGCTCGAACCCGGCAAAGACGTCATCTCGAACTCCGCGAAGGGTGGCGTAGCGTAGCTGGAGCGCACTTCCTTCTATGGCCTCCAGGCGAGCCGCATCGGGGCCGTCAAACGTGAGCGTATGAACAGACCCGGGGGCCGAACCAGGAACCACCTGGTTTAGCTTATGCCAAGTTTCTTCGGCGGTGAACACAAGAATGGGCGCCATCAGTTTGATCAGGCTTACGAGGATGGCGAGCGATGCGGCCTGTCCAGATTTTCGGAGGTCCGAATCCGGGGCCTCACAATACATGCGATCCTTAATCACGTCTACGTAAAACTTAGAGAGCTCTTCTCGACAAAAGTTGTGAACCGAATTCACGACCGATCCAAAGTCGTAGCGAGCGTAGGCCTTCACGCAGTCGTCTACCAGAAGGTCGGTTTGCTCCACCGCCCATTCGTCCAAGGGCAATAGGTCAATCGGCTGTCCCTCAAATCCACCGAGATTGCTCAACAGAAAGCGAAGCGTGTTTCGGATGTTTCGGTAGTTTTCGCCAAACTGTTTGAGGAGGGCGTCGGAGCACGGAACATCGTTGGCGTAGTCAACACTGGCCACCCAATACCTAAGCACATCGGCCCCGTATTGGTTAGATGCCTGCAGAGGATCAACCACGTTCCCCAAGCGCTTAGACATTTTTAGGCCCTTGTCATCCGTGACGAATCCGTGCGTGACCACGGCCTTGTAGGGCGCTTGGCCGTTGATTGCGGTGGCAATGATCAGCGAAGAATTAAACCAGCCGCGGTGCTGGTCCGAACCTTCAAGGTAAACGTCCGCCGGCCAAGATTCCTTCCATTGCGGTTCTACGTTGCCTTCCAGCACGCAGAAAGATGTGGAACCAGAGTCGAACCACACGTCTAGCACATCGGTTTCTTTGGTGAATGTTGTTTCGCCGGTAACCGGATGGACGTAGCCGGGAGGCAGAATTTCGGCGGCTTCTTTAGCAAACCACGCGTCAGAACCCTCTTCTTCCACCAGCTTGGCCACCGCTTCTATAGCCACCGAATCCAGAACCGGTTCTCTTGAGTTTGCGCCGTAGAAGACGGGAATTCCTACCCCCCACGGTCGCTGCCGTGAGATGCACCAGTCCGGCCGATTCTTGACCATGGCTTCAATTCGGTTCTGCCCGGTGGGTGGGTACCAAGCCACGTTGGTGATCTCCAGCAACATCTGCTCACGCAAGGGGTCAATGGCTACGAACCACTGCTCAGTGGCCCTAAAGATCACGGGTTGATCGTCTCGCTCTGCATATGGGTAGCTATGTGCGTAGTCCCTCACATCCAGCAATGCGCCCACTTCTCTTAGGCGATCCACCACCACGGTGTCGCATTGCTTATAGTAGAGGCCCGCAAATTCGCCGGCTTCTTGCGTAAGCACTCCGCGTTCATCCACCGTATTGGGCACGGGAAGGCCGTATTTTTGGCCCGTGAAGAAGTCATCTCTCCCGTGCGACGGGGCGGTATGAACAACTCCGGTTCCGTCTTCGGTGGTTACGTAACTGGCCATGACGGCGATTGAAGGGCGATCAAAGATTGGGTGGCTGAAGTCTGCGTGATCCAAGTTGATCCCGTCGAGGGTTTCTTCCACCTTGTACTCGGTCCATCCCAGAGCCTGGGCCACCTTGGGCAACAGCGCTTCTGCAATAAGGTAGTAGCACAAGACTCCTTCGGGGGTCAAGAATTGGGGTGAAGAGACCACTACATATGAAAGTTCGGGGTGGAAAGCTACGGCGAGGTTGGCCGGGATCGTCCACGGCGTAGTGGTCCAGATGATCGTGTAGAGGTAGGGGAATGCGTTGAACAGTTGGTTCGGATCTTCTCTGAGCGCAAAGCGAACGTAGATTGCCTTGCTCACGTGTTCGTGATAAACAATCTCGGTGTCCGCGAGGGCGGTGCGGCTTGTTGGTGACCAAAGGGTGGGTCGTAGGCCTTTGTAGACGTATCCCTTCTCCACGATCCGCTTGAACGTGCGAATAATTTCCGCTTCAAAGCGGTAATCCATGGTGGTGTAGGGTCGCTCCCAAAGACCAAACACGCCGAGTCTTTGGAACTGCTCGGATTGGACCTTGATGTACTCCGCCGCATGGTCTCGGCAAGCGCGACGAAGCGTGAGAATATCCGGAGTGACCTTCTGCTCGGTGAGTTTTTTTACCACCGCTTGTTCAATCGGCAAGCCGTGATTGTCAAACCCCGGAACATAGGGCGCGCGGAACCCCATCATGGTTCGGGACTTCACTACAAAGTCTTTCAGAACCTTGTTCATGGCAGTTCCGATGTGGATCGGAGAGTTAGTATACGGCGGGCCATCGTGCAGGATAAATGAAGGGCGGTCTTTGCGTGACGCTTGAATGTGATGATAGATGCCCGGCGTGTCTCCGGGAATCGCATTCCACTCAGAGAGAATCTTCGGTTCCAAAGCGGCCAAATTGGCCTTCATCGGAATCGTTGCATCGGCATCGGGAAGGTTCAGCGTACTACGAAGGTCCATGGGGAATAGTGAGTTTACCGCCCCCACAATCTGCACGACAATTTCGCCGAACATTGGCAGTGTTGCCGTCAAAGCGCTTCGATAAGTGTTGTAATTTGGCGTTACAAGGGAGTTCGGACGCCTCGGAGCTTATGCGGCTAGACATCCAGCGTTTAGAAAGTTCTCCTGAGTCCACGTCGGAAGTCGATGCCGTTCACCGTCGATAGACGTGACACCGCGTTATACGTTGGGGAAGTTGATGTGCGCTAGCTGGAAGTGACGAGCCAGCGTGGAATTATTCCGATGATGAAAACTCAACTCGAACCGGAGGGGAACCGAATCGATACGGGATTCCCCAGAATATGATTACCGAGAGGAGGAAGGCAACAAGGAGGAGCCACGGAAAAGGTTTGCGCCCGCCGAGTTGAAGTCTTCTTGCCACCTTTACGAGGATACCGCCCGCCGGTCCGCTTGACGGGCTATGATTCAGAGGTGGTTTCGGATTCCAAGACGTTGCTCTCAATTGATAAGTCACCCGTAGTTCACTCTGCGTTGGGTTTTTTAACGTTTGTGGGAGAAGTCACGTTGATTTTTCTGGACGCCATGCGTCGGCTTTTCAAACGCCCATTTGAATTCACGGAAACCATGAATCAAATGGCCTTTGTCGGTGCGGCTTCAGTGCCCATTGTCCTCGTGACTGGGTTCTTTTCCGGTGCGGTGCTTTCGCTTTACCTTTCCCAGTTCTTGAGTCGATGGGGGGCGTCGGCGTTCGTCGGCGGAACGGTTGGGCTCACCATCACGCGAGAACTGGGGCCGGTCATTGCGGGGATTATGGTGGCCGCTCGTTGCGGGTCGGCAATGGCGGCTCAGATTGGTACGATGGCGGTAACCGAGCAGATTGACGCCCTCAAGATGCTCAGCGTGAATCCAACCAACTACTTGGTGATTCCCCGCATCCTCGCCGGCGTACTCATGTTGCCGGTGTTAGCGGTCATCAGCATGTGGTCGGGCATCATCGGAGGCATGGTGGTTGCGAGCACGGAGAATATTCCCTTTCCTACGTTCATTCAATCCGTCCAGCAGTTTGTCCGTCCGGAAGATATTATCAACGGGGCGATTAAAACTCCATTCTTTGGTCTGATCGTTGCTCTGGTGGCTTGTCAGCAAGGGCTTCGCACTAAGAATGGTGCCGTTGGCGTGGGTCAAGCCACCACCAACACGGTCGTCATCAGCATGATCCTCATTTACGTTGCAAACTTCCTCTTGGCCAAAGTTTTGAACGGCATCTAGGCAGGTGCGTTCGGGTTTGCTCAGCTAACCGCCGAGCCTCTTAACTCAGATAAAGAATTCACGCCGTCTCGCTCCATGAGCTGAATGAGTTCTCTCAGCGACTGACTGACCATGCCCGGTCCGCCGTATATCCAGCCGGTATAGACCTGAGTGAGGTGCGCTCCGAGGCGGATTTTTTCATAGACATCTGCCCCATTAAAAATGCCCCCTACCCCCATGAGGATCGTGCGTTTATCGCACGATTGGTATAGATATTTTAGGAAAGAATTAGACTTTTCCTTCACCGGTCGGCCCGAGAGCCCGCCGGATTCACCGGGGTCTGAGACCAGTCCTTCTCGGCTGATGGTTGTGTTGGTGGCAATGATCCCGGTGACGGAGTTTTCTTGAACCACCTGGATGACATCGTCCAGCGCAGAGAGTTCTAGGTCTGGTGCTACCTTAATGAATAAGGGTCGGGAGGGGTCCACAGAGTGGATCGCTTGGATAATTTCCGTGAGTGCGCCCTTTTCCTGAAGCGTGCGGAGACCGGGTGTGTTGGGCGAAGATACGTTGACCACAAAGTAGTCACCTAAACTGTGCAATCGACGATAACTCTCGCGGTAATCAGAGGCCGCTTCTTCCACCGGAGTGATCTTGGATTTCCCCAGATTGATTCCAATGGGAAGCTTGGGATGGGCACTCGCTAAGCGAGTTGCTAGAACCTCTGACCCGTGGTTATTGAACCCAAATCGATTAATGAGTCCCTGGTCTTGGGGTAGCCGAAAAAGTCGAGGTCGGGGGTTGCCCGGTTGGGCGTGCTGAGTGATGGTTCCCACCTCCACAAAGCCAAATCCCAGTCGGTGCCAGTGGTTCACCGCCACCGCGTTTTTGTCAAACCCGGCGGCCAGGCCGAGCGGATTGGAAAAGTGCACTCCAAAATGGGTCTGACCCAAGCGCGAATCCGCAAATGTCGAAGCCGGTATCAGGCCCGATTTGAGTAGGGACATCGCACGCTCGTGCACCCATTCTGGGTCAAATCTAAATGCCAGCGGGCGTAAAATCTGCTGGTAGAGCCTCACAAAACTTTGCTCCCAAGGATCAGGCGAGAACGAACAAATAGGGTGACGGCCAACTCATCCAGATTATGCGCGTTCGCAGAAGTATGCACACCAAAACATGCCCGCCAAACGTCTAGGTTTTGAGGTAGAATTAGGTTCTAATTGAACCTGGGATCCTACCTAGGAAGACCAAGAAAATCCAATGCCAGAAGACACCGCACCGATGCCGAATGACGATCAAAACCATGATCAGATCGACCACATTGACGAGATCATTAGTCAGGTGGTGGGTGGAGACTACACTGCTGATCAGATCCAGGTTCTAGAGGGGCTGGAGGCGGTTAGAAAGCGTCCCGGTATGTACGTTGGAGACAACGGCAAGCGCGGGCTTCACCAATTGTTCAAAGAAGTTTTGGACAACTCGGTGGATGAAGCCTTAGCCGGGCACTGCACCAGCATCATTGCCACTTTGCATGAAGACAACTCCCTGCAAGTTGAGGATAACGGTCGAGGAATTCCGGTTGACCGTCACGCCAAGATGGGCGTGAGTGCACTTCAAGTGGTTATGACGGTTCTCCATGCGGGCGGTAAGTTTGGCGGCGAGAGTAGCGGCTACAAAACGTCGGGAGGTCTCCACGGCGTGGGTGTCTCGTGCACTAACGCGCTTTCCACGTGGTTGGTCGCTACGGTCAAGCGAAACGGCTCAACGTATGAACAGCGTTACGAGAAGGGCATTCCTCAATACGACGTTCGCGAAATCGGCCCGTCGGAAGGCACCGGTACCAGCATCCACTGGATGGCCGACCCCACCGTGCTCACCGAGATTGAGTATGACAACCACATCATCAAGACTCGAATGCGAGAACTGGCCTACCTAAACCCTCAGGTGAAGTTTGAATACATTGATCTTCAGGAGCCGGATCGAAGCGAAGTGTTCTATTATCAGCGCGGAATTCCTCAGCTGGTAGAAGATCTTAATGAGGGCAAAGACACCCTTCACCCGGTGATCTTCTTCCGCCGGACCAAAGATTCCAGTCAAATTGAAGTGGCGCTTCAGTATCACGAGGGCTACAACCAAACGTTGCTTGCCTTTAGCAATAACATCCACAACCCCGATGGTGGCACTCACGTGAGTGGGTTTAGCGCGGCTCTAACCCGAGTGGTGAACGCCTACGCCCGCCGAATGGGCTTCCTGAAAGAAAAAGACAATAACTTCACCGCGGACGATATCACCGACGGCCTCACGGCGGTGATTTCCCTTCGACTGGAGAACCCGTCGTACAACTCGCAAGATAAGGTCAAGTTGGTAACGCCAGAAGTTCAGGGGATGACCAACTCTCTGGTGGGAGATGGCCTTAGCACCTTCTTTGACGAGCACCCCCAGATTGCCAAGCGGATCATGGATAAGGCCGTGATTGCCCAGCGCGCCCGAGAAGCGGCCCGTAAGGCCGCAGAAAGCATTCGGCGTGGTAACGCAATGGATAGCTTTGGCCTCCCCGGGAAACTCACGGACTGCATCTCCAAGAAAATGGAAGAGTGCGAACTTTTCTTGGTGGAGGGTAACTCCGCCGGTGGTTCGGCAAAAGGGGCGCGAGATCGGCAGACTCAGGCGGTGCTTCCGCTTCGAGGCAAGATCCTCAACGTGGAGCGCGCTCGTTTGGATAAGGCTCTAGATAACGAAGAAATCAAATCGTTAATCGCGGCCCTCGGCGTGGGAATCGACCTCACGATGGGCAAGGGATCGTTAAGGGCCGACCTTGACGAACCGGTGCTTGACTTTGAGATGACGGTTGGGGGCGAATCCGCCACCAACGGTAGCGCAAACGGAGATAGCCATTCTCTGGCCCCCAAGCAAAGCTTTGGCAAGAAAGAAAAGAGAGACCGCTCGGACGACATCACGTTTGATCCCACTAAGCTCCGCTACGGCAAAATCATCATCATGACGGATGCAGACGTAGACGGTGAGCACATCCGAACCTTGCTTCTCACCTTCTTCTACCGATATATGAAGCCGTTGGTGGAGAGTGGTAACGTCTACCTGGCCCAACCTCCCCTCTTTGTGGTGAAGGTTGGCAACAACGAGCGCCACTACGCGATGACGGAAAAAGAGCGGGACGAAATTATTCGCGGGCTCAAGCGAAAAAATCACACCGTCACCCGGTTCAAAGGACTGGGGGAAATGAACGCGGACGAGCTGGAAGAAACCACGATGAACCCATCGAACCGAAAGCTGGTTCAAGTGAAGCTAGATCCGGCCTACGCCATGGATATAGAACAAATGTTCAGCCGCCTGATGGGAGATAAAGTAGAGCCGCGAAGACAGTTCATCGAGGCTCACGCCAAGCAAGCCCATAACGTGGACTGGCACTACTAAGCCCTCATCATCCAGAATAAGCACCGGAGATGGAAGCAAAGTCGCTAGGTGATCTTCTGCGCCGTTCGGTGACCAAATATGGTCACCGATCGGCCTTTCTTATTCCTCAAGGGGAAATATTTGAACCGCTGACCTACGCCCAGTTGTTTGAGCGGGTCTGCCGGTACGCGGGAGCCTTACGTGGCCTAGGGCTAAAACGTGGTGATCGGCTGGTGATCATGGCGGAGAACAGCCCGGAGTGGGCATTCACAGACTGGGCCAGCCAGTGTTTGGGAGTGGTGGTGGTTCCCATCTACTCCACACTTCCCGCGGACCAAGCCGCCTATATCGTTAATGATGCGGGCGCTCGCCATGCAATTGCGGGATCGGAAGAGTTGGCCAAAAAGCTAGAAGGCGTAGATCGCTTGAACATCCGCTTGATGAAGGGATCGTCGGAAAGTCTGGCCGAGCTCGCTGCGCAAGGTCGTCATACGCTAACGCCGGAGGGACTCAACTCGGAAATTGATGGTGGAAAACTACTTGACCTCGCTACCATCATTTATACGAGTGGCACCACGGGCATTCCCAAAGGGGTGATGTTGCCACATCGAGCGATCATTCACGTATGCGAGGTGGTGCGTGAACTCAACATTATCAACCAAGAAGACGTTTTCCTCTCGTTTCTTCCCCAGTCTCATGTTTACGAGAGGGTAGCCGGACAATTTTTCCCCATCGCGGTGGGAGCTTCCATTGCATTCTCCAAGAATCTGGCGAGTCTGGCGGGGGCCATGATAAAAGTTCGGCCCACCGTAATGATGTGCGTGCCCCGGTTCCTAGAATCATTCCGAGACCGAGTGTTGGATGGCGTGGAAAAGCAACCGGCGAATAAACAGAGACTATTCCGGCTCGCCCTCGCTCAAGGAGTTCGAAAAGCGCAGGGAAAATTTGCTCCATTAGCTTTAGTTCTGGACCGCCTGGTGATGAGCAAAATTCGGGAGCGCACGGGCGGAAGAATGCGCTTCTTTATTTCGGGCGGAGCGGCCTTAGCCCCTCAAGTTGCCGAATTCTACATGGCGCTGGGGCTCACGGTACTTCAAGGCTACGGACTCACGGAAACCACAGGAGGCACATTCCTCAACCGACCGGGCCGCAACAAATATTGGACGGTGGGTGAGTCTTTAGGCATGGAATGCCGAATCGCTCCGGACGGAGAGATTCTCATTCGCGGACCCGGTTTAATGCTGGGCTATTTTAATCTCCCGGCGGATACCGCCGCTGCCATTGATCTTGAAGGCTGGTTCCACACCGGGGACATTGGAGAATTTGAAGGCAAGAGCCTTAAGATCACCGACCGCAAGAAGGACATTTTGGTGCTGGGTAATGGAAAGAACATCGCCCCTCAACCCATTGAGAGCAAGTTGCGTGAGTCTGATTTCATTGCGGAGGCAGTGCTGGTGGGAGATGGAATGGATGCGTGTGCCGCGCTCATCGTTCCTAATCACAGTGCGGTTCGTAAGCACCTCGCATTGGCGGAAGATGTGTTGTTGAGCACCAACGAAGCGGCAAGAAAGCTATTCAAACAAGAAATCGACCGAGTGAACCGGGGCCTGGCCAACTTTGAAATTGTAAAACGCCACGTGATCTTGGACCGACCTTTTAGCATTGACGGGGGCGAACTCACGCCCACCCTTAAGGTGAAGCGCAAGGTTATCAAAGAGCACTACGCCGCCGAGATCGCGTCGATGACGCGCTGATTTCGATGGGTTTTGCGGGTGCCCCGCGACCACCGACAAACACCCGGACTCGGGCACGGGTCATCCCGAGACTACCGGCTTCGCCGAACTATTTGGAATTCGACGGCGTAGCCGGTAGTCGGCGGATGACGGTGCCGACGTCCGGGTGCCCCAGGACCACCGAAAATCAACCGGATTCGGGCACGAGCATCCCGGGGCTACGGGCTTCGCCGATACCATGGGGGAAAGCAAAACTCACCTCAGTCTGTAACTTTAAGCACGCTCAAGAAAGCTTCCTGCGGGAGCTCAACGGAACCAATTTGCTTCATTCGCTTCTTACCTTCCTTCTGCTTTTCCAGAAGTTTGCGCTTTCGGGAGATGTCTCCGCCGTAGCACTTGGCAATCACGTTCTTTCTAAACGGCTTGATGGAATCGGCGGCGATGACCTTGGAGCCAATCGCGGCCTGCACCCGGACTTCAAACTGCTGGCGCGGGACGACTTTGCGAAGTTGCTCCACCATCCCTTTGCCTCGGTTATAAGAGAATGACCGGTGCACAATGAACGAAAGGGCATCCACGGGGTCTCCGTTGAGCAGGATGTCTAGCTTCACCAGGTCAGACGGCTGATACTCCGCGATGTCGTAATCAAACGATGCGTAGCCGCGCGTGTTGGATTTGAGCTTGTCAAAGAAATCCATCAGAATCTCCCCCAGCGGCAACATGTAGTGAAGAATCACTCGATGCGGAGTGGGATATTCCGTCTTCTTGTAGACGCCTCGGCGGTCCTGACATAGCGTCATCACGGCGCCTACGTATTCATTAGGCACCATGATGGTGGCGTTAACGGTGGGCTCGTCAATCCCTTCAATTTCGTTAGCATCGGGAAAATCGGCCGGGTTAGAAATGTGACCCCGCTCGCCATTCTTGCGCTTAACAATATAGTCCACGGATGGGGCAGTGAGGATGAGGTCTAAGCCAAATTCTCGCTCCAATCGTTCGCGGGCGATCTCCATGTGGAGCAGGCCCAGAAATCCGCAACGAAAGCCAAAGCCAAGGGCCGCCGAGGTATCCGGTTCAAATTGGAGCGAGGCATCGTTAAGCTTTAACTTGTCAATCGCATCTCGCAGGTCTTCAAACTGCTCCCCGTCACTGGGGTACAGGCCGCAGAAGACCATACTAAGTGCTTTTCGATAACCCGGTAATGCGACGGTGGCGAGGCGATCGGCGAGGGTCACCGTATCGCCCACCTGAGCGTCTCCAATCGATTTCATCGCACCCGTAATAAAGCCTACTTCACCGCAGGCGAGGCCGAAATCTACGGTAAGTCCGGGAGAAAAGTGTCCGGTGGTTACGATATCAAACTTGTTGCCGCTGGACATCATCTGAATGACATCACCCTTCTTTACCGACCCATCTTTTACTCGAACGTAGGCCACGGCACCCTGGTAGCCGTCGTAATGGCTATCGTAAATCAAGGCTCGCAATGGGGCTTCCGGGTCGCCGCCGGGGGCGGGCATTCGGTGGACAATCGCCTCTAATATCTCGTCGATTCCAATTCCGGCTTTGGCAGAACAAGGAATCGCGTCGCTGGCGTCAATGGCTACCGCGCTCTCAATTTCTTCCCGGGCCCGTTCAATATCCGCGTGAGGAAGGTCAATTTTGTTGATGACCGGGACAATTTCCAGGTTCTGGTTCATCGCCATGCTGGCGTTAGCAATCGTCTGGGCTTCCACGCCTTGGCTCGCGTCCACCACCAAGAGGGCGCCTTCGCAGGCGGCCAAGGCCCGGGAGACTTCGTAGGTGAAGTCCACGTGACCGGGGGTGTCGATGAGGTTGAGCTGGTAGGTCTCGCCGTTCTGAGCGGTGTAGAGTAACCGAACGGCGGCCATCTTAATCGTGATGCCGCGCTCGCGTTCGATGTCCATGCTATCCAGCATCTGCTCCTGCGCGGTGCCTCGGATGGCACCACAACGCTCAATCAACCGGTCCGCGAGTGTGGACTTGCCGTGATCGATGTGCGCAATGATGCAGAAGTTGCGGATATGGGACTGATCCATGGTCGCTTAAGGGAATCTGGAAGGGGAACCTAGATTGTACCGTCCGGCGCATCAGTATCTACGCAGTTCCAATTCGCCGCGTTCTGCCGGCCCCGTCCTTCCGCCCGTTCTTTCGAAGGGGCGGAAGAACGGGGAGATAGGTTAGTTTTTGGCGGCGTCCGGAGCCAATGGCCACTTTGCGATCCGAGCGGTCTTCATGACGGCTTCGTCGGGGGTGGGATTGTCTCGCTCGTCTCGGGGGAGGGCCACGATCTTGTCAACCGTGTCCATTCCGTCTACCACTTGGCCAAACAGCGTGTACTGGTTGTCAAGGCTATCGGCGTCGGCCACCGTGATAAAGAACTGACTGCCCGCCGAATCCGGATCTTGTGACCGGGCCATGCTGAGGATTCCGCGGCCGTGGTGGGTGGAACTGAATTCCGCTTTCACGGTCCAACCCGGTCCGCCCGTCCCCGCGCGGGAACGGTCAGAGCCTTTGGAAAGGGGGTCGCCGCCTTGGATCATGAACCCAGGGATCACGCGATGGAACTTGGTACCGTCGTAAAACTTCTTGTTCGCCAGCTTCTTAAAGTTGGCCACGTGAAGCGGAGCCAAGGCGGGGAAGAACTTGAGCACGATTCTGCCGTAGTTGGTTTCCAGCACCGCAACTTCATCGCCCACCTTTGGCGCGATGGCACCCGGGGCCGCGTTAGCAAGATCGTTGGCCTTAACCGGTGCGGTTTGGGTTGTAACGGGCTTAGGGTCCGGGGTCCCCGTCTGAGAGTCTGCCGCGATCGGAGCCTTGGCGTCGGAAGCGGGCGTTGAGGGGTTGCAACCGGCGGCCATGCCGGTCACGACAGGAAGAATAAAGAGGAGGGCGCGTAACATTTTCATACCGTTTCTCCGGGAATGGGATAAGTGGTTAACGTTGTCTTTTCGATGATGGCCGGGTTTTCGGCCTTGGGGTTGTCTCGGCTATCTCGGGGAAGTGCAACAATTTTGTCCAGAACGTCAAGACCCTCAATGACTTCGCCGTAGGCCGTATATTGTCCGTCGAGGTGAGGGGACTTGGCGACCATAAGGAAGAACTGACTTCCCGCCGAATCGGGGCTAGTAGAACGGGCCGCACTCAAGATTCCTTTAACGTGCTTCACGTCGTTGAATTCTTGCTTAAGTTGGTAGCCGGGGCCACCGGTGCCGTGAGCACCTCGGTCGTCACTCTTAGAGTTGGGGTCACCGCCCTGAATCATGAACCCAGGGATCACGCGGTGGAACTTTGTTCCTTCATAAAACCCGTCGGTGACCAGCTTCTTAAATGCGGCCACATGGCGGGGTGCTTTATCGTCAAAAAATCGAACCACGATGCGTCCGTGGTTGGTATCCAAAATGGCGATCTCTTCGCCTTCGACTGGGGTTGCCATACATTAAGGGTACCGCGTGGAGGCGGAATCGGGTGGTCGATTAGCCGTTTGGGGTGCGAGAGCCAAAGGTCTTCGATCTCCGGCATTGGGTCAATGGTGTTTTATCCGGCGAACCGCACAAAGCTGGCCTAAATTGTTTGACGATCTGTCGTTTTCGTCAGCGTCTGTCATCCCGGCAGGGATTTTTTGCGGTTAGCCGGGCATACGGTTAGGCACCATGCCAGTTGCGTCCTCGCTAAGTTCCCCGGCAGGGGCACCAGAACCTTTCATTGGGATTCGACGGCGTAGCCGGTAGTCGTCGGATGACCGGAGCCTTTGCAATGGATTTTCTGAGGGCGTGGTCGCCTACGATTATTAGGCACTACTCAAGAACCAAGCCCACCTCAGTACTTTCTAAGCCTCAAACCT
>JBBQUZ010000050.1:0-28471 GCA_038212035.1 Fimbriimonadales bacterium
GGAGAGGTATACGCGAATATGCCGCACACAAGGAAGAGAATGGCCATGGCTCCGCCAAGGGCGTTGCCAAAGGCGACAGGGTTGATGTTCATTATTGGGTTCCTCGGGAATTGGTTGCCACCTGTACCGGCTGTTGGTTTACAAATCGCCGTTCTGCACGCTTCAGTAACACCGCATTAATGGCGACAAAAATCGAAGAAACGGACATGAGAAGCGCGCTTATTTCAGGGCGCAAGGACCATCCGAGGCTCGAATAGAACACACCGGCCGCAACAGGAATGGCGGCGAGGTTGTAGACACTGGCCCAGATGAGGTTTTGCTTCATCTTGCCCACTGTTGCCTTGCTGAGGATGATCGCATTCACCGCGTCCAAGGGGTCAGAGCGCATCAGCACGATATCGGCGGCCTCGATAGCAACGTCGGTTCCCGCGCCAATCGCGATCCCAATATCGGCTTGAGCTAGTGCAGGTGCATCGTTGATTCCGTCGCCGACCATGGCAACGAATTTTCCTTCACCTTGGAGCTTCTTGACGTGGTCGGCCTTCTGTGCCGGCAGTACCTCTGAGAAGACGCGCTTGATGCCCACCTCTCCGGCCACGGCCTCTCCGGTCGCCTTGTTGTCGCCCGTCATGAGAACGACTTCGATCTTGAGATCGTTCATCGCCTTGACGAATTGGGCGGTATTCGGCTTGATGGGATCGGCGGCACCGAGAATTCCAGCGAACTTGCCATCGATCGCCACGTACATCAGCGTGTGCGCCTTGGAGAGCAGGTCCTTTTCCGCATTTTCGATTCCGTCCAATCCCGCCTTCAGGTCTTCCAGCAGCTTTCGACGACCGACCAGTACCGGCTTGCCCCCGACCATTGCCTTCAGCCCAAGGCCCGTGACATTCTCAAAATCACTGACCTCGAGCAATTCAAGTTTTCGTTCTTTGGCCGCCTCGATGATCGAATGCGCGAGCGGATGACTTGAGCTTGCCTCCGCGGAGGCCGCGACTTGGACTAGTTTCGCTTCGTCTTGACCAGTTGCCGTCTTGACGTCGATTACTTTCGGCTTGCCTTCGGTAACGGTTCCCGTTTTGTCGACGATGATCGCGTTGATCTTCGCCGTTTGTTCGAGGGTGGCCGCGTCCTTGATCAGTACGCTGTGTTTTGCTCCGAGACCAATACCAACGGCGACGGCGGTTGGCGTCGCGAGACCAAGGGCGTCAGGACAAGCGATGACGATGGCGGAGATGGCGAAAGTTAGGGCCACCGGGAATGGAACTCCCGCGCCAAGTTTCCAGGCGAGGAATGTTATCAGGCCCGCACAGGCGGCGATGACGACCAGATAGGCGGCGGCCTTATCGGCGATCCGCTGACCGGGCGCTTTCGAGTTCTGGGCAGTCTCAACTAACTTGGTGATCTGGGCGAGGACGGTATCGGTCCCAACCTTAGTCGCCTTTAACGTCAGCCTGCCGCTTGTGTTGACGGAGCCACCAATAACGGCGTCTCCGGGACCCTTCTCCACGGGCAAACTCTCGCCCGTTACTAGCGCTTCGTCTACTGCCGATGTGCCGGCTGAGACCTCTCCGTCGACGGGGATCTTCTCGCCGGGCTTGACGATTATCGAGTCGCCGACGACCACTTCGGTGGTCGCGATCTGTTGCTCCTTTCCATCGCGAACCACTAGCGATTTCGGTGGTACGAGATTGAATAGCGCGCGCATTGCGTCGGACGTACCTCGCCGCGACTTCATTTCCATCCAATGTCCGAAGAGAACGAACGACACGAGCATCGCTGAGGCCGCGTAGAAGACCGCCCCATTTGGTGTAAGGCTGAGATAGACGCTCGACAGGTAAGACGCCAATACGCCGAGTGCGATCAGCACCGACATGTCTAGCTTGCGATCTCGTAACGCGGAGTAGGAACCCATGATAAAGATCCAACCGCAATAGAAGACGACCGGCGTTGTGAGCAAGAAGAGAACGATATGTTGGGCGTTTCCGGAAAGTGGTACTGGCAATCCAGGTATCGCCTCCGACAGCCATGTGATCGGCAAAACCAAAGCCAGCGCGATCCAAAAGCGGTTTCGGATGTCCTTTTCCATCGACGCGGCCATGTTCGGATCGGACATCGTGCCGGATTGATTGTGGCCCTCGTGAGATGTTGGTTTCGACGGCGGAGTGCCCTTATCGTCGCTAGCGGGCGAATCGACGGGCTTGGTTTCGTCGGCGGATTTTTCAGCATCGTTGGGCTTGTGGTCATGACCTGCGGGAGCGGCGCGTTTGCTATCCTCTGCGGGCGACGACGCATCAGCAGGATTAGCTTTGATTGCCGAGTTCGCCACTTCGTCGGGCTGAGCATCCGTGGGCGAAGCAGTAGCGGCCGTGGGGGGTGTCGGAGTAACAGCTGGGGTCACCGCAGCGTAGATTGTTGTCATGCCGATGGGTGTCAATTCAGGTGCCGTTGTCGTGGCCGGAGGCGCGAGTGAAGCGGATGGCCCCACTGAATCGACCGAAGCCGCTAGAACTGCTTCTGATGGTACTTCTGCAGGAGATTCGGCTGCCGGGGACTTCGCCGCGTTCTGGGGTGTCGCTGCAGGAGCAAGGGTCGTTGCACCTGGTGTATCCGCCTGAGTCGATGCTTCCGTGTGGTGACCTTTGTGGCTCGGTGGCGCTTTAGGCGATTTCTTCGTCACCGCGGATACACTAGCGTGGTGTCCCGAATGACCGTGGTTGGGTTCTTTTTGCTTCATTTGTCCTCTTATTGAAATCGCGAATGTTGAGCCTGAAAGGTGGGTCGTGGGCACGGATTGGGCATCATTCATTCTCCCAGTGACCGTTGCAGAGGTCGCAACCGCAAACAATGCCAACAACTTGGCCGGCAAAATCCTGCACGATGAGCTCTTGGACGTGTCGAGCGCGCATTACAAGGATGGCGCTCTCAACATCGCGATCATCGCTGATCCTCACAGGGTCATTGCTCATGATTTCGGCCACAAGTGTGGAAGCCGGGTCGAGTCGTTTGGCAACAACCTGCTACGAAATGTCACGATCCGTAAGGATGCCAATCAGGCGACCGCCTTCCATCACGGGGACGGCGGTCGCCGAGGCATCGGCCATCCGGCTTGCGGCACTCTGAACCGTCTCGCCGGGTCCGACGAATGCCGGATTCGGTCGAATGAAGTCCCGAAGCCTTACTGCTCGCATCTTCATATTTGCCCTAGTGATGGCCAGCGTGAGCAGGCACCGTTGTATAGCTATCCAATCGAGTCGTGGGGGTCGAGGACAAGAGATCCTTGGCCCCCTTGGTTTCGGCTTCGTCGCCATGGGCCAGTAGCAGGAAACTACCGGCCTTTAACTCACTCTCGTATTCCACGACAGTGTTATCCGGAACGCCAAAACTCGACAGTGCGCCGCCGATCACACCGAAGCTACCACCTACGAACGCTCCCTGCAGCGCACCGATGATGTACCCGGCAAACATTACGTGGCCGATCCCAGGTATGGACATAAAGGCCGATCCAAAGAGGAGTCCCCAGATCGTGCCCCAGAAAGCTCCGTACTTGCCCCAGGACCACATTCGGTCGCCTGTATTGAAGAATCCGATGGGCTTTTCTTCGGTGTGGTAGTCCTGGCCGATGATGCTCAGTTTCTTCATGTCGAAGCCTTCTTCGCTCAATTTGCGAACGGCGGCCTCGGCTTGGTCGTGGGTCGCGTAAACCGCGACCGTATGGTTGTTGTAAGTGGTGGTTTCGCTCATATTGATGTTCCCTTGGCCTTTCGGCAGGCTTCTGCGCATCGACGGCACGCTTCCGCACATCGACGGCAGATATCCATGTGGTTGGCGCCCTTTTCGCACTCGGTCGCGCAGGCTTCGCAAATGCTCACGCACGTCTCCAAGTGGTCGTGCCGTCCTTCGTGGACCGCCTTTGCGTGGCGGTCGCATTCGTCGTGGCAGAGGCGGCAAAGACGAACGCATTCGTTCATGCCTCCCATCTGCTCGCAGTGCTCCGCGCACTCATCACAGAGTTGCATGCAACCCGTGCACGCGTCGATACAGTCCAAGGCTTCCTTCGTCATAGTCATTTCGCCCTCGTGACGACGATCTTTCCGCTGAGCATTCCCATGCCGCACGTAAACGGAATCTCGCCTGCCGTCTTAGGCGTGAACCTCACGACGATCGATTTGCCGCTGGCGCCCTCCTTGTCGTACTTGAGTCCCTTGATGACGACTTCGCCGCCACATCCCGATTTCTCGGTCCGCGAAAAGGTGAGCTCGACCGGTTTGCCGGCGACAACCCGAACAACGGAAGGACTGTAACCGCCGTTGATCATCACCGTGGCTTTCTGAACACCCTTTACGACCGTCGGCTGTGCGGTCGATCCGGCTTGGCCCCGCACCCCTGGGCAACAGCTCTGTCCACGCGGGGCGGCAGTGCAAGTAGCAACGATTAGCGTCGCGGCTCCAGCCCATGTCAATAGATTCTTGAGTTCCATCTGATTTTCTTCAGCGGGTCCGCTTCGAGGCGGGCGTTTGCTGTTTAGATGATGGCGTCCGCGTTCGCCCGTTGCAAGCCGTCTCTTTGATGCCGTCCCTTCGGATGTCATAGTTCGACTGACTTGCGGAAGCGACTTGCCCATGTCATCCTCCATCCCAGGGTTATAAAGCGCCCGGCAATCCGGAGGATGCAAAATGTCTATAGAAAGCAGGAAACGTTGACCATGGCTAATTCCCGTCGTGATCGTTACTTTTTTGGGCCTGTGGGTCGCCTCCAGCTACAACGGCCTGGTATCGAGCGACCAGCAGGTTCAATCGCAATGGGCGCAAGTGGAGAGCGTCTATCAGCGACGAGCAGACTTGGTGCCTAACCTCGTTGAGACAGTCAAGGGTGCCGCAAATTTCGAAAAGAGCACGATGATCGAGGTCACTGAGGCAAGGAACAAGGCCGTTCAATCCTCTGGCGGCTCTAATAACCCGGCCAACAATCCAGTGAAATTTGAAAAGTTCCAGCAGTCGCAAGATAGTCTGTCCTCGGCACTATCTCGGCTTCTGGTTGTTGTTGAGCGATATCCGGACCTGAAGGCTACGGCGAACTTCAGAGATTTGCAGGCGCAACTGGAAGGAACTGAGAATCGCATCGCGGTAGAGCGGATGCGCTTCAATGAAGCGGCCCAGGCTTTCAACACGAAGCGCAATAACTTCCCGACAAACATGATCGCGGGGCTGTTCGGCAATCGGTTTCAGGTGAAGTCCTACTTCAAGTCGCAGCCTGGAGCTGAGATGGCTCCAAAGGTGAAGTTCTAACATTAAGCGGATTGGCCTCGCACCGATATTGTCGGTCCTTCTCCTGCTCGTCGGGTTGACGTCCGTGGCGGCCGCGCAATCAATTCCGCCGCCGCCCACGCAATGGATTACGGACACTGCGGGGTTCCTTTCCCCCGGAAGCCGCAACGCCCTTAACTCTCAACTCGAATCCTACCAGCGCACGTCGGGGCACCAGCTATTTGTCTGGATCGGCAATACGACCGGCCAAATCCCAATCGAGGATTGGGGCGTTCGCACCTTTAAAGAATGGCGGCTGGGACGCAAAGGGATCGATGACGGGCTCGCGTTGTTCATCATGGCGGACGACCGGACAGCCCGGATCGAGGTCGGTTATGGGTTGGAAAGCCAAGTACCCGACGCTATCGCTTCCCGAGTAATCGCCGAAACCATCGTCCCGCGAATCCGGGGGGGAGATCGAGACGGGGCCGTTACGGCAGGCATTGATAAGCTGATCGCTGCCATTGGCGGAGAGGGAGCCTCGACTACTCCTCCGACACCGATGCCCTCATGGCAGAAGATCCTTCTCGGTGTCGCCCTCGTCGCTGTGATCATCCTCACAATCCGCTACCCGATCGTGGCCTATTATCTGTTCTACATCCTTTCAATGATGTCTAGGCGGGGCGGAGGTGGAGGCGGAGGCGGGGCCGCAGGGGGCGGTGGCAGGTCTGGCGGCGGCGGTGCATCAGGAAAGTTTTGATACACGGGAAAGTCTTGGGTGTCTTTGAGAGGCACCCATTTGATGACAAGGAAAGAAAACTATGAATACACAAGCAACTACCGGCGATAGCCTGAGCGCCTTTTTGGCGCTACCGTTTGATCAAGTTATCGCAGGCGTGAAAGAGGCCTTCAAAGTTGAAGGCTTCGGAACGCTCACGGAAATTGACGTCCGAGCGACCCTTCAAGAGAAGATTGGCGAGAAGATCGAGCCTTACACGATCCTCGGCATGTGCAACCCGCACTTGGCTTCGCGGGCGATCAAAGCTGAGCATGAGATTGGACTGTTCCTGCCGTGCAACGTGTTGGTCCATGAATGCGGTGGCCGGGTCCACGTGCGCGCTCAAGACCCCGCTCAGATGATGCAGCTTGCCCAGAATGATGCCCTCAAGCCAATTGCCGACGAAGCAAAGACGCTCATAGAACGAGCGATGATCAAGATTCGTGCTGGCGGCGAAGTTCAGGAATGAAACCGAAACGGCCCTTCATTCTCGGCATCGCTGGAGGCTCCGGTTGCGGCAAGACCTACCTCGCCCGAACGATCGCCCAGAGCGTGGGGCGCGAACAGGTACAGGTGTTGAGCATGTACCAGTATTTCCGCTCTAACCACGGTGCCGAGCGTGCACCAGACATCAACTTCGACCATCCCGGACATCTTGATTTCGAGCTCATGGTCGATCATATCAAGGCCCTGCGAAAGGGTAAGTCCGTTACGGCACCCCTCTACGACTTCCGCGAGATGAGTCGCCAGAAGAGCGCGATGGTCGTCGAGCCAACGCCTATTCTCATCGTCGAAGGACTCTTCGTGCGGGCAAAGCCTATGGTCGAGCTATTCGACGTGACCTGCTTTCTCGACGTGGACGACGACCAGCGGCTACTCGGGAGGATCATGCGCGACGTGCCGGAGCGCGGTTCGACCATCGAGGAGATTGTCGATCGTTACCAGCGTTTCGTCCGGCCCAGCTATCAGGTCTTCGTCGCGCCGACAAAGCAAAACGCCGACATTGTTGTGGATTTCACCTACCGCCGCATCCTCTTCACCAAACTCCTCGGTCTGCTCCTCGCCGAATGTATGCGCCAGGGTTTCGACCTCAAGGCGTTCGTCAAGGAGATGCGGGCCGAGTGCCACCACCTGGGCTTCACGCCGGCGGGCGGGGGAATGCCGGTTTCGGTCAATATCTTGAAGCTTGCGAAGGACTATCCAGAATCCGAATCGGTTTTGCCCAAGTTAAAGTTCGTTTCTGCCCACATCGGTCAACAATCAACTCAGCAATAGCTTTCGCAATGCTGTCGCCGCCTAACCACGGGCTCTCTCATCTGCTTCTCTGATTCCAGATTTCATGCCTCCACCCATTCTGGCTTAACCTTCGGTAGGGACTCTCGGGCAAGGAAGATGAGGGCACCCGTCAGAGCGAGTAGACGCCCATGCAAAGGATTCGAGTGCCTTGGCCCCCGAAATTTCGCGCACGAAACAGGTCACGACCTGGCCGTTGGGAGTGTCGATGGCCCCGAGCGATGCCACGATCGAGAATTCCACACCGTCTTTGCGCACCGCCATCGTAGCCCGATGTTCACCCATCGTGCGGCGTTCGGGCTCAGCATAATAGTGCTTCATGTGGACGCGGTGGCGGTCGTGCAGGGTGCTTGGAACCAGCGTGCTCACCGGCTTGCCCACCAGTTCGTCAAATCGGTAGCCGAACATTCTTTCTGCTTCCATATTGAGCCACAGGAAGAACCCTTGATCATCAACCACGAACACCGCATCTGGGGCGCTCTCAAGCATTTCCCGATGAATCTCAAGAGGAGGTTGGCCCTCGTTGTTAATGACATCTCGGAGTCGCTGGATCTCACCATTCAACTCCGAGATTGTCATTTGACTTTCCTCACGGACGGCATGGGCAACCAGCTCAGTGCGGTTGAAAGGCCCAAGTTTGCTCCGCACCCGAATCCAGTAGCTCTTAACGGTGGGTTCGCTAATGCCTAAGCGGTTCGCAATCACAGTGTCCGTTAGACCTTGGGCAGCCAGCATGATAAGCTGCTGCTCCCGTTCGGAAAGCTCGGGGTGTGACCGCGATTGCTCCATTTGCTACTTCTCCTGAATGTGAATCAATGTCCGGCCAGTCTGGCCTCGCGGATAGTTTCGGCGGTCGCCTTGCCTTACGGACAGCAATCGACGATATGGCCGTTGACGACAACGGTCGGGACGTGCGTGATCCCGTAGTTCCGAGATTTATCGGCGATCTCAGGCTCGTCAAGGTAGTAGATGGGGACTTCGCAGTTCGGGTTGGCCCCTTTGCGGGTAGCCACAACCGCATCATCGCAGAGCGGGTAGCCCGCCGTGAACACTTCGATCTTAGCCATGGTGCTCGTTTCCTCCAGGGATCTTGATGTGCGGCTTGGCGGCGTACTTGGCCGGGTTCTTCTTAAACATCGGCGGGCAATCCTTGCAACAGAAGAAGTAGCGGTTGCCCTTGTAGTTGGCGTACATGTGGCTCTTCGTGGCCTTGTCCACATCGAGCTTGTTGCCGGAGACGGGGCAAGTGATGGCGTGCTTGGCCTGCTTGGCGACGACGTGGCCCATTTGGGCGAAAGCGCTGACACCGAGAATGGAGGCCGCCGCGAGGATCGCGACAAGCCGGGTGTTGAGGGTTGAGTTGTTCATTGATTTCTCTGTGGTTTGCTAGGTTCGGTAAACGATTTGCCCTCCGAAATGCCCGGTCGCGGCAACAAGGGCGGCCGTCAATAAAAGAAGCGCAAAGTAGGCGTACGACTCGTGAGCAGCTTTGCGCCGCCACAGCACAGTCGCGGTCATGAGAAGGGTCGCTGAGACTGCGAGGATTGGGTGAATGAGCGCGTTGCCCGACCATTGGAAACCGCTGCGGTAGAAGACCATGAGGCCGGTCGGAATTGCGAGGAAAGCACTCAGCGCTCCGAAGAGCACGCAATACCAGCCCGCCTGCCGCATGGCTTCGACCTTCTTTCTCCAACCGAAAAACTCGAGCGCCGCTCCGAAGAGAAACAGCGCGATTGGGAAATGGATGATCAACGGGTGAAACGAGTGAAGCGGCACGAACTCGTCAAGGAATGACCTGGTTCCTCCCCGATTCATATCGGCACCCATCATCTTGGTGTGGTCTTTCTGGTTTGGCGGCATCCCAGCGGGGTGGCTGTTCGGGTCGCCCGGGAGGAAGCCCTGTCTGGCTTCCACGCCGTTGGGCCAACCGTCGCCGTCAGAATCTTTGGAATCGAGCATGGCAAGAATTGCCGGGGTGAGCCGCTTAGCTCCCGCCGCCCGCATCATCTCGTTGACATCCTTGCCGAACACGTTGTGCTGCGGCACTTCGGTGTGGCAGTTTTTGCAGCCAGCGTTGAAATTCGTCATGCCGGGTTTAAGGTTGTAGTAGTTCTTATAGACCTCCCAGTTTTCAGGCGTCGCAGATGCGCGAGCGGCAAGTAGCGCGACGATGACAAGGGTTACTGCCCTCACCGCTTAGACTCCTTGGTCCGACATTTCAAACCCGAACCACAACCGCAATTGGGCTTGCCGCCGGGCACTCCGATTCCCAATTTATGCAACATTACCCAGAGCATAGCGCCAACCGAACCTCCAACGAGAGCAATCATGCCGAGGGTTTCCACGCTTACTTAGCCTCAAAATCGAACGTGTAAGTGGTCGCCTTCATTGTCGGTGCGGTGACGGTGAGCGTAAGTCTCCACGGCCCGCCCATGCTGAAGTTGGCCGTCAGGGCATACTTACCTTTCCCGAGTTCCTTCACGGCAGGATGAGTCGTGCCCATATCCATGCTCGTCATCGCGACGGCGCTCGTGACCTTCACCTTCTCAACGGGCTTGCCATCCGGGGTTGCGATAGTTATCGAAACGTTGTTGTTGCCAACCGTAGGCTTAATAAGCTTTGTCTCAACCTTCAGACCCTTGTCCGCCATTTCCATGCCGGCCATGTCTTTCATCGGCCCGTCGCCGCTTTCCTTGAAGTTCGTCTCATCGAACTTCATCTCCATCGGGGCCATTTTCATTCCCTCCATGCCAGACCCGCCCACCATCATTTTGATCATCATGCCAACCATCGGCTCAAACTTTCCAAAGCCGGTTCGGGTGTCCCATTCCATGTTGTCTGCCCAATCATAGGAAGTTTTCTCCTTAAGTTGGGGCATCGCAAGGGCGGCGTGGCCCATTCCCGCCATATCGTGCTCGCCATAGCTTGGCTCGCCTTGCTTTGGCGGTTCTGCCTTGCCCGGCGGTGTTTTGGAAAGTGGTTGGTTTGGTGGCTCTATCTTGGCCGGCTCTGTCTTGGACGGATCTGTGTTGGGTGGGTCTGCCTTGGGTGGTTCGGTGGGGGGGGCCTCCGTCTTTGCGGCTTCTTTCGCAAACCCGTTTCCCCCAACGTTGAGTGTCTGTCTGACGGGAGTCCAAGCCTTTTTCCCTTCCGTTGTCATGTCAAAGTTGACCCTGAACTTTGGAGCAGAACTTACGAGGGTGACGCGCCACGGCCCGCTCATTAAGAGCATCGGGCGGACAACATAGTGGCCCGGCGCAAGTTCTTTAATGCCGGGATGGGCCGTGCCCATATCCATATTCGTCATTCCGACGCTACTGGTCAATTTTAGGCCGACAACCGGCTTTCCGCCTTCGGTGAAGACGACTTCAAGTCGATTCTCGCCCGTTGCCGGCGTCTTAGGGGTTATCGACCCGGTTGCTTCAATCGTTCGGTCCTCGGCCCATGCCGATCCAATCATTAGAAGGGCGGCTAATGTTACGGTAAATTGTCTCATGGATTGATCGTTCCTTAGTTCGGGATGTATTTGTGGAGCAGGTTGGTAGGAGAGCGGCGGGGACCCACTTGCTGGTTGAAGGTACTTGCAAAGTTGAACACGAGTCCAATTTGGAATACGGCCGAATCCTTGTGCCCGCCGAATGCGGCTGCCATCGCGTTGCTTCGGCGTTCGTACCCAAGCTGGGACACAAAGTCGAAACCTGCACCCAGGCTCTTCGCATAACTAAGAGCCACCCCAAAAGAGCTTGCGTCCGAGATCTTGGAGTAACGCTTGAACCCTGCCGTTAGGGCCAATTGCGAAGAAGGCCGTCCAAAGGGGCTGTGCAGATTTCGCAATGACAGGGCAATCGACTGCTGATCGGCCCGGTAGCTGTCATTCAGAGACGTCAGCACGTTCGTATCGTTATGGAAGCTCGCCTGCGCGAGAAGCCTGAGGTCAAGCTTGTTCGTTACACTTGGCCTCAGGTTCAGCACCCCACCGCCGTAGACAACGGTCGAAGATCCTCCCGCACTTTGCTTGATGGCGCGCTGCTCAACGCCGATGCCCCACGAAGGGACTCGCTCGATTGATGTCAGCGCGGGACTTCCGAGGAATTGGTAGCTCACTCCGTATGAGTTGAGGCCGGTGCCGCTCTCTCCGACCCCCGCGCTGTCAATCTGGTGCTGCACATGCACGTTGATGAAGTGGTTCAACCCTTGGTTTAAGGCAACGGCGGCTATGTTGCTGTACCGATGTTCTTCAACATTCCTTCCGTCCGAGAAAGGGTTTAGAACGGAAGTGTAGTCCACAAGGTCGTCTTCACGAACGGTGGGAAACATCACAATTTGAGCGCTCGGAGTGTTAGTACGCCCCACATAACCCTCAAATCGTAATTCCTGGAAATCTAGGAAGGCTTGGTGCATAAAGATTTGCCTGCCGGTCCCGGTGTTGGCCTCATCAAGGGTCAGTCCCCCCAGCGTGAGGCTACCAATAGCGCCGTGGTAAAGCCGCTGCGCCGCCCCGACGGACAGTGACGAATCGGAGAAATTAATCTGGCTTCGGCTGCCGATGCCGCGCCCACCAAACAGGCCATTTCGACCGATGTCAAGCGTAGCCACGCCGGAACCGGCCAGCTCGATCTGGGGCTGAAACCCCGTTTCTTCTTGTACCGGCGACTGCTGGGTCTGACGGGCTTTTACTCCAGCACTGAGAGCCGCCGCGTTTGCCGCCCTCGCATTGGCGGCCGCCAGATTAACGGCTGTGGCAATGGCGCCGGCCGGTATCGTGGACTGGGCGTGGGTTGTGGCCGCTACGCCTGAGAGCAGCACCATGGCCAAAGCGGTTGTGGTTGATTTGTTCTTCATGGTTTCTCGTTTTCTCATGAGCTGATTGCGATGACCTCTTCCCATTTTACGCCCGCCTCACGAGCGTCTTCGTACATGAGCATTGTCATCATTCCGCCTGGGTGCTGGCCGTTGTTCGTAGTTGCCAGATCGCTGTGGTCGTGAAAATGCCAAAACCCGGGGTTTGTGCCCTGGATGATGATGTCGCTGGTGGTCCCTGGGTAAATGGGAATGGTGTTCAGGCGGACGGGCGAAGCGAGCGGCGCACCGTCTTGGCATACATGCCAGAAGTCATGGCCGTGAAGGTGGATGAAATGCGGCATGAAGCCGCCGCCGATAAGGCGCACCCGGATATTCTCTCCGCGGCGGATCATCAGCGAGTCGGTCATCGGATAGGACTTGCCGTTGATCATGAAGTAGTTCGGGGTTATCGGCATCGCGGTGCCCGTTCGGGCAGCAACGTACGGTGGAATGTAGCCATCCTTCACCGCTTTTACAAGCTCTTCCTTGTTCTTAAACCAACCCATCATGCGGCCGTTCATCTCGCGCATCATTGACGGACTATGGTTCATGCGATCCATCTGAATTCCCATGGTCACCATCTCCGACATCATGTTGCGAACGAAGTTTGTGTCGAGTTCGCTAAGAATCATCGTGTACTCACGCTTGTAGGGGAATGTCTCCTCAACGATGTCCGGCCCGTTGGGCTCTACGATGAGTGAACCGATGAGGCCAGCTTGCTGGTGCAACGTTGTCATGACGTGGCAGTGGTAGAAATGGGTGCCTGCCGGTTGAGCCCGCCATAGATATCGAAACTCTTGGTTTGGCCCTACCGGCCACTGGGTCCCTAAGGGCACTCCGTCCATTTCCATTGCGAGCTGAATGCCGTGCCAGTGAATGGTGTGGAATTCTGGACTGCTGTTCTTGAGGGTGACCTGCACCCAGTCGCCTTCTTTCACCCGAATTTCTGGTCCGGGATACGACTTATTGAACAAGAACATATGAGTCTGCACACCAGGCAATATCTCATGAATGCCAATCGTCACTTCTATGTCGAATGGATGAATTTTGTCGCCCGGCTTTGGCTTGTCGCGCGGCGGATAGAGTGGCCTGGTTCCGTTCTTGTCAAAATGCGCTTGCCAGGGAGTGGCAGGCTTGTCTAGTGGTGCCTGCTGTTCCGGGGCCACACCCAAAGCATGTCCGATCAGCCCCGTGCCTAGTCCTAGCCCACCGAGTTTAAGTAGCTCTCGCCTTCCGATTGCGCCTTCATTGGTTGATTTATCTCTTGCCATTGTGCCTCCTACTTGACGACCAGCTTGCCGAACATGCCTGCGGCGGCGTGCCCGGCAGTCGTGCAAAGGTAAGTGTATGTTCCGACCTTGGTCGGAGCCGTGAATGTAATCTTCTGAGTCGAAAAGCTTTTGCCCTTCATCGGCGGAAGGGCAGATGAGCCCACGCTGCCGATTCTGTTGACTTTGGACTCGAACGGGGGAAGACTCACCGTGAAGTGAAGATCGTGCAACATGTCGTCATCGACGTTGACGAACAAGATTATGAGCTTAGCGCCCGCCGGAACAGTGATGGTGGGGTTGCGAATGCCCATGAGGCGGTACGACATCATGTCGCTTTTGGGTCCAGTGCGGACCACGATCCTCGCGTTCTTCCCCTTCACAACCACCGAATTTTTGTCCGCCCCAATGGAGGCTCCTGACGAGCGCTTCTCGACGCTCGCAATTTCCTTTGCAGTCATCAGGGCTTGTTTGCCTGCCTTAACGTTGAACTGCCTAGGCTGGGCAAAGACCAGCGACAAGGACAGAGCGGTGAAAACGAGAACTGACCCGAACCTCTTCATTGCTGTTCTCCCGCCTTAGGCACGGTGGTAAAAGCCTGAGGGCTCTTCACAAATTCCTGCGCGTTCGGGGCATATTTGGCAGATTGGGCAGCGAAGGGCTTTTCACATCCGGCACAGCAATAGTAGTAGCGCACGCCGTTGTAATCGTCATAACCGCTGGCCTTGGCGTAGCTCGCGACCTTTTCCTTGCTGACTGGACAATAGAGCGCCTCCTTCTTTTGGAACGCGCCGTATTTCTGAGGTTCTTTATCGAACATGGACTTCTCCTCCGCGGAGTTGAAGTAGAAGCGGATTCCCTTAAAGTCGCTGAAACCGCCCTTCGCCTTTTCGGCTTGGATCGGGGTGTGGCTTAGAGGGTCGAAGAGGAAGACGCCAACCGTCTTTCCCGCTTTTGCCGCCGTGTCGATGGCCGCTTGCGGATCCTTCTCAAACTGTTTGTCGCACCCTGGGCAGCAGTAGGTGAAGCGGACTCCGTTGTAGTCGGTCACGCTCATGCCCTTAACGGCAGGCTGAAGCGTGATGGGGCAGGACAAAGGTGGCTCACCGCCGATGCCAATGGTTGCGGTTACGATAAGTGTTGTTAATAGCATTCATGTTCTCCAGTTGCGGGGTCGTGAAACGACGAAGTAGGCCAGATGCGGCGCAATGCCGCGGGCCTACTCTGGATTCACGCAACTGGAGGCGCCCGACCAAGATCGGGCAGATGAACACCGGGCAGGGGTGGACCTGAGTCGAAGCAAAATATTCCTGGTTCAGACCAAGTGAACAACGCAACGAGTGTTGCAACCTTAGCCGGCAGAATCGCAAAGAACTGGAAGTTCGGACAGGAAACCATTGCAAACGCGGCCGACTGACCGCCGGGAATGCCGATTTGGCATTTGCACCCGAGATCTTTGCGAATGTTCTTCTTGCCGCCCATACCACCTGCATGCTTGCAACAATCATGCTCTGCTGCATTCCGATTGCAATGGCAGTTCTGTGGGGCGGCTGGAATGGTCGCCACCTTCGGCGCGAGTATTATAGAACATGCGGGCGTTAAGGCAAACACACTCTGGAGCATGAGCGCCAGAGTGCAGACGAGCACCGTGAGTGATCGTTGAACCTTCACCACAATTTTTATGACGCTTACAAAGCCGGTTTGGTTTCACGGTCTCCGGCCGCGACGAGGAGTTGCATATTGGCCAACTGGTCTCTTGGGCTTGCTCCCCGCCTTTCGGTGGTAAGAGGTGGGTTCGGCAACCGAAATTTCTCGCGATCAAGATGCTTGTCAGGGGGGTTCCCTCATAGACGTTTAGTTAAACGCCTTGAGGCCCATTTCATCGTTCTTGGGTGTATCGATCTAAAGCAAATGAGGCGCAGACCCCTAGTGCAATTCACGCTGACGAGGCCAAACAAAATGGTTATGACGTTGCCTTGTCCCGGCAGGGACAACGGACGGTTACTCCCGGTCAAACATTGTCTTTCTGCCAAGTCAGTTGCTAGATACTGGTGCCCCATCTGGGGACCGACTCATAAGCTGTCCGATCCTGGCATGGCACCACAGGTCCGTTGATCCAGGCATCTTTAAGCCCATTTCACTAGTCTTTGGTGTATTGATCTAATGTAAGGCTAGCCAGCCCGCCAAGGTAATTCACCTTGCCTGGGCTTAACTAAACGTATATGGGGGGTTCCATGCCCTAATCCCTCCGCTCCGGTGGACGTTGCATGGGCACCATTCGTAGCTTTGGCTGGGACTGCCGGCTGGAAACGTCGATCCCCCGGCCAGTTGGCTCTAATGCCGGAGACTGGCGACGCCATTAGAATGCCGGTAGCGTTTGGCATTGGGCATTGCCAACAATCCAGTAAGGACGCAAAAGAGGGCTCAATATTTATCCGTTCGGGCAAACTTGGGCTAATTTGCCAAGGTTTGAAAATTCACCTTCAAACAAACTCCTCGACCAACTCATAAAAACCGCGAGCCCTGGTTTTTGAGAACCGGGGACACCGCTTTGGTTTGTACATAAAAACCATCAGTACCGCCTGGTTTGAATCTTCTGCGGCGTGGTTCAAAATGCATCGTTTTGTTAATTAGTAAATAACAAACTACTATTCTTAGCTCTCCGGCAACTCAACCCTGTATTAGCGGCCCACCACCCATTGGGATAATTTAGATCTGGTGTGGGCCAAGTTCTATTTGGATAAACCCGAAACCCCTACAACGCAGCTAACGTAAGACATGCGATGGTTTTTCGATTGCTTGGCTTAGCTGCGTTTATGGCTTTGAGTGTCTCTGCCCAAACCCAGGGTTTGGCCAAAGCACCGCAGGCAGACTTCCCCGCGCTTGATGCCTATTTCAACACTCAGTTGGCCAAGAAGCAAAGCCCATCTATCTCTGTGGCGGTCGTTAAGAATGGAAAACTCGTTTACGCAAAGGGGTTTGGCTACGCCGACCTTGAGAACGATGTACTCGCGGCGCCGAATTCTGTGTACCGAATCGGAAGCATCACCAAGCAGTTCACGGCGACCATGATCATGCAGCTTGAGCACGAGGGCAAACTGAAGCTGGACCAAGGAATTCGAACCCTTTTGCCCGAGACTCCGACCGCTTGGGACAAGGTCACGGTGCGAGAACTTTTGAACCACACAAGCGGAATCAAGTCTTACACCGAAGTCAAAGGATTATTCGACGACCAGGCGATGAAACCCACAACCCCGGCGGGGATATTGAAGACCGTAGAAAAAGACCCCCTTGATTTTCCGCCCGGGTCAAACTGGCACTACGATAACACCGGTTACGAGATCCTGGGCATGGTGGTAGAAAAGCTTGATGGACAGCCTTTTTCCCAATCCCTACGCAAGAGAATCTTTGTTCCGCTGGGTATGACCAGCACCTTTTTTACAAGTGAAAGCACGGTTGTGAAACATCGTGCTCAAGGGTACAGCCCAGATAGCGGAGGCTTTAGCCACGCTCATTATTTGAACATGGATTGGCCATACGCGGCCGGATCTATTGAGAGTACTACCCTGGATTTGGCCAAGTGGGACGCGGCACTTTACGGCAACAAAATCCTTCCCCAAAGCTCTCTAAAAATGATGTGGACGCGGACCGTGTTGGTGGACGGCATTAAAAAAGATTATGGATTTGGCTGGCAACTCGACCGCTTAAACCGTATCGAGATAGTCCAACACGGCGGCGGCATTCACGGCTTTACTACCCACATTCGACGGGCTCCCGCCCTTGGTTTAACTTTGATCGTTCTGACAAATAGCGATACCAATAATCCGGAGCAGATGACGGCTGACGCAATGGGGATAGTTGACTCCCGATTAAAAGTAGCGCCCCCAACGGCGATTCTTGACACCAACCCGTCCGCAACCGAGGCCGACCGCAATACATTAAAGTCGATTCTGCTTGGCAAACTGGATCGAACAAAGCTGACCCCCGAATTCAACAAGCTTCTCACGCCTGAACTGGAGCAAGGGGCCAAAGCCCAACTCTCTGCAATGGGTCCAATCAAGCGCTTTGATTTGCAAGCGGATGAGACGAAGGCCGGAGTTCGAACGCGCACCTATTTGGTAACCCTCGGCTCCATTGTCCTAAAGATGCAGATCGCCGTAAATGCAAAGGGCCTCATCGCCGGACTCGACCTCCATCCGTAACTGCCTATGATCGGCTTTCATTGTCGCCCACCACGGCCTTGGGCCTGCGCATCGAATCGTTGAGATAGCTAAAAGCTCCGTGCCGGGGCAACCGATCTACCTCCAGTTTGATTAAGTTAAAAATCGAGGTCAAAGAGCCGCAATAAGATTCAGTGCGAAGGTGAAGGGGCTGTTATTGGGTGTGGCTTTAATCAGCAAGATTCTCGTGTCGTCGGTCAATACCAGTCACTAATTATCAGGGAAGCGTAAATCCATGGGTCGGCAGTATTTGTAGCTTCACATCATGTTGTAATTTAATGGATGTCATAGTTTATGGTGACAGGCATATCTGTGACTGGTTCTGTCGGTAATTTTAGTTTATATTCACATTGGTAATGACCATGACAAATCCCACCGTAGCAAGCCAATTTAGAACCAAATTCTGGGCCCTGGCTTCTGCCCTAAGTCTGGCGTCTTGCGCTGTGGCTCAGGTGTCTCTCGGTACGGCTCAGAATTTTGCGGTTCTGGGCGCGTCTACGGTTACTAATACCGGCCCGTCATTAATTACGGGCGACCTTGGGGTAAGCCCCAGTACGGCAATTACTGGCTTTCCGCCCGGAGTCGTTGTCGGGACAATTCATGCCGGAGACGCAGTGGCAGTCCAAGCCCAAATGAACGCACTCACGTCATACAACACACTTGCCGGGCTGGCGCCCACGCAAGACTTAACAGGTCAAGGCCCACCGGACAAACGGTCTGGTCACTTTTCCCGGACACCACCGAATATTTTCTGCCCAGCCAGCGAGAGCTCATGATCAACTACCGAGTGACGAACCTCGACGCCATGGTCAAGCAATTAAGAGATGCCGGTTTGGACGTAGACGTGAAATCCGAGGACCTTGAGTACGGCAGATTGCTTGGGCGACCGATCCTGAGGGTAACCGATTTGAACTTTGGCAGCCGCCCGACAACTAGACCCTCAGGAAAATTGGTCGTCGGTTCTCCCGCTACCCATAGCTCACAGTGAAACTCGGAATAGGTAGTGGCCAGATGCCAAGTTGAAGTTGACTGACTTCCCTGCCTTCGATACGCTGGTCACCCCTTGCACGCCGGACAGCGGTCTGCCGTTCTCTAAAATTCGAACTCCGGGCAAAGTTACGTGCGCTTGGGTGTTTAGCGGGGTTTCGATTTCGAACGTCAGTTGGCGGCCACGGCGAGACCAGTTGCTGACAATTTGACCCCGAATACTCCGATAGTTGGAGTTGACCCAGTTCAGCCCTTCTACAACTTGCGGATGGATCTGGATGCGATCGAAACCCGTTGCCCGCTCGCCCGCCTGGATGCCTCCCAGCCACTCCATCATCCACTGACTTACGGAACCAAACATGGGGTGGTTATGAGAAAACGTGTTATCGCTGAGTTCCCAGTGCTCCCAGAGGGTAGTCGCTCCGTTCTTGAGCATCCAGCCCCAACCGGGAAAATCAGGTTGAGTAACGATGTTATACGCCTCGTCGGCGTGACCCTCACGAGACAAGACTTCTAATAAAAACTTAGTGCCTAAGATCCCCGTCGTGAGGTGCCCTCCATGACGACGAATGTCTTCTCGCAGGTATTGGAGGGCTCTGGCCCGGCTCTGCGCGGGGATGATTTCTGTGTATAAGTTAAAGGCTTGACTGGCCTGCGTTCCTGGACCCACTTTGCCCGTGGTGGCATCAAAGAACTTTGCCACGTAGGCTCGGCGAATCCTCTGGCCCAACTGAACGAAATACTCCTCATCCTTGGTTCGCAACAACCGATGGGCCATGTCTGCGAGCATCTGGGCGCTACGGTAGTACATGGGCGAAACCATCTCGGGTGCGGGAGCGGAAACGAGGCTTTCGTGATCGCTAAGGCCCTCTTGAATCAGGCCACCGGGATTCTGCTTCTCAACGAGGAGCAGCCATCGCTTAGCCGCACCGTACTGCTCTTCCAAAATCTGCCGGTTACCGAAGTAGCGGTAGAGGTGGGTGATAAGCGTAGGGTGGGCCATCGCCCAGCAGACTCCGCAATACTGAATCCCCGTGGAGGGTGCGGTATCGGTAAACATGCCGTCGGGCCGTGCGCTATCCGCCCAATCCTGAATGGACTTGGCGTAAAACGTAGACATGTCAAAATTGTCGAGGAACGCTTCGCTGGTCGCCGAGATGTCGCCCCCATAACCCATTCGCTCCCGATGCGGACAGTCAGATTGGACGCTGAATATGTTGGATAGAAACGTACGCCGGCACATTGCGTGGATCTGATTCAGCATCGGGTTTGAACACGCGAAACTTCCGACCGTATCTACGTCGGCATTCAGACGCAATGCAGTCACGCCACTCAGAGGTAGGGATTTGGGCAGCCCCGTAATCTCCGCGTAGCGGAAGCCGTGAAACGTAAATCGCGGAGTATAGGTTTCCTCACCTCCTTTCGCGATAAACGTGTCGCTTTGCCAGGCAATATCGGGGGCTCCGGGGCCACCGATGCCGGGTGTTTTGATCTGCCCGGCTACGCTTGTCATTGGATTAAGGGTTCCGTCCGCATGCAGGAGCTCTCCGTACCTAACCACCATTCGGGTCCCTCGGGGAGGGCTGAGGCGGAGTCGCACCAAACCGGCAAAGTTGACGCCCATATCGTATATGAAGACGCCGGGGGAAGGTTGCGTGACTGTTACGGGGTTCCATGAACTCGTGATTCTAATCGGTGGCTGTGCCTGGGCGACCAGGCTTCCGATCTTCGAAGTCGCGATTCCGGGCGAACGCCACTTTGTATCGCCAAATCCCGCCTTGTTCCATCCCGATTGCGCCTTCCGTGCGTCGTACACTTCGCCAAGGTAGATATTGTTTCGTAGGATTGGGCCGTTGCCAACCCGCCAAGTTGTGTTTGAAATGACCGTCTCCGCCGATCCATCCCAATATTGGATGCGAAGTTGACTGATGAATCGGGGCCTTCCGGTGGCCAAATGCTCGCGTAGATTTAGGTTCCCCCACATGCGCATCGGAAGCGAGTTGTACCACCCATTCCCAAGGGTAATGCCAAGACAATTTGCACCTTTGGTAAGGAGTTGGGTCACATCGTATGTGCTGTAAAGCACTCGCGTATCAAACTTGGTCCAACCCGGGTCGAGCATGTGATCGCCGACCCGTTCGCCGTTTAGGCTCGCCTCATAAAATCCAAGCCCGGTGATGTAGAGCCTTGCCCGTTTAATTGCCTTTCCAACTCGAAATTCTTTGCGAAAGAGGGGAGCGGGGTCTTCTTTGTAGAAGTCTTGATCGGAAGTTGGGTTCGACTTGCCGTCGTTAAGCCATAAAGCTTTCCAATCGCTTGCGCGCAATAGACCCATTTCCCAGTGCGCCGGCACGCTCCAGGGGGAAGCTCTACGCTGACCATCCCAAACTTTGACCTTCCAAAAACACACTTGGCCCGATTTCAGACGGCTCCCCAAATAGGGGATGTTGTTTTGGTCAGAAGTCAACTTTTCCCGGCTGTCCCAGAGATCACCAGAGTTCTGTGCAAGCAACGCCACAGAACTTGCCACGAGAATCCGGTAAGCCGACTGGCGTTGGCCGTGTTCATCCGTCCGACTCTGAAGGATCCAGCCAAACCGAGGGTGAGTAGCGTCAATACCTAGCGGACTACGGCCATATTCGCACCGCAGATCCGTCGCCGTCATGGCGCTTTTTCCGGGAACCCCAGACCATGAAAGGGTTGGGATTAGAAGAATCAGGACGAAGGCGCGCCGTAACATACTTCAGAGTCTATTCCCTACGCGCCGGATCAAGAATCTTAGCCGCAAAACTTAGTCCGAATGAATTCGTTGATGTTTGATCAAGAAGCGCCGCAGCCACCCCAAACTGCGACCTCAGTCCGGTAGCGACCGACAATGGGTTATGGTATTGATGGGCATACACAGGGGGCACCGCCGAGTTAAACCTCGGTGGTCGATTCTGCCCATGCTTGCTCGGCAAGTCGCTTCATAACCAAGCTTTGCTCCCAGCGGTCGCTAAACTCCGTGCCATCCGGCAGCGTGATAGCGTATCGAGGGGGCCCAAGCTCGGTGGCAAAGGGGAAAACATCGCCCGGCTCAGCCCCCTTCCTCCACTCACGCATCGTTGCGGTCCAAATCTGAACGAAGAACTGAGCCGTCTCCCCGCACCCGTCACCCACATCAACCTGAACTTGCTCCCCGTTGGAAATACGTCCGTGCAGGTGAGAAGTTCTAGATAGGACCGGCATCATACGCTCCACCGCTCGCTCATACGCAAGCCCGTAGAATTCTGAAATCACCACATAATGCGAAAAATCACCCGTAAATCGGATCTCGGGATACGCGTCTATTAGCTCTAGGGCTTGATTGAGACTCTCCGGAATGTTGTTACGATGAGTCTCTACAAAGAACGCCAGCCCTTCTTCGTTGGCAATCTTCCTTGCTTCGCGCAAGAATTCCGAAGCCGCCTTAATTCCGTAAAACGGATGAAGGGGTTGGGCGAACACGAAGTCGGCCCGGAGTCTTTTTGCCTGAGCGACCGTCGCACGAACGTCATCGAGGGTGTGCGGATGGTGACCGAGGGTTAAACGTAGTCCTAGGTCGTCTAAGGCCGAACGATGTCGTGCCTCCTCGTCGGGCCCCAGCCAACACTCAACTCCTTCAAATCCCGCTTCGCGAACCCTCCGCAATTTCTCTTCCAACGTCCACTCCGGCGATGAATTCATCGGAAGACCGATGAGTGACCATAGCGAGTGCTGAATCTGCAGGCGAGGCGGGTTTTGAGTTCCGTCATTGAATCGATCAAATTGGGCCATGGGCAACTTCTACCCGGTTTTGTACCTCGACGACATGGGAATGTATGACGGCAAAGTGATCGTTAAGTAACCATCGGCATGTAAATCAATCAAAAAGGAATTCTCAATGAAAACGTTCTCTACAATTTGTAAATCGTTATCACTGCTCGCGGTGTTCGCCACAATGGCGATGACTTCGATGGCATCGGCGCATGAAACCATATGCCCGTACTGCAAGCTGAAAGTAATGCAGAACACCAAGGCAGAAGATAATGAAGTTGCGCTAAAGATGGGCCACAAGCGCATTGAATACAGATGCATGTATTGCGTGATGAAGGATGCTGGGCGCTATAACAGCGATCTGGTGGTTTACGCGCCTAGCGAGAAGGTTGGCGAACCAATCGTTCTTAAGCATACCGATGGGAAATGGTCTGCCCCTGAGGGAACAGTGTTTCTTAACGGCTTCAAGAAACACTCCGATTGCGCGACACTTTCACGAGCGTTCACGCCAAAAGCAAAACTCGATAAAGATGCGGCTGAGCATGGAGTATTGGGAGCCATCTCGATGAATTTAACTGAATTCTTGCGGTTGGTTACCAAGTCCTCCAACTAAGTGGTAAGTGGTTGGTCTTTATACCTTTTGGTCAGCCCAGTACTTAACAACAAGACGCATTGGACCCTTTAGAATGAAATCAACCACTGCGCTCGCAATGGGCCTCTTCCTGGTAGTATTGGCGTCGGCCCAAGACGTTCCTAGCATCCTCCCGCCGCCTCCATTGAAGTCGGCAATGCCGACAATGCCGCACGACATGCCGCAGTGGATAAGCAACCCTAATGCGGATGCCCTTTTCTACAAGATCGCTCCATACAACGGGGAAATCTGCCACATTCCCAATTGTGCAAAGGACATGTACGCGACTGGTGTCGGTCACGCGATTGCGTATGAGGCACTGGTAACCGGGAAAGCTCCGGAGCTAGAATCAAAGACTTTCAACACGATTGATTCGGTGCTCAAGCATCAACCAAGCACCCCCGTGGATGAAGGGGCGATCTCCCCTATCTTCTTGCGTAAATATGGCTACCTTGAGAAGGTGTTCGATTGGGCGCATCTCCTCCACTTTAAAGCCATAGACGTTTTGATGCATGCCGGGTGGACAGGTGTCTTGAAAGACGCGGAGATAGACAAGTTGTGGGCGTTCTACCAGTCCCAACCGTACTCAATTGCGGGCCTCCCGATGAACATTGGGTATCTGGATAGTTTTCCCTACAGGTGGAAGTTTCGCAAGAACCATCCTAAAAAAAACGGGCTCTTCTGGGGTTACTACTGGCTTCAAACGGTGAACTACAACATGTTGTGGAAGGTTCCCATTGCCGACCAAGCCGGACAATACGAGCACATTGTCAAACGGTATCACGACACGGAACTCTACAAAACCGACCGAGACTTTATGCCGATGACGGCGGAGACGAGTCCGAGGTTTGCCAAGTGATTTCCCTACATTGCCAATTCCTTTGACAACCTGCACATACTTCACGACAACGTGAACGATATTCTCTTCCAACCTGCCTATTCGGAAAAAAAGCAGAAGCAAGATCAGGTGAAGATTGCAATCTATCGCGTATTAGCCTCAACTCACACCAAAGAAAAGGCCGGGGAGGGGCAGGGCATGACCGTTCACGATCACAGATTTCCTACCGGGATGCCAGGCATGCGGATGATGATGGGAAGCCATGAGGAACTCATGTTCATGTCCGGGATAGGCTGGATGATTATGAGCACTTGCGCGCACTGCTCAATTGCTTTGCCAGAGCGCGGCCCGTGGGGTGCCACCGTTTCCGCCGAGGGATGGACCATGACGGTGCGATTTCTCATGTGTGCTCGGGATATGTCGCTAGAGACGCCGGGCCGCGCGATCATTCGCGCCGCGACAGAAGATCCTAACCGTCTCCTCGTTCTTATCTCAAATGAAGATGGCAATTGGAATAGCAACATCAAAACCGTCGTGTTCCTTGAAACCTTCGCTGAGCACCCCGAGTGCTCGAATTGGTCTTGGGCGTTCACTTCACAAGATGCTTTCAAAAAATATATTGCCGCAAATCCGGACTTTAAGAATTCGAAACCGCTTAGCCTTGCCGAGTGGTCAAAAATGAATCACTCAACCCCTGACACCAATCGGAAAATAGATCGCCTCAACCCATACCGGACGGGCGACTCCACCACTACGCCAGGAACTTCAGGAGAAAAGAGGTGAATGCTAGACCCTATTTATCAACCGTTGGCGGTCTATGCCTCCTTGCATCCAATGCCTTGGCCACTGACCACAACAACATCGAGAAAGATCGTCCGTTGAGATGTGATGACGCCTATTCCATTGCGTCTGGAGCTGTCGAATGGCAAAACGGATTCAGGCTCGATACTTTCAGCCGTCTAAGACCCACCTACACTTTTCGGTCGGAAATTCCGCGGGGGTTCGCAACGAACAAGGATCTTTCCATCGGCTTTGAGCCGTTATTTTTCAGCCTACCGCAATAAAGTGATGGCAAATGCAATTGAGCTGAGCTACTTTGAAGTATTGAGACGAGAGATTGGAAACGCACCCACTCTGGGCTACCGCGTGGATCTCGCCCTCCCTGCCGATGGCGCCGTAAGGGTGTCCAAACCCGCCTGCGTGGGGCACTTACCAAGGCGGCCGGCCAATACGACAAGCTCCACCTTAATCTGGATGTGAACTATAATTCAGCGCCCGATTCGGGTGAACGATCCACACGTATTGGTGTCATTCTGGGCTACTCAAATCCCATTGGCTACCCTAAGCACTTCAACCAGACGTTCCTGGCAAAATTCGGAGTAGAATAGAGTGCGTTGAGTTCCGGCGGATATGATGCCTGGCTAGGAGTTGGGTTCAGAAGGCAACGGTCTACAACAACGGTTTTGGACGTGGGAGTGTCATCAGACGCATTCAAGGGCACTGGTGGGACCCGCTCGCCTGGGAGGTTGACCATGGGCTTTTCAAGGAACTTCTGATGGTGAATCTCTGCATTTAGCCAACCGGGCCAGGAATTTTGAGATGCAAGTGTAGATATGTGCGACGTTTAGATGCGTATCCTTGGGTTTTTTGAAACCGGCACCCATGTCGTTCTGAGAAGGACCCTCCCACAGCTCAAGGAAGTTTCCTATGAAGAATTCCCCATTGATAGAGCCAGACGTTCAGTCAACTGAAACCGACCCAGTGTGTGGGATGGAAGTTAGGCCTAGCGAGGCTGCGGGTAAGTATGTCTACAAGGGGATCACCCACTTCTTCTGTAGCGACGGTTGCCTGGCCAAGTTCAAGGCCGGACCAGAAACTTATTTGAACCCTAAGCCAAAAGAGGCGATGTCGTCAGATTCAGGTTGGTACGTGTGCCCAATGCACGTGGAGGTGAGGAAGCACGGTCCGGGCAGTTGCCCAAAGTGTGGGATGGCTTTGGAGCCCGAGCATCCGTCAGCACCATTAACTGCACTCAAATATGTTTGCCCGATGCACGCGCAGATCGTAAGAGACGAACCGGGTTCCTGTCCAATCTGCGGCATGACCCTAGTGCCCAAGACCATTACGCTTGATGACAAGCCAGACCCCGAGGTCACTGACATGACAACGCGGTTTTGGATTAGCGGGGCCCTAACCGTTCCCCTGTTGCTTGCCGTGATGCCTCACCTCTTTGGTTTAGATATCTCAAAATGGGTACCCCACGCAATACTGGGGTGGGCAGAATTTGGTTTGGCAACTCCGGCGGTTTTTTTTGGAGGCTGGCCATTTTTTGAACGCGCTTGGGCATCCGTCATCAATCGTAGCCCCAATATGTTCACCCTTATTGGCATTGGAACCGGAGTGTCTTGGCTTTACAGTGTGGTTGGCGTGGTGGCCCCAGGAATATTTCCTCCTTCGTTCCGGAACTCGATGGGTAGCGTGGACCTGTACTTTGAAGCCGCCGCGGTCATTACGACACTTGTTCTCCTTGGTCAGGTGCTTGAACTAAAAGCACGAAGTAAGACCAGCATGGCCATCAAAATGCTAATTGGCCTTTCCCCAAAGTCTGCGCGAATTATCAGAAATGGGGCGGAAGAAGATGTTCCGCTTGAATCTATCAAAGCCGGAGATTCTTTGAGGGTTCGTCCCGGTGAGAAAATTCCCGTGGATGGCGTGGTTACGGAGGGTCACAGTTCGGTTGACGAATCGATGATCACCGGTGAACCGCTTCCAGTTGAAAAAGACAAAGACGCCAAGGTAACTGGGGCTACGGTCAACGGAACTGGATCATTCATCATGCGGGCCGAACGCGTGGGGTCTGAGACGATGCTCGCCCAAATTGTTGTTATGGTCAGCCAGGCGCAGCGTAGCCGCGCCCCCATCCAGAAGCTCGTCGACACGGTTGCGAGCTACTTTGTTCCTGCCGTCGTCATTTGCGCCATCGTGACCTTCATTGTTTGGGCTAAGTTTGGACCCCCGCCCTCAATGGCGTACGCGGTGATCAATGCTGTGGCGGTCCTTATCATTGCGTGCCCGTGCGCCCTGGGGCTTGCAACACCCATGTCGGTGATGGTCGGAACGGGTCGGGCAGCGCAGGCGGGAATTCTGATTAAGAATGCCGAGGCCCTGGAAACCTTTGAAAAGGTGGATACCCTTGTCATCGACAAAACGGGAACACTGACCGAAGGCAAGCCAAAGGTAGTCACGGTGATTCCGCTTGCCGGTTGGAGTGAAGAAAACGTGGTGTCTACTGCGGCCGGCCTCGAACTTGGAAGCGAGCACCCCCTAGCGGGGGCGATCCTTCAATTTGCCAAAGAAAAGAGCTATTTGCCGAAAGTAACCACCGACTTTGTCTCCCGAACGGGCAAAGGAGCGTCCGCAGTGCAAGAGGGAAACGCGGTGGCCCTTGGTAACCCGGAGATTCTAAAGGAACTTCGCATTGATTCAACGGACGCTGAAGCTCAAGCCGATTTACTTCGCGCTGAAGCGCAAACTGTCGTGTTCGTGGTGAGCAAAGCTCGGGTGGTGGGTCTCATCGGCATTGCTGACCCCGTAAAGCGCACCACCGCCGAAGCGCTAGAAGCTCTCCGCAAAGAGGGCCTTAAAATTGTGATGCTCACCGGTGATAACCGAGTCACTGCAGAAGCGGTGGCAAAGAAGCTGGCGATTGACGAAATTGAAGCGGATGTCTTGCCAGATCGCAAGCGGGAAATTGTGGAGCGGCTTCAGAAAGCGGGCAAGGTGGTCGCGATGGCCGGAGACGGAATCAACGACGCACCCGCCTTGTCCCAAGCTAACGTGGGTATAGCGATGGGAACGGGCACCGACGTAGCAATCGAAAGCGCAAGCTTGACGCTGATCAAGGGAGACCTCTCCGGAATCGTTAGAGCGCGTCGCCTTAGTCGAAGTGTCATGGGCAACATCAGGCAAAACCTTTTCTTCGCTTTTATCTACAACGCAATTGGGGTACCCATTGCGGCCGGGGTCCTGTATCCCGTATTTGGACTCCTACTCAGCCCGATGATTGCGGCGCTGGCAATGAGCCTCAGTTCGGTCTCCGTAATTGCCAACTCGCTTCGCCTCGCCAAGCAAGCACTCTAACGGGCATTTTCTTAAAAGACACAAATGCGCTAACCCGTCACGGAGAAATTGGCGGGATCGCTAGAAAATTGTTTATCCTTGTAGCACCAGAAAGACCATTGAATTACTCCGGATTCGCCTTGCGGCGTAGGCGTAGCGGACTACTGAAACCTGGCGTTACCGTCACCCAACTTGTGGAATGGCATCATTTTTGGCGACTTTGAATACCGAGAAAAGCAACCGTTTGTGGTCACGCCCAATTCCAGCCGGACCTTTGATATGGCGCAAGTTCTCTAGAACTTTGCTATCTGACCTGCCCCCCAGAATGAGGGGCATTGAAAATAGTAGAGTCTTCCATTAAGGAGACGCGATGAAGAAATCGAAGTTCAGTGAGGATCAGATCGTAAAGATTCTCCAAGAAGCTGCCGCTGGGCAGATTAGTCAGGCGGAGTTGTGCCGCAAGCATGGAATCAGT
>JBBQUZ010000051.1:0-27661 GCA_038212035.1 Fimbriimonadales bacterium
ACTACCGCAAAGCGGCCGTTACACTACAAGCCATTTCCAAACTCACTCAGATTCAAACACGGTCCAAGAACAAGACCATCCACACTCAAGAAAAATATGAAGATTCCAATTCATTACCGCAACTGCGGAACTTGGGCTAGGTTCCCCGGCAGGGGCACCAGAACCTTTCGGTCAAGAGATCGAGGATCGTAATTAACACCCGCTTCGTTGAGTAGATATTCTCGCTCCTCCAAATGAGATTTCTGATGATGGTGAGCCTCTTGAGTTGAAATGTGTCTTCAAATATCGGGATTCGACGGCATCGCCGGAAGTCGTCGGATGACCGTGCCGACGTCCGGGTGCCCCGAGTTCGCCGACAGTCACCGGACTCGGGCACGGGCATCCCGAGGCTACCGGCTTCGCCGACCTCTTTGGAATTCGACGGCGTAGCCGGTAGTCGGCGGATGATTTTGCCGACGTCTGGGTGCCCCTTTGCCCCGACATACGAGGAGGTAGCTCAAGCTCGTATGAGTTGTCGGTACTTCGTAGATTCTAGTCCGGGTGCCCCGAGTTCGCCGACAGTCATCGGACTCGGGCACGGGCATCCCGAGGCTACCGGCTTCGCCGACCTCTTTGGAATTCGACGGCGTAGCCGGTAGTCGGCGGATGATTTTGCCGACGTCCGGGTGCCATTGACCCCGACATACGATGTGGCAGCTCAAGCTCGTATGAGTTGTCGGTATTTGGTAGAGCCTAGTGCCCCTGCCGGGGAACGACGTTATTTTCAAACCCATCCTGGCATGGCGCGGGAGCTTATGCCAGGCTACTCGGGGATAGTCCCTGCCGGGACAAGGGAGGGTTACTCCCGGTCAAAAATTGTCTTTCCGCCAAGTCAGTTGCTCAATGCTGGTGCCCCTGCCGGGGACCCACTCATATGCTGACCGATCTTGGCGTGACACCATACATACGTTGAGTTAGACATCTTTAAGCCCATTTCACTAGTCTTTGGTGTACTGATCTAATGTAAAGGAGGCAAGCCCGCCAAGGTAATTCACCTTGGCGAGGCCTAACTAAACGTATATGGCCAACCAACTCCGCCCCATAACCCCGCAGGAGGTAGCCTGACTGAATGCACAAATGTACGGTGTTTTTATGTCTGGTTGGGGTGGGAATAGGAGCAAATTCGGCCTATGGAGGCCCTACCTACCTGGCCCTTGGCGATTCGCTTGCCTTTGGATATCAACCGGTTGCGGGAAATTATCCTTCGAATGGAGACCGCGATTACGTGGGCGCCATCGCCGATGCCCAAGCCAAGACGTTTGGCGCTCGGCCAAACGTGATTAACCTATCGATTCCTGGAGAGACGAGCGGAAGTTTCTTTGACTTATCCAACCCCTATCGGTTGGCCAACACCAATTACTTCACCCACCCCGCCACGACGCAGTTCGATTTGGCAAAGCAGGCGATTTTGGGCTCGGCACTAGTCGGTGCACCGGTGAAGACCGTTTCGTTTTCATTGGGAGGCAATGATCTCTTTCAGATGATCGATAACGGATTCCTCTTTGAGACTCCTTTGCAGCAGGCCGTGACGCTACAAACCACCCTGAACGCGGTGGCATCAAACTACGCAGCAAGCCTTTTCGCCATTCGATCTGTGTTGCCCACCGCTCGGCTTATTCTTCCCGGCTTTTACAATCCCTACCCATCCGACACTCCACTCGGAGCACCCGGAGATGTGTTGGTGAGCGACCTCAACGCGGTTATCGCCGGTGAAGCGGCCGCATTTGGCGGTCGATACGTTGATTTCTTCACCCCGATTTCCGGTCACCAGCATGAGCTAACCTACGCCGACTACGGAGATGTTCACCCCAACAACGCGGGCTACGCCGCCCTGAGTAGAGCCGCCGTCCCCGCCGCTGTCCCCGCTCCGGCCGCCTTGGTCGTGTTTGGTCTTGGCCTCATTAGACGCCGCAACCGCCGCGTCTAAGTACTCTGTAATAACAAGCGCCCACCTGCAATATTGCCGGTGGGCGCTTGTTATTTGCGGATAACAACCTACCAGCGAATCTTGGCCGGGAAGAACTCGGCAATTAATTCTTCATAATAAGGACGGAGCGCTTCCACGTTGGGTTTGGTGGCCGTCTTAGAGTACAGATCGTAGGGGTTAAATGCCTTCACCCACTTAAGCATTTCTCGATCCTGCGCATTTGTGAGGTGCTCATAATCGCCTTCTCGGTGCCAAGAGTAGAACGAGTGGTAGCGCACCATGTATAAGGCTTCCATGGGTAGATAGTCCTTCATTACGTGGTACAGGTATTCGTCGTGGCCAAAGGATATGTGCACGTTTTCTAATCCGCCACCCTCCTCATAAATGCCGTTTTTAGTCTGATACTCCGGCACTAAATAGTCGGGATTGTCTCGGAAAAATTCCGGAAACACAATCTTGTCAGAATATTTACACCCCGCCGGAAAGGTGTCGCCGACCACGGCCCATTGCGGCTCTCCGTAAAGACAAAGAATTTTCCCCAAATCATGTAACAGGCCCGTCAGAATAAACCAGCGCGGATGGCCGTCGGCTCTGATCGCCTCGGAAGTTTGCATGAGATGCTCAATCTGGGTGCAATCCGTGTCGGGGTCGCTGTCATCTACCAGCGTGTTGAGAAAATCCATGGCTTCCCAAACACTCATTTCGCGGTGATTAAGACGGCAATATTCCGCCTTTTTTCCCTTGATGAAATCCAGAGTCTGGTGCGTGTGATTCAATCGATAAAACTCTTTAACGCTCGGACGAACTTCCGCCGCGTAATCTCTAAACACGTGTTCCTTGGTGGGGTAACGATCTAAAACGTCATCTTCCCATTCATCAAGCGAATTTAGGGGGTTACATACTTCTTCTGACATGGGCGCGTTTAGGGTGGTGTCTTCCATCGAGATTCCTTACACCAAGTGTATCACGCCCCTGGCTATGCGCGGAAGTAAAGAGCCAGCGTGAGCCACAATACCCTTTGATGACGATCGACGAACAACTGGCTTTATTGCGCCGAGGCACCACCGAAATCATTAGCGAAGCGGACCTGGCCAAGAAACTTAAAGAGGGAAGACCTTTGCGGGTGAAGCTTGGAGTGGACCCCACCGCCAAAGACGTTACGCTGGGCTGGGCCGTGGTTCTGCGAAAAGTTCGCGACTTTCAGCGATTGGGCCACACCGGTTGCATCATCATCGGTGATTTCACCGCCCAAATTGGCGACCCCAGCGGCAAGAGTAAGACCCGAAAGCAGTTGACCCGAGAAGAAGTTCAGATCAATGTAGAAGCGGTTAAAGCGCAACTCTTCAAAATCCTGATCCCTGAACGAACCGAAATTTTCTATAACCAAGATTGGCTTGGCCAGATGACGTTTGAAGACGTGATCCGCCTCTGTTCTCGGTACACCGTCGCCCGAATTCTGGAGCGCGACGATTTTACTAAGCGTCTAGCCGAGCAACGTCCGATTTCGATGCACGAGCTCATGTATCCGCTTTGCCAGGGAATGGATTCCGTGGAAATCAATGCCGACGTGGAGCTAGGCGGAACCGACCAGAAGTTCAACAACCTGGTGGGGCGAACCCTCATGGAGCAGTACGGACTAGAACCTCAAGTCGTCGCATTGTGTCCACTGTTGGTTGGGCTAGACGGAAAGGACAAGATGTCGCAATCTCTGGGCAATTACGTCTCGGTGATTGACACTCCAAACGATATGTTCGGCAAAACCATGTCCATTCCAGACAACCTCATTGAGAACTGGTTTGAGCTTTGTACCGACGTGCCAATGATCGAAGTCAAGGCAATGCTGGCCGAAGGGAAAAATCCTCGAGACGCGAAGGTCCAACTGGGCAAAGCAATCGTGGAACTCTATCACGGCAAAGAAGCCGCCGACGAAGCCGAGCGCTACTTTGTGGAGACCTTCTCTAAACGTCAGCAACCGGTCGAAGCTCAAGAAGTGGAACTCCCCGCAGATGCCGTGGTTGATGGCCAAGTAAACATTCCCGCCATGATCGTGGGTCTAGACCTCGCTAAGAGCAACGGCGCCGTGAAGGACCTGGTCAAAGCCGGGGCAATCTCTCTAGACGGCGAGCGAGTCACCGAACTGCGGATGCCCCTAGACCAAGTGAAAGGCCGCGTGTTGCGGGTAGGCAAGCACCACTTTAAGCGCGTGATCTAAGCGCGGATGCACGCTCACTCGTAACGCAGGGCTTCGATGGGTTCCAACCTAGACGCCCGCATTGCCGGATACAGGCCAAAGAAAAGTCCGACTCCGGCGGAGAAGCCGAACGCCATGATAATCGCACCGTTGTTCACCACCGGAGGCACCTTGAACAGGCCGGAGATCATATACACGGCACCCATGCCAAACAAGATTCCGATCATGCCACCCACCGTGCACATGACCACACTCTCCAGCAGGAACTGACCGAGAATGCTTTCCCGCTTAGCCCCCAGGGCTTTTCGAAGGCCGATTTCCCGAGTGCGCTCGGTCACCGAAACCAGCATGATGTTCATGATTCCGATTCCGCCGACCAACAAAGAGATGGACGCAATGCCCGCCAAAAGGACCGACAGTAGCTGCGTCTGCGCTTGCATTTGAGCAATCCAATCTCCCTGATTCATAACTCGAAAGAGCGGCTCCCCGCCCGCATTGCGGCGCTTTTTACCGAGAGATTCTTCTACCATGGTCTGGGTGATGGGTAAAAGCTCGGTATTTGAGCCCTGGATCATGATGTTGTCGAGGTTGGTCCGGCCCAGCAATCGCGTTTTGCCGGTTTGAAGCGGAATATAAATTTGGTCGTCTGGGTTCCAATTCCCGGATCCCCCTTTGTAAGCCACCACGCCCACCACATCAAAATTCTGATTCTTGATTTTAACGGTTGCACCCACTGCGGTATCTGCACCGAACAGTTCTTGGTAAGCAAGGTAACCCAAGACGCAAACCCGATTGGCCTTCGCCTCATCCTCCATGGTGTACCACTTGCCCTGCAGCATCTTGGTGGCGTTTCTGATCACCGCAATCTGAGGTTCTCCGCCGGTGACCTGGGTTCCGTAGTTGATGGCCTTGTACTTAGCCGTAATGCGGGCACCTACGGTGCCCGTAACAAATGCGATGAGCGGGACATCACGTTTCAACGCGGGAACATCTTCATCCTTTAGGGTAGGGATATCGTTGGGGCCACCCACCACATTTCCGCGCCGCCAGTTGGGCATCACGGTGAGCATGTTGGTTCCCATCACCTGAATCTGCTCCAGAGACTTCTTTTTGGTCCCCTCGCCAATTCCGATCATCGCGATGACGGAGCCCACCCCGATGACCACACCCAACATGGTGAGGAATGATCTCAACTTGTTGGCCATGATCGCTCGAAGTGCCGTTCCAATGCTATCCGCTAGATTCATTCTCTTTTCCTACGAGTTTGCCCGCTCAGCCTTTCGGCTTGGCTGCGCCACGTCCGGATGAACCGCCCGTGGTGGCCTTAGTTGGGGTTGGTTTCCGACCACCCTGCGGTCCGCCACCGGCAAGGCCGCCGCCCTGATTGGCTTCTTCCATCTTCTTTTGGGTGTCTCGAAATTGTTGCAGATCAATTTCTGCGGTCACCACTTCTTCACCCTCGGTAACGCCCGACTTAATTTCTACGCCGTCATTTCCGGTTTCGCCCACTACCACCGTACGCGTTTCTGGCTTCTTAGGATCTTTACCCTTCACCCGCACCGTAACTCCGCCGTCTCCGTACTTGATCGCTTGAGTGGGAGCAATCAGAACCCCCGGTTTGCTCAGCGTTAGAAATTCACATGTCGCGTTCATCCCGGGCAATACGGCAACGCCTTTCTTGGGGGTTAACTTCACTCGCACCTTAACCGCCGTGATGTTTTGAGCGGTCTGGGCCGCGGGATTGACGCGGGTGACGACGCCATCCATTTTTTCCCCGGGAACCGATTCAATGGAAACTTTGACCCGTTGCCCCACATGGCAGGTAGCAATGTCGGCCTCGTCTACGGCACACTCCACAAACAGCGAAGTCACGTCGCTGAGTTGAATCAAACTAGTGCCCTGGGCAAATGTGCTGGTGCCCGGCGGAATGATCGTGCCCTCTTCTAGATACTTGAGGGTTACCACGCCATCTCGAGGGGCCACTACCGTTGTGCTCTGCAACTGCACGTTAGCGTTCTTTAGTGAGACCTGGTTCCGGACCCTAGACGCTTTTGCGGCCACGATATCATTACGACGAATCTTAATTTGAATCTGATTGTTCAACGCCTTTTGCAGATCATTCTCCGCGGTTCGAACCGCCTCTACTGCTTCGGCCATGTTCATATTGCTAACGCCAACATCGCTCTGATTTACCAGAGCCAGGTCCAGCGCGGCTTGGGCGCGATCAACGTTCAACTTTTCTGCCCGCCGCGAAGTCGCCATGTCCTCATTGAGGGTGGCCATTTTTTGTCTTGAAGTATCGTAACTAGCTTGGGCACTGGCTAAGGCAGACTGAGCTCGTTCAACCGACGATCCGGCGACAAATCCTTTCTTAAGGAGTCCTTGTTGACGGGTCAGTTCCGCCCGATCGGCATCCAATTGCGCCTTGGTTTGGGCAAAATTTCCCTGGGCGTCGCGTCGTAGCTGGGGGAGAGTTACGTGATCCAGCTTGTCGTAGCTGGCTTTGGCCGAATCATAATTTGCTTGTGCGGAAGCCACGCTGGCGTTAGTAATCTGCGGCTGGCGTAGAGTCTGAATTTTTACCCTCTCCAACCGCGTCTTGGCCGCCTGAATGGCATATTTAGCTCCCGCAACTTCGGTCTGGCTGGATTCTAACTGGAGGGCGAGATTCTGCTCAGACTGGGAAGCGCGTGCGTTTGCGCCGGTAAGGTCGGCGTTTGCCTGATCGTAGGCCGCTTGGGTGTCTTCGGGATCAATGTCGGCAATTTTATCGCCCTTCTTAACAATGGATCCTTCATCAACGTAAAGGTGGAGAATCTTTCCTCCCGCCTTTGACTTAACGTCCACCGTGGTCAGCGCCACGATGAGGCCAGTGGCGTTGATGGAGCGAGTCAATTCGCCTTTTATCACCGGTGCGTAGCGGAATTCAATTTCTGCGGCTGCGTCTGGCTTTCGATTTAGGGTTAGGTAAGCACCACCCGCCACCACGAGGGCGATGACGACAAATAATATTTTCTTGTTCATGCGAATGTGAGGGGTCTAGCTGGTGAGGTCCGATCAAAGGCTCCTCAGATGATAGACTCACCTCACTGGATAACCTAACCGATCTGGATTATTCTCCCGGAATCGGTCTTCCCAACACCAAACGTAGTTTAACGTCCGAGATAGTGTAGTCGTAAAGAGCTTCAACAAAGTTCGACTCTGCGGTGACCAAACTGACTCGGGCGGTGATTACTTCTATCAAATTAGACGCTCCCGCCTTCTGAGAGTCACTTGCGGCTTCATAATTCTTCTTTGCGGCGGTCAACGCCGCTTGAGCGGCCTTGGCCCGTTCTGCGTTCTGACCAAAATCTTTGTATGCGGTTTCGATTTCAGATCGCGCCACGCGTTCGCTTTGTTCAAGCAGGGCCAAGCTCGATTGCACGTTTGCGTTGATCTCCCGCGCCTGCTCTCGGCTGCGGCCGCCATCAAATAACGGGATCGAAGCGGTGAGCAAGAATGACCGATCCTGAAGGTACTTGGGCGTAATTTGAGGGGAGTAATTGAGGTCTACTCCCAGGCTAACCAACGCGCCGCGTCGGGCTCGCTCTAGGTTCAACTTCTGCGCATCGATGAGCTTTCGTCGTGAAATGAGATCAGGTCGGTTGCGAACTCCCTCTGAGAGGAGCGAATCAAGCTCGCCCTCTGGGCCAACCAGTTCGGGAACCGGGACCGCTTCTAGCACGGGAAGCGGCTCTCCGCTCGGAAGTCCAAGGGTTGCTTTAAGGGTCGCTTGCGCGTTCGTGGATCGGTTACGGGCCAGAAGAGAACTCACTTGGGCGTTGAGCGCATCCGCTTCGGCCTGCAGAATATCCTTTGCCGCGGCATCTTTGAGTTCAACGCGCGCCCTTGTCTGCTCTAATATCAGCTTGGTGCGATCCACTTCCGCGTCAGAAACGCTTTGAAGTTCCTGAGCCCGGAGGGCTTCGTAATACTGCTGTTCAACACTAAACAGCGTGGTTCTCAGCGTCTGCAGGGTGATGAGCCGTTGGGCATCAAATGACCGCTTGGAAGATCGGTAGGTGAGGTCTCGCTCGCCCGTATCCAAAACTCTCCAAGACCCGTCAATTGTCGTTGAACCGCCTTCGGTTTGAATAAAGTGCCCGCCCAGGTAAGTGGCAGATTCTTGCCTTGCACTCGTGTACCGATAGACTGGCGTCACGATTGGAAGGAACGCGGCAAAAGCCTGCTTCACCCTACTATCGGCGGCCCGCAAATCAAAGATTGCGGACCGGACGTCTCCGTTCCGAGACTTGGCCAATTCTAACGCACGGGTAAGGGTAAGCGGCGGGCTTGTCTGGGCAAACACCGAACCCGAGAGGCTAAGTCCCACTCCGGTAACGAGTAAAAGACGAAAAGCCAAGAAACGACAAGCTTTGGACGGTTCACGCATATGCCGCTTAACCATACCGCCGTTGAAACCTGCGCTGAGGCTTTTTACCCGTTCAAAGGGTCTGGCTGGATCAATTGTCAGGTTGATGCCCTCCCGTTATGCCGAAAGGGCACCTGCCAGATCGTTGAATCCTAAGGAGACATTGTAGCGGTGACGATTGTGGACCCCTTGACCAGCCGGTCTACATTGCCCGTTCCGGCGTAGGTGCTGGCAAACACGCAGTACTGGGTATCAAACGAAGTATTGTGCGTAAGGTTAAAGTAGAACTGGCTACCTGCCGTATCCAACCCGGCGTTAGTGCGGGCCATGCCAATGCTGTACTTAACGTTAAGCAGACTGTTGACCTCAAATGGAATGGTGTAGCCGGGGCCGCCCGTACCAATTGACGGGTCGGTCAAAGGCAGCGTTTTGGTGAGCGGATCTCCGCCCTGAACCAAACTTCCCGCCACAAACCGATGGAACTTGATGCCGTTGTAGAAGCCCTGATTCACCAAGTTGCAGAAATTAGCGCACGTGTTAGGAGCGGCCACCGTATTCAACTGAATCGTGATGTCCCCCGGTACTCCGGCGGCAAATGTGAAGACCACCTTGGCATTACTGGATACTGTGACGGTGGCCTGACCGCTTCGATTCACATCCTGCACGCTTGTGGCAATGATGACAAAAGATCCCGCCTTGCTCGGAGCAGTGTAGAGGCCGTTCGTATCAATAGTTCCGTTGGCCGAACCCCCCAAGACAGACCAAGTCACCGCCGTGTTCGAAGCATTTGTGAGGGTAGCCGTAAACTGGAGTTTGCTCAAGGGCACCATCACGGGGACGGGTGTATTGGGAGTAACCACCACCGAGACACCAACCTGAACCGCAATGGTCGCGGTTGCCTTTACCGTGTCGTGTTCCGCAACATAGGCATCCACCAAGTAGGTTCCCGGAGTGGCGGGAGCCGTATAAAGGCCGGTCGCCGATACGGTTCCGTTTGGCGAGCCGCCCTGTACTGCCCATTTGACCGTTCCCGCCCCCCCCGTGAGAGTTGCATTGAGCTGAACTGTGGTTGACGGGTCAATTCCCGGAGTTGTGGGAGCCACCATAATGCCCGTGGCCACTCCACTAATCACGGAAACCGATGCCGAATCACCCCGTGTGGGGTCTTGCGCACTTCGGGCAATTACCGTGAACGTGCCTGTCTTGTTAGGGGCGGTGTATAAACCACCCACGGTGATGGTGCCGTTGGCATCTCCGCCGTTAACGCTCCACACCACGGCGGTATTGGTCGCGCTGGTTACTGTAGCCGTGAACTGTCCCTTAGCTCCGATGGCTAACTTGGTAACCGGAGACTTAGGGGAAACGGTGACCACCGGGCCCTGCTTTACGAGCACGCTGATGGTTGACTTAACTGCACTATTCTCGGCGAGTTCCGCATCCACAACATAGGTGCCTTCGGTGGCCGGAGCCGTGTATCGGCCAGAGGTGGTGATGGTGCCGTTAGGTGCACCACCTTCTACCGACCAAACCACGGTGCCCAAACCGAGACCGCCCGTGAGAGTTGATGTCAATTGTAGGACCTTGGATGGATCGACCGATGGCGAAACGGGGCCGAGGGTGATTCCGGTGGCTATGCTGTTAGAAACGGTGACAAGCGCGGAGTCGGACCGGGTTGTATCTTGCACACTAGTGGCGATCACGGTAAACGTGCCGGTTTGATTTGGGGCCGTGTAGAGGCCCGTGGCGTCCACCGTTCCGTTGCCAGATCCGCCCCCCACGCTCCACGTTACCGCGGAGTTGGTTGCATTGCTCACAATCACGGCGAACTGCTTTGTGGCGTTCCTGGCGATGATGGCCGTTGTCGTTTTGGGGGTGACGGTCACATTAACGCCGGCCTTCACCACCACGCTGATCGTGGTTTTAACCCGGGTGTTCTGGCTCAGGGTCGCATCAACCTTGTAGGTCCCTTCGGTTACCGGTGCCGTGTAGAGTCCTCCCGAAGTGATCGTGCCGTTGACAAATCCGCCTTGGACTGACCAGAGAACCGTTCCGGTACCTCCCGTGGGAATCCCCTGCAGTTGCACCGCGTTTGCTGGACTGATCTGCTTGAGATTGGGTCCCACCGTGATGCCCGTGGCAATGCCAGACTGCCTGCCCGATCCTTTGCCGCCGCATCCAGTTAAGAAAAAAGCGGGAACAAGTCCCACGCACACGAGATACAGAACGGCAATCCACGCTTTCATATTTCTTAAGCCCATCCAAACGTTGTTTACGGAAAAGTTGATCGTTTTACGACCCCCAAGGGCCCACATCAGTAACGACCAATGACGCGTCGTGGTTCCTTGCAGATTCAAGACCCACATCATGATTATGGCGGAACAAGTGGCATAACTCCGGATTTGCCCGTATTTTTGCTTTCCTACTGACTCTTGATCATTCCATTTCGGTAATTAGGGCGGCTACATTAAATTCCCAGGGTCCACGTCAATCATCATTTGCACCTTACCGGTCGGGGAAAAACCCTTCAGAGCATCGGCAATCACCATTGAAGATACGTTCAACGGGCGCTTGACCAACAGGTGCCGCCGCCACAAAGTTTGCAGCCGCTCTACGGCGCAGTCCACCGGACCCAGCAACTCAAACCCATCTGCTTCCAAAGGTGCAAGCAGGTCTCGCACGGCAGTAGCGCTGGTGACCACGTCGGTCCGCGATGTCCCGCTGAGCACAATGTTGATGAGGCGGCAATGGGGTGGATAGTGGGCGGCCTCTCTCTCCGCCGCAATCGCGGCGAAAAACCCCAGGTAATCGTGATTCTGGGCCGCCTGAACCGCCACATGGTCAGGATTAAAGGTTTGGATAATCACCCGCCCCTTGCGTTGTCCTCGCCCCGCCCGACCGGCGACCTGGGACAGCAACTGATAAGTGCGCTCAGACGCGCGGAAATCCGGGAGATTCAAAGAGATATCCGCCGCGATCACGCCGACCACCGTCACATTGGGAAAGTCCAGGCCTTTGGCGACCATCTGGGTTCCCACTAAGACATGAATTTCTCCCGACCGAAATCCCGCCAATACTTCTTCCAACGCGCCCTTCTTCCGAGTCACATCCCGGTCGAGACGAGCCACAACTTTTTCGGGAAACTGAAGCGCAATCGCTTCCTCAACCTTTTCCGTGCCAATTCCAAAAGCGCCGATCTTTTTACTCTTACACGCGGGGCAAGAGCCGGGGGGGAGGATTTGATAACCGCAGTGGTGGCACTTTAGGCGGTCGTCTCGGCGATGCAGAGAGAGACTGATGGCGCAGTTGGGGCACTGAAATTGGTGCCCACATTCTCGGCACAGCGTGAATGGCGCGTAGGCCCGCCGATTGAGGAATAGAATCGCCTGCTCGCCTCGATCAAGGCAATCGGAGAGCTCTTGGCGTAACGCTTCGCCGAGGATTTCCGGCGCTCCTCGACGATATCCATCGGCAAGGTCCACAATCTGAACCTCAGGCAGAGTTGCCTTGGCCGCGCGGTACGGTAAGGGAAGAAGGGTCAACCGCTCGGCTTCCGCCTCCGCAAACGATTCGATACTCGGAGTGGCGGAGCCTAGGACCACCGGGCATCCGTGAATTTGGCCCAGATACAGTGCGAGATGCTTGGCGTGGTAGCGCGGGGCAGAATCTTGCTTATACGCCCCGTCGTGCTCTTCGTCCATCACAATCAGTCCGAGATTGGCCATCGGGGCAAAGAGTGCGCTTCGGGCACCCAGAACCACGGCCGCTTCTCCGGAGCGAATTCGCAACCAGTTCTGTAACCGCTCACCCGTCGCAAGTTCGGAATGCAAGACGGCCACCGATCGGCCAAAACGATCACGTAATCGGGCGATGGCCTGCGAAGCCAACGCGATTTCGGGAACGATATAAAGCACCTGCCGACCCGCCGCCAAGGCTTGGGCCGCCGCCCTTAGGTAAACCTCGGTCTTGCCGCTACCCGTGACGCCAAAGAGGAGATACGATTCGGTCCGTCTTTCTTTAACTGCATCTTCCAATGCCTCAATGGCAACCTGTTGGGCGGGGTTAGGCGTGGGTGGGGTTGGCACGTTGGCAACGTCTGAATCCACCCGAAGAAGGAGACCTGCATCAAACAGAGACTTGACCGTGCTCTCCGTGACCCCGGCCAATGCCTTGATGTCGGTACTGCTAAAGTTGGCCTCTCCCGCGGACTGGAGGGCCATTAACGCCACCGCTTGGGCGGGTTTTCGTCGGCCAAATTTATGGAGGAACAGTTCGACTTCGTCGCTGTTTGCGGTCAACCGAAACATGCCTTCGGTCTTGCGTCTTTCGCCGGCGGGCTGAACTCGCAACGTTCGCTCAACCAACCCTTTCCCCGCCAAAAGGCGCAAGGCTCGAACCGTGGCCGCCGGCAATCGCTTTGTCTTGGTATCAAATAGCGCCCCGCCAGATTCATCCATCACCCGGAGCATCTCAATCTGAAGCGGGGTGAGGGAAGACTGGGTGGTTTGACCGGTGATTTTCCAAGCCGTGACCAGCCGATCTCGGATTGACGGCGGAAGGGCTCCAGAAAGCGCGACGGGCAGCGGGCAAAGATATTCTTCGGCCACATATCGCGCCAAAGAAACGACCGGCGGCGGCAAGGAAATTCCGTCCACCCGACCTTGGAGCGGCTTAAGGCTGGTCAACGGAAATCCCAGCTCAGCGGGATGAACTTCCCGAGTCGCCACAATGACGCCTAACGCAGGACGATTTCCCAACGGAGCCAAGACCACTTCTCCGACCGTCCAACCGTCTTGGTTGCTGTAGGTAAACAGTGCTTCCGCACCGCCGGATCGGGGATCCAGCGCAACGTCGGCCACGGCTACCTTTTCCACCCAGTTAGCCTACCGCCTATGCTTGGCTTAGGTGGTTAACCCGCTAAAATGCTTTTGTGAACCGAAGATTGCGGCCCCTGGCTTTGCTGGCCACAATCTTTTTCTGCGTAAGTGGTGGCCCTTACGGATTGGAAACCGCAATGACGGCCGGTCCCGGAATGGGCCTTCTGCTCATTTTGCTCACCCCCCTCGTTTGGGCCGTACCCGCCGCACTGATGGCGGCAGAGCTCACCGCCGCCCTCCCGGTGGAAGGCGGTTATTACATTTGGGTAAAGCGCGCATTCGGTCCGTTTTCCGGATTCCTTTGCGCGTGGTGGACTTGGTTGTACTCGTGGGTGGATTGCGCGGTCTACCCCGTTCTGTTTGCCGGGTATCTGGACAGTGTTTTCACTTTGACCGGGCACCCGTTAGGGCTGGATTCGCATCCATTTCTTAAGTGGATCATCGGTCTGGTGGTGATTGTGCCCGTCACCATGCTCAACATCCGGGGCGCACGGTCGGTCGGCGAGACGGCCATCGTATTCGGTGTGGCGCTCATCGCCCCCTTTGCGGTTATGGTGGCTCTGGGACTCCCAAAGGTGCTCTCCCACCCCGCGGCGTTGGTCACTCCCGCGATCGCGCCCGGTCACACCGTTTCCTCCGCCTTTTCCTTGGGGTTGTTTGCCGTAATGTGGAACTACCTCGGCTGGGATTCCATGTCTTCTGCGGCCGGAGAAGTTGAAGCGCCCAGTAAATCTTTCCCATGGGCTTTAGCGGTGGCAGTTCCCCTCGTGAGTCTTTGTTATGCACTGCCCGCTGCGGTTGGCATTGTAGCAATGCCCAATCTCGCCTTATGGAAGGACGGTTCTTGGCCGGCGGTGGGAACTCACGTTGCGGGCCCTTGGTTGGGTTTCTGGTTGGCCACCACCGGACTGGTGGGTTCGGCGGGCCTCTTTGCCGCGACTTTACTGGCGGCCAGCCGAATTCCGTTTGTGCTTTCCGCCGACAAACTTCTCCCCACCAAGCTTACAGAAATTCATCCGAAATTTGGAACGCCCTGGATTGCGATTCTGGTCAGTGCCGCCTTTTATACCGCCTTCTCCTACGCCACGTTTAAGGATTTGGCGGTGGTGGATGTAGTTCTTTACTCTGCGGCTTTAACCCTGGAATTTGGTGCACTAGTCGCCCTAAGAATCAAGGAGCCCAACCTTCACCGCCCTTTCCGCATTCCCGGAGGCTGGCCCGTGCTCGCCTTTGTCACCCTGGCTCCCATCGGTACCGTAGCATTTGGCGTGATGACCCAGTTTCACGAACAAGGGTCGCAGATGCTCCGGCTGTCCGCGATTGGACTCTTATCCGGACCGGTTTGGTGGTGGCTTGCCAAGCCGTGGCGGACCGTTCAAAAAGGCAGGAACTAGGCCCATAAATCTGGGTTTTTAAGTTCCCAGTTTTCCACGTATTCTTTAGAACTTTTCAGGTCCATCGACGTGGCTTCGCGCACCGCTTTGATGGCACCAAGTTTCCCAGTCGTCCCGTCCGAACTCAGAAGATATTCTTGGATGGCTTCGTCGGCGCGGCTATTGGTCCCGGGGGATGTCGAACTGTTTTGACGCCGTTTCCACTTTTCAAAGGCGTCTTCGCCCGCAAACAGGGACGGCCCAAAGGCGCGAAATCCGTCCTTTAACACGGCAAGACCCCACAGCCCGGTCATCCAGAACCACCAGGATTCGCCCTCAGAAACCCGAAAAAGCAGGGCGACCACAATGCAATAAGTTGCGAACTGGCCGTAAAAATCCCGCATCTTGCGGCTTCGGTAGCGGGCGTAGCCTGCTTGCTCGGTGGCCTGCAGCGCCGACTCTCGTCTTTGCCGAGACACCTGTTCCTCGGCCTCCATCACGGCTTCGGCAGAAATACCCAGTTCGGCGGCAGTTGCCATGAGCTGCTCTCGGCTAAGGGCGCCGTCTAGCGAAGACTTTGACGCAGCAATGCGCAGAATTTGCTCCGCCTCATCTTCCTGAAAAAACTTCTGCCCGCCCATGTTTGATCCTACTTCCAGAGCCAGCGCAACGTATCGGGGAGGATGAACCTACCATGGTTGTCGCTGTGAAAACCTTCACCTAACACAAACTTGTAGTCATAACCGGCAAACGCCAATGCCTTAGCCATTTGCTGATTGGAGAGGGGCCAGTTACCAAACGGGTTGTCCAAATCGTTGCTTCCGTCTTGCAGAAACACCCTAAACGGTTTCTTTGGCGTAAGTCTAATCATCGCGGGGTAGTTGTGGCCGCCGTCCTTGTTGCTGGGGCCGTGCGCAATGTTGGTGAAACTCCCGATCCAGGACATCACCCGACCAAACTCGTTCGGCCTTTCCCAGGCCGCCGTGAACGAGCAGATCCCGCCGCTACTGAGACCCGCGACCGCCCGGCCCGCCGGATCATGGCGGAGCTTTACGGTCTTTTCCACTTCGGGAAGGATTTCATCCAGGAGGAATCTCGCGTATTGGTCGCTCAGGGTGTCGTATTCAAAGCTGCGGTTAGAGTTTCCGTTCGCAAACATGCCGGGCGAGACAAAGATTGCGACCATAGCCGGAATATCATGCTTGGCAATCAGGTTGTCTAGGGTGGTGGGCACATAGTTCTTGGCCCAAACCCCGTCCTGAAAAATCATCACGGGAGCGGGCTGACTTGCATCTAAATCGGCGGGAATGTAGACCCACCAATCGCGTGTGGTATCCGCAAAGATCTTGCTCTTCCACGGCGCTTGTTGCGTGAGTACCCCTTTAGGCACCCCGGGTTGAACCGCGTTTTCTGGGTTTGGCGAGTACACCTCCAGGTTTCTGGGCAATGTGCGTTTGCCTGCTTGGTCGATGGCCCAGACAAATCCCATGCCTTCCCTAAAATGGGTCGCGGCAACAAACAGCGCGGACCCGTTCACTTGATGCATCGGAATTACAAACCGACCGTCCAGTGAGACAACGTTGGGTTTAGAACCAGACTTAGTCGGTTCGTAAGCCCACAATACATCTAGTCCCTCCGTTTTGCAGCCCGTACCTTCCGAAAGTTCCTTGGCCGAGAACCACTTTTCCAATGTCTTGCCCAGGTCCGCGGGAGCGCGACCCGCATCAAGGTCACGGCGCAGCGAGCTCACGGTGTACGGGGCGCCCGTGCAAACGGCAACCATGACAAAGAAAGCGATAAGCGAGAGCAACTTCACTACTTAATCGTAGCGCATAACTCGGTACGCTGAAGCCGTATGGATCCGGTGATTATTGTCGGAGGTGGCCTCGCCGGATTGGCGGCGGCCCACCAGCTTCACGAAAAGCAGATTTCCTTCCTCCTTTATGAGCAATCCGACCGACTGGGCGGTCGGCTGAAAACAGATGAAATTGATGGTTTTCGGTTAGATCACGGCTTCCAAGTGCTATTTGATGCTTACCCATACGTTCAGAGGCTCATCAATTTAGGCCCACTGGATCTCCATAAATTCCCCGCCGGTGCCCAAATTTGGGACGGAACGCGGTTCCGGCTGGTCGATCAACGGAAGGCCGTTCACATGGCGACAACCCGTTTTTTCTCCCTCGCCGATAAACTGCGCACGTTGCGACTGCTGTTCGAATGCCGATTCGGCCGCCCGGCGTGGCCGGATGAAACCGCCGAAGATTATTTGCGTCGTCTAGGGTTTTCCGACGCATTTCTCACCCAGTTTGCCCGTCCGTTCTTTGGAGGGGTTTTTCTTGATCGCTCACTCGGCGTTTCGGCTGAGCAATTTCGGTTTGTGTTTAGAATGCTGTCCACGGGGGCAGTTTGCCTTCCGGCGCAGGGTATTTCGTCGGTGCCAAATGCCCTGGTTGCGAACCTCCCGCAAGAATCTCTGCGGATTAACTCGGGCGTAGGAGGTCTGGTCACCCAAGATGAGGTCGTCACGGGAGTGCAGCTGAAGGATGGCCACGAGGTGCCCTCGTCTCGGGTGATTCTCGCGGTGGAACCGCCCGCGCTGGCTCAGTTTGGCATCGGCCCCACGCCAGTGGGCCACCTTAGTTCTTTTTGCGCCTACTTTGAGACACCAACTCCGGTGTGCTCTCACGCGTATCTTATGTTGAATATGAATTCGGAAGGTCTAGTGAATCAAGTAGCCCCCGTGAGTAATGTGGCCCCGACCTACGCGCCTAAGGGTCGGCACCTGATTAGCGTGACGGTATTGGGTGATCGGGCGCAGACGGAGGGCCAACTGGTTGCCGCGATGAGGGCCGAGTTAACTCCTTGGTTTCCCGACCAACGCACCTCGGATTGGCGCTTCATCCGGAGCTACCGAATACCTTACGCGCAAATGCCTCAGCCCCCCGGATACCAACTCAACCATCCGAAATCTCCGTTAAAAAACCTATCTATTGCCGGTGAGGCCATGACAAACAGTAGTATTGACGGCGCATTAGAATCTGGCTTCTTGGCCGCGGGGGGGCAACGTTGAAAGTGGCCATCATTGGCGCGGGCATGGCCGGCCTAGCGGCGGCTCGCACCCTAAAACAATCCGGAATAGAGTCCGTGGTTTTCGAAAAAAGCCGTGGAGTGGGGGGTCGGGTGGCCACCCGTCGGCAAGACGGCTTTATTTGGGACACCGGAGCCACCAGCATCACCCCACGAGGAAAGCACATTGAAGACTTGATGCTGAACCAATTGGATACCTCTGAGTTGGTAGAAGTAAAGTTGCCCATTTACACCCACACCGGCCTCCGAGTCTCCCCCGGAGATCCCAGGCGAACGACGCCGAGATACACCTACCAGTCGGGAAACACCGTTCTGCCCAAGCTGCTTGCAAAGGAACTTGACGTGCGACTGGACACTCAAATCGATAATATTCAGGCCGACGGCGCAGGATTTCGCATTCTGGACGAACGTTATGACGGCTTGGTCCTTACCCCTCCCATCCCGCAAACGGCCACTTTGTTGTGGTCCCTGGGTGAGAGTCGGCCGATTGGAGGGGCTAAATATCGAGCTTGCATCACCGTCTTGCTCGGCTATGCCGTAGCGTTGCCCGACACTCATTATCACTCACTGCTGGACCCCGACCAGCGGCATCCATTGACCTGGCTTTGCCTAGAATCGGTTAAGTCACCCGGTCGTGCGCCGGAGGGAGGATCGGCCCTGTGCGCCCAACTCAGCCGAGAATTCACCCAGACTTATTACGAAGCGCCCGATGCGCAGTTGGTAGAAACCGTGAGTGGTTACGTGGCCCGAATTTACGGCGCCGGATTTTCTACCCCCACGGCCAGCAACGTGATGCGCTGGAAATACTCGCAGCCGGAAACCTTGGCTAACTTTGAAAGTGTAAACCCGCCGGGGTCTCGATTAGTCATTGCGAGTGATGGACTTTTGGGCGGCCACGTAGAAGATGCCTACGAAGTTGGTGTGCGTGCGGCCAAGGTGCTCCAAGCGAGCCTTACGCCCCAGATTGTCTGAACAATTTGTTTAAATGTTCTGAGAGGTAAAACGACAATAGAGATTCGTTCATGGAAGATAAAGCCGTAATTAAGATTGTTGTTGTGGGAGCCGCCGGTCGGATGGGAAGCGAAGTGTTGCGTTCGGTCCACGGAGACGCGATTAAGGTGGTGGGCGCCGTTGATCGCTCCCGAATCGGGGAGTCCGCTCGCGACGTTGCCGGACCCACAGCCCCCGATATCTTGATTGAAGACAAACTTGGACAGGTCCTTGACCGAACCCAACCTGATGTCATTGTCGATTTCTCTCACCAGTCTCAGGCGGCCGCCCACGTAGAATCTGCCACCAAGCGAAAGATTTCGTTTGTGATTGGTTGCACCGGCCTGAACGAAGCGGACACGCGGGAAATTCGACAGCACACCGTGGAGCACGGCACTCCGGGAATGATCGTCCCCAACTTTGCCATTGGTGCCGTTCTGATGATGCACTTTGCGGAAATTGCCGCCAAATGGCTTCCCGAAGTAGAAATCATCGAAATGCATCACGACAAAAAAGAAGATGCTCCTAGCGGAACCGCCATGCTCACCGCCGCATTGATCGAAGAATCACGCGGCCGCCGTTCCGGTACGCCAAAGCATGAATTGATTCGGGTGGAAGGGGCTCGGGGCGGTTACACCCACGGTGTGCATGTGCACTCGGTTCGGCTGCCGGGGCTGTTGGCTCACCAACAAGTCCTCTTTGGCGCCCCGGGCGAGACTCTTACGATTCGCCACGATTCCATGGACCGCGGCAGCTTCATGCAAGGCGTAAAACTCTGCGTCCAGCGCGTGCAGGGCCTCACGGGTCTGACGATTGGTTTGGACAAGTTGCTGTTTTAGTCCACCGGCTCTATGACCATTTGAGTGGGTTGAGTTATTCTGTTGCGTGCGTGACGTTGTAAAGTCAGGCGGAAACATTACCGTCCTTGTGGACCATCTGGAGAACCAAGGCCTTGTCGCTAGAGATCGCGATTTGAAAGACCGCCGAATCATCTACGATAGCCTTACCCAGAAAGGAGAAGCCTTGTTTGACGGCCTCTATTCCGACCACCTGGAGCGAATTCGCGAAGCAATCGCCCCCCTTTTCCGAGGCTGACTGTTTAAAACTCATTGAGTTGCGGCAAAAGGTTTCGCGCCACTCGGTAGAAGTCGCTTGCGGATTGTGTATCCCCTAGCGTCAATTCCCCAGAACAAGTGCCTTCCCGTACCTCGAACTGCGGGGGAGTGGCATCGCTCACGAGCGACCAGAGCCCTCCTCGCCGGTTAACAGGGTTGCTGACTTTGCCTAGCCCACGGACGACAGTTCTTTGTTGTAAGTACGGCAATTTTTTCGCTCCGCAAAAAAAACTTCAATATCAAACGATTCTGGCTTATACTGTTTTAGTTAGTGGCAATCCGCCACCGGGAACAACGCAACCATGCCAGTCAGCTCTTATAAAAAATCCGTCGTCCAGCTTGAGCGTGCCTTTACCCTCATCGAACTTCTTGTTGTAATCGCAATCATTGCAATTTTAGCTGCCATTCTTTTCCCTGTGTTCGCACAGGCGAAAGCGGCGGCTAAAGCCACAGCCAACCTTAGCAATCTCAAGCAGATTGGCCTTGGCCACCTTCAATATTGCGCTGACAACGATGACCTCTTCGGCTTCGCCATGAGCATCAACTCAATAGAGACGAACGCAGTAAATAACGTCGTAACTTGGCAAGAAGCGATTTTTCCTTATACAAAAAGCCGCGACATTTACGTGTCCCCTGTGGAGGCATCACCTTCAGGGACCGGCACGACCAAGATTTTCCAACAGTCCCTATACTACGGGGTGGTTCCCAGTGCGGCTGCGGCGGCAGTTAAGATGGGAGGAGTACTCGATCCCGATTACGGGTGGCAGATGCCCGGCACACTGGGTGCCAACGCATACATGGACGGAGTGTTTGGGTACGTCAATGCGGCGAACGGCGGTGGACGACCAAGTTCCAAGTCTCAGAACAGCGTAGAAAACATTTCCGACGTCATTCTCGTTGTCGATGCAGGAGCATACGACATGGGCTTGCTGGGCGGTCCGGCTAGGGCTAAAGTTCAATCAGTCGTGGGCACAGATGGCTCCTACTGCGTTCCTGCGAACACCTACCCTTCCTCGCCGTGGTCAGGGTCCTTTATTGCAGGACCATGGGCTCGGAAGAACGCGTCAGGTGCGTTCGCAGGCGGTAAAATTTGCGCTTACGAAGCCGGCGAGCAAGGCCGCACAACATTCGTAGCGGTAGATGGTTCGGCCAAGACAATGGATATTCATAAAGTCTACGAAAGGCGGGTTGCGGGTTCGAACAACGTGCTTCTCCATATGTACACTGGCTCCACTGATTAACACGTTTAAGGCTCGCTCGTCATCTGGAACAAGCTTGTAAAAAATAGCCCGTATCTGCCGTTAAGGCTCGGCACTCTTTTTTTACAGAGAAATTTAATCTGGGAATATTACTTCTACTTCATAAAATTTGTGGCGATAAGCCACGAGGAAAATTGCAATGTTGCAAACCATTAATAATAAAAACTCGTCTCCTAGGCTTAACGGGGCTTTCACCCTCATTGAACTCCTCGTTGTAATCGCCATAATTGCGATCTTAGCCGCCATCCTGTTTCCCGTTTTTGCCCAGGCTAAGGCTGCCGCAAAACGAACTGTAACACTTTCTAACAGCAAGCAAATCGGCCTTGGGATGATGCTGTATACGAACGACTACGACGACACCTACTGCTATGCGTCTATTTATCGTGCCGGCCTAAATCCGGGGGAACAGGAACTAACCGCGTTAAAGCTCACCTATCCTTACACCAAGACAGTGGGCATTTGGTACAACGGATTTACCACGCCGCCCAAAAGAGCGGCAGTGCCGGCGGATCAGAATGGCAATTGGGGAGATTGGATTTATTCGATAACTATGGGCAGCAACACCTATGCGCTTCATAGTATGGACACTATGTATGCCCAGTTCGCTGCCCCCCCATTGTCGGGTTCAGGCGTCGATCACATAGCTGAGCGTGTTCTGTTTTTGCCCACTGCCAATTCAAACGATCCCACCACCGGCACATATGTAATCAATGATGACCCGGGCTACTTCTGCGTAACTCCTACAGAAAATTCGGACAACCCTTATTATAACAAGCTGTGGACTGCGGCAAAGCTTCACTCGAAAGCTATCGTAGGTGCTTACATGGACGGTCACGCTGCACGCGGAAACGGAAAGCTTCGCATAAATACGTGCACATCCTCTAACCGGTATGGGCCCGATTTTGAAACCTGGGCGATGACACCAGAGATCGCGCACTTCTGGTCTTTCGATCTTGCTTACGGTTGGTCAATACCCTAGAAATAAGAATTCTCCCTCCTAGGCGATGACCGAAGAGGGAGAATTCAGCCTAATAGGAACCTCACCCCATCTGCGTTTTCTTGTCAAATGAAGGTCCACTATAAACTCGTAGCCTTCGCCTTTACATCCGCTTTGTTGGCCGGATGCGGAAAGGACGCGGATGATACCGCGTCAGATGCAGCTTCCGCCATCAGCTCACGACCCCACCCAGCGGCCTCTCCATTTGTCAGCAAGAGTCCGTCTTCTTTAGAGAAGGTTTCAAGTGGCCCCCCCAGATCGGCTCCTCCTCAGATGGCACCCGGAGAAGGCATGGCAAGCATTCTTCCAAAGGCCCACAACGCTCACCACACGAGCATAACAAAAGACGCAAACCTTCCACCCTAGGCCAACTTAATGCCGGTAAGCGCTCCGTGCTTCCAGTGAGGCGGACCCGTTCAGTGAGGCACGGGTTGGCCTGCCGGAACCAGCATAAAATGGTGCTTTACTGGCTTTGCCTCCGCTGCACGGAGGTCTAGCAATTTTGCTTCAAGGCGATCCAAGCTCTTCAAAACTTCGTTGCGTTCTTTACTGGGGCCTTTCGCAAATGGGAGTTCTATCGCGCGCCACCTAACTCCACGCACCTCCGAAAGACGCTTTACAATATCGAAAACTCTTTGAGCCTGTCGAACCATAGGTGTATCAAGCTGAGCCAAGTTCACGCCCTGACCCAGCTCCTCTGCGGTTAGATCGGCTACCTTCTGCCCGTCTATCCTTAGGGCGTAAAAGCCCGCCGGCACTCCCTCGATCTTCAATATCTCCTGGTTCATCGTGTCGTCAAAACCTATAATCCGGTTGACCAAGGTCGTGAAGACATTCTTACGGTCGATGGGCATCGGCAGGGAGTCTTCGCAAACCGTGAAATTGGTCTCGTCCCAGTGGCTTAGAGATGCGTTCCTCAAAAACGATTTGTGGCTTTTCCAACTAAGAAAAATCGATGAAACAAGGCCTGATGCGTTCCATGCCTTAAGGATGGTGGCGCATATAGCAAGGTGCGCCTCGGGAATAGGATGTATTCGGTCCGGCACTAAGGTTTGAGCCAAATCGGGATTTTCATTTTGGGCGGTGTTCAAAAGCTCGATGAGAGGTGTGTTAAGGTCCACGAGACCATAGCCTTTTCGGAGGGCTAGATCAGATACAGCATCTGCGTATCTCGTTAATACGCCGTTGTAACCACCTAAGAAAGAGGCGGGCTTTGTGATGTCGTCATACGGAGTAGGCTTAAAAAGCCAGATACGGCCCGCTGGTAGATTCGCTTGCAAGCGATCGCTGATGTGGGCGTAGCCTTCCTTAAATTTGTGAAACAAGTCAGCATCAAAGGGCCTGTATTCAGCATCGTTCATACCAAGCATAAACGTCACCACGGTAGGGCGCTTCGCAAACACATCGCGAGTCAATCTTAGATCAACCGAACCGAGGCCACCCCCAGAAGTTTTTTCCCCACCTACGCCCGCATTTAGGAAGGACACTTCTAGCTTGGCATAGCGGGTTGCAACAAATGTCTCTATGAGCGCAGGGTACAAACCGTAGTCTGTAATGCTGTCGCCATAAAAAATAACCTTGTCCCCGTTGCGCAGCGCAAACTGGGGTTGGCCCGAGCAGGCGAGTGCGCAAAGGGCCCCAAGAAACAGCGAGTTCATAGAAAACAAATTTTACACGACAAGTTTATCTTCGAATCGTTTAATCGGAAGGGTTCTTCATGTAATCTTCTGTAAGCAGTACTCAAGCCACGGAGAACCGGCGGGTGCTGCTGAAGCCAGATTAATGAAGCTCTTAACAATGTTTTTTTTGGTGGCGGTCGGCGTTACCGCATCGGCCGCCCCGACTTTTCGTCTGGTCAACCGCCACGTAACTGCAGAATTCAATAGCAATGGACTCGTGTCTCTAGGGGCAGCTACGGTGCGAAAATTCTCGGTTACCGAAACTTTGCCCTCGCTTCAAATTGACGGCAACTTACTGACATTGCGGCAAGAACGAGTACACCTTGCAAAGCAAACATTGAGCTATGTGTTTGATTCGGGAACTTACCAAGTGGAAGTTGTCTATGAACTGCAACCCACTTGGTCTTTCGTCAGCAAGCAAATTCGGGTGACTCGAAATTCCTCTGGAAAGTTCACAATAGACCATGTTCACTCTCTTGAGTTAGCCCTTAACCGGCCAACAAATATTCGCAGTGCAGGTGGCGCTTCCGCCTATCTTATAGATAGCTCTGGTGACCAGGAAGGTTTGTTTGTGGCTCAGCAAAATCCCTTTCCGGAAGCGAATCTTCACAACGGTCTGTCACTGGGTTACACCCCTAAAATAATTTGGGACACGAAATATGGTGCTTTCGAATCGGACCGTATCTTACTGGGGCCTTGGAAGAAGAGCGGGTGCACCATTTCGATGCCCACAGTTCGGGAGTGGCAGTACGTCCCAGACCCTCTGGAAAAGGTTGCGACTGCGCCGGAGATCGACTTGGGAGCGTACGACGCGATCCGCCGTTGCATCGACGATCTCACCATAGTTCACCCAAGCAAGAGTCTCAAAATTCACATTCCTTGGTGTGAAAACGACTATCAGATCGACCTCGCCAAACCAGGTGGTCCCGCTCAATACGAACGGATTATTGATCAGGCTAAGGCGATTGGCTGTGACACCGTTCTCTTTACCCCCCAAAATTCCAACGTTTCTACTCGTAGCGAGAGCACAGATGCTTGGGCATGGGAAAGCTTGCTTTGGCTTGGTTATGGACCCAAGATCCGGAAGGGCGAGTGGAACGTGGAGGACGGCCCAATCCACCCGTCTGTTCAGCACTTTCTAAACTACGCTAAGGAACGACATGTCCAATTGCTAGCTTACGTGTATCCAACTCTGGCTTGGTCCCAGAATCCTGAATGGACTCGCTGGGCAAGCGAAAGCAAATTGCCTTTAGGCGGATACATCGGCGCAGACACGGGAAACCGAGATTTTCAAGATTGGTTTGTGCGCACCTTGGTGAAATTCTGCGATCGAACAGGATTGGCGGGCGTTTCGTTCGACCATTGGTGGATAGCCTACGATCAGCCAACCGCCAGCAGTCGCTACGCCCAATGGTATGGCTGTCGCCGCATCTTAGAGGAACTCCGTCGAGCGCGTCCCAACATGGTGATTGACGGACGTCAACAATACCAAAACTTCGGACCGTGGACTTGGCTCGGAGGCAGCTACCCCCACCCAACCTCGAGTGATGAGCAACCTGCAAGTTTTAGTGCCTTTCCTGATCTTCACACAGATAGGGTTTCGGGCGACCGGCAACGCTACGCATCTTACTGGTACACCGTGCGGAACTTTGTGCCTCCCGTTCTTAATCCCGGATTTCTCACTCACCAGACGCAACGCAATACGCCAGACGGGTTTACCACGGAACCGTTCAGAGTAAAGGATTGGGACGTACTGGGGTGGCGCTACTCCGTTCTATCGTCCGTGGGAACCGCTCCCTACAACTCGGTGGTAAGTATGATTCCTGCGCGCGACCCAGAAGAGGCCGCAACGTTTTCTAAAACCGACAAGAAATGGTTTGCCGACTGGATTTCTTGGCCCGACCGACATCGCGACTTGATCGCCTACACTCGCCCCATTCTTGGACAGCCAATGGTGGGAAAAGTGGACGGTACTTCCATGATCAATCGCGACCACGGCTTCTTGTTTTTGTACAATCCCAATTACGGGGTCAAGAGCGCTCATTTAGTGCTGGATCGCTCAATCGGCATTGAATTCGGTGATCTTTTTGTTGTGAGACAGGTGGAGCCGGTGGCCAAGACACTTGGAATTTGGCACCGGGGGGACCAACTTGATATTCTGATAACGGGCACCTGCGCGACGGTGCTTCAGGTAAGCCCAGCGGTATCTAAGCCGCTCCAAGTGCTCAACGCGTTCGGTCGCGCTTCCCTGCGGGGAGGGGAACTAGAGGTGGAGGCACTTCAGGGGGAATATGGTACTAAAAAACTCGTGCAGGTCTCGCTGCCACCGAATACGCAGGTAAGGACCGCACGTGCGAATGGGCAGCTCGTTCCATTCTTCGTGAAAAATGGTGTCGCATCATTGGCAATTACTTTCGAAGGGGAGCCCTTCGCACCGGCACAGTGGGTGCCCTTGGAATTCTCAGGAGTAAATAAGCTTTCTGCAACGGGGTCCTTTACTGTGCCTCATTGGGTTCTCAGGCAATTAACCCGTCGCAAGCTTGCATGGCCCGTCTCGTACACCCCAGATGATCTCACCGCATCCTGGCTCGGACCAGACCGCCTCCTTCTGTTCTTGTCCATCGCGGAAGCAAGCGACCAAATGGCGGTTTCCCTTGTGATAGACGGAAAGCCGTACCCACTGAAAAAGGCCTACAATAGCGTGTACAAAGAAGTAAACAGCCCGGGCACCTTTGTGGGTTTCTATGCCGACGTGGCGGCTCTGGCCGACGGGGCAAAACACACTGTGCAACTGAGTCTTCCAAAAACTCTGACGCCGGGCCAGTTTCAAGGGTTGTACTTTGATAACGTAGAGGCGGAGTTAACGAGCCACGTAGTTCCCCAAAGATGACTGCCGTCCAGCCGTGCGGCCACAATTTTTGCGCCGGCAACAGAAGGACTGCTCTGATCAGCCAACGCCTCTATTCGCTAAGTAAATCTGGTCATATAGCCTAGGTTAGCAAGCGCTTGTGGCCCATGTAGGGCTACGGAGTCCAAGCTCCAGGTTTTAGGGTGACAAAAAACATCCCTGCCCCCACGGCCGGAAAAAGTCAACCTTCGATAGCTAATGGCGCAAGCCTTGGACGGCACATGGGTTGATTCCCAGGTATGTATGACCAGCACACAACACACGAAAATATCCTACCCTTCGGCCCAGATGTGAAAATTCTCGGGCGTGGAAATACAATTTAATGGGCTGGTTGGGAAGAAAATGTTTGACCGCGACGAGCACTCCCTTGTCCCCGCAGGGACTATCCCCAAGTAGCCTGGCATAAGCTCTCGCGCCATGCCAGGTAGGTTGCGTCCTAGCTAGGTTCCCCGGCAGGGGCACTAGAATCTACCAAATGCCTACAATTCATACGAGTTTGAGCTACCACATCGTATTCTCAACAAAAACTGACCTCCAAAGAGGTCGGCGGAGCCGGTAGCCTCGGGATGACGGTGCCCGAGTCCGGGTGACTGTCGGTGGTCGCAGGGCACCCGGACGTCGGCACGGTCGGAGCCTTTGCAATGGAAACTTTCCAATCTGCACCGCAAAACAATCGAAGGTGATCATTTCAGATTGCTAGCAGCCTTGTTGCCCTGCAAGGGTTTTGTGGGAGGTTTGAGGCTTAGAAAGTACTGAGGTGGGCTTGGTTCTTGAGTAGTGCCTAATAATCGTAGGCGACCACGCCCTCAGA
>JBBQUZ010000052.1:0-27328 GCA_038212035.1 Fimbriimonadales bacterium
ATCCCGGGTTTGCATTACGACTTGGTAATTGATGAAGAACGGAACGTCTTTTACCAAAAACCTTGTCTGATGCTTCGCCAAAATGAAGAACACTTTGAACCGGTCAATATGGTTATGAACTATGTGCAGAGGGCAATGGAATCTGAATTTCCCCCACTAGTCCTAAGCAAACTACTTCACCGGCGCAAAGAAATCTTTTTGCAGCCGTTCCTGGGTTTCACGGACGTAGGATAGATTAGTTGGAGTATGGTGTAGCCGAGTTTCGGCGGTGCGCTGCGTCGCGTGGTATCTCCTGCCCTTGATAATCAGTCGATGGTTAACCCAAGACCATAGCAGCCAATCGGCGGGGCTTAACCTTTACGAATACTGGGGAAGTAACCCGCTCAAAAAGCTCGACAATTTTGCTCTTGATGGGGACTGGGACTGGGGGCAATACGGTTCCGATGTGAAAGGAGTATTCATTGGAGAGGGCAGAGCCCTGAACCCGATTAATTGGCCAAGGGCATTTAGAGTGCGGGTTCTTATCTGCGTAATCGTGGTGGCAGTTTAGATTCATTCAAACAGGTTGGCCTGGGGATGTTTGACGGGATATCATTCTGGAACAAGGAATCGCCAGAAGCTTTTGGCGAGTCATTTATGTCGTTTACGCTCACCGTTTCTCCGCTGATCGCTAAAGTTCCAAATCTAACGCCATTTCGCTTGAGCTCGTTTGCTTTGAAAGAAGGTGGCGTAACATTTTTTAAGTATGAAAATATGAATCACGAATTCCCACAAAGGTTTCGACTGGACCTCCATCGGCTTCCGTACAGAGAAGGCATCCCGGCCAACCTTCGTGGCAAATGGCGCCTTCACTATCATCGTAGACCGAGGATGGACAAACACCGCCCATTTGAGCGTGGGTGGTGACACAGTCCGAAAGGTTAGAGTTTGGGAAGCGCATTGTCGCAGAATGCAACGCAAACATGAATGATATCAGGAAGGGTAATTTCACTACGCATTCTGAGGTTTGCGATGAGGGCTACGAGAGATCGGACGAAGACGCGCCTAATAGGATTGACAAGGATATATTTGGTGCTCTAAATTTCCTTGACACTTATTTTGACGGCAAGCAAATGCATTTCCAGACTTTTAATTCTGTGATGAGTTGGGAAAAGGCCGGTGCGTACTATGAAATGATCATCTACGCACTAGATAACGGATTGCCGATCACGGACCCTTACATCTTAAGATGGAGTGAGAAGGAACCGCCCGGTTTATTTTCGCGGGTGATCACCAAAATAAAGGATCTCTTTGGCGTGTCTAGGTCGAAAAAATAGTTGGGTCTCCTCTGTTACCAATTGGATTGACTGTTCAACAGAAGTGGATGCTACGGGGGCGTGCAAGATTGCGTTGGGACAGTGGACGGCTCCTTTTTCCTCGTTCGGGTTGAGCGCTGTATCACCGGGCAGATAAGTAGCATTCCAAAAATGTAGGTTTGGTTTATGCGTGCCCCGGTCCGGATGCCTTATTACGACCTCCCGCCGCGGCACGGATATCCGCGGGCTACACGCTTCGCGTCGTCAGATTCGACAGCGTTTTTCAAGCTACCATGAGGAAATCAGGAGGCTATCGGAACCCAGACAACCTCATAGCAATGAGCTTTCTGTTACACGCCAAACTTCGGCCCCTTTCCCTAAGAATTAATTGTCAATCTAGTGGGACGAGATTGACAATTAATATTTATCCAGATTATAGAGGAATGCATTCCGATGGACCCTGTCTATCCATCGGAATGCATACGCAGTTTAAGGCAGTTTGCGCGCTGCGCCGGAGAATATGCCGGCGGGGTAGGCGTCTTTCCAGGCTGGGTAGGTGTGGACCTTGGGATCGTAGTTGTTCATGCTGTGGTTCACTAACAACGTACTTCCTCCGGCGAGCCCATTAAAGGGTGAGTCAACGGGCTGGCCCTGAGAATCCAGAACGGTAATTGCTCCGAGAATCGAGAAATATTGCCGACCCCAATCGTCTACCGTGAACCCATCTGCATTAGCGGCCTGGGGCACAAAATGCCAAATGACTAACGGCATACCGTTGGTCGTCGGGATGTTCTCCTGGACGTAAGAATCACCGGCTTGATAAACAAACAAGTGACCCTTAGGGCCAAATTCAGTGAAGACCTTGCCAACTCCGGTGGGAACGGTAAACCCTTGCAGCGGGCCCCTAATTTTTAGATTGTGATCCAGCAGAAAATATTGGCCTGAACTCATATTGATCGCGGCAATTTGATCATGGACGGAATCAAAGGCGAGGCGATCTACCTTCATGTCGAAGCTCACCGTTTCCGAGAATGCACCGTCATCCAAGTTCATACGTGAAATATACGCATCACCCCACAGCGCAAAGGGATTCATGGCCGCGCCAAATAGAATCTGACGGGGTGCAGAATCCGTCCATTTCAGAACTTGAACCGGTCCGCTTCCGTTTGGATCAACTCGTCTGAGAGTTCGGTACGGGTATTGCGTGAAGTAATAAAGCGCCCCGGTAAGTGGATGCCTAGTCGCATACAGAATCTCCGCACTGTCAAGAGGAGTTAACGTTTTACGACCATTGGTGTAACCCGGCAGGTGCACGGTATTAAACGGGTTTAAGTGATCTACTACCTGGTGCTCTAAGCTGTAGATATTCAGATTCTGGATTGAAACTGCCCCGTCGAGAATCCAATTATTATCTTTAGAAATGTAATCTACATTTTCCAGCACAGAAGATCCGGAGATCTCTTTTTTATCTGAATCAACTTGGACAAAGTTCAATGTGGACGGTTCCGTCTGATAACCTCCTAGCTTCTGTATACTTTGCAACACCGCCGAGTCTCCCGAAGCTGGGTTTGCAATTCCTAAGTTGGACTTGAGATCGGTCTTGTTGTACGTAGCGCTCGCGAGGGATACCAGGTGGCCGTTATCCCGATAGTATTCCGGGTTAACGCTGTCTGGAACCAAGTGATAAAAGCCACCCATTATTTCGATAAAGTTGCCGTTAAATGAGGCGTCAACCAGTTGCTTCACCCGGGCACCCCCACCGTGAAAACCCGCAATTACCGTGGTGACAAAGTTTCCGTAGTAGGCGGCGTCAAGAAATTGCTGTCCTCCCGCTTGAACGCCAGCGATGCTGGTGCCTGCGCGGTCGCCAGAAGCAACCGTGTGCATGTTTGATGAAACGAGGCCAATGGCCAAAGTCACCCGGTTATATTGGTCGTAACCGGTGGGCCCATCCGTATAACTACCGGTGATAGGGCTAGGTCCGGGAAGCAACTTGGGGAATCCCCGATTGGCCAAGAAGGCGGTCCATTCCACAAATGATGTGGGACCACAGTAGTTGGCGCCGTCCGACGGCAGCCCCAGCAACGGTTGTTTGCTAGGAATACGCACCGTGGTTGCATGTCGAACTTGGTCTAAATTTGGGACGCCATCTAGAACAAAGATTTTATATAAATCGGTTTCCTCGAAAATGTCGGTTGCATGCGCCGAACAAATCGCCAACACGCCCAAAGACAGAGTCAGGCCCAGCTTTTTTGTTGAAATCACTTTGAACTCTCCCGTCTACTTTTGGTTCTGCGATAACCCATCGCACCGAGGCCCAACAGCATGGGGAAGACGCTGGTGGGAGCGGGGACGGCCCCGCGAGGTGTGGAGAATGTTGCGGAGAAGGCCGTCTGAGGCACCGTCCAGGAATTCCACGTTCCGGAATACCACTGGCTGGTGTCCGTGCCGTTGTTCATAAAGAGGAACCCGCCGCCCAGATAAGGGTCACCAGAACCGGCCTGAGAGATGGTGGTATCGGCAATTTGCGTGTATTCAGACGTGCTAATGAAGGCGATATAGGAATCGCCGGGGTTCACCACCGCGGAAGGGAGAATCGTAAAGTTAACGTCTCCGCTACCGGCCGCAATTGACAGTGACTGACTGTAAATTAATGACCCCACGTCAGATCCGGTCCAGGTGGCCAAGTAAAAACCAAAATCCTGATTTGTTGCGCCAAAGTTGTTGAGCCCAATGGAGTAGGAACTCAGAACTGATCCTTCTGCAGTCAGGGTCTGGCCATAGGTTTGGGTATCTGAAACACCCAGATAGTAAATATCGTCGTTGTGACTGGTAGACACGGTAGTGTCTGCTAACGCAATGCTAGACAGCAGGCACAAGCTAGCCATTGCGATCCCCTTTCTAAAGATGAGCATTTGTACATTATCTAGTAATTCAGGGCCGTTGAGAAGACCCTGAATGATTTGTTCGCAAAATTGCCCGTAGGCGTCTGAGTTTGTGGTGTCAATTAAACTATCGCAACAAGCAGAATTACGGCCTCAATACGTTCGTGGCTCCAAAGCCTCGTGGGGGTAGTCGGTCGTACCAACTCGGACGTCGGTGAATCTTGGGATCCCAATTGTTCAAGCTGTGGCTTAACCCAATGGTTTCGCCCCCCGGCATGCCGTTGAACGGAGAGTTAATCGGAGACCCGAACCCATCAACTACCTGCATGGTTCCGCGAAGCGAAAAGAATAGCCGTCCCCAATCATCAACGGAGAACCCTTCTGCATCCTGTACCGCCGGTAGAAAGTGAGGAATGGAGACCATTCTCCCGTTGGTAGTCGGAATGTTTTCGGCCAGGTACGGGTCTCCGGTTTGGAATATGTACAGATGCCCCTTAGGTCCAAATTCGGTGAAGGTCTGGCCGTATCCCTTACGCAAAGTAAACGACTGAACTGGCCCCACTCGGTTTAGGTCTTTGTCCAGCATCACGTATTTCCCTCTAGATAAGTCGATCGCCGCAAGTTGCCGATGAATCGGGTCAAACACGATTCGGTCAATCATCATTGGCAGGTCAATCCCATCCAATAGTCCGCCCGTGTTGAGGTCCATTTTGTACACGGATCCATCTCCTAGCAACGCGTAAGGCGTGAACTCAGCGCCAAAGACCAAGGCGCGGGGAGATTGATTGTAAAACGTCTGGATCAGCTTTGATTCACCGCTCAGGGGTCTCAAGCAGTAGAGCGTGGGCAAGTCCTGCACCACTTGGTAATAAAGAAGGCCGGTCAGTGGATTCCGGGTTGCGTACTGAACGGTCCTCTCTGATTTCGCAAAGTCACGTCGGAAACCACCCGAGAACGCGTGGTTATTCACAAAGGCGTTGGGGTTGAGTTCTGTAATGAAGTTGTGGTGGATGGTGTAACCGCTAAAGGGTTGAATCTGCAAAGCACCATTAAGAATCCACTTACTGTTCTTATCCAGGAAATCTACGTCAACGTACTTCAGGGTGTCGGGCAACACCATGTTCTGGTCGTCTCGATTCACCGTCGCGACCGTCGCGGGAGTCGTTGTGAATTGGGAGTAGAGTTGCGGGCTCTGGCGCGTATCCTTGTCTCCGGTCGCAGGGTTGCATAAGCCCAACGTTGCCGTTTCCGGCCCGCTTACAAACCTCGCCTCGGCCATTGCAGTAGCGTGGCCGCCGTCTAGGTAATACGCAAGTTGCCCCTTAACAATCACGTCGGTGTACCAGCCCCCGTATGGAGTGATGAGGTTTCCGTTCAATTCAGAATCAATCAGATCGGTAATTCTTGGATACCCGCTGTTGTCTGCATACAGGTTCACCGTGCAAAATTGACCGGAATAACTTGAGTCCAGCGCTTGTTGGCTCCCCAATTGCGCCAAACCTCCGCCGGTTCCTTTTGCCGCATCGGTCTGCATGTTGGAAGCAATCAGCTGAATGGTGATATTCACCCGGTTGTATTCGGCCAGGCCAGCATGACCGGTTTCCCAGCTTCCCGTGTTGAGGCCCTTGCCCGGAGATAAATTGGGATAGCCGCGATTCGCCAAGAAAGACATCCAATCTGTAGTGGAAGTGGGAACGCAATAAAATTTACCATTCATCGGCAGGCCCAGAATGGGCTCCGTGTAGTCTGCGTAAGGGGCGGTATCAAATCGTCGTAACTGATCAAAGGTGGGTACCCCGTCTAGGTGTACGGTTTTTACATTGCCATCTTCAAAGGTGTCGCCGGCCATGGTGGGCTGGTACGCGGCAAGGGTAAGCGAGGCAATGAATCCGATTTTAAGTTTCATGCTTAACAAGCTCCGGTCGATTTGGTTTTCGACTGCATGCAGGGAAATTTGGGCCAAGAAAAAAATGGCGTACGCGCACCTATCCAGTATCTGCGTTTACGGCGATTTATGGTGGCATTTGCGACAAAATCTTGGAATTTACCGGCAATTTCCCCTTCGGGCAAGAGAGTCCTGAGCTGTGGAGAACCTAATTCTGTGATCAGGAGCGGAGATCGTTCCGCAGACTTACGGTTAGCATAGATACTGCCGGTAGGTGTGCCGTCAGCACCTATAACATCAGCACCAATGCGATCAGCACCTTCGCCAGAAAACTTGTGGCCTAGTATGGGTGACGGGATAAACCGGTTTCCCCGCACGGAAGGATCACGTACCGGAGAGTCGTTCGAAGGGGGAGAACACAATGTTTCACGTTGTATTTGTAGCCGTCATCGCATCCGCCGTGGTGGGAGCCATGGGGCTGTTGCGAGAAGGGCTAAAGCAGGCAACGCCGCCTGAACCAGACCTGGACTCTTGCTGCGTTCACGCCGCTTGAGCCACCCGTTCCTCAGTTCAACCCGGCACTTTGATGTGCTGGGTTGATCTGAGGAACCTCTTTTTTTGTTTTGCCCTTGTGATCTGACCCCTAAAGGGGGGACACTAGGCCGTGCGAAGCTTTAGGCGAACTCTCGCCTTTCTGGCGCCTTACCGAGGCCGAGTTATTCTGGCGGTCATTCTGACCCTTCTGGTCACCGTCCTTCAAATTTTGCCGCCTCGCATGTACCAGTTGGCCATTGATAACGCCATAAAACCGGTGGTAGACGCCCGGCACGAGCTAAAGACCACCAAAGATCCCGCGCGCATTGAGGTGTTGCAGAACATCATTCATCACACCGGTCCGGAAGTTCTCCTTTGGGTAGCCGGCGGCCTGATCGGAGTGATTGCGGTTCGAAACCTTTTTAGCTACGTGAATTCCTATATGGTCACGTGGATTGGGCATCGATTTGTATTCGACCTCCGGTTTAAAACGTGGCAACACCTTCAGCGCCTGTCTTTGGCCTATCACAACCAAACCCAAACCGGCAAGATCATGGCCCGGGTTACCGCGGATATTGAGCTGATCCAAGGTTTGATACAGGGGCAGCTCGTTCAGTTCATTACTGACCTTGTCACTCTGGTTGCCGTGCTTGGCATGCTTTTTGCATTAGAGTGGCGTTTAGCCGGAATGGTTCTGTTCTTGGTGCCGTTCTACGTCGTCAGTTACCTGCTGTTCCTCAAGCGCATTAGAGAAATCAGCAACGAACAGAGACGCCTCTACGACGAGATGCTGGGAAAACTCGCCGAGAAGATTGCCGGCATTGGCGTGGTCAAGGCGTTTGTAAGAGAAGACTACGAGCGCCAAAGCTTCATGGAGTCGGTGCGAGCGAAGTTTAACGTGGACATGACGCAGGTCCACCTCAACCGTCGCCTCGGACTAGTTTCTGGTGCGGTGAGTGCGCTCGGCACCGGCGCGGTCTATTCGTACGGCGGCTATCTGGTTCAGCACGGGGAAATGACAACCGGAAAGCTCGTAGCGATGACGTTCTACATCGGATTTGTATTCAATCCCGCTGTTCGCGTCATCGACTTCAACAACGCCATGCAATGGGCGGTTTCGGCGATGGAGCGAGTGTTCCAAACCCTGGATACCCGTCCCGATGTGGAAGACAAACCCGACGCCGTTACCATGCCGCCGATAAAGGGTGAAGTGAAGTTTGAGCACCTCGAATTTGCCTACGGAGACGGCCGGCCAATTCTTCACGATATTAATCTCTCGGTTCAAGCGGGTGAAGTGATTGCCCTTGTGGGCCATAGCGGCGCGGGAAAGAGCACCCTCATGAACGTCCTCATGCGGTTTTATGACCCTACAGGCGGCCGAGTTACGGTGGATGGATTGGACCTGCGCAACGTTAGGATTGAAACGCTGAGAAGGCAAGTGAGCATGGTCGCGCAGGAAAACGTTCTGTTCAGCGTTTCCATCATGGAGAACATCAAATACGGTAATCGCGACGCGACCGATGCGCAAGCGATTGCTTCTTCTAAGGCCGCGGACCTTGATGAATTTGTCCGAACGTTGCCGGACGGCTACGAGACAATGATCGGCGAAGACGGGGTTAAGCTTAGCGGCGGGCAGAAACAGCGCCTGGCTCTCGCTCGCGCGTTGGTAACCGATCCCAAGATTCTGATTCTGGACGACGTGACCAGCGCTCTCGACGGAGAAACTGAGGCACGTGTTCAGGATGCCCTGAGTGTGGTGATGAAAGGACGAACCACGTTCATTATCTCGCACCGATTGTCGTCGGTGGTAGATGCCGATCGCATCGTGGTGATTGACGAAGGCGGCATCGTGGCCGTGGGACCGCATTCCGTGCTGGTAGACCAACCCGGGCTGTACCAAGACCTTTACCGAGAGCAGTTCAAGAGCGCGTTGATCAAAGCGTAGTTGGCGGTCCGGTAAATCGGCTGCACTCCAAAAATTTAATTCCTGGATGCCAGTTGCATGGACGACATTCGAGGCCCCTTGATTCCTGGGTAACCGGACGTCGGCACGGTCGGAGCCTTTGCAATGGATTTTCTGAGAGCGTGGTCGCCTACGATTATTAGGCACTACTCAAGAACCAAGCCCATCTCAGTACTTTCTAGGCCTCAAACCTCCCACAAAACCCTTGCAGGGCCACAAGGCTGCTAGCAATCTGAAATGATCACCTTCGATTGTTTTGCGGTGCAGATTGGAAAGTTTCCATCGCAAAGGCTCCGGTCATCCGACGGCTACCGTGTTTGCAGTCCCGATTTCCTGCGTTTGCCAAACCCAAGCCAACCCAAACCCTTAATCGCATAAAACCGGTAGACATCTGAGACAAACCCTTATACACCTCGTGCATTTCCGCAAAATTGTCTGGAAATCGGGATGAGTGGCGCACTGATCCCATAGTTTTCCCATTATCATCCCTGTTGAGCCACGAGATACGACTAGGATGGTTGGTCAGAAGGCTTGGAGCGAGCGGGGTGCTCATTCCAAATTTGCGGGCGGTAAGCACGGATGCACATACCGTCCGCTTTAATTTATCCGTTATCAGAGTTATCGTCATGGTCGAAATCACAGACACAAAACCGAAAGTAAAAGGTCTGTTTGGGAATGATGAAGCCACGATTGACGACAAGGGTAGGGTCTTGGTCGGAAAGAAACGGCGGGACCGTCTCGGCGAAGAATTTGTGATGACATTAGGTGATAACGGTTGCATCTATGCTTATCCTAACGATGTTTGGGAAAGCATCGTTAGCGATGTTCTTTCCTACAATCCCACAAACCAAGGACGTCAGCAATACACGCGTCTTGTACTTGGATGGGCCGAAGATGAGATCAAATTTGACCAACAGGGCCGAGTGGTGATTCCACGAAAATTAAGAGCAGAATCTCATCTGGTAGATAAGATAGTTCTGGTAGGTTGTGGAGACCGACTAGAAGTTTGGTCGGAAGATGAATACGAAAAATATAAGGTGAATCCTTGGACTTACGGACGAGAACGAACGGAGAGCATCCAAAAGGCTTACCGTGAAATGAAGGGATTGCCCGCATGATACAGCCTTGGATAAACGGATTGATTCAAATGGGTTACCTCAACGCACCAAGTCACGAGCCGGTCATGGTGGCTGAGGTGTTATACGCACTGCAACTCCAAATGGGGGACGTGGTGGTAGACGGCACGTTGGGACTAGGCGGGCATTCGGCTCACATGTTGGAATCCATCGGACCAGCCGGAAAATTGATCGGTTTAGACTGGGATGCGTCAATGCTTCAATTGGCAAAGGATCGATTGTGGGAAAAGTATGGGAATCAAGTTTCGTTTGTCCATGCCGACTACCGATCTCTGGCCGACGTTGTCACTCAGTTGGGTGTTCGCCCAAATGCGATACTTCTTGATCTCGGCTTGAATAGTGCGCAAATTGACGATGCGGATCGAGGGATTGCATTCTCCAAATCGGGTCCTTTAGATATGAGGATGGACCGCTCCAGTGGTGAACCCGCCTCTGCTCTTCTCAATCGCCTGGGGCCAGACGAGATAGAAGACATTCTGTTTAAACTCGGCGACGAGCGGTGGGCTCGCGCAATTGCCCGGGAGATCGTCAAGCGAAGAAAGGATCAGCCGTTACGGACGACCCAAGATCTGGTGGATGCCGTGCTGGCCGCAGTGCCGCCCGGTGCCCGAGACAAACGGATAAACCCCGCCACCCGAACGTTCCAGGCCGTGAGGATTGCCGTCAATCGAGAACTTGACTCCCTTGACGAAGCGATCATGGCGGCGGCAAGAACTTTGGCGCCGGGGGGAACCTTGGCGGTTCTGAGCTATCACTCCGGGGAAGACCGCGCGGTGAAATCGGCTTGTCGAATGTTAGCGGCAGAGGGTGAATTTGATGATGTTTACCGAAAACCGCTCACCGCGAGTCCCGAAGAGATCGCCCTGAATCCGCGCGCAAGAAGCGCCAAGCTCCGAGCCCTTCGGTACCTGGGGCAACGGTCCGAGCCGGAGCCTGAATCCCGGGGTGCTAAACGGCGCCCGCCGAAAAATCTTTAAAGTCTACGGAGGGACTTAGGACCACGGAAGGTCCACCAACCCCTCACCCTACGAAAAATCAAGCAGGAAGCAAAAATGAGCGCAATCCCCATCGATCGTCCCTATCCCGTCCCTGAACAGACTTCAACTCAGACTAAGCGACGTGTGCGTACGGCTGATTTAGAGATCGGGGAACAGAATCGTTTTTCCGCGCCATCCACGCCGAGCGTTGCCACCCAATCCACCATCAAATCGTCTGACTTACTGGGCAGCATCGCGGTGTTCGTTGCGGTTGTGGTGGCCACATACGGCATCAGTAGCCTGTTTGGGCAGGTTCTGGCCGAGCAGGCGAGAAGAGATCGAATTCATTCTCAGGATCGTATGCGCGTAGCGCAGCGAGCCGAAACATCTTTTGAGAGTCAGATGGATGGAGCGGTACGTCTATCCTCTGTAGAAGATTGGGCGACCAACCACGGCTTTGTGAGTGCGGCATATGCCGGTGCTATCTCAATGCCGGGTCAATCAACTCATAACCCAATTCCTAAGGCTAATCCCATCCATGTCAATCAGAACGGAACCCTCGTCGCATCCCGCCGTTGATCGGGGACGCTTTGCCTACGCAGGGTGGTTGATGTTCGGGATGTTTGGTCTGGCCGCGTTTAGCCAGACCAAACTGCAAATCTTTGAGCGGGATACCACCACCGATCTGGCAAAGAAGCAAGGCAAGTACATTGTCACGCGCGTTGAGCGCGCCAAGCGGGGATCAATCCTAGATCGTGAGGGTAACGCCTTGGCTAAGGACGAAGATTCGTATGAATTGAGCCTCAGCTACAAGGATTGTCCAGGCTTAGATGGCTTTTACGTGGATCTCTCCTCCGCCTCTGGAATTCCGGCCGCCGAACTCCAACCGGCCCCTGGGGAAGACCGCAAGATTTGGAAGTCGTCAGTTAATTCGCGCCAAGCCGAGGCAATCAAACGGGTCAAAGTGGCTTGGCGGGCGGATGGAGTCTCCCTTGATCGGGCGGGGCATCGCTCCTATCCTCTGGAGGAAGCGGCCAGCGGAATCGTGGGATTGGTCCGCGACGGTACCCCGCTCGCCGGAATGGAATACAGCCAGCGAACGGTTCTTCATGGTCGGAATGGTTCGCAGACCGGATTGACCGATCGGCAAGGCGCGTTCTTGCCCATGCGACTCGAAACTGCTAAAAAAGCCGTTAACGGCAAAGATATAACTCTCACCCTAGACCGCGATCTTCAAATTGCCGCATCCACGGCAATCAGGGCGGCGGTGGAGCAGAACAAGGCCGAGGATGGCGTGGCAATCATCATGAACCCGCAGAATGGGGACATTTTGGCGATGGCAAATTGGCCAACTTTTTCCCCCACTCGGGGGGACGGGTCTGCGGGGGACTTGCGAAAGAACAGCGGCATGAATCCGGCATATATGAGCGTGCTGGAACCGGGATCTACCTTTAAGATTCTTACGCTGGCTAAAGCACTTGACTCGGGAAAACTTCACATGTCCGATCATGAGACTTGCAGGGGATCTTTGCTCGTCACGAAACACGCTCGAATTCATTGTGATCCCCATCACGGTAGAGCAGACCACGGATGGATTGATCCTAATACTGCCATTGAGAAAAGTTGCAACGTGTCGGCGGCTCACTGGGCGCTTTCGGTGGGACGCCCAGAATTTGTGGCCTATATCAAGCAACTGGGACTGCTTAAGCCAACTAAGTTAGGGCTCACCCAAGAATGTGCAGGACTTTTAAATGAGAACGAATACGCCAAGCAACTTCAGCTGGCTACGCTCGGATTTGGGCAGTCCATCTCATGTACGCCCATCGGATTGGCGTCTGCGTTCTGTATGATCGGTAATGGCGGGGTGCGGAGAGAACCGCGCCTAATCAATAAAATTGGCGGCGAGTTGCAGCCCAGACCGTTAGGAACTCAGATTGTCAAATCGGAGACGGCGGGCCTGGTAATGAAGTGTATGGAATCTGTGATCCAAAAAGACGAGGGGACCGGGGCCAAATTGCGAATTCCGGGCTATGTCCTTGCCGGAAAAACGGGAACGGCGGAAAAGAAAGGGAGGGGAATGACGGGCTTCGTGTCCAATTTCGTGGGCTTTGTGCCCGCGCAATCGCCTCAGGCCATGATCCTTGTGATGGTGAACCATCCTCAAGCCGGGCAATATTACGGTGCGGCGGTCGCCGGCCCGGTGTTTCATGAATTGGCACAGGCCGTTATTCAGCGCTACGGCATTGCGCCGACCAAGGACGTCAACAAGGATCGATCCAGAGCAATCACCTCAATCGAAGCAGTTAATCAGGCGCACCGATGAATCTAAGCGAGATAGTGCTTCGGTCGGGAATCTCGGCTCCGATCAGCCGAGATGATGCGTACGTCACCTCGATGGTGATGGATTCACGCCAGGTGAAGCCGGATGCCCTGTTTGTTGCGATGCCCGGCATGAGCCGCGATACGCACCCGTTTCTCGCCGCCGCTAAGGATGCCGGCGCGGGAGCCGCAATTGTTCACAGTAATGAGGGTCGAGACTTTGCGGAGTCTTTGGGGATGGCGTGGGTCCAGTTATCGTCGCATGCGGATACCTTTGCCGACCAGATTTGGCGGGTCTGCGACGTCTTCTTTGATCACCCCACCCGCTACATGAAAGTGATTGGCGTCACCGGGACCAACGGAAAAACCACCACCGCTTGGCTTATTCGCGATATTCTCGTGCTGTGCGGTATGAGACCCGCATACCTGGGAACTTTGGGGTTTCAACTGCCAGATTCAGATAGGGTGCTCGAAAACACGACACCCTTCGTGGTGGACCTGTACAATTACCTGTCCGAGGCCAGAGAGCAATCGGTGCAGGCCATGGCGATTGAGGTCTCTTCTCACGCCCTTGCCCAACGCCGAGTGGATGGCGTGGAGTTTGATGCCGCCGTCTTTACCAATCTCACCCAAGATCATCTTGATTTCCACGGTTCAATGGAGGCGTACGAAGCGGCGAAGTGGCGTTTGTTCTCAGACCTACCAACCCAGTCAAGCAAATCCAGATTCCGTTCGGTGGTTAATCTGGATGATCCCGTTGGAGAGAAGTGGCTGGCATCTGGCCTTCCGAATGCAAGCGCTTATTCAATGAAGTTCGATTCCGCAGTGCCCGCACTGCGCCTATTCCCAAACGCGATTCGCGTGGATTCAATGAATTTATCGCCCGCCAAATGGTCGGCCGAGAAATCTGAGTTTATTGCAGACGGAGCGCGGCAAGTTCGCGTTCCCCTAGGTGGAAGTTACAATCACGCCAATATAACGGCGGCGTTTGCGGGTGCCTTGGCATTTGGCTTAACCGAAGAACAAATTTGGTCGGTGCTCCCCAAAGTTCGCCCGGTACCGGGCAGGTTTGAAGCGGTTCCGAACAACAACGGATTCGGGGTTATCGTAGATTACGCTCACACGCCCGACGCGCTGGAGAAGCTTCTGGACGCCGTCCGCCCTCTCACTCAGGGTCGAATTATCACAGTGTTCGGGTGCGGAGGAGATCGGGACCGCACTAAGCGACCCAAAATGGCAAGGTCAGCAAGCCTCCGTAGTGACCTTACAATTGCCACCAGCGACAACCCAAGAACCGAAGATCCTGACGCGATTCTCGCCGAGGTGATCACAGGAATTGTCCCCGGAAAACAATCGGTCAGTATCGTTGACCGAAGGGAAGCCGTTGCGTACGCAATCAAGTCGGCCCTGCCCGGCGATGTGGTTGTTCTCGCAGGAAAAGGGCACGAGAACTATCAAATCATCGGCCGAACAAAGCTGCCCATGGATGATCGAGCCCTTGCCCGCGAGGCCTTAGTTCGCGAGGAAATGGCCCGTGAGGCCTTGGCCCGCCAGGAACTGGGCGCTGAGGACTCGGCTTGACGATCTCCGCGCTAGAGTTAGCGACTCGGCTGGGAGGAACCTACCAGGGAGACGAGACCATGGTTCGTGGCTTTGCTACCGATAGTCGCGAAGTTCATCCCGGAGACGCGTTCCTGGCTATCGTGGGGGCGCGCACAGATGGTCACGACCACGTTCCGACTGCACTCGGATTGGGTGCCAGCTTATCGGTAGTGGAGAGGCGCGTAAACGGTCCCCACATCCTCGTTCCTAATCTGGTCGCCGCTTTGGCCATTATGGCCCTGTCCTTCCGTGAATCGTTTTCCGGTGCGGTCATCGGCGTGACGGGTAGTGCGGGGAAGACAACCACTAAGGAGTTTCTCCGCGCTGCTCTCGCGTCGCAAGGTCAGGTGTTGGCCACGACCGGGAACCGCAACACGGAGTTCACCGCTCCACTCCTCTGGGCAGAACTCACGGCCGAAACCCATGCCGTTGTGGTCGAAATGGCAATGCGGGGTTTGGGTCAGATTTCCCATCTCACCTCATTCTCCCGCCCGACAATGGGTGTGATCACCAACATTGGCTACTCCCACCTCCTTCAGGTGGGAAGCCGAGCGGGGATTGTGCAGGCTAAAACGGAGTTGTTTGACGCGCTTCCGGAAGACGGGGTCGCCGTCTATCCGGCCGACGATGACTTCGCTACCGTGCTTTCCGAGCGAGCCGGATTCCGGGCTTCCTTCAGTTTTGGAATTCATCCGGACGCGGACTGTCGGATCTCCGACTATTACCCGTTAGGCTTTGACGCGTGTGAGGTCAAAGGAATCTGTCTAGATGAAGAGTTTCGGGTTCGCCTTGCGGTTGCGGGGAGGCATATGGCTCTCAACGCGGCGGCCGCGATTTTGGTCGCAATGCTGGTGGGTATTAAGCCCCAAGATGCCGCAGATCAGCTCCGGACCGTGGCACTACCCCCCATGCGAATGGAAGTTAGGCGAATCAACGGCGCGACGATTCTCCTGGATACCTACAATGCAGGTCCGCCGAGTATGATCGCGGCTCTAGAAACTCTGTCCGACCAAACCGTCACGGGCCGCCGAAGAGCCGTGATTGGAGAAATGAAGGAACTCGGTGAAGAAACCGAATCTGCTCATCGGCGAGTTGCCCAAGAAATCATCCGGCAAGGAATTGTTGATGTGATCTTGGTCGGAGACACTGTGTCACTCTACGTGGACCAGCTTCGCTCCGATGCATCCCAGAAAATGAACGTGTCCGTTGCCCAATCTATGGAGGACGTGCATGCCTTTCTCCTTCAGAACCAGCCCGGTGATGTGGTGCTCATCAAAGGCAGTCGTGCGCTAGAGTTGGAGCGAGCACTGGAAGGATTAGAAGCTCATGGTTGAACTCTGGCCGCAAGTCTTGATCGCATTCTGGGTTTCGCTGATCGCGTCGGCATTTGGCTCGCCGTTGATCATGCGGTTGCTGGCTGCGGCCAAGTCTCGGCAGACCGTGAGCCAGTATGCGCCGGAGGGTCACCAAGTAAAGCAGGGCACGCCCACGATGGGCGGGCTCATTATTCTCGTCGGCTTCTTTGTGTGGTCTGGTTGGTCGATCATTGCGCCCGGGCGTACAGAAGGTCAAAGCGCCTATGCGTCCATTCTGTCCCTCACGGTGGGATTCGCTCTGATTGGATTTGTTGACGACTTTGTGGTTCCCCGATGGTTAACCGGCAAAAGAGGTTTGGGGTGGAAGCAGAAGATTATCGCTCAATTAGCGGTTGCCGGCGCGGTATCCCTCCAGTATTACGGCCCCCACATCGGTGTGATTCATGGGGTTGCCATTTTCATCATTTTGTTCTTCGCTAACGCCTATAACTTTAGCGATGGGTTAGATGGCCTGGCGGGGACAATTTTCCTGTCGTTTGCCGTCGGCCTAGCGGGAGTCTGCATCGCGGCATCATGGGCCACCCTATTTCTGATCCCGTTGGCGGCAATGGTGGGGGGAGTCATCTCATTCCTGTACTGGAACGCGCCTCCGGCCAAGGTGTTTATGGGAGATGTGGGTTCCCTTCCCATTGGGGCGTTTTTAGGCTTTGTGATTTCGGTCCTTCTGTGCGGACCCGCCGAGATGGCCCATTCTGGCAGCACGCTGGCATACGGACCTATGAATCCATCGGTGATGATTCTCGCAGTTTTGGTGTTGAGCGGAATGATGCTCATTGAACTGGTGCCAGTCCCGCTTCAGATTCTCTCGGTTAAGGTCAGAAAGAAAAAGCTGTTCCTTTACACGCCAATCCATCATGCGTTTGAAAAGATCGGCTGGAAGGAAACCCGAATTGTGGCCGCGTTCGCTCTCTTGCAGCTGATTTTGAGTGTTGGCGCGATTTCGATAGCGATCTTTCAGACAGAACGTGAACTCAAATTACCCGTCACCACCTTTGATCAAAGCCCCGGAGGTAGGTAGCCGTGGGGGATCAATGAGTTGCACCGCAGTGTTTGGCCTGGGTCGAAGTGGACTGGCGGTTGCGAAGGCGGTGATTTCCAGGGGTGGAAAAGTTGTGGTGGTAGATGAAGCCACCCACCTGGCTAAGCCTGAATTTCTCGCCCAAGCGCGGAGCCTAAAAATTCCTGTGATCACGCAATGGCAAGGCGAATTCTCAGACCTGCAACCCATTGATGCGGTTGTCTCAAATCCCGCCGTCCCGATGGATCATCCCCGGTTGCGGGCGGCGCTAGCCGCCGGTATCCCGGTTATTAGCGAGGTAGAGTACGCCTACCGAATCTCCCGAGCCCCGATCGTGGCGATCACGGGAACCAATGGAAAATCGACCACGACCGTCATGACCTGGCTGATTCTCAAGGCCCTGGGAGTTAACGTCCGCCTTTGCGGAAACCTCTACGGCTCCGGCTATCCAGAAGAAACCCTTACCGAGGCCGCGCTCTCCGCTGAAGAAGATGAGGTCTTGGTTGCGGAGGTGAGCAGTTTTCAGCTGGAATGGGTTTCTGAGTTCCGGCCGGTCGCGGCCGCGATCACGACCATTACAGAAGATCACCTTAATCGGTACGGCGGCTCAATGGCGTTGTACACGGCCACCAAGAGAAGAATCTGGTCTGCCCAAGGTAAGGACCAAGTTGCGGTTGCGCGCGAAGGTTCGGAAAGCGCGGCGTTTGCCCGCGCCTTGCAAGGTCCCCAGGTCAGGACGTTTGGACCGGGAGGAGACCTCGACTTGACCCACGAATCTCAATGGATTCCGCATAACCGACTCAACGCGGCGACGGCGGGACTGTTGGCGCAGGCCGTTATGGCCGGGCGAGGCAACTGTGTTACAAAACTGGATGAGGCGGTGAGGACCGGTCTAGAGGGCTTCAAAGGATTAGCTCACCGCATGGAGGAACTCGGATCGCGAAACGGGGTGGCCGTCATTAATAACTCCATGTGCACCAATCCAGAGGCAGTCGTCGCCTCGGCATCGTCAAGACTAGAACGCGTACACCTTCTGGTGGGCGGGGTCAACAAGGGCCTAGATTTTCATCCGGTCAAGGAGTACCTAACGGGTGGTAAAGACCAGATTTACTTGTACGGACAGGACCGATTTTCGATCGGGCAGGTGATGGGTCGTGATGTCCCTACGGTGGAAACTCTCGAAGAGGCTTTTTTGATGGCGGCAACCCAGGCAAAGGGAGGGGAAGTCATCATGCTGGCACCGGGTTGCGCAAGTACTGATCAATTTAGAGACTTCGTAGACCGTGGAAACGTCTTCAAATCAATCGTACAAAGCTGGCTGGATTCATAGTGTAATGATTCGCTTCGTCAAACGTATCGCTCGGAAGTGGGATCCCGTTCTGCTGGCCCTCTGTTTGGTGGCCACTGGATTGGGACTGCTATGGATTTTTGACGCCGGATACGCACGATCTTTGCGCGCGGATAAAGGTGCGATTCCCCATGAATTCCTGGTTCAAGTAGGGTTCGGCGTCATCGGAATTGTGGGTGCGCTACTCATGAGCACCCTTAGGCCCGCCGTTTATAAGCAGCTGGCTCGACCCATGTGGTTGTTCACGCTGGTTCTCTTGGTGATAACGGCCAAGTTTGGCCAGGAGATGAACGGGGCGCGCCGGTGGCTTGGCTACGGAGGATTCAATATTCAGCCCGCCGAATTTGCCAAGGGCGCGGCCGTTCTGTACTTGGGCGCGATTCTGGCCGACCGAAAGCTTTGGCCCAAGAAGATCGCCAAGCGAAAGGACTTTGTGCACTGGTTGGAAACCGTAGGCTGGGCCAAAATTCGACGGAGCCTGCCCGCAGTTTGGATTCTTCTGGCGGCCTACCTTATAGAATCAGAACCCGACTTGGGCACCGCCGCGGTACTCGTAGTTACTGCGTACGTGATGCTGTGGGTGGGGGGCGTGAGCAAAAAGTCGCTCATGGCCGGCACCGTGGCCATTGTTCTGATTGGTTATGGCGTTGTGCTAAAGCAGCCCTACCGATTGGAGAGGTTTGAGAACCATGTCCACCGGTGGGAGAAGCAGAACATTGATGACACCGGCTACCAGACCGTTCAATCTGAACTGGCAATGGCGTCGGGCGGAGTCGGCGGTGTGGGAATTGGATCGGGCCGCGCCAAACATTTACTTCCTGCCACGACCACAGACTTTGTAATGGCAACCGTGGCTGAAGAATCAGGATTATGGGGATCCCTCATCGTGCTCGCGATTCTCGGGGGAATCACGGCGAGATTACTTTGGCTGGCCCGTCGATCAACGGATCGGTTCTCCACCATGGTCCAATTTGGCGTCGCGTCGTGGATCGGAATTCAAACATGCACCAACTTTATGATGGCCAACGGCTTTCTGCCCGCCATTGGCATTCCAATGCCGTTTATCAGTTCGGGTGGGTCCAGCCTAGTCGCGCTCTGGATGGCAATTGGGCTCAGCCAGTCCGTACGAGTGAGCGCGGTGCCCGCCAAGGCCGTGGTCAAATCGGAGCCAGATCGTGATTCTGGCGATAACGGGTGGCGGGACGGGCGGACACATCTATCCGGCGCTGGAAGTAGGTCGGGCCGCTAAAGAACGCGGGGCCGAGCTACTGTACTTAGGATCTATGCGCGGTCAAGAAGGTGCAGCGGCGGCGGCAAATTCAATTCCGTTTGTGGGATTTGGATCCGAGCCTTTGTGGAGCCTGAAGTCCGCGCGGGGCTGGCGCTCGCTTGTGAAACTAAGCCGGGCAACCCTAGAAGCCCGGGCTCATCTAAAGAAGTGGCGGCCCGATGTGGTGTTTTCCACCGGAGGCTACGGGGCGGCACCGGTGGTGTTTGCCGCCCGGTCGCTAAGAATTCCCTACGTGGTTCACGAAGCCAATAGTGTCCCGGGTCGGGTAAATCGAATGGCGGCAAAAGGAGCTTATGCCTTCACCTCGGTATTTAGGACTACCGAACGGCAAGTGCCCGGAATAAAGGTGACCCGCACCGGACAACCGATTCGCGTGGAATTGCGTGCCGCGGCCGCCGGTTTGAATCCAGACCCAGATACTGTGCTCGTCCTTGGTGGAAGTCAAGGCTCGGAGTTCTTGAACCAGAATGTTCCATTGGCCATGGCTGAATGGTCAGGAAACCCGCCTCAGGTTGTCCACGCCACGGGGCGCGCCCATATCGATTCTGTTCGGTCTCAATTGGCTGCGCTACCAAACCTGGATCACTACCGGGCAGTTCCTTACCTGGAAACCGAGGAAATTAAGGACGCCTATCGCACGGCGACGGTGGCAGTGGCCCGCAGTGGGGGAACTTTAGCTGAACTGGCCCTCTTTAGATTGCCTAGCGTGCTGGTTCCATTGCCCAGCAGTGCCGATCAGCACCAGTTGCGCAACGCCCAAGAGTTTGCCTCAATGAGCGCGGCTACCATTATCGACCAAACCCGGACGTCGCCCCGCGAACTGAGAGAAGCAATAGATGCGTGGATATCCGATCCGCAACGCCGAAAAATCGCAGAACTGGCCCTCGCTGACTGGGATATTCCGGATGCGACGGAGCGAATAATCGGAATCATTGAGGCGTCGGTAAACTCAGCGAGAATCTGAATGCGAAAACCCCAAGAAATCCCGCACGCCTTCTCGCCAACCGACTCATTGACCGGAGCGACTTCGTTCTATTTACTGGGAATTGGCGGGGCCGGAATGAGCGCGCTCGCCCGAATGCTTAAGCACCGTGGATTTGCGGTTCGAGGCCGTGATTCAACGGAGTCACCCGAAACTCACCGCCTGGTGAAGGAAGGCATTTCCGTGCGTCTGGGGCAAGGTGAAGACGAGCTGGAAGCTGGAGTTGCGGTAATTGTGAGCGATGCCATTGACCTCGATACGAGTCCCGAGATTTCTTGGGCCCGCACAAATTCCGCGCCAATGGTTCGTCGATCTCAGGCACTCGGATGGCTTCTGAGGGACCGAAAGCTAATCGCGGTCACGGGAACTCACGGAAAGACAACCACGACCGGCATGATCGGTTCGGCCCTGATTGCCCTAGGTTTGGATCCCCTAGTGGTGGTGGGAGCGGCGATCCCCCAATGGGGCGGACCCGTCCGCGAAGGCAACGGAGAGTGGGCGGTGGTAGAAGCCTGTGAGGCTTACGATAGCTTTCATGATCTTAATCCGTCCGTGGTGGTCCTCACAAATCTGGAAGCCGACCACCTAGATTTTCACGGGACCTTGGCCGGCCTGAAGGCCAGCGTCACGCGCTTCGTAAATTCTCTCCCTCCCGACGGATTGCTGATCTACTGCCTTGAAGATCCTGGTTCGGCAGAACTCGGGGCGGCTTACCGTGGTCCAAAGCGGGGATACGCATTGCCAGAAAGCCTCGCCGATGATTTAACCCTTCCGGGCTGGCACAATCAGCTGAATATGCAGGCCGCAATTGCGCTGGTGCAAAGCCTAGATCTCGATGTGAAAGTCGCGGAGGATGCGGTGAGAAAGTTCAGCGGAGCCGAACGTAGACTTCAGATTTTGCGGGCCAGTGGGCCCACCTTACTGGACGACTATGCGCATCATCCCACCGAGATTCGGGCGAGTTTAGAAGCGGTGCGGAGCCGATATTTTGGGCACGGAACGCGCCACGGAAGGCTGATTGTGGTGTTTCAACCCCACCTTTACTCTCGCACCGCGGAGCATTTAATCGAGTTTTCCGCTGCCCTGAGCCTTGCCGATCATGTGGTGCTCACCGACATCTACCCCGCCCGTGAGGCTCCGATGCCGGGAATAAGTTCCGCGCGGATTGCGGAGAAGTTGTCCGTCCCCGTCCAGTACATTCCCAGCCGTCACCTCTTGGCTCGAGAAGTAGCCCGGCTTGTCCAGCCAAACGATGTGGTGGTGGGCATGGGCGCGGGCAATATCAGCGAATTTGGTCCGGCATTGTTGGAGGAGCTAAAAGTGCGAGGGCAGCTCCTCAATCGGGAGTCTCGGCAAGCACTTCCTAAGCTAAAGATCACCGTGCTTTACGCAGGAGATAGCACGGAGAGAGAAGTGAGCCTGCATAGTGGGAGGGCAATTCACTCTGCGTTGCAAAGACTTGGACACGCGAGTAGTCTGGTAGACGCCTCTGACCTGTTGCTGAGCAAAGGCGACCTGTCTGCATTTGTTGGCCCGAATCGCCCGGATTTGGTGTTTCTGGGCGTTCATGGCACTAACGCGGAAGACGGAGCGATTCAGGGACTACTGGAGCTCCTTCATATCCCGTACACCGGGTCCGGAATCCAAGCGAGTGCGATTGCAATGGATAAGGCAATGACCAAGAGGATCTTGGATCAGCATCAGATTCCCACCCCCAAGGGATACCTGCTCAATAGCATTGATGACCACTTTGGCCTGACTCCACCTCTCATCGTAAAGCCAAATGCCCAGGGATCCACCGTGGGATTAACCTTTGTGGAGAACCAAGCCCAGCTTTGTCCTGGATTGTTGCGAGGATTTGCCTACGGATCTCAAGTGTTGGTGGAAGAGTGGGTTAAGGGCACCGAGATTTCCACTCCAGTGTTGAATGGTAAGGCACTTTTACCCGTTGAAATTGCTCCAGTATCCGGTCAATACGATTTTGCCAACAAATACACGCCGGGCGCCACCCAAGAAATTGTTCCCGCTCGGTTAGATCCAAGTATTTTGCTAAAAGCTCAGGATATCGCCCTCCGAGCTCATCGGGCACTCGGATGTGCCGGGGCCACTCGCACGGACGCGATTGTTCGGGATGGCGAGATCATTGTCTTGGAGGTCAACACGCTTCCGGGAATGACGGGAACTTCTCTTCTGCCCAACAGTGCACAGGCATCGGGCATTTCGTTTGACGAACTTTGTCATCGGTTGGTTTACGATGCGGTGAGCCGAGCCTATCCGGAGAAATATGCGTCGTAAAACCAAACGCAGAAAAAGCCTGCCTCGGGTGGATATTCAGTGGGTGCCCGTGTTGTGGTTTGCCCTGATTCTCAACACCGCAGCTGGCCTTTGGTTCAGCCCAATCACCGCGTTGCGCAAAGTAAGGGTAGTGGGTGCGTTGGCCAACGACGAAGGGCGGATCCGGGCCATTTTGGAGCGGCAACGAGGAATTCCGTTTGCCAAAGTTTCGGTTCCTGCCGTGGAATCATGGGTCCTGGAGCGGCCCGACAGCCGATCCGCAAGTCTTTCCGGCAACATCATCGGAAGCGGCGTTCTCACGGTGGGTTACCGAAGGGCGGTGGCTCGCTTTGCCGGGACTCGCACCTTAGCGCTGAGCGTTGATGGCGTGATTTATCCCTCAACGGAGGATCTCAATCGACTGCCGTCGATTGTCCTTCCCGATAACGGATTGCCACTTTCTATGGGTTTGGTGGCTCCTTGGCCGGCAACAAAGATCGCTAAAGTAGCGATTGAGGCTCCCGGAATAATGCGGGCGGCCACGAGGACGGAATCTTTGCAAATTAAGTTCATAGAAAGCGGCGACGTGTGCTTAAATGGTGGTTCAGGAACCGTTCGATTAGGTTCCTCAGAGAACCTGGATAAAAAGCTTTCCGTGCTTCAAAATCGCCTTTCCCGCAATCCCCTCGAGCTAGACCAAGTCAAACGGCTTGTTCTTGTGGTGCCAGAACGTCCGGCAAAGGCGGTTGCGAAAGGCCAGACGGTGAAACGAGCCCGTATGCGTGAGGATGGACAATGAACCCGTTTGTGAGTCGGCTATCAAATGAGCGCTGGATCATCCCAGTATCCGTGATGTGCTTGGTGCTCGGCTTCATGATTTCGCTTGCCTGGGTCACTAACGAAACCCGAAGTTCGCGTAAATACTTCCTGAATCCAGACCAGGGACACCGGATCAATGAAGCGACGGTTGACCTTGAAGCATTTCAGAATTTGTCTTCTGAAGTTTCAAAACTTCAGAAGGAAAAGACGGACCTAGAAAATGCGCTCGCCAGCCGGGACGGACAAAGTAAAATCCTTAACGATAACTTGCAAGAAGTTAAGGTCTTTGCCGGAGTTACGGAAGTAGATGGCCCCGGTGTTATGATCACGCTAAAAGACTTCACCCGTACCAGCGGCATGGGGGGGCAACTGGCCGTAACTCCAGATTCGATAATTCACGATACGGACGTGTTGCGGGTCGTCAACGAGCTGTACGCCTCCGGGGCAGAAGCGGTGAGCGTGAATCACCACCGCGTAGCTGGGGCCACGAGTTTTCGGTGCGTGGGTCCCACCATTCTAGTGAACGATGTAAAAATCGCATCCCCCGTGATCATCCGCGCGATCGGGGATTCGCCCACGCTTCAGGGCGCGATGAATTTGCCGGGCGGCGTATTGGCGGAGATTCGCCAAGCCGATCCATCGATGGTGCAGATTGATGTGGTTAAGAAAATGACGCTCCCCGCATACGTTGGGCCCACGGCCAGAAAATTCGCGATGCCGATCAAGGCCACTAAGTGATTGCATTACCGTTCGTCGCCTTAATATTCGGAATCATCGTGGCCTATCTGCTTCGACTGGGGCCGATCCCCGGTGCCAATGGTCAATACTTGGCCGTAGCCTGCTTGGCGGGGCTGGATACGGTGTTCGGAGGGATTCGCAGTGGCTTAGAAGGGAAGTTTCGCAACGATGTCTTCCTGACCGGTTTTGGAGCTAACATCGTGATTGCGTTCTTTCTTGCCTGGCTGGGCGATCAAATTTACATCAACCTGTTTCTTGCGGTTACGCTGGTCTTGGGAACCCGAATCTACACGAACCTTAGTCTGATTAGAAGATATGGACTCACTAAGTGGCAGGACAATCAAGAACGCAAGCGCCTTCAATCCATAATGCAGAGTTCAGGCGGCGCCAACAGTACAACGGCCCCCGCCCAGTCGGAGACAATTTAATGGCAAACGATTCCGTGGTGGTTCTAGATTTGGGGTCAACCCGCGCACTGGCGGTATCCGCCCAGTTTGATGAGGAGAAGGGCCTAACAATTAATGGCGTAGGAAATTCCTCGTGCAAGGGAATCAAAAAGGGAGCCCTGGTTGACGTAGAAGAAGTCGCTCGAGCCGCCGATTCTGCATTAAGAGCTTTGCAGACCGTAACCGGCAAGCCGGTGAGTGCAGTCACCGTTTCCGTCTCGGGGAGCCAGATTGAGGCGATTGATGCGCGGGGTCTTAAGCCAATTAACCCTCGCGGCAGACTGGTTACGCACCAAGACGTTCTTGAGGTGATTAACCACAGCCGTGCGATTGTTTTGCCTCCAGATCGTGAGCAGTTGCAGGCATTACCTAAAAGATTTATTGTGGATGGCCACAAAGAAATCATGCGCCCCATTGGAACTCCGGCGGATCGGCTGGAAGTGGTCACGTATCTGGTGACCGGCGATCACGAGACGCGCGAAAAACTGGAGCGAGCGCTATCGTTAAATGGTCGAACCGTAGAGCAAATTGTTTATGCTCCCATCGCAGCGGGAATTGGCGTCTTGACCCAAGATGAGCTGACAAACGGAGCCATGGTCCTCGACATCGGCGCGACCAAGACAGAATTGGGCATCTTCATCGGCGGGTCTATTGCGTACGCGGTCACCCTTCCCATTGGAGGCGGTCACGTAACGAGTGACTTAAGCATGCTCCTCAAAACGTCGCCAGAAGAAGCCGAACGGCTAAAAGTTTCATCTGGTCATGCCCGAGCCACCGAGGTTTCCGAGTCGGACAGTGTAGAAGTCACCCAGATCGGACAAGCCCACGCTCGCCCCATGCAACGCCACGTGCTGTGCGAGATCATTGAGAGTCGAATGCGTGAATTGGCCCAAATGGTGAAGCAACACTTGGAGCGCAGCGGCTATTCCGGCAAGTTAGTGGCGGGCCTCACGTTGACCGGGGGAGGCAGTCGATTACAGGGGGTAGAGGGCCTCTTCGAAGAGGTTATTTCCCCTGTGCGGGCAAAAGTTGCCGAGCCAAACCGACTCCACCCAGATCTCCCTGGGTACGGGTCGGCGGTTGCGGTTGGAATGGCCCGATTCGCGCTTCAGTCGTTTGAAGAGCTAGAACCCGCCAACGGGTTCGGCAACTGGCAAGAGCGAGTCAAGAGCCTGTTCTCCTTTTTAGGTCGTAGCTGAGGCCAGGGTGCAAGAAGGGCTCACCCTTCCGCAGAGTCGTCGCCCCTCCACCCCTCAAAATCAACCCAAACCCCCGAACTCCCGAACCTCCGAACCTCCAAACCCCCGAACCCCATATACATTTAGTATAAGTCTCCAAAGGGTGAATTGCATTGGCGGCCCGCGCATTTTTTACGTTAGGTCGATACACCCGAGACCGATGAAATGGGCCTAAAGGAGCCTAACGAAATGTATGTTTGGTGCCATGCCAGAAGCGGTCAGCAACTAAGTGTGTTCCCCGGCAGGGGCACTAGATTCTAGCAACGGGCTTGTCGGTAAGAAAATATTTGACGGGCACTAACCCTCCCTTGTCCCGGCAGGGACTATCCCCGAGTAGCCTGGCATAAGCTCTCGCGCCATGCCAGGATCGGAGAGCAAAGAAGTCTGTTCCCCGGCAGGGGCACCAGAATCTACCAAATGCCTACAACTCATTGGAGCTTGAGCTATCACATCGTATTCTCAACAAAAACTGAATTCCTAAGAGGTCGGCGAAGCCCGTAGCCTCGGGATGACCGTGCCCGAGTTCGGGTGACTGTCGACGATCTCGGGGCAACCGGACGTCGGCACGGTCATCCGCCGACTATCGGCTACGCCGTTGAATCCCAATGGAAGGCGGCATATTCCGTCTTGCCACTGAGTGCATCGGCGATTTCCGATGTTCGGTGATACATTTCAACTCAAGAAGCTCACCATCATAAGAAATCTCATCTGGAGGAGCGAGAATACCTACGCAAAGAAGAGGTGGTTGATTACGACCCTCGATATCTTGACTGAAAGGTTCTGGTGCCCCTGCCGGGGAACTTAGCCAGGACGCAACTGCCCTGGCATGGCGCCCGAGCTGATGCCAGGCTACTCGGGGATAGTCCCTGCCGGGACAAGGGAGGGTCACATACGTTTAGTTAGGCCTCGACAGGGTGAATTGCATTGGCGGTCTGCGCCCCCTTTACATTAGATCGATACACCCAAGACCGATGAAATGGGCCTAAAGGGGTCTATCTAAATGTAGATGACCCTGCCCTCGCCTGCAATGGTGGCTCCTCCATTGCGGGAGAGGGCAGGGTGCAATGCGGTTTAGTTAAGCATGGAAAGGGTGAATTAAATTGGCGGTCTGCGCCTTTTTTACATTAGATCGCCACACCCAAGACCGATGAAATGGGCCCAAAAGGAGCCTAACTAAACAGTATTGGGGCAGGGTGAGGGTG
>JBBQUZ010000053.1:0-27297 GCA_038212035.1 Fimbriimonadales bacterium
GATTGCTAGCAGCCTTGTTGCCCTGCAAGGGTTTTGTGGGAGGTTTGAGGCTTAGAAAGTACTGAGATGGGCTTGGTTCTTGAGTAGTGCCTAATAATCGTAGGCGACCACGCCCTCAGAAAATCCATTGCAAAGGCTCCGACCGTGCCGACGTCCGGTTGCTCCGTGATAACCGACAGTCACCCGAACTCGGGCAAGGTCATCCCGCCGGTTACCGGCTTCGCCGACCTCTTTGGAATTCAGTTCTCGGGGGTTGCTGACTTGGACCATCTTCTTCACGACCGCTGAACCGGTTCGCTTGATCGAGGATGCATCTGTGCTCCGACGTAGTACGAAATTTTGGGCCGAATAAAATAGCCGTCCCAACCTTTCGGTCGGGACGGCTATTCTCGATTTTGAGCGTTATGCCTTAGTTAGGCGCAGGGGTGCCGGATGCGGTCCCGGTGGATGGGGGCGTTGCTGCGGGGGCGGCCTTGGGTGCGGCCTGAGCGTCCATCATGTTCTTGTAGGCCTTGTCCCATGCTTCTTTGAACTGGGGAGCCATAACGTCAATCTTGGCAAGTTTTAGCTTTTCTTGCATATGTTTGCCAAGGTCGTTGGCTTGAGTGCCGCGGGTTCGGGCAATGTCACGCTTAACCGCTTCCTTAAGGGTGTCGTCAATCGGAACCTTTTTGGCGGCGATCTTTTTTTGAACGTAAAACTTAACCGCATTCCCGCCATCGGCGAGCCAGGCACAGGTTTTAAGCTCTTCGGTTTTGGCCACGATCTCTCGAAGGCGAGGGGGCATCTTCTCAACCATCGACTCCGCGTAAGCACCCCCCGATTGACGTGCACCGGGTGCATCGCTATATCGACCGGCAACCACGCCAAAAGGCTGCCCCGCATTGAGGTCGGCGTCTACCTGACCCTTGCGGTCTGCCTTCACTACGATCCAAAGGAGTTGGGCTTGTTCTGGGGTCTCAAACTTCTTTGGGTTGTCTTTGATGAATTTGGTGACTTCGTCTGGAGTAACCGTAATTCCCTTGGTGAGAATTTTCTCTTGGGCCAAATCAAGGGCTAAGTCGGCTCGGATCTGGTCAAGGGTCATTCCGGCGGCGGTAAGCATCTTAACAAAGGTTGGACGGCGTTTGGTCTGGTATTCCAGCTCATCGGCAATGTCCTTCTCGGTGGGAGTTACTGAGTCGTCTTTGGCAATCTGCATCACAATGCGCCGGTTCACAAGGTCACGAAGGCCCTGAAGGCCAAATGAGCCCGCGATCTTTGCTTCGACGATCTGGTTGGCCGCAACAACTTGGACCGTGCTCTTTCGCTCCAAATAGCTGTGAAATTCGTTTGTCGAAATCGCGTCGCCGTTCACAACGGCCACATTTCCGCCGGCTGAGGCGCCTTGGCCACAGCCTTGGCCGCTCAATGCGGCAATACCGAGGAAGAGGGTCGCCGCAAAGGCGTTAGGGTAAGTGCACTTCAAATCTTAGTCTCCAATCGTAACCGTTTTCTTGTTGAGAATTGCGAACAAAGGTATATGTCGGTTGATTTACTTCAATCCTCTGATCGTTTTTCACTCACAAGGCCAATAGGTTACAACATCGTGGCATGGGGAAGCGTGCCCGGAAAGGTAAGTTAGGCCGTAAAATCTAAGTGATGAACTTCTAAACCCGGTGATTTCTCCGTTTCCGTCTCCAAGTTGAAGTCGATCTCCGCACTGGAATTACCGCCGGGGAGGTCGTCAGATTCCCCAGAAGCAAAGCTGGAGCGAGCGTGAGGCAGAGATCCCTGTTCCTGCTGCGAACGGTCTTGGCGGGATGGGTCCGGTGGGCCCTCTTTATGATGGGGGACCACCGGGATAGCGGAATATGGAGTGGCAATGCCTACGCGTTCAATGGAGCCCATGGCCCTGTTTGCGAAGTTTCCGATTAATGAACGGCGACTCCGCCCTCCTGCCGCATAAAGGTTCTTAGTCGGGTCATTGCTTGCGTGTGCAACTGATAGACTCGAGACTCGCTGACGCCAAGTACTCGCCCAATTTCTTTGAAGGTCAAACCTTCAAAGTAGTACAGCGAAACCACCAAACGCTCGCGCTCCGGTAGTTTGTCCACCCCGGCCGCCAGAATCCGTCTGAGTTCTCGGCCTTCGGTCTCTCCACTTGGATTGGCATTCTCGTCGATGATCGTTTCGATATAGCGGATGTTATCGTCGCCATCGCCCGCGCCCAGAATGTCGTCAAGGCTGTACACATTGGTGCGTCCCATTCTGACCATGAGTTCGCTCACATCTTGCGCGGACATACCCAAGGTTTCAGCGAGTTCGTGCTCGGTGGCCGGGCGTCCAAATTTGGTGTCTAGGGCCAGCATGGCCCTGTCTAAGGCTTTAAGCTTTTCTCGAATGGAGCGGGGAACCCAGTCTTCGTCTCGCAGCATTTCTAGGATCGCTCCTCTCACGAGGGCAATGGCATACGTTTCAAACTTAACGTCTCGCGTAGGATCAAATTGATCCACGCTCTTGATTAAGCCAATGACTCCGGCGCTAATCAGGTCTTCTCGATCTAAGCCACCGGGCAAGCTGGTGACCAATCGGCCAGCCGTTATCTTTACCAGGTAAGAGTAGTGATTTATCAGTTCAACCCTGGCTTCAGGGTCTTTATAGACTTTGAACTGAACCCACGATTTCTTCAGGTGCTCTGGCGACAACGGCATCTTATACTCCCCAAACTCCTAAGACGCCTATCCGGCGTCTTGCCCATTCCTTATCTCCGGTGCAGGACTTGGCTCTGCAGACAACACTCGCATTTGTCCTGGCTTTACTCCGGCACTAAACAGCACGTACCATACTTTACCAGCCAACCAACCAAGTAAAAATGCAAGGCCGGCACGTTCAAGGCAAAGGACGGAATCGACCTCCGCGATGACGCCGGCGAATATTGCTATTAGCGCGGCCGCTGCACCCAACAACTTTGGTATTCCATCCACAATTCCAATGGGCATTGGCCCGTTGTTAATACTGGCCTCAATTAGCCTTTACTGTAGGGGAACTTAGCTAATTGTGCTAAGTTTTACACCTAAACCCCTAAAGCGAGATGCGAAGTCCGTCGTAAGCCAACTCAATTCCCGCTGGCAATTGGGCATTTGTCAAGTCGTGATCGTAATCATGGCTAAGGTGTGTAAAGTAGGTCTGCTTAGCCCCAATTTGTTGCGCGACTTCTATTGCTCGCTCCAAATGAAAATGATTGGGGTGCGGTTGCACTCTTACTGCATCTAGCACCAACACATCAAGACCCTCCAGGAGATGGAACACATCCGCAGGAATCTCGCTCACATCTGTGATGTAGGCAAAATTCCGCACACGCAGTCCGGTGACGGGAATCTGTCCGTGAATCACTTCAAAAGTGGTGACTTCTAAACCGCCCACCGAAAGTATGGGCGGGACCGCATGCAGTTCAAACCGAGGGACCGCAATGCCCGGAGGCATTTCGCGGAAAGCATAAGGGAATATTCGCTTAATGTCTTCTTGGTATTCCGGCCGGGTGTAAACCGGTATTGCTTGACCGGTGAGAATACAAATCGACCGAAGATCGTCCATTCCCATCACGTGGTCAGCATGGGTATGGGTGATCAGCACCGCATCTACCGTGTATATCTCCGCTTTGGTCACTTGCAAGCGCATTTCTGGCGGGCAATCCACCAAGAGATTCCCGGTTGGGCCCAGAAGCATCAAACAAGCGCGGCATCGGTGGTTTTTGGGGTGATCCAGGTAGGCGGGGGGATAATGCACGCCCAGCATCGGCACCCCATTACTGGTGCCAGACCCCAAAATGATGGCGGTTGCGTCGGATGCTGAAGGCACTTACAGTTCGCCCGCACGCTGGAGAATCGTCATGGCAACCAGGGTACTGGGCAGTTCTGAGTATTGAGACAGCCGCTCCAGGCATCGGGCAAAGTTTCTTTCACCCAATTCATCGTATTCACCTTGGTTTTTTCGAGCTTCCGCAATGATTTCCACAGCTTCCTCAAAGAAGCGTGCACGATTTTGCGGAAGCGACTTGTTGGATACTGCCGCCCATCGTCGGCTGAGCTGCTCATAAACCGTATCCCAACTGCTCTTTGCCTTGAGCTCAGTTCGTTGCTTTTGCATTTCAGCTTCGTGAATGCGCCTTCGCTCGGCATCACGACGCTTGACAACCTCCCAGTCTTCGACGGTGGACCCGTCGATAACCCGCACTCGGGTGGGAGAGCCAATAACGGTGGAGACGGTGGACTCCATCAAACGGCTAAGTGCCGGCAGTCTCAGGTGTCCGGCAAGTTCGCCCTCTCGGAATCCGAGCCCAAGCACCAGAACTCCGTCCTCTAAAACAACGGGGCGAACCGCATTAAGCGCCGTCCAAACTCCCCGCCCCGTTACGCCTTGGAGCACAGGAGGCAGTGCCTGCTTCCAGATTTCAACCACGTCCGTCATCGCAAAGATTATAGATGGATGCACCCACCAATGGTTAGGCGGACGCAAAGTTCTGACCCCTATTACCTACAGAGTCGTTGTGGCGGCAACCGCCGCAGTGGCGGGATGAATCAAGAATCCGGCCAAGGCCGCCCACCCAATAAGGGTTAGTCCAACAAAGGCCACCATAGAAAATCTTTGAATTCTAAGCTGGGCTTCGTCAGAAATGGTGATGCCCCAGCGAATGCAGAAATTCCAGATTCCGTAGGAGAGGTGGTAGGCAGAGGTTAGGATTCCCAGCATGTACACCACAAAGAACAGACCACCAAACGCGGTCAACTTGTCGTGCCAAGCATTGTAAAGAATGGGCTCCGTGGATCCTGTCACGTACTTAGTCACGGTAGTGGTGGCCACGTGGTAGATCAGAAAAAAGAAGATAAAGATGCCGCTGTATCGTTGAAAGGTGTACATCCTGTTCTGAGACCAACCGTATTTGGTGGTGAAGTAGTTGGACTGGGAGCGACCCACAATGAACAGGCCGTAAACCGCATGGAACAGCAACGGTAGCCAAATGGCACCTACTTCCATAACAAGAAGAAAGTGCTTGGGGAGAGATTCAAAGAACGCGATGACGCCATTAAACTTTTCTGGCCCCGCCAGTGTAAATGAGTTCAGAACCAAATGCTGAACCATGTAGTAACCAACCGGCACAATTCCCGTAAGGGAGTGAACCTTATGCCAGAAAAAATTTTCTTTGGTGAGCGCAGCTGCCATATTTGTGTCTACGAGATTACCTAGTGCAGGCGATCGAAAATAGATTGGCATTTTATGCCCTTTGCATGGGGTAAGACTCAAGGCAACATTATCAATCGCCGTGAGGCTGGTGGTCATGCCAAAATCCACGAATTCGCGCAACGAATCCGTGGGTTCAATTTGCCTCCCCTAACCAATATGCCGTACATAACAGATATCACAGCCCGCGAGATTCTTGACAGTCGAGGGAATCCCACTTTAGAAGTTGACGTTTTATTAGACAGCCATCGGGTGGGCCGAGCCGCGGTACCCAGCGGAGCCAGCACTGGACAGTTTGAAGCCGTAGAATTGCGAGATGGTGACATCAATCGGTACGCCGGCAAAGGCGTCATTCAGGCAGTAAAGAACGTCAACGAGATCATCGCCCCCGCCCTTTTGGATAAGGATGCTACGGATCAGGCCGCGATTGATGCGGAACTTCTCACCTTGGACGGTACTCCCAACAAAGCACGACTGGGTGCCAACGCAATCTTAGGGGTTTCTCTTGCGGTTGCTCATGCCGCCGCGCACGAGGCCAGATTGCCTTTGTTTCGGTACGTGGGCGGCGTTACCGCGCGCACTTTGCCGGTTCCCATGATGAACATTCTTAACGGCGGAGCCCACGCAGACTCCAATGTAGATTTTCAAGAGTTCATGATCTTGCCCGTCGGTGCTCCAACTTTTTCCGAGGCCGTACGTTGGGGGGCCGAGATTTTTCACACCCTCAAGGGAGTTCTTAAAGCCAAGGGCCTTAACACGGCCGTGGGTGACGAAGGTGGCTTTGCCCCTAACCTGGAATCGCAAGAGCTGGCGTTTGATTACATTCTAGAAGCCATTTCTAAAGCCGGATACGAACCCGGAAAGCAGGTTTTTCTCGGGATTGATGCGGCAGCCACCGAATTTTATCATGACGGTGCTTACCACTATAAGGCGGGAGCCTCCAAGCAGAGGAGCGGACCGCAACAGGTTGACTACCTGGTTGGGTTAACGGAAAAGTATCCTCTCATCAGCATAGAAGATGGCTGCAGTGAGGAAGACTGGGACACCTGGAAGGCGTTAACCGATGCCCTAAAATCGAGAATTCAGTTGGTGGGAGATGACCTCTTTGTGACCAACGTGGAGCGACTATCGCGCGGTATTCGGGAGGGAGTCGCCAATTCAATTTTGGTCAAGGTGAACCAAATTGGATCACTCAGCGAGACTTTGGATGCCGTGGAGATGGCCAAGCGGGCGGGATATACGTCCATCATGTCTCACCGATCCGGAGAGACCGAAGACACGACAATCGCAGATTTGGCGGTGGCTACCAACTGCGGCCAGATCAAGACTGGAGCCCCTAACCGAACGGATCGGGTGGCAAAGTACAACCAACTAATTCGAATAGAAGAAATGTTGGGCGCTACGGCGGTGTATGCTGGCCCGTCAGGATTCGGCGCTTTGGCATCTAAATTGCAATCTTGATCTCTAGAAAAGATCTAACAATCAAGGGCCAATCCTGTTAATCCACATATGAAGACATGGGGCGTGACTGCCGACTATTAACGCAGTCATGCTCCAATCCAGTGGAAAAAATCAGTTGTCCAACTACGCTTGGTTGCCCCAAGCCGTGTTGGTGGTCTCTCTTGGCGTCGGCCTCATCGCCTGTGGCGGCGGAGGTGGCGGCAGTCTTCCAACCACAACCGGCGGCTTAACTGCAGGAAATCCCACTTCCGGAACCACCGCAACCACTGGAACCACGGCGACAACCGGAACCACCGCAACCACCGGAACATCGGCAACCACGGGCACCACGGCGACCACAGGAACAACCGCAACTACCGGGACAACTTCAACTACCGGGACGACTTCGACTACGGGTACCACTTCGACTACGGGCACGACTTCGACTACGGGTACCACTTCAACTACGGGCACCACGTCAACTACGGGCACGACATCGACTACGGGCACGACATCGACTACGGGCACCACGTCAACCACGGGTACCACTTCAACCACGGGAAGCACCACGGGGGGAATCTTGCCGGGCGTTTTGCCTCCCAACACGATTTACTTCACCGATGGCACCTTTGATCCGATTGAAGCGCGAAGCATCAATCCTGACGCCACTGGCAATACTTTACTGGCAACCATCACGGGTACGTTCACGGGCTACGTGATGAATGCCGTGAAAACTCACGAAGTGATCTTTGGCAACACGCCCGTGCCATTTGGCGGATGCGGGGTATATCGAAACTCAACGTTAAGCGCTAGCGGCGCCGTGCAGATTGTCGCCCCGCAGTTTGACAATGTTTCCTTCCTTCAAGTCACTCCAGACGGAAACCATATCGTCTTCATCGGAAGTTTAGGAACCACGTCGACCCTTTACAAAGCCGCCATCGATGGTTCAACCCTTGTTGCAGTTGACAGTGCGGATACCTGCGCCTTGAGCCCCGATGGCACGACGGTGGTCTACAGCAACGGCGTATCTGGTTCAGGAGAGATTTTCACCTGTGCGATCAGCCCCGTTGGAACCCCAGTACGGCTCACCAACAACAGCTTTGACGACCTTTATCCCCAATACAGTAAGGATGGAACGGCCATTGTCTTTAGCTCAGATCGAGACCAGACCAACGCCTCAACGCCGTATGATCTGTACATCATGAGTGCCACCGGCACCAACGTTCAGAGACTTACCAACAGCCCAACGGTGAGTGAATTCGGCGCATCGTTTAGCCCAGACGGAGCGAAAATTGCTTACGCCGGAATTGGGGACACTGCCGGTACCAGCGGAATCTTTACAATCTCGGCTTCTGCAGCCGGAAACATGGCTTCCCGATTCACGCTACTGCTCTCGGATAACATAGGGAATGGCACCTACTGGAGTAGCGCCCAGGGCCGCTTCCTTGCGCTCCCTTCCAGCTCCGGATTCATGGGCAGACTTAGACGGCATCGCTAACCTAATTCTGCTAGAAAAATCCGTTATAACGAGGCCATGAGCTGTTCCAAGTGGTACAGATCATGGCCTAGTAGCATGTCAATCTGATCTTGTACCTTCATCGTCCCAGACTCGGGATGCTGATAGGGAACCAGTCGATCGGCATCATTTAGGGATCGAACGAGTTCAACCGTCTTCGTTCGCTCGGCAATAAAAAGCGCCAACTGCTCTTTGACATTGCTCAGTTGATAGGCGTGATCAATCGCCATTTGTTCTTCGTCATACACCGCGATCAGAATTCCCGGTTGAGCCAACGCCGCCTCAATTCTATGCCTCAGAATGGGTTCCCAGTCAGCGAGGTGAGCAATCACTTCTCGCGGCGTAAATCTTCCCTCGGCAATCGATAGGTCAAGGCTTGAGTCTGGGATCAAGGCCACTACGCGACCCATCGCCTGAGCTCCCTTTTCTAAGCCGAGAACGAGGTAAGGATGCATTCCCATTTGGCTAGCCTACCAGGCAGTTCATCCGGGTACGCTGAATACTGCATGAGAGGAACCGTATGTTGGATCAATCATCAGGACTAACTCGGAGAAATTTGTTCATCGGAACCGTAGCGGCGGGGCTGTCAGCCACATCCATCGTTCCGGCCCTTGCGACGGTCAAACCCGCAAACTCAATCTGCACCCTAAAGGAGACTCCCAAAATGGAACCCAAACTCGTACTCGTCCCCACCGAAGCAAATATTCAGAAGGCGCTTAACACCGCTGCGCACGGCATCAGCGAGGCCACCCACAAGGCTCACCTGGGTCTTTGGCAAGGCTACGCTAACAAAACCAACGAGATCCGAAAAGCCCTTGCCGAACTGGATACCGATCCGGCCAAGGGAAACCAAATTTACAGCCAGACTCGTGCGCTCAAGGTGAACTATGCCTTTGCCTACGGCGGATTCACCAACCACAATGTCTACTTTGACGTGATCGGCGGCAACGGCGGTCCGGCGGTAGGAGACGTGGAAACCCTGATCAACGAAGCTTATGGTTCTTTTGATAAGTGGAAAGCCGACCTCAAGATCACGGGTATTTCCGGTCGAGGTTGGGCTTATTTGGCTTACGACCACGAAGAGCAGCGAGTGCGTAACTACATCGGCGACGGTCAGGATACTTTCCCGGCATGGAACAACACGCTTATCCTAGCCCTAGACGTTTATGAGCATGCCTACTTCCTAGATTTCCAAACCGCTCGAGCCAAGTACATTGATGCCTTCTTCAATGTCATCGACTGGGATGCCGTAAACGGTCGGCTTCACAAAGGTCTCGGAAAGTAATCGCGGGGCTTTAGCCCGCATCGTCTAAGTCGCCGACTACGTCTTCTCCAATCGCCTCAAGGTGGAGTTGATGGATTCGGCGACCGTCGGTTTTTGCCACTGTAAAGAGGAAGCCATCAGACCGAATGCATTCACCATCTCTGGGCTGTCGGCCAAATAATCCAAACACAAAGCCGCCAATAGTGTCAAACTCGTCGCTGGCAAACTTGGATCCGATGGCGGAATTCACGTCGTCCATGTGGGTCTTTCCGTCTACCAAGTGGCCCGAAGCGGAAGGCACAATTTCCGGTTCTTCCACATCGTATTCATCCACGATATCTCCAACCAGTTCCTCTACGATGTCTTCAATGGTGACGATGCCTGCGGTTCCTCCAAATTCATCCTGAACCACCGCCATTTGCCCTCGGCTGACACGCATGTCAGCGAGAAGTTCGTGAAGATTTTTATTCTCAGGTACGAACAACGCAGGTCGCATGAGGGAACGAAGCAACACGGGTTTCTTACCGCTGACCATTGCCATGAGCAGGTCTTTGGCGTGAATAATTCCAACAATCTGATCGTCGGTTTCTTCGTAGAGCGGAATGCGCGAGTGGCCCGATTTCTCTATGAGCGCTACTACATCTTCGGGAATAGATTTGGTGGGCATTGCGTCCATATCCACCCGAGGGGTCATAACTTCACGGGCTACGGTATCGGTGAATTCAAATACGGAATGCAGGAGTTCCTTTTCGTCAATCTCAATTTCGCCAGTTTCCTGGCCCGATTCAACCAAATACTTGATTTCTTCTTCTGCCGGATTCGCAGACGAGAAGCTGGGCTTGCCTCCAAACCGAGCGGTGACAAGGCCGGCCAAGGAAACAATGACGTTGGCAGGGAATGAGAGAACCTTGGCGGAGAGCCGGATGACCCGATACAACTGATTGGCAACTCGCTGGGGGTGAAGGGTGGCGTAGCTCTTTGGAACTAGTTCGCCCACAATCAGATTAACGATGATCACGGGAATGGCTACGATGAGCGCCGACGCGATCAGCGACAGGTACGAAATCGGGAGTCTTCCTTGTTCCTCCAAGTACATCGCCAAATTCTCGGCGAGCAAGAAAACCAAGAACACCTGAATAAGGCGGCAAAGTCTTCCCCCCAAAGTGCAGGCCGTAGCGTACATTGCCTTGTCATCCAGCAATCGCTGGAGACGAGAACCTTTGGTGCCAGATTCCTCTTTATCGTGTTTTACATGAGAAATTTTAAGAAGCTCTACCGCGGTCTCGGCGGCCATAAATACGCCGTTTAAAAGGGTTACCGCCAACAAGGCCAAAATGCAGATAGTCGCCGCTCCCGGTGGGGGCATGATGGCGGATGAGCTCACCTGGGTGGTTCCGGTGGTTTGTCCAATGAACCAAAGACTAGTGAGGGCGGCGGCTAAAATTCCCGCCACGTTACGCTCTGCAGAAGTCCATCCGGCCTGGGGCGTGTTCTCAGCCCGATCAGTCTGGTTTCGCTTCATCGCGGCACCAATCCAAAGATGAGTAATGCAAGTACCGATCCCACACCCGCCCCCAAGGCAAGTTCAAACAGCGAATGGATCTTGGCTTCGTATCGACTCTGGGCGACGATGATCGCCAGAAAAATCGCAATTGCGGTGGCCAAAGCGCTATCTGTAACAAACGGAACGGTGAGGGCAAAGAAGAATGCGTAAGCGGCGTGCCCACTCACCAATCCGCCCTTGAGTACTTGTCCCCGCTTTCCGAGACCTTTGCCTACTACCACCACAATGAAGACCAGGAACATTCCGAGTCCCAGCCTGGGCAGGGCGGTGAGTCCAAACCCCTCCGAGGTCAAATTTATCTTTACCGCTTCCCAGCGGTTCTCACCAAAGAGGAGCAGGCTACCTACCACAAGGGCAATGATCGTGGTAATCAGCACCGCACCCGCCGAAATATCTTTGGCAAACTTAGCCAATGGGTGGTAGCTAGGCGAAATGAGGTCAACCGTGGCCTCAATTGCAGAGTTAAACATCTCCGCAACTAACACCAAAGAAATGGTGAATAGCAGAACCAGCATCTCTCGAAGGCCGAGGTTCACCATCATTCCCAGCAGGATGACCACCAAGACCACGTACAAATGAAAGCGCATGTGGCGCTGGGTTTTAAAGGTGAAAACAATTCCGCTCATTGCCACGCGGAACGGAGCAAGAACGTCTTTGTTCTTACCTGCGCTCAAACCGTTGCACCCACATTTGCTGGTTGAGTCGGTCGAACTGCATCGGTGGATTCGTGGAGCAACGATGCCCAGGCCTCATCTCCTGGGATGCCAATTTGCAGAGCAACCCTATTCATTTCGGCGACCATAGCCGCGCGGTCGGATTCGTTTTGGTCGTCAAATCCCGTGAGGTGAAGTGCTCCGTGAATTGCTAAATAAGCAAGTTCCTGGTTCAACGGAACGCCTCTTAGCTCGGCTTGGCGCTGAGCATAGGGAACCGCAATGGCAATATCGCCCAGTAGCGGAGTTCCAGGAAATGCCGAGGAATCGGTATTAATGAAAGTCAAGACGTCAGTCGGTTCGTCAATGCCACGGTATCGAGCATTGAGGTCCTGAATGTCCGAGTCTTGGGTCAATAAAACGGAGACGTCACCCACCATAATGCCCTGTGTTTTGAGCGAAGCGCTCACGGCATGTTCTATAGGGGAAACTGGGATATCCAGCCCCGATTCATTGATAACGAAAACCGACAGACTACTGGGGGGTTCCATACTAACGGCGAGTCCATCTCCCTCGGAAGGTCAACGGAATCTCGCCTAGATTGAACAATATCTACTGACGAGCGGCACGTCGTCGGCTGAGGCGACGGCGCTTCTCGCTCGGCTTCTCGTAGTGAGAATGCTCTTTGAGTTCTCGAAGGAGTCCACTCTGCTGCAACTTCATGTTGAAGCGCTTCAGGGCGCTGTCGATGGACTCATTGGTTTGTACCGTAACGTAAATCAAATGCTTTCAAGCCTCCGCAAGACTTCATTATGGCAGATAATTGCCAAGGTTTGAGTGTTGATCTGCGAAGACGGGCTGGTACGCTCAGATTAATGAAAGGGTTTGGCCTGGCATCTGCATGCATCTTGATCTTATTAGGATGCACGGGAGGGGCCAAGCAGCAGGACAAGGAACCGGGCAAACTGGCCGTAGTCACGGAATCGCCGGAAGTAATGGCCTACGCCAAGTTCCGCGCGGGTCATTATCCGCTTGAAGCCGCACTGGTAACGCTTCTGGAGGCAAGAATTAAGGTAAAAAAGCTTGCCGCTTTGGCCGGAGGAACCGCTAAAGACGGATTTGCTGACTTGGCGAAGCATTTGGATACGGTGGGGTCCGGACTTTCTGAAGTAACCGCCGAACTTCCGACAAGCACGGACTTCCGCGCAAAATTCAAGGAATTTGACGAGCAACGGCTTCAGGCAATTGCCACCGGCAACCGGTTACTTCCGATCATTGATGAAGCCGGCGGACTGGTGCAAGACCTGGCCGAAGGAGCGCCCGCTAGCTTTAAGAAAGAAATGTCGGACCTCTCTAGCCTGATGGATGATATCCAGGAGAACGTGGAATCTGGAATCAAAGAATACGGAGGGATTGTAGTTCCGCTCCCTTCCGAGGAGGCAGGTTCACCCAAACCAGGCGACCTACCGCCCCGTTAGGTGAGGTCGGTGAGCGGCCCGGCCGCGCAGAAATCCGAATTACCAAATTTTGTGATCCGGTGTCCAAATCCATGGGCAATCGCCATGAGCAGGCGGTTGTGAGCAACTTGTTTGTACTTCAGAGATCGGCCCATACGGAAGCCTAAGCCATTGCCCACCATCACAAACGGAATGTTATCCAACGTATGTGAATTACCTTGACCGAGTTCGTTTGTCCATAAGATCAACGTGTTATCCAGCAAAGTTCCCGAGCCGTCCGGCTCTTTGGTTTCCGACAATTTTCTGGCCAGGTAGGCAACCTGCGTGCAATACCAAGCGTTGATTCTCGTTAGCTTCTCCTGAGCCGTTGCATTACTGTCGGGCTCATGAGAAAGGTCATGTTGGCCCTCAGAAATCCCTAACCAACTCATTCGGGCTTGGCCAACCGAGTTGGTTATCTGAAAAGTTGCCACGCGGGCTGCATCAGACAGAAAACTGCTAACGAGCAGATCCATTTGTAGCCGCGTAAGCTCCGGAATCTTATCGTTGTCCCGGCGAATGCCCAGTTCTATGGTGGGAACCGCATGGCCAATTGCCTGACTACGAGTAGCTCTTAGCTCTTGTTCCATCTCTCGCACCAGCGTCGTATGTTCATCTAGCAATCGCCGATCCCGTGACCCAATATGACTTTTCAACTTGATGAGGTCACCCTGAAGGTCATCCAAGACGCTCGTTAGAGTCTCTTGATCCTTCATTTGGCCGTACAACTTGCCAAACATCTCGTAGGGATCATCAATCGGGGCGACGGGTCGGTTGGGTCCCGCATAACTCATTCGAGTCCACGTATCGGCATGATCCGGCACCATGACGCCGAATTCGAGGGAACCAAATCGCGTTCGGGTGGTTGTCGATTTTTGGAGAAAGCTCTTGATCTCTTGATCAATTGAAATTCCGCTTGACCACCCAGCAGGGGTGTCGCCTCCGCCTTGAATATTTCCCGGAAAAAGCTCAATGCCGGTGAGCAGGCACCCGATTCCCCGCATGTGATTGTCGCCGTCTCCGTGAACGCGGTCTGACACTCCGTGCAAAATCAGCGTTTTATCTTTGAACGGCTCTAATGGTGCCAAACTCGGCTTGAGCTTAAATGACGTACCTACTTCGTCTGGCCAAAAGGTTTTCGGAACCACCCCATCCGGGCTGAATAGGATAATCAGCCTCTGCTTTTTCTGGGTTTTGGCGCCAAGATCAAGCCCATGCAAGTTGGTAATGAACGGCATCATCGCTGCCCCTAACCCAATGTCTCGCAGAAAGCCTCTTCGTGTCTGTTTGATCGCCATGGTAACTACCTCGCGTCGCATGTGGTCAAGGCAACTTCGACCATTAACCTACGAATACTACATTGATTTACAGAAAAAGACGTTTGCAACTTATCTAGAGTTCTTGAACCGTAAGCTCTTATGGGCTGTTTCGTCATGTTCTGAAACAGTTTTTCCACGAATGCAGAGTGGGAGTCATCAGAATTGGCCAAGTAGTTGGCCAGGTCGTACGGTCCCGAAAACGGGATCGATTTCCCGTTCTTGGCAAGGTAAGACCCCTGAGTGTTTACGGCGCGACCATTTTCTTGGGTTCGAATGCGCCCCATCGAGTCAAAGCCTTCCAGAGTAAATCCTAAAGGATTGATGATTCCGTGACATCCATTGCACATCACCGGCTTAGTCTGAAAAGCCACGCGCTCTCGCGTGGTGAAGTTTGGATGTGCGGTCTCTGCAAGCGGTGTGAAGGCGGCGGGGGGTTGCTTCAATATTCGTCCGAGGAGATTTCTGGTGATGAGAACGCCGCGGTGAATGGGGGAAGTGTTGTCGACGTAAGCAAACCGAGCGAGCAGATACGGTTGCGAAAGCACGCCGGGCCGTGCTTGAGAGTTGAGGGTGAAAACTTCAAATGCCGTGGATGACGGAGGGGGGACGCCGTAAACTTTTGCCAACCTAACATTGAGGAATTCCTTTGAGCTCAGCATGAGGTCCCTATAGTCAGAGGTCGCGCTCCAAGCTGTCTTTTCCAGAAAAATTTCGAACGAGGTCCGGAGGTCTGACGCCATTTTTTCGTCAAACTCGGGAAATCTCTTTGGATTCTTGACAATCCCCGGAACGTCATCAAGTTTAAACCAGAGCAAGAGAAAGTCTCGAAGTTTAGTCCAGGCCCGATAATCCGAAGCGAGCCTTTTCGACTGCTTTTCAATCTCATCAGAGTTAGATAACCGCTTAGACTCGGCAACTTGGGACAATTCCGAGTCGGGCAACGTGTCCCATAGAATAAACGACAGGTTGGATGCAATCCGGTAGTTGTCAGGCTGAGGTCCGGAGATTTCTCGGTAAAGGAACCGGGGTGACATCAACGACATGAGAATGACTCGTTTCAGCGCAAGGGAGTCGTCTCGTCCGGGCGCAAATTGCTTGGTCACGTACTCCTGGACAACGTCGGGAGCCAGTGGCCTTCTAAATGCTTGGCGAACAAACCTTCGGCCGTAGTCCATCAGCAACGCCCGCCGGTCTTTGTCTGAACTTGAGATTCCCGTTATCCGTTGTAGGTTGCCGGTTACAAAGTTCGCCGTCTCCAGTGAAGCCTTGGCCACCGATTGTTGCCAATCGCTGGAAACGGAATTTCCCCTCTCGTAGCCGATACTTCGATCATCCGGGGGGAAGGGCACGGATACCACAAACGTCTCCGCTACCGGTTGGTTAAAAAGACAGTGGGTGGGAATGGGTTCAAGCGCATGTTGCGGCCGGTGCCAGTAAAGGGCAACAAACGCAGACTCCGGCGGCTTCTTGCGAGACTTATCCTGTTCGGCAACGCCTTGAACAGATTTTGAAAACTCTAGGCGAATTGGGTAGGACCGACCGCCTAGAAGTTTGAGAGAACCTGAAAATTCAGTATCTGGCCCGGATCTTACTTTCCGATCAATCAGCGGCTTTCGATTGTCGTTGACGTAGAGAACCACGGACTGATTGGACTTCACGACAAACTCGTACTCTCCAGTGTCGGGTGCAAGCACACTGCCCGACCAAAGGACGGAAAACTGATAGGGGTCAAATGTTTTGGGGTCCGGTCCCGCATGCTCAAAGTTCGAATCTACAATCGGATCTGTACGATCCATGAGGCGTTTTGAACCATCAAACTCCGGATTGTTAAAGTATTCCGCACGCAATCCCGTAGGTGCAGTGGCTGGAACAGTGGGATGAAAATTTCCCACAAGGTCCGCAACGCAATTCTTAAACTGGCGCACGGTAAGCCGTGCTATCTCTACCCGTGCCGGACGATTTCGGTCTTGGGCAATTGGCGAATAAAAGGCGTTGTAAAGATACTCTGCAATGGCTTTTGATTCAAGCGTGGGGGTTCTCTTGGCCCCCGGCGGCATTGCTCCATGGATGAACGCCGCGAGTTCGGGGATTGACAGGTGCCCCGTAAGCGGCTGCGAGAATCCCGGACCTCCCTGAGCCTGCGTCCCGTGACACCGCGCGCATCGTGATTGGTAAAGCGCCGGGCCATGGGGCACCGGAGCCAAAGTGCGCGGGCTCAATATGCCGTAGGAAGCCGTTCCGGCGGCAAGACCGACCCACAAAATCCCGGGCACGGTAGTGTGTATTTTCATGTCCCCGACTGAAAAAAGATGACTCTACGGATGATATGAATTATGACGACGTCCGGGTCAAATGACTACGGTGCGCTCCAAAAATTGTATGTTGTCGCCAGAGTCTGGGGGATCATATAAATTTAGATAGGCTCCTTTTGGCCCATTTCATCGGTCTTGGGTGTATCGATCTAGCGTAAAGGAGACGCAGACCGCCAATGCAATTCACCCTGTCGAGGCCCCACTAAACGTATATGACCTTCCGTTGTCCCGGCAGGGACTATCCCTGAGTAGCCTGGCATAAGCTCTGGCGCCATGCCAGGATAGGTCTGCAAATAAGTTTGTTCCCCGGCAGGGGCACCAGAATCTAGCAACGGATTTGTTAGCAAGAAAATGTTTGACCGCAACGAGTCCTCCCTAGTCCCGGCAGGGACTTTCCCCGCGTAGCCTTGCATAAGCTCTCGCGCCATGCCAAGATCGGTCAGCAAATGAGTTAGTTCCCCGGCAGGGGCACCAGAATCTAGCAACGGACTTGTTAGGAAGAAAATATTTGATCGCGACTCGCTCTCCCCTAGTCCCGGCAGGGACTTTCCCCGCGTAGCCTGGCATAAGCTCTCGCGCCATGCCAGGATGGGTCAGCAAATAAGTCTGTTCCCCGGCAGGGGCCCCAGAATCTAGCAAATACCTACAAGTCATACGAGCTTGAGCTATCCCGTCGTATTCTCAACAAAAACTGACATCCAAAGAGGTCGGCGGAGCCGGTAGCCTCGGGATGACCGTGCCCGAGGCCGGGTGATTTTCGGTGATCACGGGGAAACCGGATGTCGGCACGGTCATCCGCCGACTACCGGCTACGCCGCGTTGCGGATTTGGCCCGGAAAGACCTGATGCTCTCGTAGACGAGAGGTTCGAAGTGATCCTAGATTCTTGGTGCCGGGGGGGGGATTCGAACCCCCACGAGTTGCCCCAGTGGTGTTTGAGACCACCGCGTCTACCGTTCCGCCACCCCGGCGTGAGCTAGAGGATACCCGTCCAAATTGAACGACTTCGCAAATTGGCTCGGCTGAGGCTCCGCAGTCGGGACGATTTGAGCATCGTCTCGCACGTTGCAACCTTCCGATCGGATCTCTTTGCTTGGTGTACGGGTTTTACGATGGCGACGGCAAAAAACTTGATACCGCCGCCCCTAGAACACTACTTAGCGACTACTTGGAGCTTGCTAACGAACTTATATTCGTTACCCGCAATGCCGCGAGCAAGGTCTTCGGCTTGCTTCTTCTGCTCCGCGGTCGGGACCGATCCACTCAGGGTCACCACCTTTGTCTTGGCGTCGGTATCAACGTCCAAGTTTTTGGTGATGAGGCCGGAAGCGGTTTGGAGAGAGCTCTTTATCTTGGCCGTCATAAGAGGGCCACTCGCGGCGACCTGAGCTGCCTGGGCATCTTTAGCGACGGCTTGGCCGGTTTTTTCCAGGGCCTTCCCCACGTCCTGCCCGGCTCCCGCGTACTGGTCCCGTGACTGATCCGTGCATCCGAGTGCGGTCACTGTCATGACCATGGCGAGTGGAATTAGATTTTGAAGTTTCATCATTTTTGCCTGTCTTAATTAAGTGTACTGCGTGGTCCACAAAGTCGCGCGTAGTATTAAATCCGCTCGGTCACCCGCGCAACTCAATCGGAATTCTTCAAGGGTGCATCTTTACATCGCGGAAAAGAAAGTCCGAGTTTTGTGTATAAGAGACAGATTGAGTGCGCCATCCGGTTGTTCCGGATGGCGGCCCCTCACTCGAATGCCGTCAAGGCTTCTTAGCCGGCGCGGGCAGGCTGTAAATCAGTTTGCCATCTTGTTTCATATATTCGCCGGTGGCCGTGATTAACTTGAGCCGCCAACCTTTGGGCGTTTTCACCCAGGTGTCGGTGGATTTGCTCAAGTATTCAAATGTATGGATCACTCCCCCTTTGCCCGCCATCTTTCCCGTTTGCAGGTTAGAGATATCCACCGTGGCCGTGTTCTGATCCACCCTAAAGCGCCGGATTCTCGGGTTCACATGCTCAAAAGTGGTGGTCTTAAGCATCCCACGCATCATCTTTTCCAACCCACTTCGAGTGTTGGTCGGGCCTTTGGGTCCTTCCCAAAACGACCCGTCGGCCGTCATGATTGTGAACATCGTGGGCACATCTTTGTTGATGAGCGCCTGGGCGTAGAGGCGATACTGAGCCTCAATCTCCTTGCGCGCACCCTTGTCCCCCGCAAATGCGGAAGCTGTTGCTCCTGCAAGTACCAACATTGCGCCGATTTTCTGAAGTGTATGCATGCTTCGTTTTACCAGCCCTTTCGGCCGGAATTACGCCCACGTTGCAATCTGCTTTTTGATGCGGCCTCAACAGATTAATCAAGGAATAATGCGTCTGCAACTACCGCTCCTTCTCTGATTGGGTCGGGAACCGGGCAACCTGAGGCCGGTAAACTGCACCTGATGAAGGTCTTGGTTGCAGATAAGTTTGAGCAGAGCGGTTTAGATGGGTTGGACCATTTAGGGGCGGAAGTGGTTTACGAACCCACCGCCAAGGGCGAGGCCCTTGCGGAATTGCTGAAAAGCTCCCAGGCTGCCGTGCTGGTGGTGCGGTCCACCAAGGTGACCAAAGAGATTATTGCGGCGGCTAACCTTAGCGTGATCATTCGTGCCGGAGCGGGCGTCAACACGATTGATATTGACGCAGCCAGCCAGATGGGCGTTCGCGTTACCAATTGCCCGGGCAAGAATAGTCACGCGGTAGCTGAACTCGCCTTTGGCCTCATCATTGCCTGCGACCGGCACATTCCGGAGAACGTGGTGTCTTTAAGAGCAGGCAAGTGGGAAAAGGGGCGATTTAGCGAAGGTCGCGGACTGTACGGACGCACCCTGGGCCTCATGGGACTGGGCCGCGTTTCCCAAGAAATGATTCCCATAGCCCGCGCCTTCGGAATGAATGTGGTCGCCCATTCGCGTTGGATGACTCCCGATATTGCCGCCGCTTTGGGAATTGGCCGCGCATCCAATGTCATGGAACTGGCCGCGATGTCCGACGTGGTTTCGGTCCACGTGGCGCTGACTCCAGAAACTGAGCGCGTGATGAACGGCAGGTTCTTTGAGGCGATGAAGCCAAACGCAATCTTTGTGAACACCAGCCGGGCCGAAGTGGTAGATCAAGACGCCCTGGTTCATGCCGTCAAGACCAGGGGAATCATTGCGGGGCTGGACGTTTTTGAAAGCGAACCCAGCGGAGCTACCGGAACCTACAACGGTCAACTGAAAGACCTCCCCAACATCTATTGCACCCATCATATTGGCGCCTCAACCGGCCAAGCCCAGGATGCCATAGCCGCCGAAGTGGTGCGCATCATTCGAGAATTTAAGACTCACGGAACGGTGCCAAACGTAGTCAACGTTCGCGCCGCCGATGCGGCAACTCACCTCGTTGTGGTTCGTCATTTGGATCGCGTGGGAGTGCTGGCCCACGTGCTGGGCGTGCTCAAAGACGAAGGGGTTAATGTTCAGGAAATGGAGAACATTGTGCTCGGCGGGGCCAAGGCCGCCATTGCCCAGATCTCGGTTTCTAAAGAACCCACCGCCCAAGCGGTTCTCGCGATCAAGTTAAACGAAAACATCTTTGATTGCAGCGTCATCCCGATGTCTCGATGAGCTGGAGTGTTAGCCCATATACATATCGGTAGGCTCCTTCAGGCCCATTTCATCGGTCCTGGGTGTGTCGATCTAATGTAAAGGAGGCGCAGACCGCCAATGCAATCAGCCTATCGAGGCCAAACTTAACGTATATGACCTTCCGTTGTCCCGGCAGGGACTATCCCAGAGTAGCTTGGCATAAGCTCGCGCGCCAGGCCAGAAATGGTCAGAGATTGTTGGTTCCCCGGCAGGAATCTAGCATCGGACTTGTCGGGAAGAAAATGTTTGACCGCGAGTAGCTTCACTTGTCCCGGCAGGGACTTTCCCCGAGTAGCCTGCCGGGACAAGGGAGGGCTAGTCGAATCAAACATTTTCTTCCTTCAAGTCCGTCGCGAGGTTCTGGTGCCCCTACCGGGGAACTTAGCGAGGATGCAACTGACCTGGCATGGCGCGAGAGCTTATGCCAGGCTACCAGGGGAAACTCCCTGCCGGGACAAGGGAGGGCTAGTCGATATCAAACAATTTTTTCCCAATAGTTCCGTTGCCAGATTCTGGTGCCCCTGCCGGGACCTGACTTATTATCTGATCGATCCTGGCATCGCATCACATGTACATTTTGTTAGGCATCTGTCGGCCCATTTCGTCGGTCTTTGTGTCTCGCTCTAACGTAAAGGAGGCGCAGACCGCCAAGGCAATTCACCCTGTCGAGGCCTAACTAAACGTATACGGACGGTTTGGACACCGCATGAAATGGCAGACCGATGGTTCCGGCGTGGTTCAAACCAGTAAACTCATATCGTGATCTTGAATGTTGCCAATGTGGCTAAATCTTACGGAGTTGACGCGGTGTTAACCGGAGTGACTTTTCGTATTGAAGCCCGCGAAAAAGTGGCATTAGTCGGGAGAAACGGAACGGGCAAAACCACCCTTCTCAAAATCATCACCCAGCAACTAGGCCCCGACACGGGTTCCGTAACCGTTGCTCGCGGAGCAAAAATTGGCTACTTGCGGCAAGAAACGCCGGTCACCTCGGGTCGATCGGTTTTGGAAGAAGCGGAGTCGGCAATTGAAGCGCAATTGGTGATGAAAGACCGATTAGACGTTCTGGAAGCCAAAATGGAGGCCGGACAGGCAAGCAGTGACGACCTCGACGAATACGCCCTGATTCATGAACACTTTCTGGACGCAGAAGGTTATTCGGTTGAGAAGGATGTGCGCGTTGTGCTTCAGCGCATGGGCTTTACCGAAGACGAATTCAACAAGCCCACCGAAAAGCTGAGCGGCGGCGAAAAAACCCGACTTGCCATTGCGAGGCTCCTCCTTGAGCAGCCCGACCTACTGATATTAGACGAGCCTACCAACCACCTAGACCTTCAGGCCACCGAATGGCTAGAGGGTTGGCTTAAGGGTTACCACGGTGCGGTGCTTTTGGTAAGCCATGACCGCGCATTCTTAGACAATACGGCCGAGCGTGTGCTGGACATGCGGGACGGCACCGTGAAGGCCTATCCCGGCCCATTTCCCAAGTTTCTCCAATTACGCGCTGAAGAAGAAGCACGCCAGGCCGAAGTTGCCCGGAGGCAAGATCTTGAAATTGCCAAAATGGACGAATTTGTCCGTCGCTTCATGAACTCTCAAAGAACTGCCCAAGCCCGCGGTCGATTGAAATTGATGAACCGCCTCATTTCCAGCAAAGTGGAAGCGCCTAAAAACGAGAAAGGCATGAAAGGCGGCTTTGGCGATGTAAAACGAAGCGGCGATGTGGTGGCTCGCGCAGAAAAGCTAAAGGTTGGCTTTGGCGATGTGGTCCTTTTTAAAGGTTTAGATTGGGATGTTCGCTACGGCGAGCGTTGGGGAGTTATCGGAGAGAACGGAGCCGGGAAATCGACGCTCGTCAAAGTCATCTTGGGGATGATCGACCCCCTCTCCGGAAAAGCCGGGCTAGGTGCGAATGTGGCCGCAGGCTACTTTTCCCAGGACGCCACCGACTTGGATTTGGACATGTCTCCGCTGGACACGATGGTGTGGGATCTCGACCTGAAACCGCCCGAAGCCCGCAACTTATTGGGGCGTTTTCTTATCACGGGAGATGACGTTTTTAGACCTATCCGCACACTTAGTGGCGGGGAAAAGAATAAGTTAAGCCTGGCAAAGCTAACGCAATTGAATCCTAACTTGCTTATTCTTGACGAGCCAACCAACCACCTTGATATGGCATCTCGGGAAGCACTGGCTGCGGTTTTATCGGAGTATAAAGGCACCCTCATTTTGGTGTCGCACGACCGTTGGTTGCTCACAAAATTAACGAATCTAATTTTGGATGTACGGCATGCCGGCCCCATTGTGTACGGCTCCAGCTACGCTGATTACCGCGCTCGTAAGCCGGTGGTTGCCAAAGCGGCGATCAGTGCAGGGTCAGCTTCCGCGATCAAAGATGACAAGCCAGCGGTCCCGGCGCTTACCCCCCGCGAACTCAGCAAAGAAATTCAACGAATCACCAAATTGATTTCCGACCTCGAAAACGAAGTCTCGCATATTGAGGATGACCTCAAAGAGCTAGAGGAGAGTCTGGCCAACCTATCACCCACCGCCGACGTCCTTTCGCTTACCCGAGAGCACCAAAGCATTCAAGAGGCACTGGCGGGGCGGTTGGCGGCGTGGGAAGAGAATTCCAACCGTTTAGAAGAGTTAGTTGCATTGCGTGGTTCGTAAACTGGGGGGCTGCGGGGCCGGCAAGGTAGCCTTTGAGCATGGAATATCGCTCGCTCGGAAGAACCGGAGTTCAAGTCTCCGCCGCCTGCTTTGGCACGATGACGTTTGGTTGGGAGCCCGAAGACTGGGGGTCTCACGAAGACGTTTCTATTCGGCTGACCCACCACGCCATAGACCTCGGAGTCAATTTCTTTGACACGGCAGATGTCTACGCTCGGGGCACGAGCGAAACGATTCTGGGAAAGGCTTTGGTCGGTAAACGAGACCGCGTTGTATTGGCAACCAAATGCCACGGAAACATGGACGACTCAGATCCAAACGCTTCAGGCAACTCTTACCGTCACATAATCCAAGCTTGTGACGCATCGCTCCGGCGGCTCAATACCGATTGGATTGACATTTACCAAATTCATCGCCCACAACCTTCGGTTCCGATTGACGAAACTCTGCGTGCCCTAGACGATCTCCGGCGGTCCGGAAAGATACGTTATGCCGGATGTTCGTCCTACGCCGCCTGGCAAGCTTGCGAGGCGCACTATGTGGCCAAGAGCATGGGGGCGGCTGGCTTTGTGTGTGAGCAACCGCCTTACAATTTGCTGGATCGGCGCATTGAAAGGGAACTGCTTCCGTTCTGCCAAACCTACGATTACGCGGTGATTCCGTGGTCGCCGTTGGCGGGCGGAATGCTCAGTGGCAAATATTTAGACAGCGCCCAAGGCGCTCGCTACTCATCCAGTGATCCCGGCGGTCGCCTAAAACAGTTGCCGATTGACAAACTGAAAGAGTTAAAGATTCTCGCCGAATCTGAAGGCCTGACCATGGCCCAACTCAGCTTAGCGTGGGTTGCTGGCCGGCCCGGAATCACGAGCCCGATCATTGGAGCGCGATCAGAGGCGCAACTCGTTGAATCGGTGGCCGCCTGTCAAACCAAACTAACTTTGGAGGTGACAGATAAGATCGACGCCTTGTTCCTACCCGCCAGTCATCACGTAGATTATTACAGTTCAAACTTTGGCCCCAACCGGCGGCCCAACTAGGTTGGGGTTTTAACGCAGGAGACGAAAAAAACAGGGCGGCCAACTTGGCCGCCCTAAATGCAATGCATTAAAGATAAACGGAATTAGCCGCAGTTGGGGTGGGCGCCTTCAGCGTCGGTGGACCAGAGGCAGATGTCGCCAATGGCTCTAGTGTAAGGAACTGACTTTGCGTGGCCGTCCGTGAACTGAGCGTTGAGGTTGCCGCCGTGTCGGGTCTTGCCCTTCACAATTGCATCAGCGTCCGTCAACACGCCGCCGCCGTAGCTCCAGTCCGCGCCGCCGATGTTCTTCCAGTAAGACTTGTACTGGCCGCCCTGAGCATTAACGTAAGCCGCTTCCACGTCTCCGTTGCCGTTAGTGGTCTTGGTGAGGTCAAACAAACCGGTGGTGTCGGTTACCGCCGGAACGGCTCCATAATAAGTGGCATCAATCGTCATGATCGTGCCAGCAATGCGAGGAACGCTACCGTAAGCCACGCTGGCGGGCTGACCACCGGTGCCGTTGAACGCACCTGCTGGGCTGAGCCAAGCATCGTTATGGCCATAGCTGTTTTGTCCGCCGTAGTTCTGTCCCTTTGCGCCGGGGGCGTTGAGAACATGAGTGACCGTCTTGCTGGGCGTGAAAGAAATACCGTTGCTGGGGCATGAGAACAAATCGTAGTTCTTTGCGTACGGCTGCAGCATAAAGATCCAGTAGTAGCGAGTTAGCGAATCTGCATCAAAGTTTTTTGCTTCAGGTAAAACATTGTTACTACCGTCTAAGTAAGCCGAACAGGTCACAAAGGCGGCTCCGTTCTTACAGTTAAATCGGTGAGGGTAGAACGTGTCGTCGTAGTCATTTAAGTACAACAAGGTAGAAGTACCAATCTGCTTGGAATTGCTGAGACAGGCAGTTTTCTTGGCGGCTTCTTTCGCCTGCGCGAAAACGGGGAACAGGATAGCGGCCAAGATTGCAATAATTGCAATAACGACCAACAATTCGATGAGGGTAAATGCTTTTCGGATCATGATAGAGGCTCCTAGCTGCACCCGCGTTTTCTGCGTGTCCAGACCAGTAATTGATAATGCTTGGTAAATGTTAAGCCTGTGTTAAGGTTTTGTTTGCTTGTTCGCGCAACACAAAATTCATGTAAAAGTTTTGTAAATTTATCTGAAAAAGGGCGGCGCATTCTATTGCCAATGGGCTAGCTGCACCGCCAAAGTCGCATTCACTTATTGAGTCTCAAGGCGTTTATCGCCGCCATCGGCTACGCCGTTGCATCTGTCTTGACGCGTTAAGATTGAAAAAGGTTGAGTCAAATTATCTTTTAAGGTCCAAAGCCTCAGAGCTCGACTTCTATTCCGAGGTAGTGGCAGTGAAGTTTTATGTAAAGAATAGACGGGCGATCAGCCGAAAACCCATCTTAACCCCGCCCCTAAGTTAGAATTCAAGTGCCTTTGGGTTGCCGTAACGACCGCTAATGTTTTCTGTCTCGCTTTATGCCGGACCCTCGCGGATTGAGTTCGGATGTCCCGTCAGGCGTTGTATCCGGTCCCAGAGCCCGAAGTCTACGCTTCTTTCGAAACCGCAGATTAAGAAGTTCCACGCCCACCGACCACGCCATGGCAAAGTAGGTGTAGGCCTTCGGAATCTCAAACTTCATTCCTTCTGCCACCAAGTTTAGTCCTATCAGAACTAGGAATGCTAAGGCAAGCATCTTTACGGTTGGGTGTCTATCTACAAACGCAGATAGACCATCTACATACAGAAGCATTACAAACACGGCTAGGCACACTCCCAGCACCTGAACTAGAAGGTAAGGCGTCATGCCTAATGCGGTGATTACGGAGTCCAGAGAAAACACAATGTCCATCACGAACACCTGCACCATAACCGCCATAAAGGTGGGTGGTGCCTTAGCATGAACTCCGTCCTCTTCGCCCTCCATCTTTTGATGGATCTCGGTGGTGGCCTTAGCAATCAAAAACAAGCCGCCGCCAATTAGAATGAGATCTTTTCCAGACAGTTGAAGCGGTCCCAGAAAGAGGAAGGGCTTTTTTACTATGGAAACCACGCTCACGAGGGCGATAAGCAAGATCACCCGACTGACGGCGGCAACCAACAGGCCGTATCTGCGCGCCTTCTTGCGTTGTTCGTCCTGCAGTGCACCCGAGAGAACGGTGAGGAGAACAATGTTATCCACCCCAAGAACAGTCTCGATAAAAACCAGGGACACAAGCCCGAGCCAAGCGCGAGGGTCGGAAACCCAATCCAGCATTTGGCTATTGTGTCACTGATTCGCGCGGAACAGTGGAGAGGGGGCGTTTGGTAGTGATCTTATCCGTGCAACATCAGCACGTCTTGAGAGCGTGAAGAGATTTGTTTGAACCTGAGGCCGAATGTTGGCGGGTTTCATTTGCCTCCGATCTGTAACCGTGGCAAATGGGATGTCTTGCCCCACATCTCGAATTAATCGGTCACAGACGGTTAACCCCATATACATTTATATAAGCTCGTTTAGGCCCATTTCATCGGTTTTTTGTGTATCGACCTAACGTAAAGGAGGCGCAGACCGCCAATATAATTCACCCTATCGAGGCCTAACTGAGCCAATTGCAAAACTAGGCATAGACCAGGATTCTGTTGCCTACCTAGGTTCAAAATAGAGGTCCTAGTGCTCCGTTTTTGGAGTTTTGCAATTGGCTCAATTAAACGTATGTAACGCTCCCAAGTCTCGGCAGGGACTTTCCCCGAGTAGCCTGGCATAAGCTCATGCGCCATGCCAGGATCGGTCAGCAAATAAGTTTGTTCCCCGGCAGGGGCACCAGAATATAGCAACCGACTTGTCGGGCAGAAAATGTTTGACGCCAACTAGCCTTCCCTTGTCCCGGCAGGGACTATCCCCGAGTAGCCTGGCATAAGCTCTAGCGCCATGCCAGGATCGGTCAGCAATTAAGTCATTTCCCCGGCAGGGGCACTAGAATTTACCAAATGCCTACAAGTCATACGAGCTTGAGCTATCACATCGTATTCTCAACAAAAACTGACATCCAAAGCGGTCGGCGGAGCCGGTAGCCTCGGGATGACCGTGCCTGAGTCCGGGTGATTTTCGGTTTTTCCGGGGCAACCGGACGTCGGCACGGTCATCCGACGACTACCGGCT
>JBBQUZ010000054.1:0-26167 GCA_038212035.1 Fimbriimonadales bacterium
ACAAAATCGCAACGAGGCTGGGAATATTGGAGGGCATTGAATGGTAAGTTTGAGGAAGGGACACATTTAGAACCAGAATCACCCTCACCTGCCCTCTCATATATAGTTGGTAAGGCTCCTTTCATCAGTCTTGGGTGTATAAATTGAACGTAAAGGAGGCGTAGACCACCAACGCAATTCCCCCAATCGAGGCTTAACTGAACTGATGTGACCCTCCCCTGTCCCGGCAGGGACTATCCGTGAGAGCTTATGCCAGGCTGCTCGGGGATAGTCCCTGCCGGTACAACGGAAGATCGCATACGTTTAGTTGAGCCAATTGCAAAACTCCAAAAACGGAGCACTAGGATCTCTATTTTGAACCTAAGTAGGCTACGGCATCCTTGTCGATGCCTAGTTTTGCAATTGGCTCAGTTAGCCCTCAACAGGGTGAATTGCCTTGGCGGTCTGCGCCTCGTTTACATTAGATCGATACACACAACAGCGATGAAATGGGCCTAAAGATGCCTCACAAAATGCACATGTGGAAGGACCTATGGGGCGTTAACCTAGCCGAAGGTAAACCCGGTCCCCGACACTTAAGATGCCTTGATCTGAGGGCCCAAAACAACCGGAGGGTTTACTTCCGCTTCTTGGGCTTATGCTTTGCCGGGGTTCCGGTTTTGCCGGTGAGATCGCTGCTGATGTGACCGTTGGTCGGTGCGGTTGGCTTCTGCGGTTTCAGGCCGAACAGGTTAGCAAAGGGATTGTCGTCGCTGGGATTCACCGGAAAAACACCTCCACCGGCCGCGTTGACCTTAACTAGCGCCGGCAACGGCAACCGGTAGGCTCGAAGGGATTGCGCGGTGGCTAGGAGGTTGGTGAAGATCCAGTAGAGAACAAATCCGCCCGGGGTGGGGAAGATGCCAAAGAACATGCTGATGGTGAAGAAAACCGCCACGCCCACCCCCATCATTCTTTGTTGTCGAATCTGAGAAGGATCGCTGACCGGCATGAGCAAGGTGGAGACAATCATCGAAATTCCGTAAATCACGATGAGGATGTAGTCCAATTGGCCCAGGTTTGGGGCCACAATGCCGCCGGTTGCTTTGCTCAATGTTGGGTTGATCCAGAGAAATGTGCCTTTTTGGAACTCAAATTGGTAGTGCAACATGCACTGGTACACCGTTAAGAACAGCGGCATCTGAACCATGGCGGGCAAGCATCCGGCCAGCGGGTTGATACCGTACTCCTTGTACAGTTCCATGACCTTGGCCTGTTGCTGTTGAGGTTCATCTTTGTACTTTTCCTTGATCTCCGCCGCTAACGGCGCCAGCTGGCTCATCTGCCGACCGAACATGATCTGCTTCTGTGCAAGGGGGAATATGATTGAGCGCACACACAGGGCCAGCAAGAAGCCCGCAAATGCGTAACTGAAGGCAGACTGCGCTCCCGTAAGGTGAACCAGGAAATCTATAAATTGGAATCCGCCGGGAATGGTGCCCCAAATGAGATCCGTTCGGTTCCGAGCGCTAAGGTCTGAGACCACGCGGGTGTACAACTGCTGCCCCGTCCATTCTTTCCAACCAAATCGCGAGTCACCCGTAACATCGGCTACGGAATAGGTTCGATTCCATTCTGGCTTGTCTAAATCTTTCTTTTGAAACCCGATCAGGGCCTGATAGGCGCTTCTAATTCGGCTTGAATCACTTCTTGAAATCCCCGCCTTAAGTTGGGTGTCCGCGGAAATAATGGCGGCTTCGATCTTCTTAGAATCTGCTTCGGCCCGGGTAAGGCGCTTGGCTCCCACTTCATCATCCACCCGCTTGTTGTAGTCATTCAGAGTCCGCATGGCGCTCTGATCCAACAGCTTGCTATTCTCATTTTTCAATTGCCCATAAAGCTGGTCCACCGTCTGGGTGGTCTGCGGCTTCTGGGAATTGAAAAAGAGCATCATGCCCATGTAGATGGTCACCATCAACAGGGCGGTCTGAAGGAAATTCTGCTTGGGGGTGGGCTTGGCCATGAGAGTCTTATTGAAAAGTGCGGCGCGGAATTCGATTATGGCTTCTGAGCGATAGCCATCGGAGGAATACTGGGACCTAAAATGGGGCGCTGTTTAAGGAACTGGATCGCTTCCACCTGGGTGAAACGGGTGGCAACGGGCAATTCGCCTTGCCCCCAACCAACTACCCTTTAGCAAACCGTATCGTTGCACTGCCTCTAAGGTGTATTGAGAACAGCTGGGCGTGAATCTACACGTGGGAGGCATCCAGGCAAACCCTCTTTGGTAACACTGGATTAAGAAGACACCGAATTTTCGGCCCACTTTGCGCTCACCTCACTGAGTAGCTTGACCAATTCAACCTGAAGTTCCTTAAACGAAGCTCTCAGGCTGGTTTCAAAGACCACAATGACATAGTCTATCCCCACCACAAGAAAACTAAGGTTAAGCCGTATCGCTTCAACCACCCTTCGGCGGGCTTTATTTCTCCGGGGTCGTGATCCAATTTTCTTTGTGGTCGCCATGCCCACGAGACCAGACCCAGGAAGAGCGTGAATTCGCATAAAGGAACCGGTTCTCCGCTGTCCTTTACTGAAAATCAGTTCGAACTGCGGTTTGGTGGGGCCTTTCAAGCGGCGATGCGTGCTCGTCCTCGGTTTCGTCGTCGCTTTAATACATTGCGGCCGTTCGTCGTCTGCATACGGACGCGAAATCCGTGCGTCGTGCTGCGGTGGCGGTTATTAGGCTGGTAAGTTCGCTTCATCTCAAGTCCTTGCGTTCAGTTTTGAACTTTGAATTGTACCCGCATCTAGAAGCTTCCTCTTCAAATTCGTGCTTGCAGACTTGAACTGATCGATAAGGACACGGAATTGTTTAGGATCCATTCCCGTCACGTACTGGAGCGGTTCAGGTTCTAAAAGCGCCGCCACATTCAAACACTGGCGGATTTTCCAGAGCTGAAAAAACATATTTACTTTTTCTCGCAGCACCAACGGAGCATGAATTCCGTCTACTTGATCCGACAGAGCTTTGATGTGAGATTTAATCTCGCCGAGGAGTTTCGGCCAATCCGTCTTCCATCCCAATGGGGATCGAGGACCTGGAAGCGCCCCTCGGGCCCAGACTCGCTCAAAGAATTGAGGCGCAACCTGCGGAGCAGAGGCGAAACAGTGACCAGCGATCACACTAAACACCAGCACGAGCCATAGGCACTTCATCAACCTATAACAACTCTCGGGGGTCTGCAAACCGTCCCATGATCGCGGTGGCCGCTGCCGTGAGCGGGGAGACGAGATGGGTTCGAGAACCCGGCCCTTGGCGGCCCTCGTAAGGTCGATTGGAAGTTGATGCGCTGCGTTCATGCGGCCGTAGGATGTCGCCGTTCATTCCGAGACACATACTGCATCCGGGCCGATGCCATTCAAATCCCGCCGAGATAAATATTTGATCCAGTTCTTCGGCCTCCGCCTGAAGTTTTACCATCGCACTGCCCGGAACGACCATCGCCCGAACCCCGCTCGCCACTCTACGGCCTTTGAGCACGCTAGCGGCTTCCCGAAGATCTTCTATGCGTGCGTTGGTGCAAGAACCGATGAACACGGTATTCACGGCCATTTCCTGCATGGTATTCCCCGCTTCTAGCCCCATATACTTTAGCGCTCGCTCTTCTCCGGCATCGCGCGGCGCGGGAATCGGCTGATCTATATCCACCGTCATCGCCGGAGTGGTGCCCCAGGTGATCTGAGGCTTTAAAGTGTCTACGTTAATCGATTCGTGTCGTTCAAATAGGGACGGGTTGTCTGTACACAACGATTGAGTTCGCAAAGCCAATTCTTTGAATGCCTCACCCTTGGGCGCAAACGGGCGATCCCCGTCGGAGATGTACGCCAGCGTGATGTCATCGGGGGCAATTACACCGGCACGCGCGCCCATCTCAATGGACATGTTGCAGATGGTCATACGACCATTCATCGGCAATCTGCTGATCGCGGAGCCATAGTATTCAACGACGTAACCCGTTCCTCCGCCCGCCCCAAGCTTTCGGATTACGGCCAAGATCATGTCTTTTGCACTGACCCCCGCGTGCAGAGTTCCCTCAATTTGAATTCCGAGAGACTTGGGCTTCTTGGTGGTTCTGAGGGTTTGGGTGGCAAGAACGTGCTCAACTTCGGTCGTACCAATGCCAAACGCCAAGGCACCAAAGGCACCGTGAGTGGAGGTGTGACTGTCTCCGCAGACCATCGTTAGGCCCGGCAATGTGATGCCCAATTGCGGTCCGATGACATGAACAATGCCCTGTCTATCGCTTCCGTAGCCGTAGAGTCGAACCCCAAATTCGTCGCAATTTCTAGTGAGCGCACTCAGTTGCTTGCCCGCCAAACTGGATTCATCGACCGGACGTCCGTCAGTAGGAACGTTGTGGTCTGCGGTAGCAAAGGTGAGATCCGGACGGCGGACCTTTCGACCCTGCTCACGCAAGCCATCAAACGCTTGGGGTGATGTGACTTCATGAACCAGGTGCCGGTCAACGTAGAGCAGAACCCCTCCACCGGGAAGTTCGGAGACGACGTGGTCATCCCACACCTTGTTAAACAGGGTCGATGGCATGTCCTATTATGAACGTTTGACCGGCCGTAGGTGAGGTTGGACTGGCCGTAAAATATTCGCTTTAACATTCATATTATATTTTTTTAGAATTTATAACTGAATATTTTTTGTAATTATTTAGGTTTATATATAAACTTTTGGCGTGAATTGGTCTACAATGAATGCATGGACGCGATCCGCAGACGATTACGACGACAACAACTGGACGGGCAACTTGCACCCTTTCGGGGCGTTCTGCCGCTGAATGCGCCCATGAGTGGATGGATAAAATCCATCCGAATGGCCCTTGGCATGAGCCTAAAGGATCTTGCCGCTCGGGTAGGAACGTCAGCTCAATCTTCGATCCATCAATTTGAACGCGGTGAAGTAGACGGAACGATCACAGTTAAGAAGCTACGCCTCGTTGCAGACGCCCTTAATTGCGACGTATCGATTGTGTTTGTCCCCCGAATTTCATTGGAGCAAATGGTTCAGGATCAAACAAAGAAGAAGGTCACCGGGCGAGTGAACAGAGCCAGCCATACGATGGTGATGGAAAACCAGCGAGTGGGTTATCGCGTGGTTGAGGATCTCATTCTGGACGCCACGCAGGAGAGCCTAGAAAATGGGGATTCGAGGTTGTGGGAATAGATTTCTCTGAGACCGAAGGGGCCACTTCGATTGATCCCGACGAAGGGCAGGGCCTCATTCCTGCCCTCTCAACCCAAGCAGAGCTCAATGAGTTTGAGCTCTTAAACATCATCGAGGCGATCCGGTGGGCCGAACGAAGCCGAAAAATGAAGTCTGACTTGCTTCGCCCAGACAGCCTTCGGCTTCTGCACAAACGCATGTTCGGCAAGACGTGGACGTGGGCGGGAACCTACCGCCTAACCCAAAAGTCGATTGGCCTCGAGTCCTATCGCATCTCCACCGAGATGCTAAATCTGATCGAGGACACAAAGATTTGGATTCAGAGCGAGACATATGGTCCCGCAGAAATAGCGGCCAGATTTCACCATCGCCTTGTGTTTATCCATTCGTTTCCTAATGGAAATGGCCGCCACGCCCGATTGGCTACCGACCTTCTCTGTGACCAAAATAAGTGGCCCAGATCAGACTGGGGTGCCACCAACCTCGCCGCAGTGGGCACTGCCCGAAGCCAATACATCAAAGCCCTTCAACAAGCAGATCGCCACAACCTCTCCCCCCTGATCGCGTTTATGACTCACTGACCCCGAAACTCAAGCGGCGTGCAGGAAAGGGACTCCAACCGGACCTTTTTCTTTGATGGCGTAGTTGGCGTCTAGGAACACAACGCGCTCTGCTTCTTCCATGCTGGTGATCCCCGCGGAGATCAGGTCCATGGCCGATGCTTGCATAGGTCGATAACCCACGGCTTCGGCGTGGTGCCTCAGCGCGGTTAGGGACTCTTTGGCGGCGATGGCTTGGGCGACGGCTGGAGTTACTGGCATCACTTCGTGAATCGCAGTTCGGCCCTTGTAGCCGGTTTCGCCGCACTTAGCGCATCCTACGGGGTGGAATATCTCGCCGGGAATGGGTTGGCCGTAGGCTAAGTAAAGCTCTGTCTGAGCATCGGACGGCAAACCAGATTTTTTACAGTGCGGGCAAAGCACTCTCAATAAGCGTTGAGACATCACGCCGACTAGGGTGGTGCTGAGCAAGAAAGGATCAATGCCCATATCAATAAGGCGGGGAATCGCACTGGGTGCGTCGTTACAGTGCAGCGTACTCAACACCATGTGACCGGTCAACGCGGCTCGGAGCGCAGTTTCGGCGGTTTCTCCGTCTCTGACCTCTCCCACCAGGATCACGTCAGGATCTTGTCTTAGGATGGCCCTCAACTGGCGGGCGAAGGTGAGTCCCACCTTTTCATTCACTTGAGACTGATTGATACCGGCAATGTCGTACTCCACCGGATCTTCGCAGGTCATCACGTTGTTGGCGCCCGTCTTAACCTCACCTAAGGCGGCGTAAAGCGTGGTGGTTTTTCCGCTACCGGTTGGACCCGTCACCAGCACCATTCCGTACGGCTTGCTTACCATAGATCGGAAGAGATGGAGATTCGCCTTGTTAAAGCCGATCTCTTCTAGCGTTTTAAGGCCCACCGATTTGTCAAGAATTCTTAGGACGATCCGAGGTCCGTGGTGATTGGGCAATACCGAAACGCGCAGGTCCACGGAGCGACCATCGAGAACCACGCCTACTCGACCGTCTTGCGGAACTCGTGACTCCACGATATCCAACTCCGCCATGATCTTAAGGCGCGTAGTGAGCATGGGATGCAAGCTCTGAGGGACTTCCCCAACGTATTGAAGCTGTCCGTCAATTCGGTACCGAATCTCAACTCGCTCCGCTCGCGCCTCGATGTGAATGTCGCTCGCCCCCGCCCGAATCGCATCCGTCAGAATTTGGTTGACCATGCCCACCACTGGGCGCATGTCGGCTTCGCTGATGGCATTGTCATGTTCATGGCTGGACTTTGCGTTAACGCCAAAGTCTTTGAGGGCCAAATCCACCAGTCCATCCATGCCCTCCCCAATCGCTTTCTTGCGGAAAGCAAATTCAATGGCCGCAAGTAGTCGTCGGTCATCCGCCAACACGGGTTCCACGCGCATACCGCTGGTGTTGCGCACGATGTCTATCGCGTCTAAATCGCCGGGATCGCGCATTGCCACGATTAGAAGGTCCCCTCGGATGGCCACCGGCAACATGTGATACAGGCGACAGACTTGCTCGGAAACTCGACGGATGGCCGCAGGGTCGGCCGGCGTTTCTTCCAATCGCCAGGGGCCCACGTGATAAGTGGTTGCCAGGGCACTGAGCAACCTGTCCTCAGTCACCATTCCCGCCGAAACAAAGATGGATCCGAGCGGGGCGGCGGTTTCCTTCTGAATTTCAATCGCTCCAAGCAGTTGCTCTTGATTGATGATCCTCAGACCAATCAGCAGTTCACCTAGTCTCTTTCGGTTGTGATTCATACCCATTCCTTTTGTAGATTAAATCTCGGTGCAGTGAAGAACGAGGCAAAGATGGTTGAAGTACGAGGTTCGCAATTTAGCCAGTGGTTATTGCACTGGCTGACGTGTTTTCTAGATGCGAAATGATTAGGGAACCATTGGGCTGAGGCTGCACGTGGCGGAAGTGGTGGGCCAGGTTTTGAAAGTTCCCCAAGCCGCGTAGTTGCCGACTTGAACTGAATTGTAGGCGGCATCGGCAGTTCGGTAGGTCACGCCGCGCTGAACCACGCATCGTTGGTTGAGGTCGGGAATTGTTCCGAAGTAGTAAGCGTAGGTGCCGGTGGCGTCAATGCGGTCGGATGCGCTTACGTCCTGAGCAACCCAGCCCATGCCCGGAAGGTAGATCTCGCTCCAGCAGTGCCACACGTTGTTGCCGTTCCACCAACCGGAAACCAATCGAGCGGGGACTCCGATATTTCTCATGGCGGCCACGTACACGGCGCTCATTCCCGCACAGTTGCCTTTGCGGGCATTTAGTACGTCTACGGCAGTGGCGGCGGTGGTATCCACAAAGCTCAGTTCGTTGACCACGCCTCGGAACAACAATCGAGCGGCCGCAGCTGGCTTCATCGAGGTTCGGTAATTGCTAGGCAACCATCGTCTCACGAAAGCGGTGACGGTGGAGGAAGTTGATTGCACGGCATCTTCTGGCTTGGCAAACTGAGCGACATCGGCGGGAACGGAGTTGAGTGCCGTCCAAGAAGGGTTTGCCTGGGAGAAGTTGTATCGCACTGCGCTAAGTTCTACGTTGAATTGAGTACTCAACGAGTAGGATCCCGCAACCGGGTTGATCCACTGGGCGGAAGCGATGGGCTGGCCGTTTGGTTGAGAAACGCTCTGGCTACCCGTTGAAGTAAAGCTGAGCAGTTTCTGTGACGTCTCCGTAGTGGGTTTGCCGAGAACCGCGTCCAGCTTAGTTACCTTCTGAGGACAGCTGACGGTGAACTTCTCCGCGCCGGACCATCGCTTTGGGTTGAAGTATTCAACCCCCTGGGTCGGTGCGGTAGGAGTAAAGGTTCCTGTGGACACGTTGTTAGATCGGTCGCTGTCGCCCGCCGTGTTTTCCGGATCCAAGGTCACTCGGTAGGGGATGGCTCCGTCCAATGGCATGAAGAATGAAACACGTCCCGCATAGGTTCCAGATTGAACCGGAGTGTTCACATTCCAGTTGTAGACATTGTTGGCGAGTTCGAATCGAACATTGTAGGTTCCGCTGGGCTTGCCAGTCACTTGCCAGTCAACCTTAAGGCTGTAAGTGTCGTCTCCCAAATGTGGGGTGGTCGCGTTTCCGGCGGCATCAATCAACGTGACGCTGGTGATTTTGAGATCGGTGGCGGCGGCAGAGGCGGCGAAGACTGCGATTCCGGCGGCGATTCCTAACAACTTGACGGACATGGTCAGTGAGGTTGCAAGAAACTATCCTAACTTGCCGCACACCAAAAAACCCGTAGATTGACTGCGCATTTTGTCCTCAAGCGTCAGGTATTGATGAGGGCCCTCGGTCCGCGCACGCTTCAAGAGCACCGGGCTCAATACCGGGTTTTCGACAAAAGTTGTGCGACTCTTCCTTTTCTTTGCGGGCATCTACTCGAAGGGGAGAACAGCGGGGTTGAGATGGGATAGTTGCCTACGAAATCAAAATAGTCGCAAACTTACAACTTTCTTGGCGACCGCCCCACCCTCATCCCAACCCTTCTCCCGCCTAAGGCAGGCGAAGGGCTTTCGGACTTCCTCGCCCTCAGTTTCTCCCGAAACTGGGGGAGAGGACCGAGGTCATATACATTTAGTTAGTCTCCGTTGGGGCCGTTTCGTTTGTTCTGGTTGGGTGGAATCTAGCGTAAAAGAAGCGCAGACCGCCATGGCAATTCACCCTGTCGAGGAAAAACTATACGTAGGTGAGGACTGAAGACTGCAGACTGAGAACCGCCCCACCCTCATCCCAACCCTTCTCCCGCCTAAGGCAGGAGAAGGGCTTTCGGACTTCCTCGCCCTCAGTTTCTCCCGAAACTGGGGGAGAGGATTGAGGTCATATCCATTTAGTTAGGCTCCTTTACGTTAGATCGATACTCAAAAAACCGATGAAATCGGCTTAAAGATGCTCAACTAAATGTATATGAACATACACGGCACCCCTCTAACCTGTAAAAACGTTCAGGAAGGAACTTCACTCGCGAAGATGGGGGTCTGAAAGATTTGGAATGAAACAACTTTTAAGAATTGCCGTTACCAGCATCGCCGTGATCACGATGGCTTCGGCCTACAGTCAACAACCCGGCGGATGGAAAGCTCATTACGGTCAGAACACGTCGATGAAAAAGAAGTACGGTGAAGATTGGGCCCTTCGGTCGATAGATATGACTAAGTCGATTCTCAAAGGAATGGACCTAACGCCCGCGCAACGCACGCAGGAGCAACATATTGAGGACCGATATGACGCAAAAATTGACATGGTGGACCAGCACAAGGTTCGCGAGCCGGGCGAGAAAAAGCCCGTAGAAATTAAAGAACTTGCCCACGACTTTCGGATTGACATGCTTGCGCTTTTAAATCCGCAGCAGCAAAAAGAATTCCATCGTCGATGGAGTGCCGAGATGAAGGCCAACAGAAAACCCAGGTCCTAAACGGGACTCCGCACGACCCACCCAATTGGGTGGGTCGCGGTGGAATTTGCCTCATTTGTTGAACTTCCCGCCAATCTACGGTACGATTTTGGTGCGGTGGTAAGAATTGCATTTGAAATTAGAGAGCTGAAGAAGCTCTATCCTCTGGCGATAAGCCGGGGGACAATGTCTAGTTCTGAGAATCTCTTTGTATTTGCCTCAGAAGGCGGAGCGACCGGCATCGGTGAATTGTCGCCCGCTACGGGTTCCGCGTGGACGGCCGAGCGAGGCCGCGAACAACTGACCGAATTTGCCGCCACCATTGGCAATGAAGGGTCGATCCACACGATCTATCGGTTGATGCGCAAAGCAAACATCGATCCACCCGCGATGGCCGCGCTGGACATTGCGTTGTGGGACCTCTTGGCCAAGCGGGCGGGACTGCCGCTGTACCGAATGCTGGGACTTCCCCTGCCCACGGTTCCCACCAGTGTCACGATTGGCATCAACCCACCCGAAATCACCCGAGGGCGTGTGCCAGACATCTTGAGGATGACAGGGGCCAAGTGCCTAAAGATTAAACTGGGGTCCCCTTCCGGACGCGACCACGACAAGGAGCACTTTATCGCGGCGGCCGAGGCGGCGGCACCCTTCCATGCAAGCCTGCGAGTCGATGCAAACGGGGGTTGGACGGTAAATGAAGCCAACGAGATGATTCCCTGGCTGGCGGTGCGCGGCGTGGAATACGTGGAGCAACCGTTAGCAGAAGGTCAAGAATCAGAGTTGCCCCACATCTTCAAGAACCGGAAGCTTCCGATTTTTGCCGACGAGACGATCCGATTCTCAACCGACGTGCTCAAGGTGGCCGACCGCGTAGATGGCATTAACCTAAAGTTGATGAAATGCGGTGGTATCACCGAAGCAGTAAGGATTGTGGCCACGGCTCGTGCTCATGGACTCCAAACCATGATTGGATGCATGAGTGAGTCTTCGGTGGCGATTGCGGCCGGTGCGGCCATCGGCGCATTATTTGATCACATTGACTTGGACTCACATCTCAACCTAAACCCAGATCCCGCGGACGGCGCCCCCATCATCGACGGTGTCATCGTGCCCACCGAGCGATCAGGACACGGGTCTCAACTTTTGGAGCTTGCCTAAATTGCTGAGACGAGATCAAAAACTGGCGATCTACATGCAAGGCGCGGTACTCAACGATGCCGGCGGCAAGATGGGTTTTGGAGTCCTGCGTTATTCTCCAAACCCAATTGCGTGCGTGATCGACTCAGACTCGGCGGGAATGTCGATGCCGGAGCTAACCGGGATTCCGAAGGACGTGCCCATAGTTTCTTCGCTCGATGAGGCTTGCGCGCTCGGGGCAGACGTTTTTGTTCTCGGGATCGCTCCTCCCGGCGGACTCATTCCTGCCGCCTGGTACCCGGTGATTGACAACGCGGTTGCTCACGGGCTGTCCCTGGTAAATGGGCTTCATGACCTGCTTGGATCACGTTACGCTAAGCTCCAGCCGGGCCAGTTTGTTTGGGATATCCGGATTGAACCTCAAGGACTGGCCCCCGCAACCGGGGCAGCCGTCAGCCTTAACAATCGACGCTTGCTCCTCATTGGCGCGGACATGGCGGTTGGAAAAATGACCGCTGGTTTAGAGATTTACCGCGTAGCCCGACAGAGGGGGATAAAGGCCGAGTTTGTGGCAACCGGGCAAATTGGGATCACGGTCACCGGAGCGGGGGTTCCGCTAGACGCGATTCGGGTGGACTTTGCCGGCGGTGCCATCGAGCGCGAGGTCATGCGGGTGCGAGACGCGGAGCTGATCGTGATTGAGGGTCAAGGCGCGTTGATTCATCCCGGAAGTACGGCTAACCTGCCCCTGCTTCGCGGTTCTTGCCCCACCCATTTAATCTTATGCTTAAAGGCAGGGCAGACTCACCTCAGGATGCACAGCCACATTCAAATTCCTCCCCTAGGAGATTACATCCGCCTTTACGAAGGTCTTGCCGGTGCATGCGGAACCTTTCCTACCCCTAAGACGGTTGGGGTGGCCCTCAACTCGGCGGGGTATTCGAACCAAGCCGCCGATTTAATTGCGGCGCAACTTCAAGAAGAATTGGGTCTTCCAGTTGTCGATCCGGTCCGCAACGGATCGGATCGACTCGTTGATGCCGTTCTGGCCTAAACGTACAGGCGATGATTCTCATCGAATCGGGCCTGCAACTGGCGGGCGTGGGTATCGTAGGCGTCCTTATCCCCCCACGTATCGCGCGGATGCAACATCGAGGCCGGAACGTCGGGGCACTCAGTAGGAACGTCCATTCCAAAGATCGGGTCGGCTATGAACTTAACGTTGTCTAGCTGACCTGACAGGGCGGCTCGAATAAGTGCCCGCGTATGAGGAAGATCGATTCTCGTTCCGACGCCATAAGGTCCGCCTGTCCAACCCGTGTTGACCAGCCAGACGGTGGAGCCGTGGTTTCTGATCCGGTCACCGAGAAGGTCGGCGTAGACCTTTGGAGGCAATGGTAAAAAGGGCTGACCAAAGCAGCTAGAGAAAACAACCGAGGGCTCCTTTACTCCGGCCTCAGTTCCCGCCACCTTAGCCGTGTAGCCATTCAAGAACTGATACATGGCCTGTTCCGGGGTCAGCCGAGAGATAGGCGGCAGCACTCCCAAGGCGTCGCAGGTGAGGAAGATGATGTGGTTGGGATGTCCCCCGACGCTGGGCTGAACGGCATGGTCGATGTGATTGATGGGGTAGGCCACCCTTGTGTTCTCGGTGAGCGAAGAATCGTTGTAGTCGGGAATTCCGTCGGCGGTTAGGACCACGTTCTCCAGAATCGCACCTTCTCTAATCGCGGCCCAAATCTCTGGTTCATTTTCTTCGCTGAGGCGAATGCATTTGGCGTAGCATCCTCCTTCGATATTAAACACGCCGTGATCGCTCCAACCGTGCTCGTCATCACCGATAAGGCTTCGGTCGTGATCTGCGGATAAGGTGGTTTTGCCCGTGCCACTCAGGCCAAAGAACAGGGCGGTATCCCCTTTGGGTCCAATGTTGGCGGAGCAGTGCATGCTCAATACACCTTCTTTGGGCAAAAGGTAATTCATGATGGTGAAGACCGACTTCTTCATCTCGCCTGCATACTGCGTGCCGGCAATGAGCACCAGCCGTTCCGGCAAATTAAGGGCAATGGCGGCCTGGGTGCGGGTTCCATCTTCTTCCGGCACCAAGTTCAGTGTGCCAAAGTCTACGATGGTCCAGTCCGGCTCGTAACCCGGGAGTTCCTGCTCGGTGGGCCGAATAAGCAATTGCTTAATGAAGAGTGCGTGGTACGGTCGCTCCACAATAAAGCGGGCTGCAATTCGATGGTGCGGATCGGCTCCGCCATAGGTATCAATAATGTAGAGTCGTTTGCCGTGCGCGTAGCTTTGCATTCGCCTACGAACGCGGTCGAATGTCGCGTCATCCATTCGATGGTTGTTTCCCCACCAAATTTCGGATTCTGACTCTTCATGCGCCACCGTGAATTTGTCATCGGGAGTTCGCCCGGTGTATTTTCCACTGTAGGCGACCACGGCCCCATTTGCGGTTACCTTGCAGTTATCAAATTCGAGGCAGTCTTTGATAAGCTGCTCAACAGAGGGGTTTTCCGTCACCTCAAGTGCGGTCGAGAGATCAAATTGGGTCATGAGGCTTGTTCCTTTGCGGGCTAACCCACAGGTTCATTTTACCATTCGGCTATGCTAAGAAATGGCTAAAAAAGCGCTGGTGAAGCTCTCTGAACTGGAGATCGAGTCGTTGATTAAGAGGACTCCCGGATGGCATGTAAAGGGGGGAAAGCTATCGCGTCAATTTTCCTTTGATCGCTATTTATTGGGCCTGACGTTTGGCAGTGCGGTGGGGTACCAGGCTGAACAGATGCAACACCATCCGGAAGTGCTGATTGAGTATTGCAAGGTAACCGTTTCTGTTAATACTCATGATGTAGGCGGCATCTCCCAGCTTGACTTTGACCTCGCCGAAAAGGTCTCAGCGCTCGTTGACTGACAAACCTACGAAGCAAAGTGCAGTCTGCTGTACAAAACTGAGTCAACCCTTACATGAAGCGAAGGTAAACTGTGGGCAATGGGTAGAAAAAGGCCACCATATAAGCCTCAGCAAGACAAAGAAAAAGGCATCGAACTCGAAGGAGTGGTGGTTGAGAATTTGCCCAATGCGCGATTTCGCGTGAAGCTGGACGAAAGCGACACGGAGATTCTTGCCCACGTCAGCGGCAAAATGCGCATGCATTACATTAGAATTCTCCCTGGTGACCGAGTTCGTGTAGAACTCAGCCCCTACGACCTCACCATGGGCCGCATCGTTTACCGCTACAAGTAAGCGGGGCACCCCGAAGCTGGGGGGCATATACGTTTAGTTGAGGCAATTGCAAAACTCCAAACACGGAGCACTAGGATCTCTATTTTGAACCTAAGTAGGCAGCGGAATCCTTGTCTATGCCTAATTTTGCAATTGGCTCAGTAAGGCACTTTTAGGCCCATCTTATCGGTCCTTGGTGAATCGACCTAACGTGATTAAGGAGCGGACCGCCAAGGCAATTCACCCTATCGAGGCCTAACAAAACGTTTACGACCCTCCGCTGTCCCGGCAGGGACTTTCCCCGAGTAGCCTGGCATGGCGCCACAGAAACATTTGGTTAGGCATCTTAGGCCCATACCCTCGGTCTTTTGTGTATCGATCTAACGTAAACGAGGCGCAGAACGCCAATGCAATTCACCCTGTCGAGGCCCAACTAAACGTATATTGGGGGGGGGGAAGGTCATGGCACATCAACTTGAATGCATCATGATCCTCCCTTGAATTTCACTATCCTTGGAATTTTGGGGGAGAAATTCGACGGCTGGATCGCTTTAATTCCGACGGCTGTCCAACGTCGTCCCTTCACCGGACGGTAACCACTAGCCGCCAACCGGACTAAACACAAGCTTTACGCTAAACGAAAGAGAATTGGTTTTTCCGAGCGCAGCCGCGTTAGTTAGTTGAGCCCAGAAGCAATAACTCCCGCCACCCGTTACGGTAAAGGTGTTGGGCTTGCCGGACTCTGAACCAATGACTTCCCCAGACAAGGCATAAATATTGTGCGCCAAGGATGCGCTACCCGTAATTGTGATGGTTACATCAGTATCGTTGGGAACTGAGAAGTAAAAGCGTGGATCACTGGTAGCAGTTGCACGCACCCATTGATGCGCGGCGAGGGAGGGTAGCGGAGTGGTTTTACTTGACCCCGAGACTGACCATAAAGCCGATACTGCGGAGTTGCTGAACGAAGTGGCCGCCGAGCCCGACGCCGAAGTGGCGGGCGAATAGTAAGTACTGGCGCTGGAGACCAATCCAGTAGAAGCATTATAAGAAAGAGGCACGTTGGCACCGGCAGTCTCCAGCGTAACCGGACGCCAATAGTAGTATCTGCCGGTGCGACCGCCACCCCCCAAGGTGTATACGTCCTTACCCGAAGTAGTTAACGCCGTGACCGAACCAGACATTGAAAACGACGAAAGCAAGTTCTGAGCGAAAACGCACTGAACGAGTAGCAGTGACCCGATCGCAACGAAGAGTTTTTTCATAGTTGGCTTCTCTAAATGGCAAGAGTTCCCCAACCAACCCCGTAATACAAATTTCACGACGATCTTCTCAAAAAAAGGCAAGGAAAAAGTCCGGCATCGTCAACGAAAATTCTGCGCTGCCATAAATGCGCATCGCGCATGGAAACGGAAAAGCTTTTCGCGAAACAAACTCTGTGACGACCTCTAATCTACTTTGTTGAGGTAACCGAACCATCGGCTCGCACCACGTACGTTATTGCCGCGCTACCACCGGTTATGGTAACCGACTCCAGATCTCCGTTGGCCGACTCCTTTGGCAACGCCGACAGATGGAACTGGCCACCCTTTGCCTGCACTTCGATCAACGTGACCGCGAACTTCACCGGTCGGTCTGAACTCACGTGCATTCCGGTGAGGGGAATTTCGGTGGGATTCCAGAATGGACCGTAGCGTCCGTCAACTTCTACCACTCGCTTAGGTGACGGTAAGTAAACCGAGATTTGGGTATTCGATGTGTTGCCCCGCGTGTATCGCGCAACGCCAGAAGAAGTGTCAATAAACGCAGTGGGACTGCTGGGAGACGCATTTCCAATTACGCTCGCAATACTGTCTTCTTTTGCCGCCCCACTTGCTTCAACCGTCATGGGGCCAAAGCGCTTGGCACCGTTTCCCCACCATGCCAACTTGACGCGGGCGGCGGCGGGAAGCCGATCAACAACTAGGATCGTATCGCGATCCACCAAGATCACCGATCGCTTTGATGAGGCAGTCTGAGCGGTGGCATAAGAGAGCGTATCCTGACGATCAGAAACCGGGTTTGCCAATAAAATGCGTGGCCCAGACGGCTCGGCAGTATGGGCGGGCAACACAAAGTTTTCCGCTTCTTCAATCACAGATTTGAGCCCCGACCCGTATCCTTGAGCCCCTTCTACCATGAGGACGTTATGGCGATTCCAATTAGAGAAATAGAGAGTTCGTTTGGCCGAACCATAGCCGCCTGGTCCGTAGCCTGGATCCATCAGAATAGGCTCGGCATCTCGAAATGCCACTACCTCGCCGGTATCCGAGTGCGTGTGAGCAAACAAGTGGGGCCCAAAATCGCCCGTCTTCTTATCATTAGCAAACAACGTACGGCTGTTCTTAAGCACTACAGACAAATCATGGTCAGTGGATCCCGTCCTTAAAACCGCAAGGCCAGTGTAGGGAGCTACCTCCACGGCGGGTAGTTGGCCGGATGGCACCCCCGTTGAAAGTTCCGCGACGGGATTTCCGATTAAGAGTTCCTGATGGGTGACCTTGGATCTCCGGGCCATGTTGAGGAATCCTGCCCGCTCGTCTTGGGGCCCCCAAGCCGCGGCCATCAGGGCCATGGTTCCCAAACTGTTGGCATCGATCCAGGAGTCATCTAACGGAGCGTTGGTCCAAACGGGCCCCGCCTTGGTGACGCGGGTGGGCATTCCGCTCATCATCTGCCCCCGCAGAAGTTGCATGAGGGGGCTTCCGGCCGCTAACGAAAGCTCTTTACTCACCCCGGGAAACGCAAGCTCGTGGGCATGGGCAAACGGAATGAACATTTCGGCCCAATACTGAAAGTAGTGGGGCCCTTCGTAATAATAGCTGGCCCGCTCACGTGAATCGGTATTGGTTCTAAGGAACGCGGTAGACATCAACCGAACAAGTTTGAGGCCGTCTTCATAGTCCTGCCTTCGTTTTGATCCCGCTGGTTCAGATTCAAACCGATCTCGAAATGAGAGGCAAGCCAGGCCAACTCCGGCCAACTCCCGGGCAATCCAGTTGTTTCCGGCGTTTTTAAGCGTTCCCTTCCCCCCCACGTTTAGACTTCGCAGATGATCTACAAAGCCCGCAAAGCCCCCGTCGGCCACTTTTGTGTACAGCGCATTTTGCAAATCTTCCGTGACTCCACCCTGCCGACCCTGCGCCGATGCAAGCATATCGTAGGCGGCGGCATAGTTCCACAGGGTTCCGGACGCATCAAGGTAGGTTCCCCATCCCCCTTTCCGCTCTGGGAGAGGCGAAAAACCCTCCCCCGCCCTTCTCCCTGGCATAGTTATGGATTCAATCCCGCTTCTGGCCGCTTCTGCATAAGACTCCCCGGTCTTCTTCAGGCTCCCGGCCGGATCCAACCAAATGAGAATTCCTAAACGGAAAAGGCTCTGGGCCCGACCACCTTCCCAATTCATAGTCGGAGCTAAGCTTTTGGCTAAATCTACGGATTTAATTTGATTAAGCGCGTGAAAGCTAGGGCCTCTCTCTGCGACGGCCTGAAGCACTTGGTTACGATCTTCCGCCGAATAAATGAGGTTTGGGTGAAGCAAAGCCCCTTTCGCGGAGCAAGAAGACAGAATCCCACAAAGGAGGAGGGCAAAGGGAAAACCTCGACCCTTGGAGGATGGGAGCGCATAAACTAGGGTAGTTGGGGTCATCTTGGGTACCTCGAAGGGCGATTCTTGCACAATGTTAAGAACATCACCCCGAATCCTGCCGTTCCTGAAAAACTCGTGGGTATAATTCCTTCTTGCGTCAGGTGGCTTAGAGCCTCTTTTGGGCACACCGCTCAGAAGACTTATTTATTGAGACGGACGAAACAAGCGATTTGACATGAAAGTTAGAGCCAGCGTCAAGAAAATTTGCGATAAGTGCAAGATCATCAAGCGCAACGGAGTGGTGCGAGTTATTTGCATCGTTCCCAAGCACAAGCAGCGACAAGGCTAAGTTCGGAAGGAATTTAGGAATAGCGTAACCAGAATATGGCAAGAATTGCAGGTATCGACCTCCCGCGAGACAAAGCGGTGATTTACTCGCTTCCGACGCTTTACGGCATCGGAAAGCACAACGTGCACGATTTGGTAGCCAAGGCGGGAATCGCCCCCACTACCAAGGTGAAGGATCTCACCGAACAGGAAATTACGCGTCTTCGCGAAATTCTGGACGGCGAATACCAAGTGGAAGGAGATCTGCGCCGAGAGGTACAGGGAAACATCCGCCGGTTGATGGAGATTCGATGCTATCGAGGACTACGCCACAGTCGTGGGTTACCGGTTAGAGGCCAGAACACCCGCCACAATGCGCGAACTCGTAAGGGTAAGCCAAAGACCGTGGCCGGCAGGAAGAAGGCTAAGAAGTAAAGATTTAGAAGTCTGGAAGGCGCCCTGCAGTCAATCTAACGCAGGTCGCTTTTCTTTAGAACAAGTAGAAAAAATATGGCACGCAAGTCGGTACAGAAAGGTAAGCAGAAGGAGCGCAAGAACATTCCTCTTGGTGTGGCGCACATTCACGCCTCGTTCAATAACACGCTCATTACGATTGCAGATCCCCAGGGCAACGTCATCAGTTGGGCCAGCGCCGGAAACGTCAACTTTAAGGGTTCCCGTAAGGGCACTCCGTTTGCCGCTCAGGTGGCAGCAGAAAAGGCAAGTCGGTTAGCTCAAGAGCACGGTCTTCGCCGAGTTGAAGTTTTGGTCCGCGGGCCAGGGTCCGGCCGCGAAACTGCGATTCGTAGCCTGCAGGCGTCGGGCTTGGAAGTGGGAAGCATCAGCGATGTTACTCCAATTCCGCACAACGGTTGCCGACCGCCAAAGCGCCGCCGCGTTTAATGATTTGAGTCCCGCCGGCGGCAAGCCGGCAACCCCACCATGCCACAAATATCCACCCTTGATCTGCAATCTGAGTACGGCAAATTTGTTCTTGAGCCCCTTGAGAGAGGCTATGGACAAACCATCGGTAATGCCCTCCGTCGCGTTCTATTGAGTTCAATTCAGGGTGCGGCCATTGCGGCAATCCGGATTGACAAGGTTTTCCATGAATTCGCCCCGATTCCTGGCGTGAAGGAAGACACCACCCAGTTGCTGCTGAACCTTAAAGATCTTGCGGTGCGAATTACCGGGGAGAATGTTCACGAAGAGCAAGTTCTCCGCATCAACGTCAAGGGACCCGGTCGTGTGATGGGTGCGGATGTGATCTGCCCTGATGGCGTGGAAGTGGTTAATTCAGAAGCTTACATCGCCACGATAAGCGACGCTAACGCTACGCTCTCCATGGAGATGTACGTTGGATGGGGCGCGGGGTACGTGTTGCCGGAGAAGCAAGAGAAGTACCGCGGCATGATCGGCGTGTTGCCAACCGGTTCTCAATACACTCCAGTTAAGAAGGTTAACTACACCGTAGAGCAGACCCGCGTGGGAATGCGAACCGACTACGAGCGATTGGTGCTGGACGTTTGGACCAACGGAACGGTTAGGCCGAACGATGCCCTTTCGCAGGCGTCTCACATTCTTGACAAGTATTTCCGAATGTTCTTTGATCTCGGAGAAGCCGGCTTTGAGGCAGATCTGGAATCTGAAGACGTCAACGATGATGAATTGCTGAAGAACGTTCCGGACATCAGAATTGAAGAGCTGGATTTCAGCCAACGCACCTTCAACTGTCTGCGCAGAGCGGGCATTCTCACTCTCAAGCACCTGGCAATTGCCACGGAGTCTGATCTCACGGCAATTAGGGGCTTTGGTAAAAAGTCGCTGCTGGAAGTTCGAGACAAGCTAGTGGAGCACGGCCTTGAACTTAAGCCACCCAAGGGCGGCTACCGATCATTAGACAGCTTTGACGACGAGGATGACGAGGACTACTGAGCGCTGACCGAAAGCGATCCGCACCCATCACCTTAAACTGAATTACCATGAGACATCTTGTTGACCACCGAAAATTAGGCTTGCCGACCGATCAGCGGATGGCCCTGCTGACCAACCTTCAGCGACAGTTCATCCGTCACGGCTACACCCGAACCACTTTGGGTAGAGCCAAAGAACTTCAAAGATTGGTCGAGAAACTGATCACCTTGACGAAGCTTGAGGATGGCCTGGAAGGTCGACGACGAGCCCGCAAGGTTCTCGTAGGTCACAGCAGTTCTTCCCCTAAGCCAGTGAAGGCGCTTGCCGGTAAGACACCGGCCGAGAAAGTTCAGATTCTTCAGCAACGTAGCCTCATCAATGGTGAAGACCTAGTGAAGCACCTGTTCGATGAGATTGGACCACGCTTCAAAGACCGACCGGGTGGATACACCCGTCTCACCAAGATTGGACCTCGCCGAGGAGATGGCGCTCCGGAAGCCGTCTTGGAGCTTGTCAACTAAAAGAATAAAACTCTCCGTCGCTTACGACGGAACCGATTTTCGCGGCTGGGCCGCGCAAGCTGAACAGAGAACTGTTCAGGGCACATTGAAAGAAGCTGTTCGCCAAGTCTCGGGCGAAGATATCGAGATCATAGGGGCAAGTCGTACCGATAGCGGTGCTCATGCAAGGGGACAGGTATGCCACTTCGATTCTGAAGTGAACATTCCTCCCGAGCGATGGGCGCGTATTCTGAATAACGTCTTGGCAAGTGATGTTTCTATTCGCAAATCCTGCGAGGTGAAACCCACCTTCCATAGCCGATTCAGTGCTGACCACCGTTGGTATCGCTACCGAATCGGAACGACAAACCGCAATCCATTGTGTGCACGCTATGTGCACGACTTTGGCAGACCGCTTGCCCTTAAACCCATGCAAGATGCCGCACGGCATCTTCAGGGAGATCATGATTTCTTAGCCTTTACGGAGGAACTGGATCCGGGTGTGATAAACACTCGCAGAGTCCTCTACTCGGTAGAAGTAAAACTCGTACGAGACGAGGTGTGGGTGGATGTGATCGGCACGGCCTTTCTTCGCGGAATGATGCGAAGAATGGCGGGCTCTCTCCTAGAAGTAGGAAGGGGTTCTCGGTCCATCGAAGAGGTCAGCAGGCTCCTTACCGAGGAGCGGAGTCGGATGCAGTGGCCCGTGGTGTTGCCCGCAAAAGGTTTGTGCCTTATGCGCGTAAAATACGGTCGCCATCCGATTGACAATCGAACAGTTTCCAACAATTTATTAGAACGCGGTTGAATCCTGCCTTTGGGCCAGGACAAGGCCAAAGGAATATCGCCTCTTTGGCGAAGAAAAGAAAAATGAACAGAACATACACGCCAAAAGAAGGTTCGATTGTCCGCAGTTGGTGGGTGGTGGATGCCGCTGGTCAGCCAGTAGGACGCCTCGCCGGCCAAGTAGCGCAGATTCTGCGCGGTAAGCACAAGCCAACTTTCACATACAATGCAGATTGTGGTGACTTTGTCATCATCATCAACGCTTCAAAGGTCGTCCTTACTGGAAACAAGAAAGACGAACTCATTTACTGGCACACCGGATGGCCAGACGGCTTGCGTAACATCTCGCGCGGCAAGATGCTAGAAGATGATCCCGTTAAGCTGGTTGAAAAGTGCGTCTGGGGCATGACGCCTAAGACCAAGCTTGGCAAGGCTCTCTTTAAAAAACTTAAGGTTTACGCTGGGCCCGAGCATCCGCACGAAGCTCAGAACCCCACGCCCTACAACACGAAGAAGGAAAGGAATAAGTAATGGCCGCTACACCCCTAAATTACGGAACGGGCCGACGCAAGTGCGCCATTGCCCGAGTTTGGTTGACCCCTGGTGAAGGAAAAATCACGATTAATGGTCGAGAGTTCTCGCAGTATCTGGGTCGCCCGGTGCTAGAGATTCTCGTTCGAAGCCCCATGGTCCACATGGGCTTAGACGGCCGCTACGATGTGAAAGCCACCGCGAAAGGCGGCGGGATCACCGGTCAGGCCGGTGCGATTCGCCTGGGTATCTCCCGAGCCCTCTTGGTCATCGATGAAGAGTTCCGAAAAGAGCTTAGAGCCGGCGGCTATCTAACGCGAGACTCGCGCATCAAAGAGCGTAAGAAGTACGGTCGCAAGAAAGCGCGACGTGGCTTCCAGTTCGTCAAACGCTGATCGCTCACGCCTTGGATCCAACGAGCCCTTCTGTTTTCGGAAGGGCTTTTTTTGTTTCAAGCCATGGTCGGGGTGTTGTGGAGGGACTCAAGCGCACGCACAGCAAGTAACCGGTGGGTGGATTTACCTAGTTTAGATTCACGGGGTCGGCGTATACTCTTCTTTATGAGTACGGTGCCATCTTGGTCACAATCGATCTCTATTCCGCTGAGTGAAGAAGCCTCGCAAACATTTAGAGCCATGCCTTTAGACAAGCAAAGAGTTCTCGCGCAATTGACAGGAATGCGCCTGGAGCAATCGTTGAAGGCAACCCTAGCCCGACTCACAGCCGTATTTGATAGATTGTCCGACGAAGCAGCTGGTAAAGGGCTAACCGAAGATAATCTCACACAGATCCTAGGGTGAAAGTAGGGTTCTATCGAGTTTTGTGTGGGTTAGCGTCAGGAAGACGATTCTGCGGTTAATCCAGATCACCCGGACCGCGGCACGGATATCCGCGGGCTACATTTCGCGAATCTTAACAAAACTCCTCGCATCTTTGTGCGCGTCATCCCGTCACATATGCTGTGATGCGAACAAATTGGTACCTTGCGTTTGGCGTTGGATTGTTGATGAGCGCTCTTAGCTCGGGGGCACTTGCCGAGGATATCGCAGTAAGGTACATGAAGCCGTCCAAATTGGTTGCACTTCTAGTGCGTCCCTCAGACCCTCCGGTGACCGGCGGAACTCGTCTGGCAAGCCTTAGAATGATTCCTAAGGAACTCCATGTCGTGGCCGACGACGAAGAGGGTGTGCTACGAGTTAGCGGGCCGGTGAGCCAAATTCAAGACTTCAAGGGCCTCGTCCAATTGTTCGATGTTCAAAGCCCTATGGTCAGATTTCATCTCAAGATTTCCCGACTGATCGAAAACTATCAGTCCACGATCACGGCGGAAGTAAAGAGCAACTCGCCCGTCACCTTCAGCGCACCGGAGTGGCCGAGCATCTCTTTGAGCCCGAGAGTGAACGGAGACAACACGATTACGATCTTCGCAAAGCTTGATGGAAAACCGGCGCAAACGCTCGTTGTCAGAGTACAAAACAAGGGACTACTTTGCATTCTCAAAGGCAAGGGCGTGTCACGCACAGAAACCGGAACCATGGCCACACGAATCAAAGCCAGGGGCTGGAGCGGTGTCGACGAAAACATGACCGAAAGGCAGATTGCATCGGGCACCCAATATGAGATCGAAGCCGAAGTTGCCCCAGAGCCCTTAGCCGCCCTAGGTCATCCGTAACCAGCGACCTCAACTGCTTATTGCGACCGGTTCACCCGTGGGAATGAGTTGAACTTCCTTGCCCCGCCAGCAGGCACTTACGTGTTGCGCTTCCAAAGGCAGCAGCCCGGGTTCAATCGAACATTGATCTTGACGTAAGCCGCACCGCGGTCCAAACGCACAACCCACCGGAAGGTCAGAAAAATCTGGGGGTTGCCCTGCGATGGCTTCTAGACGCGTCTTTCCCACCCGGGGCAACGCGTTTAGAAGCGCTCGGGTGTACGGCATTCCAGACTTTCTCAAAACGTCTACCGCCGCTCCCGTCTCCACGATGCGCCCCGCATAGAAAACCGCAACTCGCTGGGAAACTGCGGCAATCGCCCCGATATCGTGGGAAATCAGCATCACCGCGGTTCCCTCTTTCTCTTGCAGTTCCCGCAACAACCTTAGAATCTGCGCCTGAAGCGTAACATCCAGCGCGGTCGTGGGCTCGTCGGCAATGAGCACCTTGGGCCTACTCGCAAACGCCATCGCAATCACCACCCGTTGCCGTTGACCGCCGCTCATCTGATGGGGATATTTCTTGGCGCTACTCTCCGGGGCCGGAACGCCCACTTGGTCTAGCATGTCTATGGCCTTAGTCCAAGCGGTGCGCCGATCCATGCCTTGGTGCAAACGAAAAGATTCACCAATCTGATGACCGATCTTCATCATTGGGTTTAGACTGGTGAACGGATCTTGCATCACCAAGCCAATCTGGTCGCCGCGCAATTCGCGCATCTCGCGCTCAGAAATCCCCACCAGCTCTCTTCCCTCAAGCTTGATGGATCCGCCGGTGATCTTTCCCGGCGCCTGGAGCATGCGCATAATCGCAAACCCGGTCATCGATTTACCGCAACCCGATTCCCCGACCACGCCAAGAGTTTCTCCCTCGTCTAGATCAAAGGAGACTCCCCTCAGGATCTTTATTGGGCCAAAGCTCACCTCAAGTTCGCGCACTTCCAGAACCGCCATTCACCCTATCATGAACGAAAAATCTCTGGCCCTGTAGGTCACAAAAAATCCAACTCACTTCACGTTGGATTGCTTCAACAAGCATAATGGTTGAATGTCGCTAAAGATCAGGGTTGTCATCGCGGATGATGAAGTGTCCTACCGAAAGGCTCTCGAAAAGACGCTTGGCTTAATGCCTGAATGTGAAGTCATCGGCGTAGCCAAAGATGGCCAAGAAGCGCTGGACCTCTGTCTGGCCGATCCCCCCGACGTGCTACTGACCGATATCAACATGCCCCGCCTTAGCGGCATAGAACTCACCCGGCGGCTTCTCAAGCAAGAGAAGGGCGTTGCGGTGGTGATTCTCACAATCAAAGAAGACGACGACACAGTCTACGACGCTTTCCGCGCCGGAGCCTTGGGCTACCTCCTCAAAACTTCCACCCCTCAAGACGTGGTAGAAGCCATCCGACTCGCCGAGAAAGGCGAGGCAAAAATCACTCCACGGATTGCGACCAAGGTGATAGAAGATTTCCGCCGAGTAAAAGAAGAAGAGGAAATCGACGATTCAGAGCTGTTTGTGCTCAGTGACCGCGAGCAGGAAATTCTTGACCTCGTTGCCCAAGGGCTTCGAAACAAGGAGATCGCCAGCAAGCTGTCCATCGCCGAGAAAACCGTCAAGAATCACGTAAGCAACATCCTCAAGGCGCTCCAAGTGAATTCACGCACGGAAGCCGCGATGAAGGCCGTTCGATCTCGTCTCGTCGACAAGAATTGACGGGTCGGGCCGAATATTTGCCATGCTCTCCCTTATCGAGGTTGCGATCGGCGACTTGGGTGGGTAAACATCCACCCTAGATGCGGTGCCATGAAAGGATCGACCAGCGAGAAGTTGGTGCCCCGGCAGAGGCACGAACATCTAGCAACGGACGGGTTAGGAAGAAAATGTTTGACCTCGACTAGCCCTCACTTTGTCCCGGCAGGGACTATCCCCGAGCAGCCTGGCATAAGCTCTCACGGATAGTCCCTGCCGGGACAGGGGAGGGTCACATCAGTTCAGTTAAGCCTCGATTGGGGGAATTGCGTTGGTGGTCTACGCCTCCTTTACGTTCAATCTATACACCCAAGACTGATGAAAGGAGCCTTACCAACTATATATGAGAGGGCAGGTGAGGGTGATTCTGGTTCTAAATGTGTCCCTTCCTCAAACTTACCATTCAATGCCCTCCAATATTCCCAGCCTCGTTGCGATTTTGT
>JBBQUZ010000055.1:0-25857 GCA_038212035.1 Fimbriimonadales bacterium
TCGCTCATCAAGATGGTCTCCTGGCCTACGTCAAACACCGAGTCACCAACGCCGCCGCAGAGTCGCTCAACAGCATGATTCAGGAAATTAAAACCATCGCCAGAGGATTCAGAAGATTCGCCAACTTCAGAATCGCCATCCACTTCTTCCTAGGCAAACTCGACCTCAACCCATAAACAATGTCATAGAGCCATAATTTGATGGGGATAAAAACTAAATTCTTAGTGCCGTATGTTGTAGTTTGCGTTGCTTCGGGGAATGCATTTGGATTTGAGGTGACAACTCTTACGTCAACGCCAAATATAGTTACCGGAGACTATGTGTTGGGCTATTCATTTCACACAAATAGCAATTTAGATATTACAGCCCTGGGCGCTCTAAGTAATCCTTACGGAAATTTACGATCAGTAGGTTTGTGGGATAGCCAGGGAACATTGCTAATTTCCGCAACCGTTGACGGGTCTGAGCCGATAACCAACTCCATGAACTACACTTCAACCTTGACGACGCATACGTCTTCAGGCGTGTTCCTTAAGGCGGGGCAAGATTATGTGGTTGGTGCGACGGGAGGAGCTTACTGGGCCATAGATCCTACATTCGCGGTTGATTCACACATAACCTACTTGCATGGACTATACGGCAGCGGATCGAGCCCTTTCTCTGCGCCAAACACTGCTAACGGACATGACTACTTTGGTGGATCGTTCCAAGCGGAGGTTTCAACTGTTCGCCCTGTTCCCGAACCGTGCACCATTTTGCTGGCCGGAACTTCGGTCCTGGCAATGTGTCGCCGAAGGCTCAAAGCAGTTCGGCAACAGCCGTGGCTTTGAGTCAGTTTTAGGGAACGCTGATCGTACGAGCTAAAGCTGGAGGCTACACGGCCAGGTTTGATCCATCGCTGATCCAGCAACCTGCGCTGTGTAGCCTTGCCCTGAGAACATAGTTGATTTATTTGGGTTGGAAATCGGGAAAAGACGTTGAGATCACGCCAATTCTTGTCCACCCTGTTATCAACTGGCAACCCACTAAACTTGGGCCTGCGCTAAAAGTCCACATCATCGTGAGCTTCATCATTCTTTAAGTCCAAGGTCACAATCTTCCAGGGAGCCACCTTGCCAAGATCAATCGAGAAATCTTCCGCTTCACGAAATCAACAATTCTAGGCCAACCCACTCAAAACAGCGGGGAGCCCCCCAAGTGTTAACGGTAGCGTTTGGTCGGCAAATCATTTAGTCTGTCTCAGATCGGACCGCGAATAGGCAACTAAATAAAAGTCACTTGGCTGGCCGGGTAAGAATACGGCATGAACTTTTTATTCACCCGGACTTGGATGCCGACTAACTGGCCTGCCACGGAACCGTACGCTAATAGTCCTTCGTTTTGACTCAGCATAAGGAGATACCCACCGTCTGCACTCACACAACTGGTTACAACCGGGGGTAGGCGTTGGGCGGGGGTAAGACTCATTCTATGAAGGACCAATATTTCAGCCCCGTCTCGCATTGAAATTTGGGCGATAAAATCGTCTCTCCAAACAAAGCCATAGTTTGCCGCTAGATTGCATGCGGCACCATTGATCGGTCCTAATCCGGATGGGATACTCGAAGTCATTCTTTTAGACTCAGTCGAATACTTCATGATCTGCCCCAGATTGGTGAGAATAGACACGGACGTCTGATCGGCCCAAGCTAGTGACGGGACCGTATCTGAGATTTCGTCGGAAGTGACTTCTTTGACTTCTCCCACTTTTTGGGAATTCTGCCACCGAAAAATGCGAATTCCATTGCTTGTGGTCATATGAAACACGTTGAGCCAGGTTAACCGTTTAGTGGTTCCTTGGCAGGCAATGATCTGGTCCGCAACCCCAGCTTGGCGCTTGTTATGTGTCGAGACTTTGAGAATCGATGCCGACAAGACGGTGACTGTTGCCGCCGAACCGTATCCCTTTGGCAACACAAAAGTGTCTGATTGGGGAACTCTGATCACGGCTTGGTAATCGCCGTTGAGTAGCGTCTTGGCTTTGAGCGCCCCAAATGATCTAGCGGCCACACTGACCAACCTGACAATGGACATACCATTACGGTTGCTCAACAGTAAGGCTCGCTCATGCGAAACGCCCGAGACCGCGACTAGGCGTTCACCGGTAAGCACGCCTGCAACTCTTCCGGTCGCAGTCGTTGAGCAACTTAAACCGCGAAATTCGGTCAGACTAATTTGGCCCGAAGACTCTGCTATGAGAGCTTTAGGGGTGATATTCAACACTATTACGGCTAAGCTAAGAAGTAGTGTCATCTTCAATTGATCCTAGTCTGGACGACAATATCCCGTTCGTTGAACCAATCATTATCGGCTGACCAAGTCACATATGGACGCCCAGGATACGACCCTTGATTCACAGTCACAGTACTGTCCCAGTCACGGCCACCCAACATAACATTCTGCCAGGCGTTGCCAATGAGCTTTGCCGCGTCCTGAAATGGCCCGTTGCCTGGCCCATTAAAGATGGGAGCGTTCGGGTGAGTTGCGTCACGCTGGGTTTGCGCGATAGAAGTAACTCGCTTCAACTTTATGCCGCCTTGACTCCTTCTGACCCATTTCGAATCGATCATGATCTGGACGCTACTAACAGCCTGGTTACCCACTTTCCTTACCAGGCTACCGGATCCAGTTGGTCGCACAACCATAAAGGCTTACTTACCAATGTTGTTTGGAACGATGAAGGAAAGGTGAACTGAGCCGATCGCCCAGACGTCGTTTGCCACGGGTAGAAATTCCGATTTCAGCTTAGCCTCGCCGTCCGCCCTGTGATTAATGATCAACGACCACCCAGGAGTAGTGTCTAGCCCTTTTATGAAGCCCGCGTCGATATGACGCCGGTTCACCACTCCGCCACTATATACGCATGCGCAGGACTGAGCCCCGATGTCGTAATGCATGCCTGAGGCCTGGCCAAAAACAACATCCCCTGACATTGAAAGATTGCCGACAGCACCCTCGACTTTTCGATACGGGCCTGTCGGCGGGCTGGTCGGACCGTAGCCTTGCATAGATTGCGTCACAGGGTCTAAAGTCGGTGAATATGTTCCCCCCTCAGGATTCCATGCGTTGCCATTAGAGTTCCAATGGTCGTTGGCACTGGTAGAAGTGCAAGTTGAGCCATTATTGCTGTAGTAAACGCTGTTTGGACCAAATGCACCCATTTCTAGACTACTACTATATATGCTCTGCCATGCTGCCACGAATTGGGATCCGTTAGCGTTAACCTGATTCATGATAGCAACAGGATCGTCGGTGTCCCATGGCACCCCTGAAGGATTTGGTGCGTCTGAGTCCTCATAACTAACTTGCGATTCTGTTCCAGTCGCATCGACACCTGTCACTCGATAGTAGTAGTCCGTTCCGCTACTGAGCATGCTATCGCTGTATCTATAGCCAATGACACCAGGTCCGGGATCGATCGGGGCAATTGGGCTAGCGTTGATTCTCACATATGCACTCCCGGAAACGGTAGATCTGTAAACGTTGTATTTGATCATTCCAGATATGGGCCTCCAATATAATGAGATGCTGGAATTCGAAGTTGCGACTGCTTGGATGTCAAATGTCCCCAAACCGAAAGATTGCAATCCTGTTGTGGCACTAGCAATATTTAAGAGCCAATTTCAAAAGGTGTAATCTGCGGATTTTAGAAGGTCCGGTTCGTCTTCTTTTTTGTGAAGAAAAAACCGACGAGTTGCGAACCTTGCTTTAGGATATCCGAGTTTGCTCGCAATCTGAACCCAACATTGTTTAATCATCTAGAGAGTGTGTCTGGGGTGCTGAATCCGGAGCAATGTCGGGTGGCACTTGTTCTGGAGACGCTTGAGATTGAGAAGTACGTGAAGGACACTGGCCTTTCCGGCGGTCGTCCTTACTACTCTTTGAAGCCGACGTCCCGGGCATTTGTGGTGAAGTCAGTCTTGAATATCGGATCGACTCTGGACCTCATTCGCCGACTTCGGGTAGACCATGGTCTCAGGACGCTGTGCGGTTTTGGCGGGAAGGTTCCAAGCGAATCGACGTTTTCACGCCATTTCAAAGTCTTGTCCGAAAAAGCCATTTTAGACATCGCTCACGAGAGTCTTGTACGTGAGCATGTGGGTTCTGAGACGGTCCATCATGTGTGCCGGGACTCCAGCCAGATTGACGGTCGGGAAAAGCCGAAGGTTCGTGTGAAGCCTGAGCGAATCGTCAAACGGAAAAGAGGACGCCCTCCAAAGGATTCTGGGCCTGTTGTTAAGGAACCCTCGCGTGTGGATAGGCCGCTTGAACAAGACTTCGAAACATCGTTCAAAGAGCTTCCTCGAATCTGCGATGTGGGTGGCAAGACCAATTCCAAAGGCCACCGCTCGTACTGGGTTGGCTTCAAACTGCATTTAGACGTTTCCGATGGAGGACTACCTCTTTCAGCCTTCACATTCTCTGCGAGTCTGCATGATTCACAAGTGGCCATCCCGCTCTCCCTCAAGACGGCTGATAGGGTCGGAGGCGTCTTCTACGAACTTATGGACAAGGGGTACGACGCTCAAGGAATCAAGGAAGCCATCTGCCGGCAAGGCCATGTGCCGATCATCCAGCCCAAAGATCGTCGTGGACACAAAGCCGAGCCGCTGGATGCGGCACAGGTGCAAAGGTTTAAGATACGAACGACCGTAGAGAGATCCTTCTCAGATATCAAGGACAACCTTGGGGGACGCTTTGTCAGAGTCAGAGGACCCAATAAGGTTCACACCCATCTGATGTTCGGCGTGCTGTCCCTATTCGCCTTGGTTCTTCTTAGAAGCGCTTAGCGATTTGAGAAACTCAAACAAACCATACGCTCCAAACCTGGGGCGAAACTTGACGCGAACGAAAACTGCAAGAAAAGACCAAAATCTGCAATACCAGCATATATATAACAACAAGCCAGCCGAGCAGTGAACAAGGGCCAGCCGGAATCACCCAGGAACCCAAATTTCAAAACCTTTTGAAATTGGCTCTAGAGTGTCCTTAAGAAATGTAAAATGACCCACCTAACCTTATTTCCTGATTTGGACCTGGATGGCCACCAGAATGCTTGCCGAATCGCGAATCAGGTGATGATTGCCGTACCAAACAATAAGCTCGTTAACAACGCCTGCATTGCCGCATGCAATGCGTTCGCGCAAAGGGGATATGATGAATTGTTCGATCGTTGTACTTCAACGGGTGACACTACAATGGGTGATGCCTGCCTGCTTTTTTGGGAGGCAAATTGCGCAACCAAGGATCAAAGAGGCCAAGCTTTGATTTGGCACCCATAGAGTCCAATGTAGCCGATTTTGTTGCTAAGTATTCAAATCTGTCTTCAGAGAAGTGGCTAGATCTTTTAAACAGCGAGTCCGCAAGGGACAGAACGGTAGCCGCAAGGCAAATTATTCGTACGGGTTCAATCCCCGAAAGGGAGTTTGTAGCCGCTAAGATTTTGTCGGATCCAGCTCCTATCGTCAAAATGGCAGTAGGCCCAATGTTCCTCAACCGAAATCCGGAATGTTTCCATGCCCTCCTTTCCGAGGATATGGCCGATGCGAGGGTCGTCTATGCATTGCTGATGGCCGCAAGGTACCAGCGACGATCCATCCCCTTGCCAATACTTATTTCGTTGGCAACCACAGAGTCAGTCTTTGTGTTGCTGGGCCTGCTTTTCTACGTAACGGAGATGGAGATTGACCTCGCCGAACTTGAATCAATTTATGAACGGTTGGTTTCGAACTCAAAGTATGCAGTTTTCAAAGCAGAAGACTTTGCGCCATCACCTGTATTTAGGTCAAAGCGTAGTTTTGCCGGTACCCTGTCGGTCATAACTCGGCGTCTTCGACGAAAGCAGACGGTTTGATATCAGTTTGGTCCGTGTCCGATAGGTATCTACCCGAGTCCAGTCGGATTTCCTCCTCTAGGATCTTCGCGTTGAAATTCGCGCCCGGGGAGCGGTCGGGGAATCCACCGAAACCCGTAGCGCGGGTGTTCTAACCCAATGGAGGTTTTTGTCACAGAGACCCAGATTACTTTCAGAGCTGATGGACTATTTCAAAGATACTGCCCTGAGCTTTGCATTCCAACTCAATGCCCGAAATGGAAGTGGTTATTTCTTTCCGCACGTGCTGAAAATTGTTATATCGGTGAAAGTCTGCTTCTGATCTTTTACTCGGGGAACCCTAAATCTATGCCGAGGTCCGATACCGTGATCCCTTTTGAGTAGGCCCACTGAATCAGTCGACCAATGACAACACCGCTCGAAACTCCTCGGGGGCATCGAAAATCTGGAGAAGTCTCATCGTGGGCTTGCTGGGCGTTCTTACTCCCTGTTCCCAACTTTGAAGAGTCTTCACGCTTACGGCTAGGAGATTTGCAAATTGCGCCTGGCTCATGCGTCGACGGTTCCGAATCGCCACAACCTCTTCGCTTGAAAAAGTCCGTCCCGTCGGCACAACCGTGGAAGCAAGGTCTAAATTCCCTCGTGCGTATTCAATCCCTTCCAGTAGGCCCTTTTTAAGCCGATGGGCAAGTGGGCTTCTTTTTGTATTTGTGCTCATAATTTTCCTCGTTTGTTTCGTCCCCTCAATTCCTCGATTAACTGCTTGGCGAAAACCTGGAGTTCTTTCCTCTCGCCGCTCGTCAAATCGTCCGCCTCATCCTTTCCGTACACGTCTAGCATGAACAGAACTCTGAGGTCAGGGATGTGAATGTAAATCACCCGCAATCCCCCTCGTTCCCCCATGCCACGCCGTTTATCACCCCACCGCAGTTTCCTCAATGGAGAGGCCCCCGTGATCACCGCACATTTATCGGGTTGCTCAACCAACTCCGATTGAAACTCGGAGTAGATCTCATCGCTTCCGAAGTAGGATTCGAGGTTGCCGGTGAAATCTATGGCCTCAATGAAGAGGTACCTACCCGTCAAGAAACCATACTACTAAGTAGGATACCATAAAAGACCAAAACGTTCCCTCTCATCTTAGACTTCGGTTCCTCGCTGAATGGGTCCAACTTGCTCCCTTTCTCAGCTGAACGAACAAACCTATTCGTGCCAAAAGAAGCTACTGTTCAGTCCGCTAAACTCGGCGGCAAGTATGGCGCAAAGTGCGATCAAATCGGGAGGGCAGAAGTTCTGCGGGTGCAAGCGTGATGTCAGGTGCAGCCAGCCAACCTAAGTTCAACTGCGAACCTTTCCCACCTGGTTGCTCCAAGATTGTTGACCGATGCCGACCCGGAATCGAGACCTGATGGTCGTTGTTCCTGGGCGCAATTCTTTGATTGCTAAAATCTTCAAACCATTTTTCGGCGAACCGAGAACCAGTATTTCTTTCAAGCGACTGCGGCAGAAAAACGAGCATGACACGGAACTTTCTTGAAGGTGACGGAGTGTAAAAATAGTGGAGCAGCGATACGCGGGTAGTCCCGCATTCCCGCGGGCCCCAAAAAGGAAAAAACAATGAAGTACCCAACCCTCGCGGCCCTCGCCCTAACGCTCACCCTAACCGCCGGCGCCGCCTTCGCGCAAGATGAAATGAAAGCCGATCACATGGCCAAGCATTCCATGACGATGCATCATACGATGAAACATCACTCTGGTATGTCGCAAGCCATGATGATGAAAAACATGATGATGGGGCTGTCTCCGGAAGAGAAGATGACCGCCAAAATGCACATGAAGAAGATGACGGCAGCCGAAAAGGCGGTGATGATGAAGCGCTGTAAGATGTGCATGATGGACAAGCACGCCGGCATGGACATGAGCAACATGGACGAGAAAATGCAGATGGATCACATGATGAGTGGCCTAACCAAGTCTGAGAAGAAGACCATGAAAGCCATGCACATGAAAATGACGGACAAGGAAAAGGCCGTTTCCAACAAAATGATGCAAAACTCATGCAAGTACGGAATGAGTCACGGCATGTAGTCGTAGTCCCGCCTCTGACCGACTAACATCTATATTGATGATGCACTCTGCTCACCCGTGCCGTCTCAACCAGATTAGAGGATTGAGGCGTAACGAACGGGGTGCCTAGCGAATCACAACTAAACCCTTATGACCGCCGGTCAAAAGGGTTTAGCGCTTCTTGAGCCTTGGCTGGGTAGCGTTAGTGGCCGCATTAGGTGAGCTTGGGGCGTTGAAGACAATATAAGGTGGCCATATTGCACCAAACATTTTGTAACGCGTACCTTGCACCTCACACCGCCTCCCGCGCTGATCTGCGGATCGAAATACCGCCCGTTGTTGCTCTGCGGTCTTAATCATCCGCCAATGGGGATCAAATTGTTGACACTTCGGTAGAATCCTCGTGCGTGATTCCGATTCGGGACAATCGTGTGAAGCAAAGTTTCCCCCTCGTCACTTGGACGTTGGTGCTTCTTAACGTAATTGTTTTTTTGTGGGACCGGCACGGAAACATCTTTGGGCCAGGGTATGTCTTCGCCGATCTCTCGATGCGGCCGCGAGAAGTGGTGGCTTCGGTATTCGGTCGGGATGATAAGTTTCCGCTCGTTACCCTCTTCACTTCAATCTTTCTTCACGCCAATCTCACCCACATTGTGGGAAACATGATCTTTCTGGTGGTGTTTGGAAGCGGAATCGAGGATGCCCTGGGTAGCGCACGCTTCACGGTTTACTATCTCATTTGGGGATTCGTCGCATCGGCGACCCAAATTTATGTGGACCCCCACTCAGCCGTGGCCACGGTTGGTGCTTCGGGGGCCATCGGGGGCGTAATGGGGGCCTACTTCCTCTTGTTCCCTGGCAACAAGGTAGAAATTTTTGTGCCTATTCTTGCCTTTCTCGCCTTTGAGGTCAGCGCCTGGATTTTGCTTGGACTCTGGTTCTTGTGGCAGATCTTTGGTCACCAAGAGGGCGTAGCCACGTGGGCGCACGCCGGGGGGTTCTTGGCGGGAATGGTTACGGTGCTCGTTCTGGGCGGACAAAAGTCGATCTTGAAAGCTCGACCTGATTTGGAAAATGAATTCTAATCCTTCTCGAATCACGGGGTTGCTGTTAGCAAGCCTTCTGCTCACTGCGCTTATCGCGGGCTTTTCTGTCTACAAAAGGAACCAGGTGGAGGTGAGCAACCGGGCCACGTCTTTGGCCGCCGATTATGAAACCGTGGAGTCTTTGGCCGCCGGACAGGGAGTATCGGTTGATAAAGCCCTCGCTAGCCTGCGCGCCCAGGGACTCAACGCACTGGTGATTCCCGAGGAGACCCTTACGGAACTCATTAGCCAGGGTCGGGTGCAAATTTCTACTGAGACGTTTGAAAAAACCAATCCCAGAACTGGAGCATCCACAAACCCTTTACCCAGCAAAGTCACCACAATCACCCTCTTAGACGGATCGGTATTGCCCCGAATCCAAAAAGGCTTGCGCATCCGCTTTCGCGAACTGGTGAGCAACCTTCAACCGCGCGGAAATGTGTTGGTACTACCGCCAGTGTCACCCATCCTGTTGAGATCTACCGCCGTTGGGCTATCCCCAGAAGAAGTTGAGGCGGCCAAGGCAAACGGCATGACAATCATTGCTCGTTGCGGCAATCCCTCCGGCATCAGTAGCAAATCGGTAGAAGAAACCCTCACCTGGGCCCACGATTCGGGCGCGACGATGTTCCTCCCTCAGGGAGACCAGGTGTTGGGACGCCGAGACGCGATCAAGATTACGGTGGAGACCCTTCAACGGCTCAATATGCTTTACGCCTCGCCCGAGTTTGCCAAGATTGGGGGCGATAGCAACGTGGTGGAAGATGCCCCAGAAATTGTGGTTCGGCTCCACTCCGCTCAGGCCGCCGAACTGGACAAGTTAAGCCTGCCCGACGCGATTGAGCGCTACGCCAAGGCCGCCCGAGAGCGCAATATGCGAGTGCTTTTGGTAAGGCCATTCACCCTCAGTTCACCGCAGCCGTTAAGCGACTACGGGCTCTTTCTGAAAACTATTGGAGACCAGATTCGCCACGAAGGGGGAGAAATTGGAATTGCCAAGCCGTATACGGAACCCTCTCTACCGAGACCCATTTTTCCGTTGCTCGGGCTCGCCATTGCAGCCGTGCTGGCAATCTCCCTGAGCGAATTCGTTGCGGGCCCCGCGCTTGTGGCATCCGCATTGGCTCTGGGTCTCATCGGATTTCTTTGCTGGGTTAAATCTGGGCAGCAGATCATGGCTTTCCTTGCCGCGATCAGTTTCCCTTTGGTGGGATTCTTGCTCTATGACCGCATCCGAACCCAAGTTTCTCGAAACATGTGGGCTCAGGTGCTTACGGGCTACGTGGTCATCTCCCTCGTAAGTTTGCTGGGAGGTTTATGCGTGGCGGGAATGCTCAACGGATTGCCTTACTACATAAAAGCAGAAGAATTCAGGGGCATTAAGGCCTCGGTTTTCTTTCCGATTTTATTAGTAGGCGGTTACTACCAGTTCAAACTCACGGACTGGCGGGCAACTTATCAGAGTCCAATCACGTGGGGAGCTTCGGCGCTTGGGGTGGTGGTCATTGCGGCCCTTGGATTTATGTTGGCCCGCACCGGAAACGACACCGGAGCCAGTGCGAGCGGCGGAGAAATGGTGTTCCGCAATTTCTTAGACAATGTGCTCATTGTGAGGCCGCGCACCAAAGAATTCTTGGTTGGCCATCCGGTTCTGTTTGTGGGCTTGGGGTTGCTCAGCCGCATGCGAAATCTACCTGCAGATAAATCGCCCAGATCAATACCGGGTTGGACAGTTCTCGCGATTGCGGTGGGCGCACTGGGGCAAACCAGCATTGTGAACACGCTATGCCACGTTCACATTCCTGTTATGCTGAGTGTGGTGAGAATTCTGTTGGGGCTTGGCTTGGGGGCGGTATTCGGCTTGATCCTGTGGAGCATCGTGGACCGCTTCGTTGTTTTCCCCTCCGCCGCGCCAGAGGGGAGCTAAGTCATGCCGGGGAATCTTGTACTTGCGGGCTATATCGGCTGCGGAAATCTGGGTGACGATGCGGTGATGCTTGGCCTCGTGGAGGGCCTTCGCAACGACGGCTTTACGTTCACCATCATGAGCGGTTCCCCCGAGGAAACTTACCGGAACTACTCGTTGCGAAGCATCGACCGCCGAAATAAGCGCCAGTTTGAAGACGAACTAGCCCGATCCGATGCGCTGGTGTTTCCGGGTGGCAGTATCTTTCAAGATGTCACCAGCATTGCCAGCGTCAAATACTACGCAGATCTCATTTCTAAGGCCAAATCCATGGGCAAGAAAGTGATCTTGGTCGGTCAGGGCATTGGCCCGTTGAACAATTTCTTGAGCAAGGGAATGGCCACTTCGGCCCTCAACAAAGCCGACGCCATCACGGTTCGCGACCCCGGTTCATTTCAGACTCTGCGCACTCTCGGCGTTAAAACGCCGATCAAAGTGGCTGCCGACACATCATTTCTTATGCCCGTAACTCAGCCCGTGGAAGGCCAAGAAGAGTTCTCCGTGGGCGCCATGCGAACAGTAGGAGTTTCGGTTCGACCGTTTGGAAAAGACAAAGAGGTCGCGCTCATTTTCGGCGAATTCTGCCGGTTGGCGTTTACCAGTGGCGTGATGCCCGTGCTGATAGAAATGGATCGAAACGAAGACGGTCCGTTAATTATGGAAATCGCTAAGTTGCAGGGCGGAAAGATTCCCGATATTAGAAAGCTAAGCACACCCATGCAGATTCAGCAGCGAATGTCCCGAATGGATACCGTGGTCGCCATGCGTCTCCACGCAGGAATCCTTGCCTCGGCGGTGGGAGTTCCTCCGCTGATGGTGAGCTATGACCCCAAAGTCATGGCCTTTTCCCGATTATTAGACCTTGGGAGCGCCCTTTCGCTGGAAGGTCTCACGGGGCAACGGCTATTTGAGAGCTACATTGCGTTTCAGAAAGATCGCGATCGCAACATCAAGTTGGTGCAGAAAAAGCGTGAAGAACTTGTTGAGCTGGCCCGCATCAGCCTAGACACGGTTCGCATGATCTTAAACACGTCGTCAACACTGTAGGTATCAGAAATCAGAATGCTCCGAACCCACCCAGGGGGTTCGAACATCTAATCAACGGGTCTTATCATTTGATGGTTGCGGTTTTGGTCAAGCGGTGGGGGATTTGCCTGGTATGGGGCACATTTTCTCTCACGGCAAAGGCTCAATTGGCCTTCCCGCCCTTGCCACCTCAAGTAGTGGGAGGCACGGGTTTGGTGGGGCCGGCGGTCGGCAAGCCTTCTCATTCCCCCCTTGTCGCAAACGATAGTCCCAAACCTTCCGGGCCGGTCGCACGGCAATCGTTCGGTTCTTGGGTGACTACCAATGTCGTCCATCGCATTGATGTGACCGGTAATCGAAGCATTGGGTTTCATGCTCACCAGGTGTCGGGCGACAAGGACGCTTTTCGATCGTTGAACTATTACGGTAACGGCGGCTCCACGTTTAGTAACACCGGCAATATGACGCTGTCGGGAAAGAAAGTCTTAGGGGTTTTGGACTTTCAATATCAGTTTACGGACGATCGGATTCAATCGCCCGATACCAATCGAATGACCCTGAATTACGATCGCGGGCCGATCAAGGTGGGTTATGGAGATGTGCGGGCCTCTCTGCTCAATACCAATCCATTTGCGTCGTTCAATCGTTCGTTGTTTGGCCTCACCAGCCAGTTCAAATCGGGCCGTACTCAAATGAGCGTCATCCGAAGCGAAGTTAAGGCGGCGGCCAAAACGATTAGTCTCAACGGAAATAACACGGCGGGGCCCTATTATTTACAAGCGGGTCGCCTCATCGCAGACAGTGTGGAAGTGCGCCTGGATGGGCAGGTAATGCGGTTGATGCAGGACTATGTGGTGGACTCAGATCAGGGATCCATAACCTTTGTGAGTCGGATAATTCTGCCCACCAGTTCAATTGTCGCAAGCTTTGAAGCCTCGGGTTTTAACCAATCGTCAGGGATCATCCAAGGTGCCGGGGTCAGTTATGACTTTGGGAAAATCGGGCGAGCGGCATTCACTCAGATTGAGCAGCGGGGGAACGGAAGTGGAACCAATAAATCACTTCTAGAAACCTTTCAGGGATACGGTGATCCATCAATTCCGTACACCCTTCAGTATTCGCCGATTCTGGGAACCGTCATCGTGCGCGTGAATGGCACCGTTCAGGTGGAAGGGCCCGACTACCGATTTGACGCCCAGATCCCCTCTCGATTCTTCTTTTTACGATACGTTCCCAATACCGACACGGTCTCGGCCACGTATCGGCCCAGCGTGGTGCAGACGCTGAACGGAGACCGCCGGGTGGTTGGATTCGACTATCGAGTTCCGCTCGGCCTCCGGGGAGAGTCTGGTTACGTTCAGTACAGCATGGCTAGGGGCGAACTGATGAGTAAAGATTCTCCCCGTAGCGGAACCTCCCGGGGCATTACCGCAAGCTACCAAACCGGAGGTCTAAGGCTCACCTCAGATTTTCGGGATATTCCCGCCACCTATGTTTCGGTCCAGTCTCAGGGATTTAGTCGAAATGAGCGGGCCGCCACCATTGGAGCCGAACTAACGCGGGGCAAATTCGTCTACGGTGCGTCAAACTCTAACAGCCTCGTGTCCTCAGAAAATTCTGCGAGCAACCCGGTGACGTACAGCAACTCTCGGGTCACCAGCACCCGGGGCTACGTCAATTATTCCGAGCCAAGCGGGACGTCTTGGACGTTAGAAAACATTAAGTCTTACACCAGGAACCTCTACGAAAATCGACTCAATACCACGTCTCTAACCGGCCATCGAATGTTTGGCAAATTTGATGCTACGGTAGGGCTGGATGTTCAGAATGGCTTTGGTCGCCAGTCGGTGGACAATCAATCTCGAAACGGAACGCTGGCCTTGCGAACGTATCGAATCGGGGGAAGGTATACACCCTCGGACCGATTTGCATTAGATACAAGGCTAAGCCTTAGTCAAATCAGTTCATTGGCGGGTTCGGGCACGGGCACGGACATTTCGATGACGGGCACGTACCGACCGGGACCTGCGTGGACCCTAGGAGCCGGTTACTCTGTAAGCGATTCCGGACAGCTGGCTACGCTGGGGTCATTTAACACAGGGAGCGGAGTGGGCTACGGAGGCAACGGGTTTTCTTCTGGTTCCACGCTCGATAGTTATACGGCAGGGGCAGCATCTATGCGATTGCTCCAGTTGAGTGCAGGTTTTAGGGCGTCAGAGCGAATTAATTTGACTTCCCGTTACTATCAGACGCGAAACGAAGGCGATCTAAATTCCAACACGCAAACGCGATCTTACGGGTTTGGTGCCGATTGGGACCTGGGGCGGCAGACTCTAGTGGGCGGATCCATCGATCGAAGCCTTACCGACTATTTGGGATCATCGCTAGGCTATTCTTCCGAAACCACCACCTACGACGTTTTCTTTCAGGCTTCACCCAAGGGTCCCTGGTCCTATCGAGTGGGAGTCACCGGGTTGATTTCTTCGGGCGGCAGTGCCAACCGACAGAACACCTTCAACGCAGATACGTCGCTCATCTATCGAATTAGTCCCAGGCAGCGAACGTGGGTGTCCTATAACAGCGGCCGAACTACCGGCTACTACGGCCAAGATACAGGATTCCTGGGGTTATTCTACGACTACCAAATCTATCATGCAATTTCCCTGGTTGGCAGTTTCAAATCCCGGAGGGTTCTCAACCTAGATCCAAGTCTTCAAACCGGGTCTTACCGATCGACCGGATTTGATGTGGAGTTGTCGTTTGGCCTGTCGCCCTAGGGAGACTCCCAAACCCATATCCTTTAGGCCCATTTCATCGGTCTTGGGTGTATCGATCTAACGTTAAGAATGCGCAGACCGCCAACGCAATTCACCCTGTCGAGGCCTAGCTAAACGCATATGACCTCGGCCCTCTCCCCCAGTTTCGGGAGACACTGGGGGAGAGGGAGTTTGAAAGCCCTTCCGCAAACAGCCGAGTCGATGCCGGGCGTCGAAGCTACTTTTTTGGGTTCTCAGCGCGCTACTAACGGGTCCCAACCCTTCTCTCCCACGGACGAACAACCCTTGGGAGAGAAGGGCTTTTGAGGGGCACACTGCATATACTGAATTTAAGATCCTGAAATGTTGACGACCCTTTCCGCTCTCCTCGCACTTGCCAGTTCCTTCGACTACCGAACTCGATTTCCGTTGCCCAACCAAACCGTGCCCAACGGATGGGGCGTTAACATTCATTTTGCGGACGAGCAACCGGGTGAATTAGCACAAATTGCCAAGGCAGGGTTTTCTTGGGTCAGGATGGATTTCTTTTGGTCGAATATTGAACGGACCAAGGGGAATTTTGACTTTGCCGCCTACGACCGTCTGATGGCGGGGTTGAAGCGGAATCACCTTCGGCCAATTTTCATCCTGGATTACGGTAACGACATTTACAGTGCCGGATCACCGCGCACGCCAGAAGCCCGAACGGCTTTTTGCCGTTACGTGGAGGCTTCGGTCCGGCATTACCGAGGTCAAGGGGTGATTTGGGAGATGTGGAATGAGCCCAACATCTCCTTCTGGCAACCTAAACCCAACGTTGAAGAATACATTGCGCTGGCCAAAGCAACCGGTGAAAAAATTCGTACCACTGCCCCGGAAGAATGGTTTATTGGGCCCGCCACATCCACTTTGGATTGGGCGTTTTTGGAGGGTTGCTTTAAGGCGGGGTTGCTGGGAACTTGGGACGCGGTGAGCGTTCACCCGTACCGCCAAGAGGCCCCCGAGACGGTCATTCTTGACTGGGGCAAGTTGAGAAATCTGGTTGACACCTACTCGCCAAAAAAGCACATCCCGTTCATGAGCGGAGAATGGGGATACAGCACGGGCTGGGCTAATCAGTCAGAAAAATTGCAGGCAGATTACGTGGCGCGGCAGTATCTCACCAACGTAGCGTGCGGCGTCTCGATGTCCATTTACTACGATTGGAAGGACGACGGCTCGGACGCCAAGGAACCGGAGCATCACTTTGGCGTGGTGGGTGCCGACCTCAAGCCAAAGGCTGCCTTTCTAAAAGTCCAAAGCCTGGTCCAAGCCCTACGGGGATTTCGTTTCGTCAGACAACTTCTCACCACGAGGCCCGACGATATGATGTTGCTGTTTGCTAAGGGAAGAGACGTTTCGCTGGTTGCTTGGACTTCCGGCGACGCCCACAATGTGCATTTAGAGGGTCTTCAAAAACCGGGAAGTGTCTCCCCCTTAATTGAGGTTTCCGGCTCACCGCAGATTGTGGCGTTGCCAAGGGGATACCGTACGCCCAAGGGCTGATTCATTGAAGTAGATGTAAACAATTGGTTTACCTGAGCCCGTGATCCCGGCCTCTGCGCATCCTGCAATAGAAAATTTTTCCTGATATTTGAAAATACTTGTGGATTTTGTAAACATCTCGTATACTGATCTCATAGATGCGATCACAAAGTAGTGAAGCGTCCGGTCGGTCTTACAGAGCGATTGCGGACGAAATAGCGAGGAAAATCGAGGTCGGAGATATTCCGAGCGGTTCTTATTTGCCTACCGAACGTGAACTTCAGGTGGAATTCGAAGTTAGCCGTACCACCATTCGGAGAGCGTTAGCACAACTGATTGACCGTGGACTCGGTGAGAGTGTTCCTAACAAAGGCGTTTCGGTTAAAGGCCTTCCGGTTGTGTCCACTGGTACTCAGATCATCGCCTTTATCGACGGGACTACGACGGTTCTGAGATCGCTTTACGCGAGACTCAGTAGCGCGTTTATTCGAGAGGGCTATTATCTTCTCCACATAGATTCGCAATCTATGGGTCTTGCCAGTGCTCTGAAATTTGCCAAGAACCAAGGGTGCCGTGGTGCCTTTGTGTGGTCCTTTGAAGGGTTCCCGCCGGTGGAAATGCTAGAAGAAGTTCAGAGCGTGATGCCGGTGGTATTACTGGACCACAAGATAAGAGGATTTGACTCTGACATTGTAAAATTAGATAGTTTTCAGATGGGCTACGACGCAACTCATTATTTGGTGGCGTCGGGTCGGAAAAGAATTGCAATTACCGGCATGTTAGACATGCTGGATACATCGTTTGATCGGTTCTCGGGCTACATGAGGGCCCTGTTTGATTGCGATTTGGTGCCCAGGGTTAGAGATTACGTCTTTAACCAGACCTCAGGCTATCAGGCGTTTGACTGTCTAGCTCTGGAGAACCGATTGGCGATGCAAGATCGCCCGGACGCCCTCTTTGTAATGCAGGACGATTGCCTTCCACCCGTGGTTCAGTCGGTTTTAGATGCGGGACTCAGGATTCCGGAAGATATTGCCCTGGTCACCATCGGTGATGACACGCGCGTTAGTGTTGGCAATATGGGAATCTCGGCCATTCGATGCGATTGGAGCGGACTTGCTGATCTTGCGATCGTTCTCATGCTCCGACGTTTACGGGGGGTCAGCGAACCTCCACAAACGTATACCGCTGGACACCGGCTTGTGGAGTATGGCCCCCAGGTTGAACTCCTAGATTCTAAGGGCAACATGCGTGCCAACCCGCTTCCCTCTCAATCAATTTTTACCTTTAGCTCCGTTCGACGTTAGGGCATTTCCCTGTAACTACCTATTCATTTGTTTTCCGTCTCCATGTTAAGGTCTATGTATCAATGAAGAATAAACTCGCCTTCACGCTCATTGAGCTTCTCGTCGTTATCGCGATCATCGCGATCCTTGCCGCTATTCTTTTCCCGGTGTTTGCTCAGGCAAAGGCCGCGGCTAAGAAAACTCAATCACTCAGTAATGTTAAGCAACTCACATTGGCTTCGCTTATGTACGCGAACGATGCCGACGACAACTACGTTGCCGAAGGTGAACCCAACTCCGGGAATAACTGGGGTTGGCAAAGGACCTGGCAAATGCTTACGTTCCCCTACATGAAGAGTTACGGAATCTTGCTGGACCCAAGCGACTCGCACAAGAACGACCGGAATTTTGACACCGGTCCCATGTTCAGCTACCCCGGAAATGGAATATTTGCGGCAAAGTGCAGTCCAAATTGGCAAGGCTGGGGAATGGTTGGCGTTATTCAATCCAACCGATCTTGGGTAAACGACTACAATTCTCCTCGTAGCGCCACTGCAATCCCGCTTCCAACTGAGACCATTCTATTCGCAACTCGATTCAAGATGAGTCCGGATTCTTGGATGCAGGGTGGTATTGACGGTATTTACAGCCCTTGGGCCGCGACCTTGCTGAACTCGGACGGCGTTGATGCAGGCAACTCTTTGCCCGGCCAGAAGAACGGACCATGGTCTGCTCCAGATGGTTCCTATGACGGCGTGATCTATGCCGGTTACGGGGGCCAATCCCCATTCGCGTTCACCGACGGTCATGCCAAGTCAATGAGGCCTACGCAGACGGTTGATATCTCCAAGGGTATTTCAGCTGGTGGCGCAGGGGGATGCACCGAAAGCGGATTCCTGAAGATGTGGGATTCCACTCGTACTGAATAAGCCTATGAAGAAAGCCCAAATGCTCATCTTGTGTGCAACCGTCCCAGCGTTCTTTGCGCTGGGATGCGGGGCCGGCGAGGACCAAAAGGCGCCCGATAAAGCAGCCTTTGAACAGAAAGCCGTTCCTCCAGAATGGAAAGGACCCGGTCAGCCTGGCGCACCGGGCAGTGCACCAAGTGGTGCACCTGGTGGTCCTCCGGCGGGATCCGGTCCTATCCAGGTTCCACCAAACATCAAGGGCGGTCAGTAATCTGCCCTCATTGGCAAGCCCAGCACTAACGCTGGGCTTGCCCGTCCCTGTGCCATCTCCAGATTGCCTACAAGTCGCAAGCGTAGGAACCATAATGAGGACAGATGGCAAGCATTGACAACCTTCTGCACTGGGTACGGCGCCAGATGGCACCGCTTACGCTAAGCATTGCCGCGGCGATGGTTGTCTTGTCGCTCCTTTTCTGGTTTACGCTGGGCAAGGGTATGGGCTTTTTGGGCTTTGATGCCGCCTGGCTCAGCAAGCCCTGGTCGCTCTTTACTTACCCATTTGCCTACATGGGATTAGGCGGCATCAACGCATTAATCAGCATGGCCCTGCTGTTGGCCTGGATGATGTTTAGTTGCGCCAGCATAGAACGCCAAATTGGCACCGCGCGATACGCCATTGTTTGGGTGGCCATGACCGTGATTCCCGCCATGCTGGCATTGGGCGCGATGGCGATGATGGGGGCGGGAATTGGACTTTTGGGCCCCTTCCTTCCAATTGCGGGAGTTAGTGTGGTCTGGTGCACGCGCAACAAGCATGCTTCCATGTCCTTATTCGGAATCTTGCCTCTCAACGGCATCATGATGGGTTGGATCGTGGTGGCGGGAACCTTCTTTCAGTTTGGTATGGGGGCACCGTTGATGGGTGCTTTGATGTGCGTTCACTTAGGCCTTGCCTACCTCTTTGGGGAAGATAAGATTCCGTTTTTTCCCTACAAACCGCTGGGGGTTGGGCCCAGTAAGCCGACCAAAGAGCAAATCAGGCGAGAATCTGAGTTCCGAGACGACGTTCGCCGCCGAGAACAAGAGCGTGGAGAGCGAGAGCGTCTTCGCAAGTTGTTTGAAGGCAGCATTAAAGACGATCCGCCCGAAAAGTAGGTCGAGAAGTTCGAACGAGGATGGAAATCACCGCGAATTGGGGCGGGAAAGGTAACCTCTAGGTTCCGTTGTAGCTCCATGACCCTAGAAACCATCCTTCGTCGGCTTAAAGAATGTCCGCTCATTGCCAGCGCTCAGGCTTCTCCTGGCTCCCCCGTGGACAACCCAGATACCTTGCTTAGGCTGGCCAAGGCCAGCGTAAATCAAGGGGTGCGCATCCTTAGAATTGAAGGGGTCAAGAATATCCGGGTGATCAAACCGGGCCTCCCGATGCCGGCAATTGGGTTAATCAAGCGTAAGTATCCCGATTCTGATGTGATCATCACCCCCACCGCGCAAGACGCGGACGCCCTAATTGACCTTAAATGCGAGATCATCGCGTTTGATGGCACCGATCGCATTCGGCCAAAGGGCGCGACGGTGGAGGCGCTGATCGCGCACATTCGCAAGCGCAAGAAGCTCTCCATGGCCGATTGCGATACCGTGGAAACCGCAGTTGCCTGTGCCGCCGCGGGGGTAGACATCATCGGCACCACCTTAGGCGGTTACACTCCGTCTCGACCGGCAACGATTGGGCCGGACTTGGAACTACTGAGGCAGATCATCCAAGCGGTAAACGTTCCCGTGTTTGCCGAGGGCCGATTTACCCAGCGATGGGAAGTGGAAGCCGCCCTCAGAATGGGAGCCGCGGCCGTGGTCGTGGGCGGAGCGCTTAACGACCCGGTGAAGCAAACCATCGCATTGAAGCCAGACCCCACCGCCGAAGGAATGATTGGCGCAGTGGATATTGGGGGAACTTGGCTGCGGTTTGCCACCTTCTCGCCCGATTGGAAGCTTCAGAGTATCGAACGAACTCCGTATCCCAAGGCCAGAGAAGATCGTCTGAACTGGATCCGAGAGCACATCCATGCCACGGCGGTTTCGCGCGTGGGCGTTGGAACCGGCGGAATTGTGGACCCGTGGTCGGGTGAAGTGTGGACGGCTAAGGAGTACCTCATGCCAGATCACGTGGGGATTTGTTTTAACCAGGAGACACTTGGAGTTCCCACCTATGCCTTTGGCGATGGTCACGCCACCGCGTGGGGTCACGCCTGCCTTCCGGCATTTGCGGGTAGGCGCGTGGTAACGCTGGCGCTGGGCACCGGGGTCGGTTGCGGATTTGTGCGTGAGGGAAAAATTTGGGCGGGTCGCCGCGGGGAATATCCGCGGGTAAACGACCTTCCGGCGGCCGGCGGGCAGACTTACGAAGGGCTGCTGGGCGGAATGCACTTGACCAAAGAGCCGACCGAAGCGCAGATGGCGCAGGCTTTGATTGCCCTCAAGGGAGCAGTTCAGGCAATTAAAGACTTGTACTTTCCGGACGACATCTTAATCGCAGGTTCCGTTGGATTGAGTCCGTGGCTCGCACCGCACGTGGCAGAAGTCGGAGCGATCACAAGTCCCTTGGATCACGAAGCAGGAATCTACGGAGCCGCCGCCCTTGCGCTCTATCCAAGCTGGCGCTGATTACTTATCCAGCGGCAACACCTCGCCTTCCGCGTCGGCGGGGGCGGGCCAGCCCATGAGTTGGCAGAGGGTGGGAACGCATTTAAGTTTAATTAGGCCTCAACAGAGTGAATTGCCTTAGAGGTCTGCGGCACCTTTACGTTAGATCGGTACACAAAAGACCGGCTTTCAGAACCCTCGCCTGCGGCGGTGCATGTCCGCTGCGGGAGGGCAGGGTGAGGGTGAACTCCGATTCTTAACTATCCCTTCCGCCAAAAGCCCATGCAATGCCCTCGTCGAACCCTGGCCTCGAAGCTATCTTTTTGGTTTCTCATCCCAATATAAACTGGTCAGCAACCGACCCCCTCATCCCAACCCTCGCCTGCGGCGATGCCTTGCCCCGTTGCGTGTGATAATAAGACGTTCTATGTGGCAGTCGCGGCTTGAGGTGAACCTCTTTGCGGGGGTGCGAGTGATCAATGGCAATGTGGCGAGTGACCGAGTGCCTACGCAGACCTTCCCCGAGATTTCATCATCTCCTTTGACCGCATCGCACCGTGCGCACGCAGAAACTTAACGATTTTGGGATTTCGCGCCTTTTCCGCAATGTCCAAAGGTGTCATGGCGAGCCAAGTTTTGCCGTTTATGTCAGCTTGGGCATGAAGCAGTAATGTTAATATCGGAATCGACTTGAAATCAGCGGCAAGGTGCATGGGTCGCCACCGTCCAAATGGTGAGGAATCTGGTTTCTTACCATTTGCGCTCACACCATACTTAAGCAGTAGTCTCACCGCTTTCAAGTGTCCCCCTGCAATTGCACATCCCAAAGCATCTTCTCCAAACAAATCCGTAGATTCTGGTTTGGCACCCGCTTGAAGAAGGACTCTCATGATGGATGTGTGGCCATCATTTGCTGCCTGCATGAGGAGTGATTCTTCATCTCGATAGCGATGATCAACCTCGACGCCCTGTCTTAGTGCAAGTTGAAGATTGACCGTGTCGCCACGTTGGACTGCCTGGTACGCCTTCATGTAGACGTCAGTCTGAACAGGTGAAACCTGAGCCAATACTGCCAAGCACAGTTTGCAGATTATAACGTTTGACATTTTGATTGGTCCAACCCCTATTTATTGTTTTGGCCAATGGTCCACCGCCTGGTTTTATGAGCTCCGTCGCCATATCGTGGTCTACGGGGATTTGAAGGCGTGGGATCGTAGCCAGGACGCGTTGTTATAGCTGTACGTGAGGTTTCCTTGAGGGGTGGTAAGGCTGGTCAGCTGGTCTGCGTTGTCCAAGCCGTAGGTGGTGGTCCCGCTCGCATCCACCATGATGATTTCGCGATCCGCATTGTCAAAGGCAAACGTGGTACCGGTGCCGGTGGGGTAGTCAATGAGGGTATTTAGAGTTGGGTGGTTGCACAAGTCACAGAATTAATGACTGAAAAATTTTGATGCATGATGTTTTACTGAGTACTCAACCGACCTCCTCATTAAATCACGGTTATTCAAGATTGTGTGCAAAGATTAAGAAACCTTAACAAAGGGGAAGAAGTGAGATGGGACAGGCCGATGACGTGGCATCTGGGTCCATGATATATCTGCGGGCTGAGTGGTAGGTACCTAGGCAAAGGAGATACGGTCGGATCGTAATCAAATGGGCGTTCCGGAAATTCTCTTGAATTCTTCTGGTTAAAAGGCAATTTTTCTCAGACTCTGAAGGAGTCACCTGAGCTTAGCGCGGGGTCCATCAGGCCCTAGGTTTGCTCGGCCCCCAACCTCCGCACCTCGGATAGGTGCCAGTGAATGGGTTGGACCGGTGGAAAAGTTGGTCTCTTGTCTGGCACACCTTCCAAGGTGCGCGGATTCGCGGCGATTCAAATTCCGGGTCGCAACGACCTCCGCCTAATTCCTTGGGTAATTTCTCCAGAGTCTTATAGGCTCGTAGATTGGAATTTTCAACAACGCAAACCGGGCAACACGAAGATGTTCACTCACTGCGTTATTCCCAACCTCGAAAATCGCCTGGCTTTCGATTCGATCAAATCCAGTTCCTCGCAAAATATCAATGGGATTTTCCGCCTCTCTTTGGACCGGATGGCACCATTAGCGCGCAGAAATTTCACAACTCGCTGGTTCCCCGACCGTTCCGCGAGGTCGAGAGGTGTCCTCCCGGCCAAATCATTCGCTTTGATATCCGCGCCGGAGTCCAACAACAATTTCAAGATGGTTACCGACCTAACTTGAACTGCCCGGTGGATCGGCCTAGAATCGCCTCCCAGAGTATCATTTGGTGCCTTGCCGTTTGCATTGACCCCATATTTGAGCAGGAGGCTTACTGCCTTTGGCTGGCAACCAATGATTGCGTAATTGAATGCATCTATCCCAAACATATCGAGAGTTTCTGGCCTGGCACCGGCTTTAACGAGGTCTTGCATAATAAGCGTCTGCCCATAGCCTACGGCCAGCATGAGCAGGGTTTCTCCGTCTCGATAACGATGTTCGACATCGAGGCCTGATATCAACCCAACTTTGAGAACTTTACGGTTGCCGTGCATCACAGATCTATAAGCTTTAGCGTATACATCTTCTGTTCCCACCGGAACCAGAGCAGAGGCTAATAGATTGCAAATAACAATAATATGCAATTTTGCGAATTTAGTCACTTCTTAACCCCTGACCACTTTTGCCCATCGTTTTGTTTTGTGCGCACCGTCACCATATCTTGGGCGATGAGATTCTCGCTCGGTGGGTCGACGATGATAACCAAAACGTGGTTCGTTTTTCCACGTATCTCCCCGAGGATCGCCAGCGAAATTTGGAATTCCTTGTGAGTCGGCGAGATATTGATCGCCGTCATCTGAGGAGTTGGGTCCACCGCGTGGGTGGGTATGCCATAGCAACTGTACTTGTGCGATAGAAGGTCATGAGTATCATCTGATTATCCCATAAATACCCACCAGCCCTTGGCCATTGCAATGTTAATATTTCGCAACATAGGCTAGGGAAATCGGTAGTCTGCACCCCGACTTCGAGGCTGGTGCAATTAGCCTGTCTGGGTTTCTATATCTTCTGGCTTTGTTGTTGGTGGCTTCGAAGGCGCGGTGGAGTCTAAAGGTTTCTTGGAATAAAAGTACGCGAAGCGTGTAGACCGCGGATATCCGTGCCGCGGCGGGAGGTTGTAATCGGAAACAAAATCGCTCGAGAGCCGCGCTCAACCCGATAAATGGAAAGAGCAGAAGCTATACCAAGCGCAATCTAGAAGGCTTCAGTAGCATCCACCCAAGTAGATAACCCAATGCCACTCCGAATGACGAAGAGCCAAATAGGTTTTTGGGTCCTCGGCGCACTACGAACTGATCAGCCGCCGACCCCCTCATCCCAACCCTTCTCCCCCAGTTTCGAGAGAAATCGGGGGAGAAGGGCCTTCAGAACCCTCGCCTGCAGCGATGCCTTGGCACGTTGCGTGTGATAATAAAATGTTCTATGCGGCAGTCGCGGCTTGAGGTGAACGTCTTTGCGGGGGTCCGGGTGGTCAATGGCGATGTGGCGAGTGACCGAGTGCCCACGCAACGGATTGCGGCACTTCTGACCTTTCTCATTCTGCACCCGGGCTGGCAACCTCGAGAAACCGTGGCCGAGGCCATTTGGCCGGGCCTACCCGAGGGGAAAGGCACTGCGAGTTTGCGCAATGCCCTTAGCGTATTGCGTAGGGTTTTGCAAACCGATTTGACCGGTCCATCGGTGCTGGAGTCCACCCGAACCCAGATTAAGCTAAACAAATCCTTAATGGATTCTGATGTCTGGCAATTTCAGACCGCGATGAAGCAGCGCGACTTTGTCTGTGCCATCGGCCAATATTCCGGCGACTTGATGCCAGACCTGCACGACGAATGGATCGCCCGTTCTCGTGATGACCTCAAAAACCAATTTCTCCAAGCGATTTCTCACGAAACCGAAATAACCGCCGCGTCTGGCGCTCCCCTGGAAACATTGTTACTGGCCCAAAGGTGGAATGAGACGGACCCATTTGACCCGCAAGCGGTTTGGTTCCTGACCTTAGCCATGGCCCAATGTGGTCGCGGCCAACTGGCCCTAACCACGCTTAACGCATTTGTTGACTCATACACCCAGGAGTTCGGAAGTCCTCCCGCATTAGATACCGAGCAACTCAGGGACAAACTTTCTCGAATCTCTGCGTCACGTCCTCCCGGGTCGAGCGAGGGCCTGCAACCTAAAGGGCCAGTGATCGCGAAGAGTCCAACTCCTGACCATGGATTTGGAGACCGACGTCTTCCGCTGTATCTCACCCAGTTTTTTGGCCGCACGCAAGAACTAGAGCGCATTGTTGAATGGGCATCTGGTCCCCGCCAGCTCCTCACCGTCACCGGAATGGGCGGCATGGGAAAAACCCGCTTGGTGACTGAAGCTGGCCACGCGATCAGAAGGTCGGAGCAGGTACTGCAGGACCTACTATTCATTCCGCTGTCGGCGGCGGACTCAGAACAGATGCTGATTTCTGCTCTCATGGACGGCTTTCAACTTCGGGAATCTGACGGGGCCACCCGAAAAGACGTGGTCAAGGCTTACCTGACCACGATTTCTAAGCCGCTAATCCTGATTCTTGACAACCTAGAACAGTTCATTGAATCGGCCGCCGAGGCCGTGATCGAGCTCCTGACTTTAAACCCTAACCTCAAAATCCTGTGCACTTCCCGAGAGATTCTCAAG
>JBBQUZ010000056.1:0-25403 GCA_038212035.1 Fimbriimonadales bacterium
ACGTTGGGTTGGGCTCTACCATGAGTTTGGTCTAGTCGGACTTGGCAGAAAGAATCGCACTGACAAGGGAGAGCCGAGAGCAGTCTCTGCTCGGTTGCGGGAAGCGATTGAAGGTCTGGCGCTTCAAAAACCCCCGCTCCCCATCTCAGTCATTTGCCGCCAAGTGCGGCGCCTCGTTAAAGACACCGGTGAGGATCCTCCCAGCTATTGGGTCGCCTATCGAACGGTTTCCTGTTTGCCCGCCGACCTGCTCACACTTGCCCATGAAGGTAGCAAAGCGTATGGGGAATCTTACGAATTGATTCATCGGCGTGAGGCTGAGGGTCCGAACGCAAGATGGCAGGCCGACCACACCCCGCTCGACATTCTCGTGCTGCGGCCAGATGGTCGAGCGGTTAATCTTTGGCTGACCGTGGTAATCGACGTTTCGCCTCCCCCCAAGCTCCCAGAATGCATGGCATCCGGACACCGGAACCTGAATCATCACCTTCAGACTGAAATGGGATCGGTCACGGTGGATTGCTCTATGTCCGCTCATTTTCCGATCATCTTCTGATCATGGGGATTGAAATGGCCCAACGATAAGGCCGTTGCCGTTACGATCTTCATTGGACAAACCCACGCGGTATCCGCCGATGTTTGCCAATAGGAGATCCAAAATGACATCTTTCGCAAAGAAGGCAACGCTGGTGGCGCTCGCGGCAATTGCTGCGCCCATCGCGTTCATTTCCACTACTCATGCCTCAGACCATGCAGATACCCCAGAGATTTTTGCCAGCCCAGGCACCGACCTTACCGACGTATACATGTTCCCAAGCCCCACTAACAAAAACAACGTGGTCCTCGCCATGAACGTTCACCCGCTCATCGGACCGGGCATGGGCGGAATGGTGGGCTTTGACCCCAACGTTCTGTATCAGTTTAAAATCGATACCGACGGTGACTATATAGAAGATAAAGTCATTCAGGTCACCTTCTCCGGAAAGCCAGGCAACCAACAGTACACCGTAGTGGGGCCGGTAAAGCCCAAATTGACCGGAAGTAAGAGCCTCCAGTCTTATTTCGGAAGAATTGGAAGCACCAACCGCGTGATCAATCAAGGCGGATACCGAATGTTTGCCGGCGCCAGAGAAGATTCTTTCTTCTTTGACCTGGAGCAGTTCTTTAATATCTTCCCCGATCGAGCCAGCTCCATCACCGGAACGAATATTGCTAACCCCAACCAGCCGCAGCAGACCAGTTGGAGACCCGAAGGTCAGGCCGTAGATTTCTTGTCCAATGGCGGCTACAACGTTCTCTCCATCGTGGTGGAACTGCCTAAGTCAGACATCATGCCCGTTCGTGGAGGGTTCACTCACCGACCGATCGGTCTGTGGTGCACCACCAGCGTAAAGCAGGGAGATCAGTTCGTGCAGGTGGATCGGTTGGCTAAGCCGGTTGTCAACGAAGTCTTTGCGACGGTTGCCAACAACCGGCACAAGGTCAACGACGAAGACAGCCCAACCAATGACCCAATGCAGTTGAAGAACGATGTGGAGAGCTTCCTTACCTATCCGGCCGGTCGCTCACGAGCGATCAAGGATGTTATCGAAGCGGTTGTCGTTCCCGACGTGCTAAAGGCTGACCTCGACGGAGTGGGCGCGGCTTACCTCGGCGAAGAAACCGGCGGCGCTACCGGCGGCACCTTTGGCGGTCGAAAGCTCACCGACGACGTAGTGGATCTTTCCCTATACGTGGTGTTTGGAACTGGTATCTCGGACTTGGGACTTGCCCCCGCCGATGGCCACGACATTCCTAGCCTGACCTCCGACCACGTCGGTGCAGGCGGAAAGCACTTCACCAGCTACTTCCCCTACCTTGGCTCTCCTCGCTAAGGCACATACAAAGAAAGGACGAGAGAAAGAACCCGCCGAGACATCCCGACAAGTAAACATCCCTTGGAGGGATGTTTCGGCCCCCGCTACCCCCTTAAGTTTTAGTTTGAGAACCCCCGCCATGCAACTACGAACCCAGAGCATTGCCGCCGCCCTCACCATTTCTGTTGGCTGGGCCCTTGTTGCCCACCTCTACCAAGCGCGAGCGAGCACGCCTCCCCTTGGTGCCGATCATATGCCGTACGACGCCGGTCAAATTGATCGAGAAATCGAATTCCACCAGAAAAGAGTCCAGCGAGACCCGGGCGGACCCATTGGCTGGCGAATGCTATCTTCCGCTTACCTAAGCCGAGCGAGCGAATCTGATTCCACCGAAGCCGCGCAGAAAGCAGAAGCGGCCGCAAGACGATCACTTTCCCTAAGACAGGTCTCCAACGCCGCATCCGCCACCGCCCTGGTACAAGCATTTCTTCAACAACACAGATTTGCGGACGCCCTTACCGAGACCGAAAACGCGCTTAAGATAGAGCCAGAAAATTCCCGGGCGATTCAGCAACGCGCGGAGGTCCTGATTGAGGTGGGCAGATACGCCGATGCAGAAACGGTTATCCGGGCACACTCCCCTGCCTTTGAAACCCCCACCGGACGGCTGATTTCCGCCCGAATTTTAGAACTCCACGGAAAGCCCGATGCGGCAATTAGACTCGCTAAGCAGAGCGTGGCGGAAGCCGACCTCAGTTCTGGGGTGGATGCTCGCACGCTCGCCTGGTTTCACGGAAGAGTTGCCGTCACCCTTGCCAATGCCGGGCGATGGTCCGAAGCGGAAACCGAATTCAAGACCGACCTAGACCTTTACCCTCGTGACTACAGAGCGCTCGCGGGCATGACCCGTCTCTGCGCCATTCAAGAGAGAACGACCGACGTGCTCCATTACGGGGCAATGACCCAACTGGTCGCGCCGATGGCCGACGTTGAGGGATTGCTCGGAGACGCCGAACTTGCCCTTGGTCACCGAGAGTTGGCGGAACGGCACTACGCTCAGGTTGCCGTGCTCGCGGGCACGCCTTCTAACGATTCCAGCGGCCGGAACGTCAGCGGAGCGGGCACCCACGGGCATCGATTAGACCGCCAATACGCCATGTTCTGCGCGGATCACAACCGCGATCTAGATGGCGCCTACGCAGCTGCGCTCCGAGATCTGCAATCTCGCCGAGATATTCTTGGCCTAGATACCATTGCTTGGGTCTGCTTCAAGCGCGGACAGCTCCACGAAGCCGTGTTGGCTTCAAAACAAGCCCTTGCCTACGGAACGCTAGACCCTCACCTGTGGCTCCACGCCGGTCTCATTCAGGCCAAGGCGGGGTTGACCGAAGCCGCGCGAACATCGTTAAGCCAAGCCCGCCAATTCGATCCATCGGGGTCCACAACCGTCGGAAAACAAGCCGAGTTCGCGCTGGCCGCTTTGCCGGGAGCCCAAATCTCTAAGGAATTAAAATGAGAAGAGCCTTCACCCTTATAGAACTCCTCGTCGTTATTGCCATTATTGCAATTCTCGCCGCCATCCTTTTTCCCGTCTTTGCTCAAGCCAAAGACGCGGCCAAGAAGGCCAGCTGCCTTTCTAATCAGCAACAGCTAGGCCTTGCCGCTCATCTATACATGTCGGATAACGATGATGCGCTTTATCATCACCACGAAGACTGGGTGTTAGATGACGGAACCTTGCGGAAGGATCTTCCCGGCGACGTGAGCGGATGCGTGGGCGGAGGATTTGGCAACAGTCAAGCCGAAAAGCCCTGGGCAGTTTTCTTTCAGCCCTATTTAAAGTCACGCGCCCTGTTATTCTGTCCATCCGACGGATCGGCTAAATCAAAGAATCTGGTTACGGATATTAATGGCTACAACGGTGGCGTTACCGGCCTGGGCGAGGAATGTGGTGCATCACCAAAGGGCGAACAGTGCTTGGCCGAGCAACAAAACCTCACCATGTGGAGCTACGCGCTCAATTCCATCTTCACCCACAAATCCTGCCGTTACGCGGTGGAGGGTGCCCTGTCTGGGTTCGCTACAGAATCCGTTCTGTCCGGCCTAGCGGATCCCAACATCATCATGTTCAGCGAGCGCAACTCGGAAGGGTTTAGCGATCCGAACAGCGGATTCTATTACATTCCCCAAGATGACTACGACACTTGGTCAGGAGAAGGAGCGCTAGTCCGTTGGGGCAGCGGAAGCCGCCCGAATGAAGGGTGGATCAAGTACAACCGCCACGCCGGAGGCGGTAACTACGTGTATGCAGACACCCACGCGCGGTTCGCTAAGTGGGGGAAAGCCAGACTAGACCAATTCCCTGACCACGTGGTGAGATTCCCCTTGGACACGCCTCCAAACTAAGCTCAGAGTCAGCGCCATGCACATTCCCGACGCCTACCTATCACCCTCTACTCAAGCGGCTACCTTCGCCGTCATGGTCCCCTTATGGATCATCGCGGCGAAGAAGACGCGAGCAAAAATTACCACCCGTCAAGCTCCGCTCTTGGCAATGGGTGCCGCATTCAGCTTTGCGGTGCAAATGTTCAACCTTCCCGCCATCGGAGGAACCACGGCGCACGCGTTGGGGACCGTGTTTATGGCGATTCTACTGGGACCTTGGACATCGCTCTTGGCGATATCTCTCACTCTTCTCATTCAAGCGTTGTTCTTTGGCGACGGCGGCGTGCTTAGCTTTGGGGCAAATGCGTTGAGCATGGCCTGCGTGGCATCCTTTGTGGGCTCCGGCGTCTATCACCTGCTTCGCGGTCAGGCTTCGCTGACCCATCGGAACGTATTTGCCGCCGCCGCTGCGGGATACATCGGGATTGTAGCCGCGTCCCTTTCGGCGGGAACCATCCTGGGAATTCAACCGTGGCTTGCGCACGATGCGTTGGGGCACGCCCTTTACTTTCCGTTTGGACTTAGCGTCTCTGTACCGGCCATGGTGAGTATTCACATGTTGGTTGCCGGACCCGCCGAGGCAGTGGTCACCGCGAGTGCCCTTGCCTACGTATGGCGTAACTTCCCGGACCTTAAAGAAGCCAGCCGAACCCGTCGCCCCACCGCCATGCGACTTGCGAGACCACTCGCAATTTGTCTTTGCCTCACTCCACTGGGCCTTCTTGCCAGCGGCAATGCCTGGGGAGAATGGGAACTAGAAACCATTAAGGGCATGATTGGCTACGCGCCGAAAGGCGTGGTGTCGGCCCCGCAGATCATCCATCCGTTGTTGCCAGACTACGCAATTGCGGGTCTCTCGGGACATTCCTGGGAGATTGTGGGCTATCTCTTATCGGCCTTTGTGGGAGCCGGCCTGGTTGCGTTGGCTACGCGAGGATTGGTCGGAAAGACGAGCGTTAGAACCAGCGAGATCAGTAACCGCCCCGCGCCAACCTCGGAACTTCCCGATTGGATGAACCATGCTAATGTGCCCCTTACGGGCAAGATCCGGGCGAAGAAGGATTGGTTTGAGGGCGCCGTGAGTTGCCTCAGAGCTTCCATAGAAATGTCCATTCGTTCGGAAAAAATCGCACGGCTAGACGGTTGGATGCAGCGCCAGCCGCCGATACGGAAAGTGGTTGGGCTTGGGGTGGGGCTAATTGCCACCGCTCTCGCCCCAACATCCGCCTGGCTTTTGGGATTCCTCACCGTGGGGTTTGTATTAGCTTTCATGAGCCAGATTCCCTTTAGCACGTTCGCCAAGAGAACGGTCGGTGGTCTAATCCTCTTTGGTTCTGCCGCCGCACTCCCCATGTCTTTGCGGGCGGTCACTCCGGGGCCGGCGATTGGCGGGACGGTGTTTTCCGTTCCTGGGGTTGCATTCGCGGCTTTGCTCTTGCTGAGAATGGCTTGCGCAATTTCAATCACCCAGCTCATCACCACCACCACTCGGTGGGATCAGATGATCATGGCATTCCGAAAATTGGGGGTGCCGATGCAGATATTGCAATGGACCACGCTCACCTACCGATACTTGTTTGTATTGCTAGACGTTCAACTAGAGATGCTCACCGCCCGAAAAAGCCGCCAAGTCGGCGCGGCAACCGCGGAGCAGGCGCGGGAGTTTGCCGGTGCGGGAACGGGAATCCTCTTTGCCAAGAGTCTGGCTCTTTCTGAAGAGACTCACCTCGCGATGGCCTCTCGAACTCTGTTAAAGACTCCGCCCCCAACCCAGATTCAATCTGCGCGCTGGCAAGACCTCAGCCTCGGAGAACCCTCTCATGCTATTTGACCTCGTTAACGTCTCGTATGCCTATCCCGACGGAACGCCGGCGGTCTCTAACCTCTCATTCTCCGTCAATCGTGGGTCGAGGGTAGCAATCTTAGGTGCCAACGGAAGTGGAAAGTCCACGTTATTGCGGCTTCTTAATGGACTCTACTTTGCCGATGCCGGTCAGGTGAGATTTGAGTACACCCCTCTTTCAGAATCTACCCTGGGCGATGCCACATTCCAAGCGGATTTTCGGCAAAGAGTGGGCTTTGTTTTTCAGGATGCCGACGCCCAATTGTTCAACGCAACCGGATACGATGAAATTGCCTTTGCTCCCCGACAGCTGGGGCTTGATGAAGCGGAAGTACAACTTAGAGTCAACGATGTAGCCCATTTTCTGGGCATCACCCACCTCCTAGATCGAGCCCCCTTCCGATTGAGCGGGGGCGAGAAGCGCAAGCTTGCCATTGCCAGCGTCTTAAGCATGAACCCAGAGGTGCTCCTCCTTGACGAACCCATCTTGGGCCTTGATCCCCGATCCCAGGAATGGCTAATTGACACCCTGGGCCGACTTCATAAGGCGGGAAAAACGATCATTATTGCCACTCATAACCTGCCGACTCTGACCAGGGTTGCCGACACCGGCATCGTGATTTCGGACGAGCATGAGCTTTTGGCTCAGGGACCTTTGACCCAAATTCTGGCCAACCAAGCGCTTTTAAGGCGAGCTAACTTGATTGGAAGCAATCATACCGTACAAGAAGAAGTTCCATGCGCCTAAATATCTATTTTTTCCTCCCCTCGGTCTTGGCTTTCTCGATGGCGCACGCCGATGATCCGGTGGTCCGTCCGCAGATTGAGCGGCAGTACAAGTCATGGGCCTCTGCCACTATCACAAATAACGTAGATCAGGTGTTGGCCATCCTTACTCCGGATTACACTCTGCAAACTTTCACGGGCAAGGTGATCACCCGTAAGATGTACGAACAGAGCCTACGGAAAAGAAAAGCGGAAAATAAACCTGCATCGGCGTACACCACGCGAATGAAATCCATCAAGGTAGCCGGATCAACGGCAAACGTAGTGAGCGAAGAACTGTCCAAGTCTCCCGCCGTGGACCCTATCACTAACGAACACCAAGTTCTGGTGCACATCCACGAGTACAACGACACCTGGGTTCGAATCGCTGGCGTGTGGCGGCTGAGAAGCACGGTCACCAAGCTGGAAAAGACAACGGTTGAGCTGATGAAATAGGCAGTTCTTGATTCGAGAGCGGTTAAATTCTGTTTCGGCGCAACCGAAAAGGTCTAGGCTAAAACCCTCATATGCATTTAGATAGGCTCTCCTTTGGTCCCCTTTAATCCGTCGTGGGTATATCGATCTAACGTAAAGGAGGCGCAGACCGCCAATGCAATTCACCTTGTCGAGGCATAACTAACGTATATGACGTGAGCGGATACCTTTGCGGTGGTGAAGATTCCGGTATCAGAGGCGAACAGGCAACCCATGCCGGGGGTGAGACTACGGAGACGTAACGCCCTCCAAAGGAATCTACGTGGGTTAAGCCGCCGAGAGGCTGGATGTCTCCGTAACGGTGCGACCAGTAGAGCAAACCGCCCAGCTTAGCGATCGGATTTAGGGCCGAACCGCCAGGCGAGCGGAAGTGCGAACATGACCAGAACCGCTTTGAGCGCCTCGGGGACAAGGAACGGAACAATGCCGTGCTGAACGGCCGCGGTGCCGCCAATAAATGCACTTAACCAAAGGGAACCTAATCCGAGCGTGAGCGTGAACCCTGCGACTAGGGCGGCAGCGGTTCCGATCACCGACTTTGACCATCCTCTCTCGGCCAAGTACCCCAAAATTCCCGCCACGAGAACAAAGGCGACAAGGTAACCCCCAGTCGGACCGATCAACCGAGCGACCCCACCGGTACCGAGCGCAAAGACTGGAAGGCCCACCGATCCAAGGCCGAGGTAGAGCAACTGAGACAGCGCCCCGCGCTTGGTGCCCAAGGTGAGTCCGGCTACGGCCATTCCCATGGTCTGCAACGTAAACGGCACGGGCTCCCAAGGTACGGAAACCTGGGCGAGCAAAGTGGTAAGTACGGCACCAAAGCTCACTAACCCCAATTCTCTCACCAGCCCATCGCCTCTCGTGACGGCAACCGCAAGTGGAGTGGAAGTAGTCGTGCCGATCGAAGTCTTCATTCTTTCCCGGTTGTACCAGACGTTTCTCGTTGGGCGGCAATCACTGCGGCCGCCAGCTTCGCCTTTTTGGCACTTCGATGCCGAACGAATTCGATGATCATGGGCACAACCGTGAAGAACACCACTACCAGTGCGGCCAACTCAAAGTGCTGTCTCACCACGGGAATCTTGCCCAAGACGTATCCGCCCATCATGCAGGTGAGCACCCATAGGGAGGCTCCGCAAATGCTGTAGGTGAGAAAAGAGCGAAAGCTCATGGCACCCATCCCCGCCACAAAGGGAGCAAAGGTTCTCACGATGGGCACAAAGCGGGCCAGGATGATGGTTTTACCGCCTTGCTTTTCAAAGAACTCGTGGGTCTTGGCTAAGTTCTCCGGCTTGAAGAATTTTGACTTGGGATTCTTAAACAGCAAATGGCCAAAATTCTTTCCGATATGGTAGTTCGTGATGTCACCGGTTAGCGCAGCCCCAATCACCAACGGAACCAGAATGTAGATGTTCAGCGTTTGGTATTGTGCCAATAGTCCAACCGCAAACAGCAAGGAATCTCCGGGAAGAAACGGAAAAATTACCAAGCCCGTCTCGGCAAAGACAATGGCAAAGATGATTCCATAAACCCACGGGCCGTATTGAACGACCAACTCCTTTAGGTGAACGTCGAGGTTAAGAAAAAAATCCAAGCTTTGATAAGTTACCCGGACGAGCCCAGCGAATCGTGGGCCTATTTTGTTAAGACTCGCTCCGTAAATCCGCCCCGATTTCCGGCAGAATCTCTGATCAGCCAGTCCACCACATCCGCTTGGTTCACCGGCACGGTGTCCCCCTTGGATGACGTCTTTAGTGCAATAGGCACTTGATCTAGCGTACCGGTAAACACAGAACCCTTTATGGTGGGGTCTTTTACCCACAGGTACTCGTTCCCTGCGTCGGTCGGAAACGTTCCCTTGATCGCAAACCGCGCGTCTGGATTCGCCGCCTTGAGTTCTTTTATGAAGTTGGGCAAAGAAGACTGAGCCTTATGGACCGCGGCCTGCAGCTCGGGGCTTGCCTGGTTGATCCTAAGAATTCGGTGCGATTTGGCCTGCTGTAACTGTAACATGCCAAAGCCTAAGAGGCCGCACGCGCCCAAGACGATGACCATGGCGATCCACGCGTAACGACTATTTTTCAATGTGTGCCTTTAAGTGGCGTCCGACCTCCGAGACCGGGGCGATCCACCAGTTTGAGCAAGTGGTAAGTAGCCGCAAATACTGTTCGTGAACCTCTGGCGAGACCTGATCTTTACCCGGCCCAATCTCCCCGATTCTAATGCCAGCCCACGGGGTCTGAATATTTTCGAGGTCCACACCGGGTTGCACCACGGCGCCAAACCGCGTGGCTTCGTCCATGTCTCGCAATCGCAGGCCCCAATCTTGATGGACCGAGTAAGCAAATTCCGCGTCGATTAATTCGCGGTAAGGACCCTGTGCGCAGTCCGCAAAGTGTCCTTCATAAAGAAAACTGTCTGGCGATTGGCCAGGAAACATTTCCCTTAGGAAGTTCTGAGTCATGTAAAGATCTTGCTCTACCGTTCTTAGCGTCCAATTGGGAAGTTCACCGTTCAGAGTAACTCCGTGCAGGCAAGCGTTCCCTATTTCGTGTCCGCGTTGGGCGATGGTCTTCCAATTCGAGAGAGATTTGAGTGCGGCGGGTGGACTGAGAAAAAACGTGGCCCTAATTTCGAGAACATCTAGTAAAGGTGCCACCGTGTGCAAGTGCTCGGGATAGCCGCCCTCGTACATTAGCGAGACGGCAATGGAGGCACCGTTTGGCCATGTAACGCTACGCAAATCTGGCGACATGATGCCGCATTATAGCGACGTTGAGCCCGTATTTGTACGGCGGTCAGTCTCCGAACTCAGCCCAGCTAGAAGGAGTTTCTCCTACTCGGACTCTCACCACCCGGTTCTGACCCTTTTCTATCCGGTACGGACCGTCTTGATAGCCCTTGGCAAATATTTCCGACGCGTAGTCGTAAATGTCACGGGCTATGCGTTCCGTGGTCGGTTCTTCTTGGTCAAACACCACAAACGCCTCATCGGGAAATCGGCCTTTGAGGTCTTGGTAAGCGGGGTCGTTAGAGTTGACGGCAAGTGCGTGGTCGTAGCGGTCAACGTACCGCTCTAGGGCCAGCTTCAGCGCCTTGAAATCCACCAGCATGCCCTGGGGATTCAGCCGGTCACCCTCCACTACCACTTCGATGATGCGGGTGTGCCCGTGAGGAAACCGGCACCGCTCTGGATGCGTACTCAGCATGTGCCCACTCTCCACCGTGAACGTCTTGGCTACGCGGTATTTGGGCATCGGTTCAGTTTACTTGGCGGTTGGTCCGGCAACATGAACTTGTGAGTTAACGATTGTTTACGGCGACAGTCCGCGCATGGGGTAGGCCGCCGACTCATATACATTTAGATAGGCTCCTGTAGGCCCATTTCATCGGTCTTGGGTGTATCGATCTAATGTAAAAAAGGCGCAGACCGCAAATGCAATTCACCCTGTCCAGACCTAAATAACCGTATGTGACCCTGCCCTCTCCCGCATCGGAAATGCACCGCCGCAGGCGAGGGTTCTGAGCCCAGTTTTTGGCATCGACATGAAGTGGGACATACAGGCTGGGAACCAGAAATTCAGCGTAGGCTTGGCGGGTGGTGGGTAAGGCGTAAAAGTCAAAGTCGTCCACCATCAAGTTGAGGTTATCCAATGGGTTGGTCAACCGTGTTGCCACCAGTGCGGTTACCACAATTTCCATGGTGGCGTGAGGGCCTCGTATCGCAAAATGATGCACCACGCCACCCGGTTCGCCGTAATTAAAGACGCGCGTATAAGGCCAAACCGAGAGTTAGCGTCTCCAATTTTCTCGTAACGGTCGTGCGCGTCCTCTAGAAACTCGTGAAGACCATCGGCAATGGTGTCTTCCGCCCGAAGGTAGTTTAGGTCGTTGTACAACCTTCCCACCTCTCGTTCTGCGGGATTTACTGGGGCCAGCTCACTCGGCAAAGGAAACCTTCCACGCGGCCGATGGAGTGCCTCACGGAGGCGGGAAACTGCGGGTTTAAAATCAGGAACTGCGCCACTCTTGCGGGAGTGACCCCTTGGCGAAATGTCTTGCGAAAGGCTTCAAACGCGCCGACCGACTTGAGCACAGCAATCCAGCTGTGAGTACCAATGGGTCCTCCCACCGAATCGGGATCTGGCTCAGTTTGGCGCATTTGGGTCATCGCGCCGCGTTCGGCAGTTGTTCTGCAGAACTCGATGGGTGCCATCTGCATCGCGGGCGAGGTCGGTACCGCAGATGTGAATGTAGATGTTTCCGGGCACGTTGGCCCCTACAAAGCTGCGTCGGTAGTTGGGGGCGTTAACAGTGAGATCCCGAGGCACGATGCCATCGCGCAGAATCAATCCGTCGTGATACACGTCTTGCAGAAACAAGTTGAGTGCGCGCACACGCTGCGTGAGTCCGCGTTCTAGGACAGCCCATGCGGTACCCGGAATCACGCGCCGAACTAAGTCAACCGGAATCGGTTTTCCAGTCCCTGAGCGTCTCCATAAACCGTGAATGATATGCCTTGATTGACTAACGTAAGGTCGGCAAGCTCACAACGCGCACGGAATTCCGCGGCGGTGAGTTTCCCTAACGTGTCGTGCAACCTTCGGTAGTGCGGACGCGGGCAGGCACCTTCGAACTTTTCATCGAAGAATCCCCCGAGATCGTAGTTGTTAAAGAGGCTAGCGCTGGGCCGAGAGCCAAAGATTTTGGTCGCTGAGTCTTGAATCATAGTGAGGCAACATCTGCTGGGCGACCATGACCAGCGATTGCAGTCTGAGTGCATGCAAAATAGGGCAGGTTTTGCAAATTAGGGGGATGCACGTGACAAAAACTGATTCAGTTCAATGCCGGGTCCGTCATCCCCAGCTCCGCAAACGCCTTGCTGCGGATGAGACACGAGTCGCATCTGCGGCACGGCATCCCGTCCAAACTGGGGTCATAACAAGAATGCGTGAGCCCGTAGTCAACCCCCAGACCCAGTCCAAGCCGGATGATTTCAACTTTGGCAAGGCCAATCAGGGGGGCATGAATCCGGAGGGGTGATCCTTCCACGCCGGCCTTGGTAGCCAAGGTGGCTAGAGTCTGAAACGCGGCCAAGTACTCCGGTCGACAGTCCGGATAGCCGCTGTAATCCACCGCATTGACCCCCACAAAAATATCAAACGCTTTCACTACCTCGGCATAAGCCAGGGCGATGGACAGCATCACGGTGTTGCGGGCGGGAACATAGGTGACGGGAATTTCCCCCGCCATCGTTGCCTCGTCGCGATCCTTCGGAACCTCAATATTAGCGGTCAATGCAGAACCGCCAAGTTTATTCAACTCAACCCCCACAAATCGATGTTCCGTCACCCCGAGTGCCTTAGAAACTCGCTTGGCCGCATCTATCTCCGTGGCATGACGCTGGCCGTATAGTACGGTCAATGCGTAGACCAAAAACCCTTGATCTTTGGCAATTGCCGCCACCGTAGCGGAATCCAAGCCTCCACTGAGCAAGACCACGCATGGCGGCCCATCGGCGCGATTTGACATGCCAAAGTATAGAACTACCGTTTCCGGATGAGTCAGCGGTCGGCGATGTTCCGACTGTTCTTAACGCTTAGATTTCTAGGGTGTCGCGCCAAAACTTCCGCTAAAACTGGCCCATTCCGTAAATACGGCTCGACTCGGATCGCCGGAGTAAATGCCCTTGATTCCAATCTTCACCAGGGGATTTATCTGGGGCGGTTTAGATTGCTTGGCCCAAATTTTCCTAGTGATGTTGAAGGGGGTGAAGCCCGTCTTCACCGGGGCAAAGCTCGTGAAATACATTGTGACTAGGGGCTCCATAAGTTTTACAAACTTGGGGCCTTCGGGGGTTTGGTTAAGTTCGAAGTCTGAGGCCAGCAAACGGCCACTCTGAGATGCCCAAATATCTTCCCATGCCAACTTCGCGGGTTCGTCGGTAAAGGGCTTCCCTCGGGGCCGAAGGGTAAAGGTGCCGAGGCGGTCACGGAACGGGCCATCCAAGAATTTTTTTAGAATATCTTCGGTAAGGCCGGCAGTTTGCTCGGGTTGGGAAACGAGGGCAAAGAGGGCCTTTGCATCCCTCGTTTCCAGGGCCGTGCGGACCTGATCTTGCACTTGGTGCAGATTCACTTTGCCAACATTTGGGGGCGGAGTCGGAGACTGGCTCGCACATCCAAATAGGCCGAAAACGGTCGTGAATATAAATACCGTCAAATGGGTTGTGGAATATCGCATGGTTGTGGCTATGTCCTACGCACCTGCCTGCTGAAGTAGACGCGCCGAGGGAGGGGAAGGGTTTCATCCCATATACGTTTAGTTAGGCCTCGACAGGGTGAATTGCATTGGCGGTCTGTGCTCCGTTTACGTTAGATCGATACACCCAAGACCGATGAAATGGGCCTATAGGAGCCTAACTAAATGGATATGACCCTGCCCGCTCCCGCAATGGACGAACTACCATCGCAGGCGAGGGTTCTGAGCCCTTCTCCCCCGATTTCTCTCGAAATTGGGGGAGAAGGGTTGGGATGAGGAGGTCGTATGCTGACCGGCTTGTAGCGCGCAGGGAACCCAAAAGGTGGCTTCGACGCCCGGGCTTCGACTCCTCTTTTTGTGGAAGGGACGGTTAAGAGCCCGAATTCACCCTCACCCTGGCGAGGCTCAACTAAACGTACATGAGGCCGCCGATTCCCTCGGGCAAATTTCAAAGCAGACTTTTTTCTTTGACCGTGAAATAATACGTCACGAGCTTGGCGGCGAGGTCTTGGGGTTCGGCGTCTAGGGTTTTGATTCCGGCACCCGTGAGGAGGGCCATGGCTTGGCGGCGGTCCGACATGAGCATGGTGGCGGCGGCGCGTTGGTACATTGCGGCGGTGTTGACCAGCGGCGCGTATAAAAGCTCATCAATCCGAGGGTCGGTCACCCGAACCAGAAGCGAAAGATGCCGGCGAGACACCGAACTCATCGCGGTTGCCAGCTCTCGAGCCCGGTCTTCGTCTTCGTAATCCGTAAACGTGACCAGTAACGACCGGCGTTTCCACCGAGCGGATAGGTAGGCAAAGGCGGCGATGGGATCCGATTCCACCGGTTCCGCCACTAAGTCATGGCACGCCTCGATCACCGCCCCGATCTGAGCGCGTCCCTTCTTAGGCGGAATGTAGCGCCGAACCGTATCTCCGTAAACCAGCAGGCCCACCATGTCTCCCGCCGCCGACACTGCGTGGGCGAGCATGAGAATGGCATCGAGAACATGGTCGAGTTTGCGGACCCCATCTACTTCTGCCAACATGTGCCGACCCATATCAATGGCCAAGATCACGCACTGGTTGCGCTCTTGCTCGTATTGACGCACCACCATCTTGGCCCGGCGGGCCGAGGCCTTCCAGTCGATCTTTCGAAAGTCGTCGCCCTCGGTGTAGTCGCGCAGGGATTCAAAGTCAGAACCCAAGCCCCGGGTGCGAGAACGGCGGATCCCCAGCTCTTTGAGCCGCCCCTGTTGGCGCAGAAGGTCAAACTCACGCAGGGCCAGCACATTGGGATACACCCGAATGGATTCCTCCGTCGGTAGTCTTACGGATTTTTCCACCAAACCCAATGGGCAAGCCAACCGCAGGAATGTGCCCTTAAATGATTCGCTTCCCCGTTCATCGGGCGTAAGAAAGTATTGAAAGACAGCCTGGCGACCCGGTTGAATCGCAAGATTGAACTCGCGCTGATCTGCGTGGTATTGGGTCGGCGCTTCGTCTCGGAGTTTTCCAACGATCGGCTCGATGCCTTCATTTTCTAGGATCAGTGTGATTTTGTTGGCCGTTCTTACACTCAGGACCGCGTCAAAAACGCGGGCGAATTTTAAATCTTTTACCGAGGGAGCTAAACGGGCAGACACGATGGCTGCCGCGATCAGCAATAGGTCATACGCAAAGATCCATTCGGCAAAACCAAGCTCAGCCACAATTCCGGCAAGCGGAATTCCGAGTGCGGCGAGCCACCAAAAACGCCGAGTGGGGACCATCAAAGTAGAATCGTACCGTGGAAGAGGAATTTGCGCTTCTCAGTCCGGAAAAAACCATTCTGACATTTCGCTTGGCGGGGATGGGTAGTCGCGTGACGGCTCACTTACTTGATCTGCTGGTAGTGGCCGGATTGGTGGTGGCGGTGGTCGTAGGCGTATCGGTTACCATTGGTCTCTTGGACCCTGGACTTGCGCAACTTATCATTGGTGCGGCCACTGTTCTGATTCCGTTTGGCTACTTCACCGTGCTAGAAGGGCTGTGGAACGGGCAGACATTGGGAAAGAAAGCCACGGGAATCCGCGTGCGCATGGTGGACGGCACGCCAGTTACCTTCTCGGCTGCCTTGGGTCGCAATCTGATTCGCCCGGCCGATATGCTTCCAGGTTCCTATTTTGTGGGATTCGTAGCCATGTTCACAAATGCGAAATCACAGCGGATAGGCGACTTGGTGGCGGGCACAATTGTTTGCCATGAGAAACGTCCCGAAACCAATTTTTCCGTGGCTCCGCATCTTGATCACTTTCATCCGCTAGAACCGTTTGTTGGTGAATTAGCGGGCATGACAAAAGAAGAATACGTAGCCCTCAGAAGGTTTGCCGATCGCTTTCCGGAACTGCCGACCCACGTGCAAAATAAACTCACTCGGGAAGTTTGGGAACCGGTGGCCGAGCGTCGTAAAGTTCCCGCTCTTGCCAATGTTCACCCCATCTACTTGGCCGAGGCAGTGGTCATGAAATATGGCCGAGATCATGGACTGTTATGAACCGGTTTCGACGGGTGGGAAACTCAGCAGAAACGTGCCCTTGCGCGGTGGAAATCGTGGGGATGAATGTGTGAGACCTTAGATGTGTGGATATTTAAAGGCTAAGTGTTGTATTCCGGTGAGGTTATCCACGTGGTTTTCCACCGAGCAGGCTCTCCAAATACCAGGACCTTTGAATCTATCGTTAACTTAGCCTTAACCTGAGTGTATAGGTTTTCCCCAAAAACGTTCGGCTTAATAATAAGAATAGATTGTAATGAAAGAGTTAGAGATTATAGAGAGAGGTGGGGAAATCTCAACGGATGTTATTGAGTTTTCTATGGGAATCTCTATTGATCGTCTACAACTAGAAAATTTTAGGAATTACGGTGAAGCGGAGATTGAGTTAGCCCCTGGACTCAACGTGCTCACCGGACCCAACGGGCAAGGCAAAACCAATATGTTGGAAGCGCTGTACTTGTTGGGTACCTCGAGGCTGTTACGTGGTCAGCGCGATGCCGAAGCAATTAGGGACACGGCACCTGGTTTTAGGGTGGAAGGAATTCTCCGAGATTCAGAAACCAAGCTGGGCGTGAGCTTAGAACGAGGAGGACGTAAACGCAGTCGGCTGAACGGCCTTGACCTGCCGAGAGCTTCTGACTTATTAGGTCGATTGCCATGCGTATGCATTAGCGTTGCGGACCTCTCCATTGTTCAGGGTGAACCCACAGACCGCCGGTTGTTTCTTGATTTAGAAATCAGCGGACTCTATCCGCATTACTTACGAAGGCTCGCTGGGTACAAGAGAGCGCTGGATCAACGAAATGCTCTCTTGAGAGAATCGAGAGAATCGTTTGTAAGTGACGATAGCTTTCTTCCCTGGGAATCTCAGCTGGCCGAGCATGGCGCAGGACTTCGGCACATGCGCGAATCATATATTAAAGTCTTAGCACCAAAAGTTAGTGACTACCACGCTCAAATGGGTGAAGATGAGCGGACAACCATAATGTACACCCCGCACGACGATGGCTCTGACGCAGAAGAACTCTTGGGCCACCTAGCGAGAAGTCGAGCTCAGGATGTGCACCGTGGGGGCACCAGTATAGGTCCGCACCGAGATGACCTGAGCATCGAGATCGACGGTCGTGATGCGCGAAAGTTTGGATCGCAAGGACAGCAAAGAACGGCCGCGATTGCGGTTAAACTTTCCACGTGGGAAGCGGGTCGAGAAATTCGCGGGGAATCTCCGTTGTTGTTATTAGATGACATGCTGTCTGACTTGGATGCCCACCGCCGGGAGAAGCTGGTGGAGATTGTGCTGAGGAATGTTGGTCAAGCCGTTCTCACATGCACGGAGCCAGAAGCCGCCGGACCTCGCGTGCTGAGTACGGCAAAGGTCTTTGCCGTAAAGGAAGGTTTTTTATGGCCAATATGAGTCGCCTTGGCGATTTACTTCCAAAGGCCTTAGAGCAAACCGAAGCATTGCGAGCCGCACGTGCACAGATGATTCTTCGAGATTGGGTCGACATAGTAGGGGCTTCTTTAGCTACTCGTTCTTGCCCAGATCGGTATTCTCGCGGAACGGTGTGGGTGGCCGTGACCGGTTCTGCATGGGCCCAAGAGTTGCGTATGCAAAAAGAGACAATTCTTAGGCGGTTAGATCTCAGATCGCATGAGCGAGGTTTGTTTACCGACTTGCGGTTTGGGGTTAGACCTCTGCCTGATAACCAGAACCAGAACCAGGACTTGGAACCCTTGGAGCTGCTGGACCAATCGGAGGAGCGAGCACTGACAATAAAGGAAATTGCGGCAAAGCGTCTCGCGCGGTGGAATCGTGCTGGAGACTCTTAATCGCCGACCCATCGTGCTGGCCGCGCTTGGATTGCTTCTTGGCCTTACGTTGGTGGCATATCCGTTGAACTTTGCGATATTGATCGCCTTTTTGATTTGGTTATCCTGCCATCGGGCTCGGTGGATTGTGGTAGCCGCCGCCGGGGTTGGGATTCTGATGGCACCCGTGCCGGTTCAGCTGATATCGCATCGACAAGCTTTGTTTGGCTTTGCCCAGGTGGTTTCAGTCCCCACCTTGGGCGAAGGTCGATCATCCTTTGAGATTGAGGTGAATTCTAAAAAATGGATGGCCTCAATTTTTGGTCCCACCCAAATTTCTTTAGGTGATGGCTTTGCCGTATCGGGCATGGCAAGACCGTGGCCCATTCACTTGGAGCCTTGGGCGAGGTGGCATGGGCTCACGGGGTCAATTATGATTCCACCCACTTCGATAGCCGTGACAAGCCGGGGGAATGTGTTTGCTCACTTTGCCACCACCACCCGCTTGAGCTTTGTCTCTTTTATCGGGCAGAACTGTCCAACCGAGGTGGCTGCGATGTTGGATGCCCTCTGCTTCAACGTTTCGGGTTTCCTGGACGCAGAGACTTCTGGCGATCTGAGAAAGACGGGGCTGATTCATGTGGTGTCCGCATCCGGATTTCACGTGACCATCATCGTGATGGCGCTCGTTGGATTGGGTACCCGGCTCCCGGTTCCCCGGTTGGCCCTAATATGCGCGGTAGGGGGAGTATTGGCACTGTACGCCCTGGCTACTGGCCTTCATGCCCCCATTGTCAGAGCGTGTGTGATGTCTATGCTAGCCATGAGCGCCTATCTGGTAAGGCGCGAGCCCGATTTTCTGTCTGCCCTGGCCTTGAGCTTGGTGGGGGTTCTCCTTTGGCGGCCAAGCGATGTGTTTGATCCGGGGCTTCAGCTCTCCTACGTAACCTTTGGTGCCTTAGGCATGGTTAATTTTCGCACCAGCGAAGTAAAATCAAATAAATTTGTTAAACGAACGAAGCAAATGGTGCAGGGAACAATGGTGGCGACTTTGGCCTCCATGCCTCTGGTGGCTTTTCACTTTGGGGCCGTGTCGCTGATCTCGCCCGTGGCAAACTTGTTAATCGGGCTTGTGATACCTCTTCTTGTGATGGGCGCCCTTGGAGCATGGATGTTGAGTCTGGTTTCTGCCCCTCTGGCCACAGCATTTATCCAAGTCTGCATTTCCCCGGTAGTCACACTCATGAAGGCAAGTGTTCAGGCCATGGCCGGCCTCCCTGGAGCGGCGGTACGCGTTCCTGATTTCTCGGGATACGCAATTTTCTTGTTGTTGATTTTGGCGCTTTGGGCTTGGAGGCCAGTACCCGTTGAAGCTTAAGTGGTTGATTCCGCCGGTGGTTGGATTCGTAGGTGGGGCATGCGTAGGCGCTTGGCCTAACAACCCCTCTACTCAGATCACGTTTCTTTCCGTGGGTCAAGGCGATTGTGCGGTGATCCAAGACTCGGGCCGTACGATCTTAGTGGACGCGGGTCCCGCCGGTCGGGGGGCCGATGCGGGGGCGAAAATCGTGGTTCCCCGGTTGCGTGCGATGGGGGTAGAGCGGCTTGACTTAATCTTACTCTCCCACCCAGACGCCGATCACGTGGGGGGCACGGGGGCGATATTAGATGCTTATCCCGAGGCGCAGGTGGGGATATCAGCCGTATTTAAAGACCACCCCAAGCTTTTGGCCGACCTAATCAAGTGGCGGGTTAAACCGGAGGCCGTGAGGTGGTTTCCGAGCCGAAGTTCTTTGAGCGTTGGCGGAACCCAAATTAGAGTTCGGTGCCCAGACCTGTTTCCGGGGGCGATTGACAATGATGGGTCTATGTGTCTGAAACTCCAGCATCAGACGGCAACGGCGGTTTTCACCGGTGATGCGCCGGTAAGCGTAGAAGAGCGACTGGCCACGGAGGAGGATTGGTCGGGAGAGGTTCTTAAAGCAGGCCATCACGGAAGTCGAACCGCGACCGGTGATACTTGGGTGAAGGCGGTCCATCCGATCTGGGCGGTTCTTTCATGCGGGCGGGATAATCCTTATGGTCATCCCCATCGAGATGTAGTCAACCGTCTCGATAGGGCCGGAGTCTCAATATTGAGAACCGACCTTAACGGAGATATCAAGTTTTCCATTAGCCATGGCCATTTTCACCGTGGCTAACCGGTGAATAGCTGAATTCGAATTTGAATCTTTTGTAGTTTATCTTGTAGTTCCGCGGCGAGTTCGGTTTCTCGCGCAACCACTTCGGGTTTGGCGCGCTCTGTAAATTGCGGATTGGTGAGCCTCAACTGAAGTTTATCCAGATCCTCTCGGGTCTTTTGCGCTTCGCGACCCAGGCGGCCGAGTTCCTTTTCCATATCGATCAGCCCCTCAATCGGCAGGTAAAGGTCAACCCCCCCGATGGTGGTAGAAATAGATTTAGGACCGGTTGGCACGCCAAGCACCAAGGCGGAAGCCCGGGCTTGGGATTGGATCACGGCGTCACCTCCCTGCAAGTCACCCACAAAGTGAACCGATGGAATTTGGCTTTTGGCATCTAGGCCAACTTCCGCTCTAAGGCCCCGTAGAGCCCTCGTGATCGTGAACCAACGTTCGACCGTGGATTCTGCCTGCGGATTGGTCCACGAGTCAGGAATCTGCGGCCACGCCTCCGCCATGATAAAGGCCGCCTTATCTTTAAGGGGTAAGTGACTGTACAGTTCCTCCGTAATGTGCGGCATGATGGGGTGCATCATTTTGAGGAACGCATTGATTGCGGTGAGAAGCACCCATTGCGGTACCGCTTTGGTTTCTTGATTTGCCAATCTAGACTTGGTGACTTCGATATACCAGTCGCACATCTCGCTCCAGAAGAATCGGTACAGTGCTTGGCACGCAGACTGCAGGTCAAATTCGTCGTAGGCTCGTCGAACCTCCTTTTCGGTGGCCGCGAGACGGCTGAGTAGCCATTGGTCCACGATTTCAAATTGGGTTGGCTCTGCCGGAGTCGATTCCACATTGAGTAGAACAAACCGCGTTGCGTTCCAAATTTTGTTGGCAAAGTTCCGGGCTTCCTCGGTCTTGCGGTCCGAGTATTTGATGTCTTGGTTCTCCCCCGTTTGGCTGAGCAGTGTGTAGCGCAGGGCATCCGCACCAATCGTGCTGATAATGGTCATCGGGTCAATTCCCGTACCCAAGCTCTTACTCATGCGCCTTCCGTCTTCCCTGAGTACGGTGGCGTAGATGATCACGTCGGAGAAAGGCTTTTCCCCGGTGAGGTCGTAGCCCATCATCATCATTCTGGCCACCCAGAGATTGATGATATTGCGGTCTGTAATGAGCGTACTGGTTGGATAAAAACGTTTGAGGTCAGAAGAATCGTGGGGCCAACCTAGAGTGGCAAAGGGCCACAAACCCGAGCTGAACCAGGTGTCAAGAACGTCTTCGTCTTGCCTCACTATGGCCTGCCCCGACTTTTGCTCCGCGTCCGCTTGGGACATCGCCGCGATAGGGGTGCCATCGGCGGTGTAATAGATAGGAATACGATGACCCCACCAGAGTTGGCGACTGATGCACCACTCGCGGATGTTTTCCAACCAATCAAGGAAAATGCGTTCGTAACGAGGGGGATGGAATTTAACGTCACCGGCCTTTACGTGAGGGATCACGCGCTCGGCCAGCTTAGGCTGATCCACAAACCATTGCTCGCTGAGCAACGGCTCGATGACCTCACCAGATCTCTCACTGATGAGAATTGGGATCTCGTGATCTTCGATCTTTACGAGGAATCCGCCTTCTTCGAGATCGGCTACTACTTGTTTTCGGGCCTCAAGTCGATCGAGGCTGTGATATTTAGTGCCCTCAAGGATAATTCTTGCGCGCTCGTCCAGAATTGTCGGCATCGGCAATCCATGTCGGATTCCCACTTGATAGTCGTTGGCATCGTGGGCAGGAGTGATTTTCACCGCGCCGCTACCAAAAGCCGGATCAGGGTAAATGTCGCTTATGAGGGGAATGTCTCGATTTAGCAACGGGAGGATGAGATACTTTCCAACCAATCCCGTGTAGCGCGCATCGCTGGGATGAACCGCAACTGCCACATCGGCCAGCATGGTTTCTGGGCGAGTGGTAGCAATTACCACGTCACCGGACCCATCTGCAAAGGGGTACCGAACGTAATAGAGTTTTCCCCGAACGGTCTTGCGCTCAGTTTCGATGTCGGAAACGCTGGTTTGAAGAATGGGGTCCCAGTTCACCACCCGCTTGCCCCGAAAAATGAGCCCGCGATCAAACCAGTTGATGAAGACCTTAAGAACCGCATCTGCGTATTCTTCATCCAGGGTGAACCGAAGGCGCGACCAGTCGAAGGCGCAACCTAGAGATCGGAGTTGGTGAAGGATGGTGTCTCCCGACTCTTTTCGCCACTCCCATACGCGTTCAACAAACTTCTCTCGCCCGATGGCGGCGGCGCTTTTACCTTCTTTCTTCAGCTGCTTGTCCACCACACTTTGCGTAGCGATACCTGCGTGGTCCTGCCCTGGCAGAATCAGAACATTCTTGCCTTGGAGCCTTTGGTAGCGGCCTAGCGTGTCTTGCAAGGGGTAACAGAGGGCATGGCCCATATGCAAAGACCCGGTGATGTTGGGTGGCGGGATAGTGATGCAGTAAATGGGTTTTGAACCGGATTCATCGGGTTTAAACAAGCCGGCTGCTTCCCAGGCGGCGTACCACTTACCCTCGGTTTCCAACGCACTATATTGCGTTGGCATCGTGAATTCATTCATGTCTGGCTCCTCCCTTTCCTGTCTTGAAAGGTACAAGGATTTTACCAGCCGATGTTTCACGTGAAACAAATTGACCTACCGCCAACGGGTTAGAATCAGCACCACAAAGGGGGTCGTAAAGAGGAGGCTATCAATACGATCTAGGATGCCACCGTGGCCAGGAAGTAGCGAACCGCTGTCCTTGAGGCCCGCATGACGTTTCACAAGACTTTCAAATAGGTCGCCCACTTGCCCAACCGTGCCCGAGAGCAAACCGCACGCCATGGATTGCGCCAAATCAAACCCGAGCCAATTGCCAACCAGAACCGAAGTGCCAACGCAAGCTAGAAGATTAGCAACGGCGCCTTCTACTGTCTTCTTGGGGGAGATAGTGGGAGCAAGAAGATGCTTCCCAAATTGCCGACCAATAAAAATCGCCGTGATGTCCCCAATCCAAACGGGCATAAGAGCCATGAGGGCCGTGTTTTGAAGTTGAAAGGCTCCACCGCCCAATCTGTATCGGTGGAGCAGGAGGAGGGCAATCACCGGGCCTACAATCCAAAGGGAACCCAATTGAGGCAAAGGGAATTTTTGCTTAGAAGACTTCACCAGCGTGTATGTGGCGCAGATGCCAATGAGGGTGATGACGAGGGGAAGTCCTATGAGGATGGGTCGGGCTGCGTGGTGCTGAAACGCGGTGAAGAACAAGCCAAAGGTTAACAACCCGACTACGATAGATCCTCTCGGGGATTCCTCTTTGAGAAGACGAGCCACCTCACGACCACCCAAAACGATGACCACGCCTCCAAAAAGCAACATCGGCCAAAACGCGGTACTGACCAGTGCCGACAGAGTCACACTGGCCAGTAGAATAGCGGTTAAGACCCGTTCTCTCACGCTCTCAGATTACATGGGGACGAGCCCTAATGGCTACTGATTAGTTCTCTGCGGAAGCCGATTTATCGATGGGAGTGTCTTGAGTAAGGCGCAATGCAACCTGAACCCGGTTCTCACATCGAAGCTTTCTCATCACCACGCTCACCAGATTCTTGATACTCTGCTCGCGCAGGCCCGTGACCTGGGATATCCGGCGATTTGACATCCCTTTAGCTACGAGTTGAGCCACTTCGTATTCTCTTCGCGATAGGGCATTGTCTTCCGGAGTACCGTAAGGCTTACGGCCTTCTCGGACGAAGGGTCGGAATACCCGGACGTTACCGCCTAGCTCCGCGAGCGCATGGAACAAAGAGTCCGAGCTTTGCTGGCGAGAAACAATTCGATCAACGGGAGTGTCAAGGTACGAATCCCTCTCGTCGTCACCTACGATAAGGACGATGACGAAGTCACCAAACGCTCTCGCGCCGAGTAAGAACTGAAGATCATTCTTGTCAAGCTCGAATGAGTCCACAACTAAAACTTGGGCCCTTTCTTCTTTTGCAGACGCAATTAAAGTTCGGGGGCTAGTGGTGTTGGCCACGACTTGAAAATTGCCGTGGTGGTCGAGGAGGCTGGCTAGGGCCTCAGAGAACAAACCTTCTTTACAACAGAGTGCTACACGCATTTTTTTCCTATTCCGGTTCTCCCGCAACTAATATATCTTACTGGACGATCTTTAGACCTAAAAAGCGTCTAATAACTACTATAACGCCTTTTTCTACGTAAATGATGTAGCCATTAACGACTAGTACTCAAAAAAAACGACAAAGCACGAAATGGGGAAACATCGAGTAACGGAGACTAAAAAATTAAGGCTTCATTCTCGGTTACTCGATCGTTTGCTAGGGATTGACTCTAGCTTCAATGGTTGTAGAGTACGAAGGCTTAAGCCCGTAGTAGTCACTAATCGTCAGTGTGATTGTGTAGGTACCGGGCTTTCGGAATTTTCTTCGTATCGTTCGGCCCTCTGCATCCACTTGAATTCCGTCTCGGTCATCAAAATCCCACGAATACTTAAGGATACTAGAGCCGCCAGAACCCGTGGCAGATAGGACGACCTCATCCCCAAGCGCCAAGTTTAATTTGCGAACGTTTGCATCGCCCCGAATGGGCGTACTGTCATTTACCACCCTGAGATCTCCCACATAAAACGTGGAAGTTGCGTCGCCGGAAATAGCAATCGCACTGATCACCTTGTTTGTTCGATCAAACCCCGTGATGGACTGAAGAGGTACGGAAACGCTTCTCCAAGCACTAGAAATGGTACTGACGCTGGTTTGGACGGGAATGTAGGCTTCACTTTTCAGGCCATCGGAAGTGGTTACAATCATTCGAATGACCTTTATGCCTTGGGAAACTGCCGTGTCCGCTCCACCTCGGCCACCCGGAAATCCACCTGCGCCACCCTGACCCCTACCACCACCACCGGGAAATCCGCCACCCCCTGGGAATCCACCACCGCTACCGGGAAACCCACCTCCGCCGCCCGGAAACCCTCCACCACCGCCAGGGACCCTTCCGCCCCCGCCAGGGAATCCGCCGCCTTGCTTTCGTCCGCCTGCCCCTCCGCCGGCGGCTCCGCCACTTCCACGTGCACCGCCCAGGGCTACTCCGCCTCCGCTCTTTCCGCCCGCAAAACTTCCCCCATCGGCAAGGCGATAGGTAAGCCGCAACAGATTGTTTTTGT
>JBBQUZ010000057.1:0-24986 GCA_038212035.1 Fimbriimonadales bacterium
GAAATGAGCGATGGGGAGATCATCGGGTTTGTTTCCGTGAAAAGATCGGCGGCGCCCCTGTTTCGCGGCCCCGATCCCGATCAGAGCCACCTTTCCGCCATTGCTTTTCGTGATGCGAACGTGGGGGTTGACCTCTTAGCCGATACCAAGAAGATCCTGCGAAACCGTGGAGCTATTCGCTTGGTTTTTGGTCAGGACACACGCCACTTTTTTCCTGGATTGCCCTCCGAGTGCCGGACACTTTCTGACTTTCTGATGGTGGAAGGCTTTGCCGAGGGCGGCGAGCAAGTGGATCTTGAGCGAGATTTAAAGGATTATGTGAATCCGTTTCCGAGGCCCGAACTTGAGCTACGCTCCGTAACCAACGCTGATGTGCCCGCCCTAGAAGCATTTCTCCGCCGAGAGTTTCCGGGCCGGTGGACTTACGATGTCATGTCTAAGGTGCTCCAAGAGCCAGACCCTTCTTGCGTGTTCGGATTCTTTGATCAAGGCGGGGTGGATGGGTTTGCCCTTCTTCAATGGGAAGGAAGCGTAGCACCCATTGGCGGAGCGGTCTGGCGCGGAGACCTTGGCCCGTCTTGGGGGAGCCTTGGCCCGATAGGCGTCTCCAAGAGCCGCCGCGGAAAAGGCGAAGGCAATGCGCTATTAGGCGCCGCCCTAGATAACCTGCGAGACCGAGGCGTAAGGCAGTGCATTATTGACTGGACCACCTTGATTAAATTCTACGGTGGCCACGGATTTGAAGTCAGTCGGACTTATAAGTCGTTAGTGTTGGATTTTAGGGATTAGGTCTTTGGGGAGTCTGGGGCCGTTCGAATTAGTCCACGCAGCCTAGCCGGTAGTCGTAGGATGACCTTTGCCCACAACGGGAGGTTGCGGCCTAGGCAGAGCAGGATATTCCGGCACCCATTGTTGGGCGCGTTTTAACAAACCCACCCCACCCCCAACGTATTTCCCGACTAACCCGAACTAGCCATCCAGTACACTCACCCCAATGTCAGATTCAAAACGTCCGCGTGTGGTGGTTCTCGGCGGGGGGTTCGGGGGAGCATACGCAGCCCAGACGCTTCACAAACTTCAGAAGTCAAACAAATTCGATTTCACCGTAATCGACCGCCGGAATTTTCTCACGTTCTATCCGCTGCTCATTGAAGCAGGAGTCGGTGCGATTGAACCAAGGCACGTGGTGGTGCCCATCCGAAAGTTTATGAAGCGCGGCGATTTTCGGATGGCGAATATCGTTTCGGTTGACCTGCAAAATCAGGAAGTTCGATACCGCATTAGTGGCAAAGATGAAGATGATACGGTGGCGTACGATCACCTCGTCTTGTCACCGGGATCAGTGACAAGAATCCCTAACCTTCCGGGGCTGTTGCAATACGGCTTTGAATTGAAATCCCTTCCCGATGCCGTGCTCCTCAGAGATCGCGCCATCATGCTCCTTGAACTTGCGAATACGTACATGGACCCTGCCGTTCGTCGACGAATCCTCACCGTGGTGGTGGTAGGCGGAAACTTCACCGGGGTTGAATTTGCCGGTGAGTACCACGCATTTATGACGGAAGCGGTCCGAGCCTATGATCATGTGAATCCGGAGGACATCAAAATTGTGCTCGTGGAGCACAGCAAACGGATTTTAAACGCAGTGGACGAGAAGCTCTCGGCATGGGCGTCTAAAACCCTTCAGGAGCGGGGAATTGAAATTCACGTGAACGGGGCTAGCGTGGTGGAAGTAGGTGCAGAATTTGCGGGACTCAATGACGGAACCAAGATTCCCGCCCACACCGTAGTTTGGGCGGCCGGAATCTCGCCGAGTCCCATGCTCAAAAATATTCCTGGGTTGCCCCTCAATGAGCGCGGATACATTGAATGCGAACGTGACCTTCAGGTGAAGGGGTTGGCCAACGTGTGGGCCATCGGAGATTGCGCCGCCGTGTTGAATGCAGAAGGAAAGTTGTATGCGCCAACTGCGCAAAACGCATCTCGGCAGGGCACACTGGTCGCCCGAAACGTCGTCGCTAAGCTTACGGGACAACCCACGGCGAATTTTGACTTTCATGTCCTGGGTGCCTTCGCCGCGATTGGTCGCCGTTCTGCTGCCGCCTGCGTGTTTGGCTACGACCTCACGGGTTTCATGGGTTGGTTTATGTACCGGACGGTCTACCTGATGAAAATGCCTACCATCGGCATCAAGATACGGCTGGGGTTAGATTGGTTCGGAGAGCTCATCATGCCCACAGAACCGGTTCAGTTGGGAGTCCATACGCAACACGAAATCGGGGATTAGAGGGAATTTGTTCGGGTTGTTCGGGTTGGTTCGGGTTGGTTCGGAAGTTCGGATTTGTACAAAGAAATATGGTAGCTTTGGCTCCCGGGATTGCCGAGTACATTGACTCGGCTTTTGGCGGAAGAGACAGTTAAGAACCGGAATGCACCCTCACCCTGCCCCAATGCGGTTTAGTTAAGCATGGAAAGGGGCGAATTAAATTGGCGGTATGCGCCTTTTTTACATTAGATCGCCACACCCAAGACCGATGAAATGGGCCCCAAAAGAGCCTAACTAAACAGTATTGCACCCTGCCCTCTCCCGCAGCGGACGAACCACCGCCGCAGGCGAGGGTTCTGAGAGCCCTTCTCCCCCAGGTTTTCTCAAAACTGGGGGAGAAGGGTTGGGATGAGGGGGTCGTCGGCCTACTAGGTTGTAGCGTGTTGAGAGCCCAAAAAGGTAGCCTTGGCTCCCGGGATTGACGAGCACATTGACTCGGCTTTTTGTGGAAGGGACAGTTTAAAAACCGGACTTCACCCTCACCCTGCCCTCTCATATACGTTTAGTTAGGCCGCGACCGGGTGAATTGAATTACTTGTCTGCGCCTCCTTGTAGATAGATCTGGACACAAACGACCGATGAAATTGGCCGCAAGGTGCCTGACTAAATGTATATGTGGTGCGATGGCCAGATCGGTCAGCAAACAAATTTGGTCCCGGACCGGGGCACTAGAAGCTAACCACGTATTCATTAGGAACAAGATGTTTGTCATCGATAATCCCTGCCGGGACAACGGAACGTCATATAAGTTCAACTGGACCTCGACACTGTGAATTGCCGTGGCGGCCTGCGCCTCCTTTACGTTAGGCTGATACACTCAAGACCGATGATATGGGCCTAAAGGAGCTTAACTAAATGTATAGGACCCTGCCCTCTCCCGCAATGGACGAACCACTATCGCATGCTGACGTAATGAGTTGGAGGGATCGACCCCGAAATGCGAAGACCTCCCAACCTCCGAACCAACAGCCTCACCCGAACCGGCCAGAAATATAATCTTCGGTTTCTTTTTTCTGGGGGTACAAGAAGATGCTCTGGGTGGTGTTGAACTCAATCAGCTCGCCTTTAAGGAAAAATGCCGTGTAGTCGCTGGCGCGTTGGGCTTGCTGCATGTTGTGGGTCACGATGACGATCGTGTACTGATTCTTTAGCTCAAAGATCAGGTCTTCAATGCGTGACGTGGCGATGGGGTCCAAAGCCGAACAGGGTTCATCCATGAGGATGATCTGGGGATCTACCGCCATGGTGCGGGCAATGCATAGCCGTTGCTGCTGACCCCCGGAAAGTGAGAGTCCAGACTGTTTTAGCTTGTCTTTTACCTCATCCCAGAGTGCGGCTTTGCGGAGGGACTCTTCCACCACCCGATCCAAGTCCGCGCGTCGCTTGACTCCGTGGATACGAGGGCCGTAGGCAATGTTGTCGTAAATAGACATCGGAAACGGGTTTGGCTTCTGAAAGACCATTCCCACGTGCTTTCTTAACTCGACCGGATCCACGTCTGCGTCGTAAATATTGTGACCATCTAGCTCAACGCGTCCCACGACTCGCGCACCGTCGATGAGATCATTCATACGATTGATGCAACGCAGAAACGTGGATTTGCCGCAGCCCGACGGACCGATCAGCGAGGTCACCCGGTTGGGGGCCACGTCGAGTTCGATCTTCTTGAGCGCCTGAAACGACCCATAAAAAAAGTCGAGGGCTCGGGCGGAGATCCGCGGTTTATCGATTATGGGAACGGGCGTGCTCATCTGCAAAGAAAATCATGCCACGTAAAGTGTACGGGGCAGTTGTTTATTAACCAACGGCTCTCTGACGTAGGGCGTGGTCGGCTAATACCAACGCAACCATGGCCTCCACCATGGGTACGGCTCTGGGTAACACACACGGGTCGTGACGACCTCTGCCTTGAAGCGTTGTATTTTGGTGATCGCTGGTCACCGTTCGTTGATCTTTCATTATGGTTGCGGTCGGCTTAAATGCGGCTTTCACCACAATCGGCATTCCGTTGGAAATGCCACCATTAATGCCTCCACTGTGGTTACTCAGCGTAGTCACGTTGCCTAGGTCATCGGCCACAAATTCGTCGTTGACATCCAACCCGGTGTGATCAGTAAGGGAAAAGCCCGATCCTAATTCGAAGCCTTTGCAAGCAGGCAGGCTCATAATTCCCTTGGCTAAATCGGCTTCTAGTTTGTCAAATACGGGTTCTCCCCAACCGGCGGGCACTCCCCGCGCCACGCAACCAATGATGCCTCCAATTGAGTTGCCTGCTTTGCGGATTTCCTCGATGTGCGCAATCATCCGCTCCGCCATCTCGGGGTCTGGGCAACGAATGATGTTGGCTTCTACTTCGTCTAGGGTCACGGTGGTTGGGTCAACGGCCACCGTAAGATGGTGGACCTTTTCTACCCAGGCAACGACCTCGACTCCTAGGGTCTGGAGGAATTTCTTGGCAATGGCGCCGGCGGCCACGCGACCGATTGTTTCCCGCGCGGAGGCCCTTCCACCGCCCGCCCAAGCGCGGATTCCGTATTTTTGATCGTAGGCAAAGTCGGCGTGTGAAGGTCGATACTTCGACTTCATTTCGTCGTAGTCGTTTGATCGTTGGTCAGAATTACGAACCAACATGGCAATCGGGGTTCCGAGGGTCTGGCCGTCAATAATTCCGGATAGGATTTCCACCGAATCCGCCTCTTTACGTTGGGTAACAATTTTCGATTGGCCTGGACGCCGTCGATCCAGTTCAAATTGAATATCCTCAACCGTTAAAGGCAGTCGGGGTGGGCATCCGTCCACCACTACGCCAACGCCGCCGCCGTGTGACTCACCCCACGTAGAGATTTGGAACAGGTGGCCAAAGCGGCTGGACATGAGCTAAGAGTTTACCGGCCTTGATCCCAATTAATGAGGTGCTTCCGCCGCCGTTTCCGTGGCAACCACAATGATGTCCACCGTTCGCAGCTCTCGTGCGAGGTCGCTGAGGATCGAAGGCTTCAGCATTTCCTGCAGTCGAGATCGTTCTGGGTGGCCCAGAATAATCTGCGTGATGCTCTTTTCCTTGGCAAACTTTATAATCTCGTCGGCCAAATCGCCCTTGAGCATGTAGGTTTTGATGCCAAGTCGCTCGGCAAGCGAGAAGTCGTCTTGAAGAATTTTCTTACCCTTTGTGGACGTGACGGAGCCATCCTCAACGTGGACTGCAACTACTTCGCCGTGCATTCGCTGCCCCATTCTCCAGCCCCTTCGAATAAGCCGAAGGGAAGACCTCGTGGGACTTATGCAAATCATGATGCGATCTTGCGCCGCCCAGGGTTTTTCAATTCGCTTTTCCTTACGGTATTCCTCAAGCTCTTCATCTACCACGCCGGCCGCTTCACGCATGGCAATTTCGCGAAGGGCGGTGAGGGTGCCTTCTTCAAAAAACGGTTTTACATTTGGCTCAAGCACTCCGTCCGCAAAGATATCGCCGCGCTGAAGGCGGTTGATCAAGGCGCGGGGCGTGAGGTCAATGTATTCAACTTCCGCGTCGTGAAGCACTTGGTCGGGGAGAGTATCGTCAACCCGAACTGCCGTCATCTCAAAAATTTTGTCGTTGAGACTCTCTAAGTGCTGGACATTTACCGTGGATATCACGTTGATGCCGGCCTGAAGCAGTTGCTCTATATCTTGCCAGCGTTTGGGATGGGTTGACCCCGGAGCATTAGCGTGGGCAAGATCATCCACCAGCACTAGGTCTGGCTTCAGTTTCACAATGGCATCCGCATCCATCTCTAGATAAGTGTGACCGCCGCTCTTCACTTGACGAGGCGGTACCACTTCAATGTCCCTAATTTCTTCCGTGATGGAAATGCGGCCCTTGGTATCGACAAATCCGATAACCACGTTCTGCCCGCGCTTTTTTCTGCGGTGCGCTTCGTCCAACATTGCGAACGTCTTGCCGACGCCCGGAGCAAAGCCGAGAAAAACCTTGTGTTTGCCTGCCATGGATAAATTTAGTCCAGCCGAGTGCAACGACTAGTCAGCAAGGCTAACCGTCATCATAGAGTCCAGCCAGCGCTGTAACCCCGGAGACAGGTCATCAATGTGAATCGTTCGAGATTCCGGTGCTTCAGCATTGTGCCACAACGCGTTAGCCAATGATTCCTCACACATCGCTTGCCAGAAGCGGTGACCACCAGGAACTTGCTCGCAATCGGTGTAAGCCCGTACCAGTTCCATAACATAAGCTGGCAATATTACGGTTACTTGAACTGCCGGTTCACCTGCACGGGAAACTTGAAAAACGCAGGAAAGGTCGCCAAGCTCGTCATCTTGGCTCTCGTGGTCAATTTCAAATCGGAATCCATTAATGGTGGTGCGAGTAAATTCTCGGCAGACCATATCTACCGGCACTGCGCCCAGGGTTTCCACTGGCTTATCCAGTGAAGACTTAACCGCACTCCGCAATGTGTCCGCGGTGAAGGGCTTTCTTAAGAAATCAGAAGCCCCGGCTTGAATGGCCTCCAAGGCGAGGTCTATGGTGCCGAATGCGGTCAAGAAAATCAATCGGACCTTGGGATTTTTCTTGTAGATTGCCTTCTGAACGTCAATTCCGGCCATTCCGGGCATTCGTTGATCTAACAAGACGAGGTCAAATTGCGAACCGTCTCCAAATTTGGCGATACCGTCGGGGCCATCGGTGGCGGTATCCACCTTGTGCCCCACGTGCTCTAGAGCCAATTTAATCATCGTGCGGATGTTGGCTTCGTCGTCTATTACAAGTATTCGTGCGCTCAAGTGCTTATGCCTCGCCTTCTGCAATTTTATCTACGGCCAATGTAAAACGAAAAGTGCTGCCCTTTCCGACTTCACTGTTTACGCTCATTTGACCGCCGTGTGCTTTTACAATGTTCTGTGCGATTGAGAGTCCTAAGCCGGCTCCGCCTTGAGTCGCTCCGGGAACCTGAACGAATCGTTCAAAAATTCGATCACGGTATTCCGGGGGAATTCCTTCCCCGGTGTCTTTCACCGAAAAGGTTACATGATCCCCGTCTGCGATTGCTCGGATGGTGACCGTACCGCCAGCCGGCGTGTGGCGGATCGCGTTTGCCATTAAGTTATTAAGCACGCGCCCAATTTGCGCCTGGTCTGCCCTCACCTGAGGCAAGGAAGGGTCTACTTCGTCAATGAGAGAGACGTGAGCTTCATCCGCCGATGGTTTCAGCATCGTCATCGGCCGCTTAACCAAGAGCGAAGGGGAAATCAGTTCAAGCCGGGGCGGGGAAGATCCCGCTTCTAGGCGGGTGACATCCAGTAGATCGCGCATCAACTTGTCTAGTCGCCCAAGGTCTTCTCTCTGGGCTTCTACTATCTGGCGCTGAGGCGGGGTGAGTTGGCCAACGGCGCCATCTTTAAGGAGGTCAACCGAAAGCATAAGGGACGTGACCGGGGTGCGAAGTTCGTGCGAGGCCACCCCAATAAACTCGGTCTTTAATCGGTCTAGGGTTCTCAAGTGGGTGACATCGTCAAGTACAAGCACGCCGCCCAGAAGGTTATCGTCATCATCTTTCATCGGGGTAGCCCGAATCCGATAAATCCTTTCTGAACCTCCTACATGAATGGGAACCAACCCCGTCTCGTCTTCCGATGCGGTCACTCTTTGGTCATCCACCGCATCATCAATCGCCCGGAGAATTCGGCGATCTTTCACGTGGTCAGATAACGGAACCCGGGGAGAAACGGGCGCCGGACCAAACAGACCTTCGGCCGCCCGATTCAGGTGTACGATTCGCTGATGCGAATCAATAACGATGACCGGATCATAAAGCGAGTCTATGGCCGCATCCGACATTCTTTCCGCTCGCTGAAGGCGTCGAGATTCGATCCGCCGGGCTTCGGAGAGTTTTTGCGCCATATCGTTGAATGCCGCTCCAAGTTGCCCAATTTCATCTTTGCGGGTAATTGAAACGGGTTGCAAGTTGCCCGACCCAATTCGGTTTGCTTGTTCGGTTAATTGAGCTAGGGGAGTGAGGGCCATCCGTACCATTCTCAGGGCCAACAGCACGGCAATAACAACCGCAATCCCAGTGACCACTAAACCACGCTTCGAATCTACGTAGGCCTCCTGACGCGCATCGTTGTTGTAAGCCAGGATCTGTTCCTCATTCAACATCAGAATCTGGTGGGCCAGCAAATGCATCTCTTTGAGCAGGGGCTTGATGACCTCGGTGGTAACGGCTTCCAACTCAGGCTGAAGCGTAAAGTTGTTTTTAGCCATCGTCGTATCGGAAACGGATCGGTACCGCATCCAAGCGGTTCCCATTGCGCCGGCCAGCTGAACACCTTGTCCGGAATGGGCCGATGAAGAAACAATGCTAAATGCCTGATCAAAGGCAATTCGGCTTGTGTTGTATTGCTCACGTGCATCGGACGACTTTCCGTTGGCGAGTAGCGCCCAGGAGGTTTCCTGTTGGAAAAGTGCAGAATTCAATTCTTGGCTGGCCAAAACGGTTTGAAAGTTTCCTCTCAAAACTCTATCAATGGATTGGCCCAGCGAGGAAAAATTTGTGATCACTCCGCTCATTACCACCCCCATCAAAAGCACCAGGAGGAGATGGCTCAACAATAGCTGGGGCCGAAGACTGCGCATGGTTTGAATTGTGACTTTTAAACCGGTTCTTTGCGCGCATACTTTGCCCGTGGCCCCATTGCTATCCTATGCCGAAGCTCTATCTCTGGTGAGTGAATCTGTCCAATCGCACGGGCGATCGGAGCGAATCTCTTCTGCGAACGGTCTCAACCGAATTCTTGCCGAGGACATCGCATCAACCGAACCCAATCCCCGGTTTAACAATTCTTCCGTGGATGGATATGTTCTGGGTCAGGAGTCTGATGCCGGGCCGGATCGGTTGCTTGAAATAAGTGGCGTCTGTGTGCCGGGCGGTGACCCAGGCCCGCCATTATTACCCGGTGAGTGCCGACGAATTTTGACCGGCGCACCTACTCCCCCTGAAGCTTTTGGAGTGGTGATGCAAGAGGATGTGACTCGATCTGGTAACCAAATCACACTCAATGGATCACATCTGCCTGGGCAATTTATCCGAATGGTGGGTTCTGAATTCGGACGCGGACAACGGATTTTGGCGAAAGGGCACCCCATAAATCCCGGGACCCTGGGGCTACTCGGGAGCCAGGGCATTGGTGAGATCGAGGTGTTCCAACCCGTAACCGTGGCCATCATCACTACGGGCAATGAAGTAGCCGGAGATGGCCTGGGTCCCTATCAGATTAGAAATTCAAATGGGCCAATGCTGGTCGGACTGGTGGAAAGCGTGGGTGCCCAAGTAGTTAGCGCGGTTCACGTATTAGACGAACCGGAAGATTTAGGCGCGGCCATGCACAAGGTGGGTAGCGCGGATATTGTAATAACTTCGGGCGGAGTCTCGGTAGGTGACTTTGACTACGTTCCTAGTTGGATGCGTAAGCACGGTGAGGTGATCTTTCATGGTCTTAAGGTTCGCCCGGGCAAGCCGCTTTTGTTTGGGAAATACGCTCAGAGTTGGGTGTTTGGGCTACCGGGCAACCCGGCAAGTTCGTTTGTGGGGTTTCAGACTTTGGTGCGTAAGGCCATTGCGCAACTCTCTGGCCGAACAAACACGTCCCTCATGTGGACTCGGGCGGCGTACATGGACACGCATCTGGCGCATGGTCGAGGAGAGTTTGTCCGGGTGGAGATTTCTCAGGGACAAGCATTTCCGGTGGCGGAGCAAGGTTCTTTCGGGCTGCGTTCTCTCGCTCTGTGTACGGCACTTGCCCTCCTCCCCCACGATCGGGATGTGGCATTTGGAGAGCCAGTTGACGCCCTGATTCTGATCTGAAATTCTGTGAGAGATCCTCACGATTTTCAGCGCTCTTCCCTAGATCATCTAAACTAGAGGTGGAATGAGATTTCGCACGGTGAGGATATTGTTAGGCTGTGCCATGGCGAGTGCAGGCGGATTAATGTTTGTAGTGGCCTCGAGACCGCACGTCATCGAGAACTCGCCAATCATCGATCAGCCTCGGCACCTTGTAACAGAGAAGATGCTGGCCCTCACGGGCTCAAAGACAGACAAGCAAGCGCCAGAATCGGTGGCCAAATCTACCGATGGCACGTCCATTAAGATTGCGCCCCCCAACGGAAACAAGCCCCAGTTTGTTTACTTTGTGATGGACGGTTGCCCGTGTAGCGTGGACGCAGAACCGCTTTTTCACGACCTTCAGCGGAGATTTGGAAGCAGTATTGAGTTTATTAGCGTGACCAACGCAGATCAAACTCAGGCCAAACGATGGTCGGGCCAAATGAGTGTCATGTATCCCGTGATTCCCGACCCAAAGGAAAAGGTCATCCATGCCTTTGGCGCAACCAACTCGGTGTTTTCTGCGTTGATCTTGCCAGACGGCAAAATCACCAAGATGTGGCCCGGATATTCAAAAGACATTTTGGAAGAAATGAATCGCCTGATGTCTAAGCTATCTGCCCAGCCCGAAAAGCCTTTTGATACCAAGTGGGCCCCCCTCAAACGGGCTTCTGGGTGTAACTTCTAGGCTTACCTTTGGTGACAACGGAATTCATTCCGAAACCTAGGTGCTGAACAAATCCATGGATAACCAGCCGATCTTTTTTGATCCTGAGGGCAAGCGAACGCGTAGGCTTTCTCGGATTGCCGTGGTTTTCAGTGCCATCGCCGCCGTAGTGACCACGATCTTTGTATTAAGCCTATTGGCGATCCCGGCGATTCCCGGGCAGGCATCCGCGCGACGAGGAAACTGGATTCCTGGTATGCCGGATGCCAAAAACAGGCGCCAACCCCTCACCGGAAAAGCCAGGAAGGAACTCATGGCGGATGTGGATCGGACCAAAACGCACTTTCGAAATCCCCCTAAGAGTGTGAACCGCATTGTGGCGGCCTTCTACGCGCCGTACCAAGAGACCGGCATTAATTCCCTCAGAACCTATGTCTCGGCCCTCACTCATGTGATTCCCGAATGGCTTCACCTGAGCAGAACTGGCCTTTCTGTTGATGAGCAGGACTTTGACTTAAGTGCAAACCCCACAAACGCGGAAGTTATAAAACTTGCCCGCGAGCACGGGATACGTATTACTCCGTTGCTTAACAATGGAGAAAACGGCCTATTTGACCCGGCCAGAGTGCACAAACTCTTTGAGACAAAAGACAGCCAAGTGGCTATGGTAAAGTGGCTCGCCAAATGGCTCAAAGACCGTAACTTTGATGGCCTTAACTTAGACTTTGAGCAGCTGTCCGCTTCCGATTCCGCCAAGCTTCCGGGTTTTCTAAAGTTGCTCAGGGATGAGTTCCAACCGCTTGGACTTGAACTCAGCATTGATCTGGAGGTTCAGTCCACGTTAGACCTAGAAGCAGCTCTCCCGCAGGTTGATTATGCGGTGTGGATGGCGTACGATGAGCACTCAGAGGAAAGTGAACCTGGCCCAATTGCTTCATTCAATTGGTGCCAAGAAGTACTCCGAACGGCGGCCCGAAAGATTCCCGCTGACAAATTGGTCTTAGGGATAGGGAGCTATGCATACGATTGGACCCATGGAATTGTGGGGGCCGAAGCGATTACATATCAAGAGGCCCTTGCTGCGGCCAAGGGCTATCGTGTGGGTGAAAATCCGGCTGATGTCATTAAGTTTGAACCGTCAAGTTTGAACTCAACGTTCACCTATCGCGATGATAATGACGACCGGCATGAAGTTTGGATTCTGGATGCGGCCAGCGCGTACAACCAGTGGATCGCTTCGGAATCGGTGCCGATGCGCGGCATGGCCCTGTGGTCCCTCGGGTCGGAAGACCCAGGAATTTGGACGTTCTTTGACAAGCGACGCGGATATGCGTCGAAAGATCCGGCAAAGTTGCGAAGTGTAGAATTTCCGCAGGAAGTTGATCGCCGGGGCCGCGGTGAGATTCTTAAAGTGGTAGCCACTCCTCAACGTGGAAGTCGAACCGTGGAGACAGACGCAAGCACGGGTCTAATCACCGGCTTTCGGTACCGTGATTTTCCCCTCCCTTACGTGATCCAGCAGTCCGGATATATACACAATAAACTTGCAATTACTTTTGACGATGGTCCAGATTCTGCTTATACCGGCAAGGTTTTGGATGCATTGAAGCGGCTTAATGTGCCGGCAACCTTCTTTGTAGTGGGTAGAAACGCCGAAGAGCATCCTAACCTTGTACGCCGAATTTTTGATGAAGGACACGAAATAGGAAGTCATTCCTTTACCCACCCCAACATGGGCACCGTAAATGAACGACGAGCCGAGTTGGAACTCAACGCAACTCAAAGGGCGTTGGAGGGGATTCTCGATCGCAGCACCATCCTATTTCGTCCTCCGTTCAATGCCGATGCGGAACCCTCCACGGCGGACGAAGTAAGACCCGTTGCGCTCTCGTCGCGTATGAACTACGTTACGGTGGGCGAGAAGATTGACCCGCAAGACTGGAACTTATCGGTTCCACTGCCCGGCGGGGGAACCCGGCCAAAGACCGCCCAAGATATCGCATCGGTAATCATTGATCAAACCTTGAGTGCGAGCCAAACCAACACGGAAGGCAACATTCTCCTCCTTCACGACGCGGGAGGGAATCGTGATGAAACGATCAAATCGCTGGACATCTTTATCCCTAAACTTCAGAAAGCGGGGTTCGAATTTGTGTCGGTCAGCAAGTTGATGGGCAAAACTCGCGATCAGGTGATGCCGCCGATTAGTGGTCAAGAGCGAATGCTGGTTTGGGCAGATCGAGTGGTTTTTGGTTTTGTATTCACGGGTGAGGCTATTCTCGCCTTAGCCTTTATTTCTGCGATCGGTCTGGGATTGGCTCGAATCGCATTAGTTACCCCGCTCGCCATAATTCAGGCTCGCCTTCAACGAAAGCTTATCTATTCTGCCGATTTCCGCCCCCCCGTGACCGCCCTGATCGCGGCATTCAATGAAGAGACCGTGATTCTCCAAACGGTGCAGAGCGTTTTGGACTCGGATTATCCGTTGGCTGAGGTAATTGTTGTGGATGACGGTTCCTCCGACGGCACCGCAAAGGTGTTGCACGATGCCTACCGGGGCGACCCTCGCGTAAGGGTGATCAAGCAGTCCAATGGCGGCAAGGCATCCGCGCTGAATAATGGACTCCTTGAAGCCGGATCCGAATTTTTGTTCTGCATCGATGCAGACACTCAGTTGGCGCCCGACGCGGTTTCTAAACTGGTGAGGCACTTTGCCGACGATAAAGTGTGCGCGGTGGCGGGAAACGTGAGGGTGGGCAACATGGTGAACATTCTCACGCGGTGGCAATCGGTGGAATACACCACGAGCCAGAATATTGACCGCCGCGCCTACGCCTTGCTTAATGCGATTACCGTAGTGCCCGGAGCTATTGGCGCTTGGCGCCGTTCTGCGGTAGTAGAGGTGGGTGCCTACCAAACCGACACCTTAGCCGAGGACATGGACCTCACTTGGAGGCTTCGGCGCGCCGGTTACCGGCTTGCCAACGAACCGGATGCCTTTGCCTACACCGAGGCCCCTGAGACGTTTGGTGCGTTTTTTAAACAGCGGTTCCGCTGGGCTTACGGCACCCTGCAATGCCTTTGGAAGCATCGCCGCGCGGTGGGACATAACGGTTGGTTTGGCTGGCTGGCGCTTCCGTCTTTATGGCTGTTTCAGATTATTTTCCAGGCCATTGCGCCCTTGGTGGACCTGCAAATCATTCTCGCTCTGACCTTCTTTGTGATCAGTTGGGTTGGCGATCGCGGGCAGGAAAACTCTTCCGTGCCGGGGTCTTCGCAGGCCCTGCAACAGATTGCGTTCCTCTACGCTGTGTTCTTCCTGGCAGAATTAGTCGCTGGGTTGGTTGCATATCGCTTAGATCGAACCAAGGCAACGCCCCTCTGGTGGCTATTCCTCCAGCGATTTGCCTATCGGCAAATTATGTATGGAGTGGTGTATAAGTCGTTTAGGCGAGCTTTAAAAGGAACCCGGCAAGGTTGGGGCAAGCTAGATCGAAAGGGGACAGTAGCCGTTCCCCCTGACAAAGCTTGATCTGATTTGTTGGTGAATTAGGCTGCCTTTCGGCTTTGGTTCGAAAGTGTTTCAACTTCGATAACCGGGAATAGTTCCACCACTTCTGGGTTCCTAATTGGCAACACGTTGGAGTCCATGTCTTCAATGATCGGAGCCCGAAGAACCAAAAGCGTGTAAAATCCCATCGCAAAGGCAATGTACGCAAACAGAAATGTGAGCACCATCTCTTTTCTTTTTCGGCGAGAAAGATGGGTTTGTCACCCGTAAAGGGGCGGGATTTAATGGCCCGGACGAAGGGACTCGAACCCCCAACCCTCAGTTCCGAAGACTGATGCTCTATCCATTGAGCTACGTCCGGTTAGAAATGCAGTTTACCTTGGCTAGCGCTAGCCTACGCTTGGTTTCCCAAGGTCTTCGGTGTTATTAGGTTTTTCGCCGAGGCTGAGGACGTCCCAGAAGAGACTTATTTGGGGCGGGATTCAGAGTCCTTGGGAACGGATAGGTCCCGAAGTGGGTGGTCATGCGGAGTATCACGCAATTTCGAATAGTCGCAGTGAAATCGCTTCTCTAAACCCACCGTGTGCCAATAAGATGACCAAGGCACCATGACTTTCACTGTTGAGACTCCATTACTTGGGTTAGAGAACCAATTCCCAGATCGGGTGTTTGTTCTCCACCACCCCCGTTCAGATAGATACGGTTGCTACTGCCACGGAGCCATTCATGGTTTGGCCTGCTTTAGTGATGAAGCGGCGGCGTACAAATTTGCCGATTGGATTGACCTGAGTGGCATGGTAACGCGCGAGGTCACGTTTGATGAAGCCCGCGAAGTAGCAAAAATGCGGCCGTTGCCCGTCGTTTCGCTGATGCTTTTGGACTCGCTGTCGGATCCTCAAATTCACTACGTTCGCTAGGCGTGCGTCCTTCAAAGCATTTGACATTTTTATATCTTTGGCACTCTCCTTGGAAAAGTGCCAAAATCCGTTGACTCTTGCTCCCTCCAAGGTCCACAATTAGCAGTCAGGGTTAGCGACTGCTAATTTCTGATCAATACACGGAGGAACACACATGGCAAGCATCAAGCCACTCGGCGATAAGGTCGTCGTGCAACTTATGGAGCAGGAGGAGAAGACCGCTTCCGGCATCTTCCTTCCCGATTCCGCCAAGAAGAAGCCCCAAGAAGGCAAAATCGTCGCAACCGGCAACGGCCGAGTTCTGGATAACGGAGATCGCAATACTCTGACCGTAAAAGTTGGAGACCGCGTTTTATTCAGCAAGTACGGTGGAAACGAAGTCACGGTAGAAGGCGAGGATTACACGATCCTTGACGAAGACCAGATTTACGCGATTCTGAACTGATTTTTAGTTCGGGTTGGTTCGGAGTGGTTCGGGTTAGTTTGGGCTTTAGCGGTTGGAAATGGGGTTTAAGGATCTTGAGGTTTGGCAGGCGAGTCGAAAAATTGCCGTATGCACCTATCGACTCACCGAAGGTTTTCCAAAGTCAGAAAACTTCGGAATAACAAGCCAGATGAGGCGGGCCGCAGTTTCAATCCCCTGCAATATCGCAGAAGGATATGGAAGGCGATCAACCGGTTCTTACTCACACTTTCTGCGAATTGCTAAAGGATCAGTTAATGAGTTAGAAACTCTCTTGATTCTGAATGCAGATCTTGGATTGATGAGCGTTGACGACCCAGTCGCTGGAGATTTGGCCAAGGTGGGATCAATGCTTTCGAATCTCATCGCCAAAGTTCATCCGACCGAAAGAAGTCAACGCCTTCTCGGCTAACCCGAACGAATCCGAACGACTCCGAGCAAACCCGAACTCTCCAAAAAAAAGGAAAAAACAACATGGCAGCAAAAAACTTACTTTACGATGAAAACGCACGACGCGCCCTTGAGCGCGGCGTTAACAAGGTTGCCGATGCGGTGAAGGTCACCCTCGGACCGCGCGGACGAAATGTCGTCCTTGACAAGAAATGGGGCAGCCCCACGATCACTAAGGACGGCGTGACCGTTGCCAAAGAGATCGAACTCGAAGATCCGTACGAGAACATGGGCGCACAACTCTGCAAAGAGGTCGCCTCCAAAACCAACGACGTAGCCGGCGACGGTACCACCACCGCCACCGTCTTGGCTCAAGCCATTGTCAACGAGGGCCTGCGATACGTGGCCGCCGGTGGCAACCCCATCGCGGTAAAGCGCGGTATTGATAAGGCGGTAGAGAACGTGATCGCCGAGATCAAAAAGGCCAGCCAGCCCATCAAAGACAAAGAGCAGGTCGAGTTTGTTGCCACCATCGCGGGCAACGATGCGGAGATCGGAAAGCTGGTTGCCGAGGCCATGGATAAGGTCGGCAAAGATGGCGTTATCACCGTCGAAGAGTCAAAGGGTCGCGAAACCGCCCTGGATGTCGTCGAAGGCATGCAGTTCGACCGCGGATACGTTTCTCCGTACTTTGTTACGGACCCCGAGCGCATGGAAACCGTGCTTGAGAATCCTTTGATTCTCATCCACGAGAAAAAGATCAGTAGCGCTCAGGACTTCTTACCGTTCCTAGAAAAGGCCGCCGCCGCACGACGACCGATCCTCTTGATCGCCGAAGATATCGAAGGCGACGCTTTGGCCACCGTGGTTCTCAATAAGATCCGCGGCGTCCTTCAGATTGCCGCCGTCAAGGCTCCGGGCTTTGGCGACCGACGAAAGGCGATGATGGAAGATATTGCCGTTCTCACCAACGGTAAGTTCATCAGCGAGGACCTCGGCGTTAAGCTAGAGAACGTCGCCATGACGGATCTGGGTACCGCTAAGAAGGTTGTGATCACTAAGGAAGAGACCACAATCATCGAAGGTGCCGGCACCAAAGAGAACGTAATGGGCCGAATCAGCCAGATCAAGGCTCAGATCGACAAGACGGACAGCAACTACGATCGAGAAAAGCTCCAAGAGAGATTGGCCAAACTGAGTGGCGGCGTTGCCGTCATCAAAGTCGGTGCCAGCACCGAGACCGAACTCAAAGAGAAGAAGCACCGATACGAGGATGCTCTTTCGGCCACCCGAGCGGCGGTTGACGAAGGTATCGTCCCCGGCGGCGGCACCACGCTCCTGCGAGCCGCCATGGCGCTTTCGGCCGAAGGCCTGACGGGCGACGAGTTGACCGGTCTTCAGATCGTGAAGCGCGCCCTTGAAGAGCCCCTTCGCCAAATCGCCAAAAACGCGGGCCTTGAGGGTTCCGTAATCGTAGAGCGAGTACGCGATTCCCAGCCTGGTTTCGGCCTCAACGCCGTCACCGGTGAGATCGTCGACCTCGTGAAGGCGGGCATCGTAGACCCCGCAAAGGTCACCCGATCCACCATTCAGAACGCGGCCTCCATCGCCGGCCTGGTCCTCACCACCGAAACCTTGGTGGTAGAGAAGCCAGAGTCCAAGAAGGCAGGCGGCGGCGGCGCCCCCGGAATGGGCGGCATGGGAGACATGGATTATTAAGCTAGCCGCTTAATGGTTCCCCGCGGCCCCCCGGTTCTTCAGAACCCAGGGGGCCACAATTCTTTCCGGCCCCTTCTACTTCTGATTTTTCCAAAAATCTGAGGGAGAAGGCTGGGATGAGGGTGCGTCGGCCTACTAGTTTGTCACCGAAAGCGGTGATGTGGAAGGGACGCTTTGGAACCTCGGAATTCCCCCTCATCCCAACCCTTCGCGCCCAATTTCGAGAGAAATCGGGGGCGAAGGGCTTTCGGCCTCTTCTCCGTCATTGAGACACGCGCGTGCCACATTACGACAACCGGGCACGCACTGGTAACCTTTGACCTTAGATGAGAGCAAACTTTGTTGCGGTCGCCTGCCTGTTAAACATCCTTCCTGCGTTGGCTAGTGGGCCTGCAGACGGTGCCTTTGATCATCTCAAGAGTCTGGAAGGCACTTGGGCGGGGTTGGTGACGCACGGAGGGAGTCCTCGCGACGGCATGGTGATTTACCGAGTGACGGAAGGTGGCAAGGCTTTGGTGGAGACTCAGTTTGTGGGCTCAAAGGCAGAAGTGACCACGACTTACCGATTGGTGGGGAAGCAGCTGATGGTCATCACCGGGCCCGCATCTAAGCTGCCCGCCAAACTTACGTGGCTCCCTGCCCAAGAGACAGATCAGATGCGGTTTGATTCTCCACTCTTCAAAAATAGGGCAACGGGTAAATATTCGAGGCAATCTCTTCGGTTAGCTTTGATCGGTTCCCGCCATCTTGTGATCGATTGGCAACTTCTGGCGAGTTCTCAAACGGTAATCATCGCCAAATGTGACTTGCATCGCCGTCTTAAGCCCTGAGCCACCTTGTTGTTGGCAAGTAAATCACGTTTTCTAACATTCACGCGCAAAGACGTGGTTGCCAGAAACCCAACGGTGTCATAGTTCTCTCGTCATGCAGTACTCGGTCATTACCGTCGATGGAAAAGAATATGGGCCGGTGGATGTGGCTACGCTCAAGAGCTGGGCGGATGAGTCTCGGCTTACCCCGCAAACTATGCTCAAAGATTTCTTATCGGGTCAAGTCGTAATGGCCAGTAGCGTTCCCGGAATTTTTGGTGCGGTACTCCCCCCGGTGGTCGCACCAGTTCCACCTGCCGGCAATTGGCAACAACCTCCCACGGCGTACCCAAGGACCAGTCCCGGAATGGCACCCCAGGCAGATTCAAACGACATGGGAATCATTTGGGGCGTGATCCTGCGTTCGGTTGGAGGCGTGCTGCTTTTCTTTGTGTTCCACGGTATCGGACTGTTTGTGGCGGGATACGGGCTTTACTACGCGATCAAAGCACAACAGTCCGGACACAAAAATGGCACGATGGCGATTGCGATTGCGTCGATTGCCCTAGTGGTGATCCTCATCGGCTGGGTGCTCCGAGCCGGTGGTGCGAGGGTTTAGGAATCACGGTGCGGCCCAACGGGCGGGGTGTCTAGCCAGCTCCAACGGTTATTGCCTAGGCGCTCCGCCATCGACTTTCCGGCCGGGTGGGTTTCTTTGACTTTGAATAGGAACACCAAAAAGGCCACTACCGCCACCCCCGCGGCGACCAAGAACATGGATCGCAGTCCGGTGATGTCGGCCACTCGGCCGAATACAATCGGGGCTACCGTGGATGCGAGTCCGGCGATGATGGCCATCCTCGCCTGAGCTTGCCCCCTCGTGGCGTCGGTCGCCAAGTCGTTCACCAGCGCAATCGAAATCGCTCCCATGACGCCAAAGTTCAACCCGTGAAGAATTTGCACGGCAACCACTCCCGGAGGTGAGGCGGCGAGCACATAGAGAGCCAGGCGCATGGGCAACAGCATGTAGGTCAAAGCAAGCAACGGGCGACGACCATAGTTGTCGCTAATGCGACCCGAAACCCGCATCACCAAGACTTCGCAAACTACTCCCCCCGCAAACATCGTGGTGATCCAGATGGGGGTTCCGCCCACCGATTTCATGTACAGGGATAAGAAGTTGGACGCTCCGTAAAGGGCAAACACGTACAAAAAATACGACCCAAGAAACCATTTTAGATTTGGAGGAAGCGGTGCTTTTTCTCGAGGCCCACCCCGGGCCGCGGCTTGCTTGGGGTCTGGAAGGAACCAGGCGAGGACTGCGATGATCATAAACATCCAGGGACCCACCGAGAACACTCGATCCATCGTGGCCCGGTCTAACTTGGTGCCGCTGGGATTCAGCAAGAACCCGGTAACCAGAGTGACCAAGATGTAACCCACCGATCCCCACACGCGATAGCCGGCATATGCCGCCCCGCCTTGCGCCCGGGACACCAGCCGTCCGACGAGAACTCCACCGACCCCGTTGAGGTACATCGTGCCGTTCACGCCGATGGCGGTGACGAGCAGAAACATCATTGGTCCGGATGCTTGGCGATAAGAGAGATATGCCGCACCGGTTCCTAGTGCGCAGAGTGCAATGAACGGGCGGCGGCTATCAACAACATCAGAAAGCCGTCCCCAAACGGGTTGCATTAGCAGCCCCAAACCCGATCCTAGACCGAGAACCCATCCAATCTGGGGTTTATCTAACCCCGCACTCTGTAGGTACAGCGGCACAAAGGGCTGAAGAAAACCCATCGTGGAAATGGACAGGAAAACAAATGCGATAAGGAGCGCGCGGTCTTTTACCGGGATAGGAGACGCCCCGTTCAACATGGGGTCTATTACACCCGTGAGAGGCTTCAGATTGCGCCGTTTGAATCAGGTTATGGAGCAATTCGGTGGATTGTCCAGTCGGAACCATCACAACGATACACAAATCGATCGTGGAGCCGCGCGGGTCGCCCTTGCCAGAATTCAAATGAATCGGGAACTAATCGAAACCCGCCCCAACTCTCGGGCCGGGGAACGTCATGGGGATAAATCGAGGCCAGATCGCTCACTCGTAGCTCCAGCTCCGCGCGACTGCTAACCGGTTGGCTTTGCGGGCTCGCGGCTGAAGCCAGCTGGCTCTCTCGGGGCCGCGAGGCAAAGTATGCGTCAGATTCTGCGGATTCCACCGCATGAACCCGTCCTTCAACGCGCACCTGCCGCTCTAACTCTCCCCACCAGAAGGTCACCGCGGCAAAGGGGTTAGCCGTAAGGTCTTGTCCTTTAGGCCCGTTCCAGTGGGAAAAGAATGTAAGTCCGGCGGGGCTGAGGTCTCGCAAAAGAACCATGCGCCCGTGGGGTTGTCCATCTGAGCTCGCCGTGCTGAGGCACATTGCGGTGGGTTCGGTTACTCGGGCGAGTTCCGCCTCGTTTAGCCAATTCGATAGCAATTGGATGGGGTCAGCCAATAGGTCAGCTTCTTCAAGGATGCCTCGTTCGTAGTTGCTTCGGGGCGCGTTTAGGCTCATACGCTAAGTTTGTCACCGAACTCTGCAGATGACATCGGTTGTGACAAGATGAACCGCGTAGAATCTGATAATGCCCGAGTTACCAGAAGTGGAGACCGCCTGCCGTCTCTTGGCGGATGCCTTGGTGGGAAGAAAAATTGTAATCGCACAAGCCCAACCCGATGAAATCATCTTTCGGGGACAACCCGAGGCAACCATTGAGTCTGCCTTTATGGGCTACACGGTGACCGCGATTCGCCGAAAGGGAAAGTATTTTGGGTGGGAACTGGATTCCGGCGGGGCGGTTGTGGGCCACCTCGGGATGACCGGGGCCATTCTAGACCTAACGCCAGGCGCCGAGCGGGGGGTTCACTATCGGGAGACACGCAAAGACCCACCTCTGGGCGAAAAACCACGCTTTCTTAAGTTGTGGCTGGAGACAGCCGACGGCCGTCGGGTGGCGTTTGTGGACGGTCGTCGTCTAGCCAGGATTTGGACTACGGATTCGTTTGATCATGATCCCCGCGTGGTGGCCCTGGGGCCAGATGCGCACAACAACCTTCCCGACCCGGATACTTTTCACGGGATGGTCGTTAAGCGCAAGGCCCCGATTAAAGCCGTTTTGTTAGATCAAAGCTTCCTCGCGGGGATTGGGAACTACCTTGCGGATGAAGTTCTTTACCACGCCGGAATTGCTCCCGCTCGGATTGGGGCTTCCCTTACCCAAGACGAAACCCTTTTGCTCCACGAGCAGATTCAGACGATAGTTGGTCATGCGGTGACCGTAGAGGCAGACCATAATCGCTTCCCCGCAAATTGGTTGTTCCACGCTCGCTGGGGTGGAAAGAGCGGTACCGGCGAGATCGACGGCGAGCCCCTCATCCGAGAAACCATCGGCGGCAGAACCACGGCTTGGTCGCCCACCCGGCAAAAGTAGTAGCCTCCAGCTCCATCTCCTTCTGATTTCTCTCGAAATCTGAGAGAGAAGGCTGGGATGAGGGTGCGCCTGCCTACTAGTTTGTAAGTGAAAGCGGTGCTGTGGAAGGGACATTTTGAACCCCGGAATTCCCCCTCATCCAACCCCTTCTCCCCCAGTTTTGGGAAAAACCGGGGGAGAAGGGCTTTCGGTCCTTCTCCTCCATGCCCCAAAATTCACCCAAGAATTGAAAACGGCTCGATGTCTTTCACGATGCGATTATCATCGTCCAACAGAACCATGATAGGGGCGAGGGGTTCGTCGGAAAGATCGAATGCGGCGATGACAATCCGGTCTCCAGCGCTGAAATATCGCGCCGCGCCTCCGTTGAGCCCGATGACTCCCGCAGGACCCGCAAAGGCGTAGGTTTGAATGCGGCTCATCGTATCCACGGCCCAGACGTGGACCAATTCGCCGTCCACAATGCCGACGTGATCCATAATTGCGCGGTCAATCTCGATGCTCCCAATGTAATCGGGGTTGGCGTAAGAGACGTGAGCGTGGTGGATTTTGGCTTTAAGTAGCTGGGATAGGCGCATATCCTTCTGCGTCTTCCGGTCCTTTCCGGGAAATGGCTTCGCCGTCCGATTCTAGAAGCGGGACGGCTCTCACACGGCGAGAAAAGGCAGATAGCAACCCGCCCAAGGTGAGAATACCGGTGCCCAGCCAAACTAAGCCCGTCATGGGCTTGTAAAAGAACTCAATTGGATAGAGGGGAGGTGAAAAAAGCAATTGTAGGTTTGCTGTCTTGTCCGCCGCGTTGATGCCAATCATCGCAATTCGGTAGTCCGGACCAATCTGCGGCATCTCGCGGTCCATGCCATCCGGGCCTATGACCATCTTGGGCACGGCAGAATAGGTATTGCCGCCGTAACTAACGGTGACCTTGGCCCCAAACTTAGTGCCGACCTGCCCCAATTGACCCTCGTGAGTCATCTCCGAAAACTTAACCGTGATGGGGACATCCGGAGCTTGCCCAAAGGTTCGTGTCTCGCCCGGCTTAAACGACTCCGGCTGAGCCCAGGCGTAAATTTCGGGAGGAGACATGGAGAAGTAGATGTCATGCGACGCCTGTTTTTCTACATGCGGCCAAACCATCGGCTTGGGTTCTCCGTTGTCCCCGGGGAAGTAGTACAAACCGGGCTGTGCCACAAACGCCTCACCGGTGGGAGACGTAACAATGAATCGAACCTTGCCGTCTCGATCTTCCATGGATTGGCGGGTGAGGCCATCAAACTTAACCGTGTATCCAAGGGCAGTAGCGGGACTTCCGTCGCGGACAAACACCTGCTCCTTCTGCTCAAACCCTCTCGAAATGATAAGGCCCGCCATGAGAATGGCGAGTCCTGCGTGCGCAACAAATCCACCGACCGACATTCGAGCTCGCCGATAAACTTCGGTAATTCGCCAGATGTTGGCCACCGAGACGAAGATGCACAGAAAGATGAGAACCATCATCCACGGCAGTAACGGGAGCCGACTGCCAAACGGTCCGTTAATGGTGGCCAGCGGGTCCACATGGGCGCCCATGGTGGGGTTCTTAATCCAAACTACGGAGAATCCCAGTAGTCCGATGGAGATGCTGAGAACGTTCATCAGGCGATTGAACAGGGCCTTAGGCCCCATAGCCCTCCAACTCACAAAGGGCGCCACCGCCATCAGCAACATAATCGGGACAAAGAACCAGACCACCACTTGGTGGTAAAGCCGCTCTTCTACCGCGGCCGATTTGCCGCCGGTTATCGCCGACAACCAGGGCCAACTCATGCCAATTGCAATCGCGGTGGAGAGGAGGGAAATTAACAAGACGCCGGAACGGTAAAGCGACTCCCGATTGAGGCCCGCAGCTTCCGTCTCTTCGGCAGATTCTGGGGCCCGCTTGCTGGTTGCCGAAAGCGCCCTACCCTTCCAAATATATAAGCCGACAAAGCCAAGAAAATAAGTGATCAGGAAAAACTTTAGAATCTGTAAGGCAGACTGATCCATCGATGCAAATGAATGCACGCTGACTTTGTCTAACAGTCCAGAACGTGTAAGCAAGGTTCCGTAAGCAAAGGTAAGAAACGGAACGCCGCCCAGGATCAGGTTGGCGCCAATCCACTTTTGTTTAACCGTTTGCACGATGATGCCGTGGAGCAGGGCAACCGTAAAGAGCCACGGCACAAAGCTTACGTTCTCTACCGGGTCCCATGCCCAGAATCCACCCCAGCCCTGAGTCTCGTACGCCCACATGCCACCCATGCAGAGTCCGAGGCCGAGAATTGCCGTTGAGACGAGCGTCCATGGCCGTACTTTTTTGATCCACTCCGTAGCGTTGCCGGTCATCATGGCGGCGACCGCATACGCAAACATCACGGTGAGCGAACCAAAACCGGTAAAGATCGTGGGGGGGTGAATCACCACCCAATAGTTCTGCAGGCTGGGGGTCATGCCGGCCCCGTGGAGCGGTACAAAGACTTTGCCTCCGCTTTGCACATCTTTCAACAAGTTGAACGGCGTCTCGTAAGAAAGAATGCCGCACAAAGAGGCCAAGAACGCCGAGTAGGTGATACCGTACCAGCGTCGATAAATTCCCGTGCCCTTAAGCGTGATAATGCCAAAAATGGCCGATGTACAGGCCCAGAGTAAAAAGCTGCCTTGCTGAGCGGTCCAAACTCCCGCGATCTTATATTTAAGCTCCGTGTTTGCGTCCGCGTGGGCAAAAACATATTGGAACTGAAACTGATTTTTGACAAATAGGGAAGTGAGGCATCCCATCGCACCCAGAAGCGAAGCGCATCCGCCC
>JBBQUZ010000058.1:0-24163 GCA_038212035.1 Fimbriimonadales bacterium
ACTGATTCCATGCTTGCGGCACAACTCCGCCTGACTAATCTGCCCAGCGGCAGCTTCTTGGAGAATCTTTACGATCTGATCCTCACTGAACTTCGATTTCTTCATCGCGTCTCCTTAATGGAAGACTCTACTATTTTCAATCCCCCTCATTCTGGGGGGCAGGTCAGCTAACTATTTTTGCATTCTCTGTACATATCAGCTTATTTGTGATCGTTCGGAATATAAACAAGTCCAAGGGACGATTTGGGTAATCCAGCAACGGATTTTCTGCAAGATCTGGGTCGGGTAAGTTTCACCTAACCGACCCCTTCGCACTTCAAGGAGAAGTCTCAATCCACAAGAATAGAGACCCGGAGCCGATGCTGAAAGAGTGAAAAAATATCGGGGACCGGTCAAGCTGATCTGGGAGCTAGCGAGTAAACGTAGCAAGCTGAGCGCATTAGCTGTACCCTAGGAAAAAGCCAAAGATGCTTGATAACGCCAAGATTCTTGATGCACTTTTGAACAATGGTGAGATGAGTCGGCTTGAATTACCAAATGCTGCTGGTCGACTGCTGGTGTCGAAGCTATCCGTTCCTAAAGTTTCGGTCGAATCTCGCTTCACCCTGTCAGGAATTGACATGGTGAAGACAACCGGCAGCACCCACTTTTCCAAAGTGACACGGAATGGTTTGTACTTCGATCGGTGTAATTTCCAAGATGCGGGTTTCTTTGATTGCTCCATTCACAATTGTTTCTTTGAAAAATGTAATTTCCGCGACACTGGCTTCTGGAACTCATCTTTAAGTGACGCAACATTTAAGGGATCTAATTTTAGAGACTGTGCATTCGGAGGAATCGACCACTTGGATCCCAAAAATCCCAATCAGTATTCATCTATAGTGTTTGATCACTGTGACCTGCGGGGATCTGCGCACTCTTGCGAAACCTATACTAATTGCATCTTTGATTGTTGTGAATTAAAGAAAGTGGAGTTTTACGCGGCCGTGTTTCAGGGTTGCACGTTCCGTGGAAAATTAGATCAGGTTATTTTTCAAGCATCTCGCCCCAATTTGAGAAAGTTTCCTCCCAACGAATTGAGAGACTGCGACTTTAGAGAGGCGCAGTTTGATTTCACCGAATTCACCAACATCGATCTTGACAAGTGCTATCTGCCCGCAGAACCCAATCTCATTGTTTTGCCTCGTGGCCGAAAGGATTGGGATGAGTGGGCAGGCACAATGGCGGACCTCCAACCAAATTATTTGAGGTTCATTAGGAATATCGGCGAAACCATGGGTACACCAACCGTAGTCATCCGTTCGGACCTCAAGTCAGCACTTTCTGATGCTCAACTAGACCTCCTTGCAGAAATTGCCCATCGTCATAGATCCGAAGCCAAAGTTGATTGATAACGCCAAGATTCTTGATGCACTTTTGAACAATGGTGATATGAGTCGGCTTGGCTTGCGAAATTCTGGTGACCGCATGCTCGTTTCGAAGCTATCCGTTCCTAGAGTTTCGGTCGAATCTCGCTTTAATCACTGACGGGGAATTCTGCCGGTTTGTTTTATCACGATAATTTTGTCTTGATAAACTATTCACGTTTTTTGGAATTGTTTGCTATCATGGTTAACCATGACCGACGTTGATCTCATGCTGCGCTTTCTTTTGCAGCTCCTTGTCATTCTTTCCGCCTGTAAAGTAGTGGGATGGATCGGGCAAAAATTCCTCGGTCAGACCCAGGTGGTTATGGAGATGGTCACCGGCGTCATGCTCGGACCGTCGCTTTTTGGCTTGCTTGCCCCGGACGCCCAGCGGTACCTCTTTCCGATTAAGACGGACTACGTAGTTAACGGCACCGCAGTGGCGAGCAAGCACCCTTCGATGTTTATTCTGTATACCGTGGCCCAAATTGGCCTGGTGATCTACATGTTTATGATCGGGCTGGAGTTTGACGTGAAGCTGATTTCTTCCCGCGCCAAAGGAGCGATTGGGGTTTCGGTAGCCGGCATCCTGGTGCCGTTTATTCTGGGCGTGGTACTTGCGATGGCCACGGCGGGGAGAACCGACCTCTTTGCCCCCGGTATCAGCATCAACGAATCTGCCCTCTACATGGGAGCCGCCATGTGTATCACCGCCTTCCCCATGCTTGCCCGGATCCTTTACGAGCGGGGTATTGCGGGCACCACAATGGGAACTCTGGCTCTTGGCGCGGGCGCAACCGACGACGCGGCCGCTTGGTCCGTTTTAGCCATTGTTCTGGCCTCAAGTAAGCACAACATCAACTACGCAATTTTTGCGATTGGCGGGGGAATCCTCTTTGGGATCCTGGTCATGACGTTGGGCAAGGCCTACTTTTCCCGGCTTGGAGAGTGGGTAGTTAGGGACGGTGGTCTCTCACAAGCCTCGTTTGTCACTACGATGCTGTTCCTTTTTGCCGGCGCCTATGTAACGGACGCACTGGGAATCTACGCCGTATTTGGTGCGTTCATCGTGGGTGCCGCCATGCCCAGAGGGCCGTTTGTTCACGAGATCCGGGCGAAGCTTGAATCCGTAACCGTGGGAGTATTCCTTCCCTTTTTCTTTATCTATTCCGGCCTTAATACAAAGCTAGATCTGCTCAACACTCCCGCGCTCTGGATCATTGCCGGGCTCGCCTGTTTGGCCGCAATTGTTGGGAAGGGGGTAGCTTGCGCGCTGGCCGCTAGAATGGCGGGTGAACCTTGGCGTGAGGCTTGGACCATAGGCACCCTCATGAATGCGCGCGGCCTAATGGAACTAATCATCCTTAATATTGGGCTTCAGCAGAAGGTGATCACCCCTACGCTTTACACCATCATGGTCTTGATGGCAATCGTTACTACCCTGATGGCGTCACCACTCTTTGAGTGGATTTACGGTAAAAAGTCTTCCCGGATCCAAACCGACCTTTTAGCCGCTTAACATGCCCATAGTTCCCATCGCAATTATCGCCCCTGAAGTCCAGAAACAGGCTTCCCTTCACTGGAAGCCATTATTTGATTCGAGAGTTCGTTACGAGCGCCGCATCGAAAAAGATTTCAACGAAGCAAAGTCAGACAATCGGGTGGATTTCTTCAATCGATTTCGAATCGGTACATCGGTGACCGACGGAAACAAGTGGAGCGGACGATTTCTGTATCAGTATGCAGACCTCGTCCACCAAACGCCAAAGCTCAATAACTCCGAAGACAGAAGCGACGTCATTGAGTTCAATTTAACCACCTCAACGATGGGCGGTACCGTCACGGTGGGCCGCCAGCAATTTGTCAAGGGCGTAAACCGACTTTTTGATGAAGGCAACTTCGGTGCCACCGGAAACTATTTCGACATGCTGAGATGGCGCTGCCAGAATGCGGACATCTTTGCCGCAACCGCACCCGTGCAGTCGCGAGGGAGCCGATTCGCCAAATTTATGGGCGGATCTTACAATTGGCGACTCGGTGAATCTATGGCGGTGTTCTCCTACGACGGGACCAAGGATGCAAAAAAAGACCTGTACACGTTTAGCCACCTGTTAAAACAGCCGCTCAAATTTGCTGATCTAACGGTAGAAGGCATTGGGCAGTTGGGTCGATTGGGGACGCAACCGGTGAGGGCTTGGGCCGGGACGGCGCGGTTAAGCCGAGCATTGAATGCAAAGTGCACATTTTACGTGGACGGAAACATTGCGAGCGGCGGGTCTACAGGAAGCACGCGACGAACCTTTGACCCCCTTTTTGGTTCGTTCCATGGCTACTACGGCATCATGGACGTGCTTTCGGTAACCAACCTCCAGGAGCTGGCAACCGGTATCAGCTATATGCCACTAAAGCGAGTCACCCTCTCGGCAGAATATCACCGATACGGTCTGCATGACGCAACCGATGGTTTGTACACGAACGGTTTGCAGATTGTAAAGAGCGGAGCCAAATCCCTCATTGATACCACTGGCCATTCTGGAACTGATATTGGACAAGAATTCTCCCTTGAATCATCGTGGAAGCCAAATAAGGAATGGACATTCTCGGGAGGGGTAGGTTTATTTCAACCGGGTCGATTCATCCGAACGCTGGTTGGACCTACCGTGAAAGACCAAACCTGGGGGTACCTACAAGCCCAGATGAAGTTTTAGGGTTCCGGTCCCTTATCCAGTAGGGTGCATCCCTGGACCCACCCATTGGATCATCAAACGGCGGGCCTTGCCCTCAACCACTGGGCCATATGCTCTTGCGGAAGCGGGGGGTCATATACGTTTAGTAAGGCCTCGACAGGGTGAATTGCATGGCCCGTTTACGCCTCCTTGCGGTTAGATGTGTACACAAAAAGATGAAATGGGCCGAGAGATGCCGGACTAAATGTATATGTGGTGCGATGCCAAGATCGGTCAGCAAATAAATTTGTTCCCCGATAGAGGCACTAGAATCTAACCACGGATTTATTAGGAAGAAGGTGTTTGACATCGGATAGCCTTCCCTTGTCCCGGCAGGGCCTTTCCCCCCGTAGCCTGGCATAAGCTCGGGCGCCATGCCAGGTTCGGTCATCAAATAATTTGGTTCCCCGGCAGGGGCACCAGAATCTACCAAATGCCTACAACTTATGAGTTTGAGCGATCACATCGTATTCTCAACAAAACCTGACATCCAAACAGGTCGGCGAAGCCGTCGAATCCCAATGGCAGGCGTCATATTCCGTTTTTTCAGGGTGTTGATACGATCCCCGATATCTTGACTGAAAGGTTCTGGTGCCCCTGCCGGGGAACCTAGCCAAGACGCAACTGCCCTGGCATGGCGCGAGAGCTTATGCCAGGCTATTCGGGGATAGTCCCTGCCGGGACAAGGGAGGGTTAATGCCCGTCAAATATTTTCTTCCGGACAAGCCCGTTGCTAGAATCTATTGCCCCTGCCGGGGAACAAACTTAGTTGCTGACCGATCCTGGCATGGCACCACACACACATTTAGTTAGGCATCTTTAGGCCCATTTCATTGGTCTTTTGTGTATCGATCTAACGTAAACGAGGCGCAGACCGCCAATGAAATTCACGCTGTCGAGGCCTAACTAAACGTAAATGTCCCGGAACCCATGGGAACGTGAAACCTGCCTACTGGGCTTTTAGGCTCCGAGTTCCCCTTCGCCAGTTAAGGTTTGGTTAAGCCCGACACATTGAGCGGAGTTTCGTGATATCGTAACTTCATGAAGCTTTCTATCAAGGTGGCCTTGGCCGTTCCGGTTCTCGTGGCGGCAAGTGCCGCCGTCGTGGCGACCCAAAATGGCTCCATTCAATTGCCCAATGCAACCCAGGCTGATGGGTCGACCACCTTGGCCAGCGGTTGGAAGCTCACCCCGGCCGGTCGGCAACTCAAACTTCAAGGCGACTTCCCGCTTAAGCTGACTTTCAGCCCCGACGGTACGCAATTGGTGGCCCTCACCGCCGGCCATCATGGTCATGGACTCACGCTGGTTGACTTGCAAACCGAGCAGATCGTAAAGTCCGTTGATCTCGCCTCAGACTGGGGTGGATTAGACTGGATTGGCAATGATCGCCTGGCCGTTGGGGGCGGGCAATCGCCCGTTAAGACCGTCGGATATAGCCGAGAAGGATTTACCAAGCCAACCAATATCAGTCTCGGACCCGCCCCCGCGGACCGTGCTCGCTACACTTCGGGGATTGCCGCCGTAGGCAAAGATCTCTTTGTGATTGACACCAACCACGATGTGTTGATTCGCTTGCGCAAGTCGGGCGAAAATTCTAAATACACCCGATCCGGCGACCTTAAACTGGGATACCGACCCTACGGAATTGCAAAGTCTCCCGACGGTCAACTTCTCGCCATCACAAATTCTGGAGATAACACCCTAACCATCATCAACGCGGCTCAATTTGCAGTGGTCGCAACCGTAAGATTGGGGGATCAACCAAACGAAGTAGTCTGGGCGAAAGATGGCCGAATTTTCACCGCAAATGCAAACAGCAATACCGTCTCCGTGGTTAAAAACAACCAACTCATCGAAACAATCCGCACGGGCCTCGATGCCAAAGCGCTGACCGGAGCGACCCCGGATGCCGTGGCCGTCAGCCCCGACGGAAAATCACTCTACATTGCCAACGCTGATAATAATGATATCGCGGTGGTCGATGTTTCGGGATCCCGCTCTCGCGTGAAAGGATTCATCCCCACCGGTTGGTACCCCACGTCGGTCGCCGTAACGCCCGATGGTAAACGGCTGATTGTGGGAAACGGCAAGGGAATCAATTTCTCGGCTAACGCAGGGTTCCCAGATTCTCCCGCCGGAACCGATCCCCGCAAACGATACCCATACATTGGAAATCTACTTACGGGATACATTTCGTTTGTGGATGTTCCAACGGATTCGCAACTCAAAGGATACACCGCCCAAGTCCGAAGCAACTTACCGAGACCCGATCTGAACGTTGCCGAAAACCTAAAGAAGGAAGGCGCGCTGGCCCTTCGAAAAATCAAACACGTTCTCTACATCATTCGGGAGAATCGCACCTACGACCAAGTTTTTGGCGATATTGCAAAGGGTAACGGAGACCCCAATCTCTGCTTATTTGGAAAATCAGTTACCCCAAATGCGCACAATTTAAGTGACCAGTTTGTGCTCTTAGACAACACCTATTGTAACGGCGAAGTGAGCCAAGATGGACACCAGTGGTGCAACGCCGCCTACGCGACCAACTTCACTGAAAAAGCCTGGGTCACCAGCTATTCGGGAAGAGGTGAAGCAGATGCCGACGAGCGACTGACGGCATCTCCGGCCGGCTACCTTTGGGATGCGTGCAAAAAGAAAGGCCTTGACTATTACAGCTACGGAGAGTTTGCCAACTTCTCCAGCAGTCCCACCAGCAAGCCCGTGTTTGAGGGCACCAAGACGCTAGAAGGCCATGCCTCTGCAGAATGGCACGACGTTCCGGGTCAAGATCGAGACTTTCAGTACACCAACGTCTTTGCCGCCGATCTCAAAAAGGCGGAACAAACGGGCAAGTGGCACGACTACATGGTGATGTCTCTGGGAGAAGATCACACGAGCGGTTTGCGCCCAGGACAGTTCACACCCCAGGCTTGCGTGGGATCCAACGATCTCGGCGTGGGCAAAATCATTGATGCGATCTCCCATTCCAAGTTCTGGAAGGACACCGCCGTATTCATTATTGAGGATGACGCCCAAGATGGACCGGACCACGTAGACGCTCACCGAACCGAAGCGTTGGCGATCTCGCCGTACATTCGGCGTGGAACTGTGGACAGCACTCATTACACTACGGCCTCCATGATTAGAACCATGGAGTTGATTCTTGGTCTCAAGCCAATGACCCAGTACGATGAGTACGCGACTCCCATGTGGGCCAGCTTCACCACCAAGGCAGATTTCACTCCTTACCAAGCGTTAGCCGCTCAGACCGACCTCTTTGCCAGGAATCCCGGCGCCGGCCCCTTGGCTAAGGCTTCTGATGCGCTGGACTGGTCGGAGTATGACCGCGCCGATCCAGACAAACTGAACCGAATCTTGTGGGCGGCAATAAAGCCTGGCGTGCCGTTCCCGGGGCCAACTCGGGGAATTATTGTCCCGTGAGCAAAAAAAACTGAACACGCCAATTTTCCTGGCGTCAAACCCACTGTCATATTGGGGAATACCCCATCAGAAAATGAAAGGGGAGGCCGGTAGCCGCTTGCGGTTACCGGTCATCTAATTTTTGGTCGTGATACACTTAAGCGGATGCGAAGGCTTGCTATCTATCCCGGATCGTTTGATCCCCTCACCCTAGGGCATCTTGATATGATTGAGCGCGCCGCCAAATTATTTGACCATCTCATTGTCGCGGTCGGTCGAAATCCGGAAAAAGAACCGTTCTTTACCCTTGACCAACGCATTGAATCCATTGTTGAATCCACTCGAGAACTCACAAACGTAAAGGTAGAAGCATTTGACGGATTGCTCATCCATTACGCTCAAAAGAAAGGGGCTCGGTCCATCGTAAGAGGACTCCGAGCTACTTCTGACTTTGAATACGAGTTCCAAATGGCGATGGTAAATCGTCGGCTGAACGAAGAAATCGACACCGTGTTTCTGATGACCAAGTGGGACCACAGCTACATCAGCAGCTCGATGGTGCGCCAGGTGGCCAAACTGGGCGGTGAGTTTGAAACCATGGTTCCACCGCCCGTGGTCCCCATCATTCGATCCGTTCTGAATTCCCGGTCGGGTGGCTAAGTAATCGGGGCGTTTCCCCTTTCTTGGCATGAAAACGCTCCAAAGGCGTGCCACAATAACACTTCCCTATCCGTCTACACCTTGAGGGACGCCACCCATGGACATTCTCCGCTTGCTCGACGAATTGAATCACCTTGCTGTAGAACAGCCTCACCAGATCATGGGCTCACCCCTGTATTGGGGTCTCAATACAGATGAGATCAGCATGCAAATTGCCAAGGTGAGAGCGAGCCTTCCCCAAGACGTTAAGGTCGCCGCCAACACCGCTCGCGAATCTCAACGAATCATCGAAGGGGCCCGAGAAGACGCAACCATGACGTTGGAGAACTCCCGGAAGGAGGCAGAGCGCATCATCGAAGAAGCTCGAGGCGAATCCCTCAGAATTCTGGAGCAGGCACGTCTCGAACAACTGCGGATGGTGAGCGAAAGTGAAATTCTCAAACTCACCAAGGCTCAAAGCGAAGAAATTCGAAACGCCGCTGACCGAGATTCCATTCAGATGCGCCGTGGTGCAGATAAGTATGCCTACGATGTACTGACTCAGATGGAAACGGTGGTCGGAAAGGTTATGACGACCATTGAGCGCGGAAAAATTGAAATGACCCGACCTGAACCCACTCATGCCGCGGTTGCCCCCAGTCGAGAGAGAACTCGGGTTTAGTCGCTCATCATCTTCACCGCCAGTTTTGCGGTTTGGGTGACCGCGTCATCTGGCCCAAGCATCAGGGAAAGTTCGGCAAAGCCCTTTCTCTGCGCGTCCGCATCGATGTTCTGCAGCGCGGCTCGGAGCGCTTCAGGCGTGGCCGCTTCGTGAATGAGTTCCGGCACAACCTCTCGTTGAAGCAAGATATTGGGTAGCCCCACAAACTTGGGAATTTTGAAACCTATGAGTTTCGCCTCTAGAGCCATTGCCTTAGAAACTCTATACATCACCACCATGGGACAATCGCAAAGCGCGGCTTCTAAAGTTGCGGTTCCGCTGCACACGAGTCCCACTTCTGCTCTTAAAAGTGGGCCGACCGTATCTCCTTCGGTAAAAATATCCTTACGCCCGGGGGCTAACGAATTCCACAACCGCTTAAACGCAACTACATCAACTCCCGGAGCCAATGCAAACTCTGCCGTCCCATCCGCGGGCAATGCCCTCGCAATCACCGGGAGGTTCTGCGTAATCTCATGGTGGCGGCTTCCGGGAAGAACTGCGATGGTTGATCCCCTAACCACGGGAGCCGCCAGGCGCTCTCTTAAGAGTTGCTTAATGGGATGCCCAAACCAGAATGCTTTTCCTCCCATCTGATTTAGCAACTCTGCTGACCAAGAAAATGGGGTCACAATTGCATCTGTGAACTTGGGTAGATCCTTGCCTTGACGGTCTCGCCGCCAGGATCCGGGCGGAACAAAGTACAACACACGCCAACCGCGATTTTTAGCATGGCGGGCCAGCCGGATGTTGGCGTAGCCAAAGTCAATGGGGATAAACATTCCGGGCTTTCCCCGTCCGAGTTGCGCCTTGGCTCGATAGTAGCCAAGAAGCACCCGGGGATAGACTTTCAGCGCCTGAACAATGCTGATGGCTCCCCACTTCTGGGAATCTGCATGGAGCGTGGCTCCCGCTTGGGCAAGTTTTTCTCCGCCTATTCCCTCGTAAGTGTAGGTCCCCAGCTTTTGGAGTTCAGTTACCAGAGCTGCCGCATAAGCATCACCCGACGCCTCGCCTGCGGATAAATAGACGCGCATCGTCTCTGAATTATGGCTAGACTATAGGTTATGGAACCCACAATTGCCGTTTCTAGCTGGGCGGTTGACCGAACCCTTGGTGTGCGTTATCCCGATAGTCCCTCCAAGGGCCCAGGACCGATCGAAACCCTCCGGGCAGATTCCCTTCCGTTGATGTTGCTACCGGGGGAGTTAAAGGCCCATGGATATCACAAAATGCAGTTGTGCCACTTTCACCTTCCCTCTCGTGACGTGGGCTACGCAGAAGATTTGCGGGCTTCCTTGGCCGCTTCCGAGGTGGAATTATTGACGGTTTTGATTGACGAGGGCGACGTCAGTCACCCCGAAACCGGAACGCGAGACGCCACGTGGGCGGCGGGCTGGATGGATACGGCGAAGTTGCTGGGGGCGCAACGAGTCCGCGTGATTGCGGGCAAGCAGAAACCCACCGAAGAATCGCTCTCAATGTGCGTCACACGACTTCGGACGCTCGCCGATCATGCCGCCAATCTTGGCCTGCGGGTCGAAATTGAAAACTGGTTTGATCTGTTGGCCAAACCAGAGCAAGTACTCCGTGTGCTCCAAGATTTAGGAGGAAATGTCGGCCTCTGCTTGGATTTTGGAAACTGGCAAGGGGCTTGGAAGTACGACGCGTTTGCGGAAATCTTCCCTTTCGCCGAAACCTGTCACGCCAAAGCGGAGTTTTTACCCAACGGAGAAGTCGATACCGTGGACTACGATCGGTACCTGAATTTGGCCAAGGACGCAAAGTTCAGCGGCCCGTTCGTTCTGGTCTCGGGCGGCCCTACCGATTCGGATTGGCACGGCTTGGCCCTCAGCCGACAGGCAATCCAAACGCAATACGGAAATACGGCGCGCGGGTAATGGGTGGTCTTAATCAGACCTCCCCAGAGCTTAGCCGGTCACCTACGTTCCGGTAGGCCTCGACAGGGTGAATTCCCTTGGCGGTCGGCGCCTCCTTTACGTTAGATCGAAACACCCATGACCGATGAAATGGGTCCAATGATGTCTAACTTAATGTAATAGGTGATGCCAGGATTGGTCAACAAAGAAGTTTGATCCCCGGCAGGGGAACTAGAATCTACCGAATGCCTACAACTCTTACGAACTTGAGCAATCACATCGTATTCTCAACGAAGAATTGCAATCCAGACGTTCACGCAGAATGGAGAGGACGGCTCCACGAATACCTTGGAGGGACTCATATAGGTGGGTGTCGCTAACATGCCAAAAAACTGAATTCCAATCAGGTCGGCGAAGCCGGTAGGCTCGGGATGTCCGTGCCCGAGTCCGGGTGATTGTGGGAGATCGTGGGGCAACCAGACGTCGGCACGCTCATCCGCCGACTACCGGCTTCGCCGTCGAATCCCAATGGCAGTCGGCATATTATTTTCAGGACGTTGATTACAATCCTCAATCTCTTAATCGAAAAGTTCTGGTGCCCCTGCTGGGGAACTTAACCAGGACGCAACCGACCTGGCATGGCGCGAGAGCTTATGCCAGGCTACGGGGGGATAGTCCCTGCCGGGACATCGGAACGTCATAGACGTCTAATTGGGCCAGGCAGGGTGAATTGCCTTGGCGGTCAGCACCTCCAGTTCGTTAGATCGGCACACAGAAGACCGGTGAAATGGAGCTAAGATGGCTCACTAAATGTATAGGTGCGTACCCGATAGCCTTAGCAAACAGCAACCACCGGGTACGCCTTGCTAATTACAAAGTTCCTTCCGGGAACCACAGCTTGAGTTCGGCGGCGGCCGCTTCGGCGTCGGCGGAACTGTGGGTGAGGTTATCTTCTATGGTGAGCGCCAAATCTCCTCGGACCGTGCCGGGGGTGGCTTCTACCGGATTCGTGGCTCCCATCATCGCTCGAATCGCCTTCACGGAATTCTCGCCGGTCACCGCGACGGCAACCACGGGGCCACTCGTGAGATAATCCACCACGCTCTTAAAGAATGGGCGCTCTCGGTGCTCGGCGTAGTGCGCTTCCACGGTTGCGCGCGGAGCGGACATTAGCTTGAGTCCAGTTACTTTGAGGTTGCGTGCCTCTATACGTCGCAGAATTTCACCGATCAAATTTCGGGAAACGCCGCCGGGCTTTACGAGAACGAGAGTAGTTTCTAAGGCCATACTAAGCAGGGAGTGTACCGTCCAAGGGCATGATTCCCGCCTAATCCAAACGTCGGCACGTGCCGCGATCCACAAATTCGGGCGGAAACGCCACGAGTTCGCCCTTAAACGGAATTCCGTTAATGACGTCCATTAGACGTTCAACTCCGATTCTCCCCTGGGCCCTTGAGGGCATCTTTACCGTAGTCACCGCCTCGGAAGAGTGAGAGATGGTGGGCGAATCATGGTAGCCGATCACGCTGACATCTTCAGGCACTCTAATGCCAATGGATCGTAATTCGTGAACGATCCGAGAAGCGACAATGAAGCTGGCGGTCGCAATTGCGGTGGGACGCTCAGGCAAAGTGAGCAATTGAGCCATTAACTCATGGATTTCGCTCCCGCTAAAATCGCAACTCAGGTGGGTTGGGCGGGGGAGACCATGACGTTCTATTCCCCGACGAAATGACGACTCACACATTTCTGAAATTTCGTTAGAGGGGGTCATCGCCACAAACGCGATCAATTGATGGCCAAGCGAGGTGAGATAGGCCGCCTGAAAATCAAACCCTTCCTCATCGTTCAATGCGATCGATCGGCAAAGTTCGCGATCCAGGCGATTGAGGCACACAAACGGGATTTCCATCTCCAAAAGTTTGTGGTGAAACCCGGGCGAGGGCATGTCATCGGCAAACAGCAAACCGTCCACCCGACCCTCAGAAACCACCGAGATGATTTGGTCTTCCGGATGGATGGTCGAGAATTTTAACAGGAACAGTACGGCGTCTGCGGCTTCGGCCGCGTCTTCAACCCCACCGATAATCTCTGGATACAGATAGTTGGTGATGCTGGGTAACACCAACGCGATGGCTCCGCTCTTCTTCTGCCGGAGGCCCTGCGCCGCCTTGTTGGGCCGGTAGTTCAGCTCTTTGGCCACCCGGATTATTTCTTCCCGCCGCGCCTCCGAAACTCGAATCGGCGCTCCATGAAGCACCTTGGATACCGTGGAAGTATCTACCCCTAACCTCAGCGCAATATCCTTTAGGGTAACCATTTATCGACCTTATCAATCCGTGCCGCGATCTATGATATCTTTTTCGGCCTTCGCCATCTCGGTAGACGGAGAATCGGGATCAATTTAATTGTGGGACCCCGATGAGGCATCACTTGGGCAAGCCCATTGAAGGCCCGGCTCCGAGACATCACCCGACCTCCGCCCGGACGGTTTAGATCATATACATTTAGTTAGCCCATTGCAAAACTAGGCATAGATAAGGATTCTGTTGCCTACTAAGGTTTAAAATAGAGATCCAAGTGCTCCGTTCTTGGAGTTTTTGCAGCTGGCTCAGTTAGGCTCCTTTAGGCCCATTTCATCGGTCTTATGTGTACTGATCTAACGTAAAGGAGGTGCAGACCGCCAATACAATTCACCCCGTCGAGGCCTCACTAAACGCATATCACCTTCCCTTGTCCCAGCAGGGACTCTCCCCGAGTAGCTTGGCATAAGCTCTCGCGCCATGCCAGGTCAGTGGCGTTCTGGCTAAGTTCCCCGGCAGGGGCACCAGAACCTTTCAATCAAGATATCGAGGATCGTAATTAACGCCCTGAAAAAAGGAATATGCCGCCTGACATTGGGATTCGACGGCGTAGCCGGTAATCGTCGGATGACCGTGCCGACGTCCGGGTGCTCCGCGACCACCGGCAGACACCCGGACTCGGGCACGGTCATCCCGAGGCTACCGGCTTCGCCGAACTGGTTGGGATTCGGTAGCGCCCCGTCCGTCCGGGGTACCACCGAACCCCCATCACACCCTATCCCGACTTCTTGACGAACGGATTTGGCTTCATTTCAATCCTTTTGACCGACTGCAGGTAATCCAACATTTGGTCTGCCATATCCCCGGCCAATTGAGCGTGGAAGTGGAGGGTGAAGCCGTGGGGGCCACGGGAATCTATAAGCTTGGGTTGCAGGGTCAGCAAGGATTTCACCACATCTAGTTGCCCCATCATGGTAGCGCAGAACATATCAATGCGCGCGCCGCGCTCTAAAAAGAACCTCACAATATCGTGCCGCCCCATATGGGAGGCTCCGCCGAGGCCGGTTTCCCAGTCTCCGGCACCCCAATCCATCATGCCGTTGATGAGCATCGGCTCTTTGTCCAGGAGCTTCTTGGTCATGTCCAAATCAGAGTGGGCGTAGATCACAAAGTCTTGAACCATGGTTCGGTTTAGCTGCGGTTTCTTCCATGACGGATGAAATTTTGGCTCGGCATAGTCGCGGATGAACGGGGCTTCAACCGGCTGCTTGGGCTTTGGGGGATCTTGACCAAGGGCAAGCCCGGCAACCGAAGTAAGGGCCAGGCCGGTGGTCCAGGCGCACAGGTCGCGTCGCGAAATCGGATGAGACATCTCAGACTCCTTGGCATCTTCTGTGATGCTCTGAAGGCAGTCTACCAAGACAGAGATTAGCTCCCCCGAATCTCCATCAACTTGACGTCTACGGACCGGGTTTTGCCCCGCGACCAGATCTTCACGGCTACAGAGTCACCCGGTTTTTTGGGGGTAAGAATGCGCGTGATGTCCAACGTTTTCTCTACCACCTGACCATCAATCGCAAGGATCACGTCCCATTCTTTGATCCCAGCCGCCTCTGCCGAACTTCCGGGAGTCACCGAATCTTGACCCTGTCCCGGCGCCTTTACGATCACCCCCGAGGTGGGCACATCCGCACTGCCAGTGAGCTGCGCCAATTCATTTCTGATATCCTCTTCGGCCAAATATCCATCAAGGCGAGCGTTGAACGCAATGCCCAGTCCGCCGTAGCGAACGTAGCCCAAGCGAACAATATCGTTGACCACGGCCCGAACTCGATTCACCGGGATGGCAAATCCGATGCCAACGCTCTGCCCCGTGCCGCTGGCAATTGCGGAATTGATTCCGATGAGTCGCCCCGTCGTATCGGTTAGCGCACCACCAGAATTTCCGGGATTGATCGCCGCGTCCGTTTGGATGGCATTCACCAGCAGCCCCTGCTCAACCGGCAGGCTCCGATTCATCGAACTGACCACGCCCACACTCACCGTATTGTCAAAGCCAAGCGGGTTGCCGACCGCCATCACCCACTGACCCACTTCCAAAGTTGAACTGTCGCCCAGATCCACCGGCGCCAAACCGGGGGCATCAATTTTGATTACGGCAAGGTCGCTACGCGGATCGGTGCCCAAGACTTTGGCGTTGTACGCGCGATTCCCGTTGAGGCGAACCCGAACCTGCTCCGCTCCTTGCACCACGTGGTTGTTGGTGACGATGATTCCGCTGGCGCTCACAATGACGCCAGATCCGGTACCGGTCTCGGCCACCGTGCCCGCGTCATCAAAAAACCCTCGGCTCACCCGCTGAAAACGGTCGATGCTCACCACACTGGGCGTCACTTTTTTGGCGGCCGATCGAAAGTCCGGCAGGCCACTTGGCTGAGTGTCCGTAACCGGCATTAACACGCCGGTTGAAGGAACGGGGCCGGGCAGGATTTCGGCTGGGCTCGTAAAGTGCCACATGTGATCCATCTGCAGGGCGATAAATGCGCCCAACGCGCACGCCAAGACCACTAAGAAAAGGGACTTCGTCTTCATATTCAATCTGCGGGTTTCAATTGGGCATTTCACCGCTTTGCCACCCTGTTAATTACCCGTTACGACGATGCGATTGGAATAGTTCATCGCAAACTCGATGCCTAGGCCTTCCGGCAAGGCTCATTGGGGCGTAAACTGGCAAACGATGATTGCCCAGGCCCACTCCGCCACGTTAATCGGAATTGAGGCCCTTCCCATCGTGGTAGAAGTAGACCTTCGCGGCAAAGTTGAAACTACCGGCGAAACCAATTTTATCCTCGTCGGCCTGCCGGACGCGGCGGTTCGGGAAAGTAAGGAGCGGGTTCGATCTGCGATCAAGAACAGCAATCTTCGGTTTACCGATCGTCGCATCATGTGCAACTTGGCACCCGGCGATATTCGGAAAGAAGGTCCGTGGATGGACCTGCCCATTGCGATTGCGATCCTTTCTGTAGATGGTCAGATTGCGGCCGGTGAGCTAGACGGAACGCTTTTTCTGGGCGAACTGGGCCTAGACGGAAAGCTTCGCTCCATCGACGGAGCGGTGAGCGTGGCCATCATGGCGATGGAACGTGGGTTCAAACGACTGGTTGTCCCCGAAGCCAACGCGGCCGAAGCCTCAATTGCCACCGGGGTTGACGTCTACGGAGTTCGGACTTTGCTTGACGCGGTTGAATTATTGAACGGCAGTAACTTGTTCTCGCCGGTAAAGTTTGAAGCTTCGACCGCCTCGGTGCGTCCTGAATATCTAGTTGACTACGCCGATGTCAAGGGGCAAAAACACGCGGTTAGGGCGTTAGAGATCGCGGCCGCCGGAGGTCACAACGTGCTGATGACGGGTCCTCCGGGTTCCGGCAAGACCATGCTCGCCCGCCGTTTGCCCACTATCCTGCCTCCGCTTGCGCTAGAAGAAAGCATTGCGGTGACCCGAATATACAGTTCGGCGGGCGAAAAAGGCGGTCGGCAGGGTCTTATATGGGAACGCCCTTTTCGATCTCCTCACCACAGCGCATCGCACGCCGCCATCGTGGGGGGAGGCAAAAATCCCAAGCCGGGGGAGATCTCGATGGCGCACCACGGCGTTTTGTTTATGGATGAGATGCCAGAATTTGAGCGCGCCGTTCTGGAGGCATTGCGTCAACCGCTAGAAGATGGCGTGGTAACCGTGGCGCGAGTTCAGAACACCATCACATTTCCCGCCGAGTGCATCCTTATTGGCGCCATGAACCCTTGTCCTTGCGGCTTTAAGGGGTACCCAGAGGAGAAATGCGTGAGTTCCCCCGCCACTTGCGGCAAGTACGCGGGCAAAATCAGCGGACCGTTGATGGACCGAATTGATCTCCACATCGACGTGCCCCGCCTCAAAGTAGAAGAGCTGATGGGCGTCTCCACCGGCGAACCTTCGATTGCTATTCGCGAGCGGGTCCTCCGTGCCCGCCAACTTCAGTCAGCCCGCCTTGGAGCCAGCCGAGTGAACGCCAAAATGTCGCCTCGGGAGATCAAAGAGACCATTCCTCTGGACAAAGAAAGCGAAGACTTCATGCGCTTGGTCCTCGCCCGACTCAATCTCTCCGCCCGAGTCTACGACCGATTACTCAAAGTCGGCCGCACCATCGCCGACCTTGCGGGTTCTGATACCGTTCAGAAAAACCACCTGTCAGAAGCCGTCCAGTACCGAGAACGCTCAGCTTTTTAGCAACCCGGCAAACCGAACAACTTAAAATCAAAGCGATTTCGGCAAGTCCCTGGGCGAATGATGGGCGACTGAGGGGCTACCGGCTTCGCCGACCTATTGGGGATTCGACGGCGTAGCCGGTAGTCGGCGGATGACCGCGCCGACGTCCGGGTGGACCTGCAGTCACCGACCATCACCCGGACTCAGAGAATTTACTAGGATCGTAGAAATCAGTCTAAACCGCGTTGCTTCAGCCCAAGTTCTCGCCCTAGATGTGCCGATAACAGTGAAGACGAGCGGTGGATCACCATTCACGGAGCGAGAACTGATGCAAAAGAAGATCCTAGTTACGGATGACGCCATGTTTATGCGGGTGATTTTGAAAGGCATTCTGATACCGGAGAAATACTCGGTGGTAGAAGCGTGCAATGGCCAAGAGGCGGTAGATCAATACGCCGCCCATAAACCCGACCTTGTATTCATGGACATTACGATGCCTGTGATGGACGGGCTGACTGCCTTAAAGACAATTAAAGACCAGCACCCAGAAGCGTGCCTGGTGATGTGCACGGCCATGGGTCAACAGAACATGGTCATAGAAGCAATTAAAAGTGGCGCCAAAGACTTTATTGTCAAGCCATTCCAACCTGAGCGCGTTCTTGAATGCGTTAAGAAACTGATCGGATAAGGAGTGATCATGGAAAACGAAAACGTAAGCGTAAAGTTGATCAATCCGTTTGTTGCCGCATCGTACTCCGTATGCTCAATGATGTTTGGACAGGCCCCAGAAAGGCAACCTCTCTCCGTAATGCCTCAAAGCATCACCAGCCACCAAGTAAACGCCGTTGTGGGCGTGACCGGCAATATCAAGGGGCATGTGATCCTTGGAATGTCTCTGCCGACCGCAGACCGAATTGCCTCGGCGATGATTGGCGCCCCAATCAAGGTGTTTGATCACTTGGCATCCAGCGCGATTGCGGAACTGGCAAACATGGTGTGCGGAAATGCCCTTCTTCAGATTTCTGAAAACGGCGATATTTGCGACCTGACTCCGCCAACCATCATTAGGGGCAGCAAAGTTCAGATTTCCACGTTGGCCATTCCCGCCATTGTTGTGCCTCTCAAACTGTCGATGGGCGAGTTGTACATTATTGTGGGTTTGCGACACGAAAAGGCCGTAGCTCCGCTCCAGAGAGCCGCCTAAAGGCCCTAGGATCACACTCAAAATAACTGACAGTTGGATTAGCTACTAACTTAAAGCGAGGAAATGAATGAGCACTGTTGCAATGGAACATTCAGAAAAGATAGAGCCGCCCCCAATAGATCGCCAAGTGGTGGCTCTGCACTTGGGCGACGAGATCTACGGAATTGATATCTCAATCATCCACACCGTAATCACTCCGCAGGCAATTACCTCTGTTCCCAAGACTCCCCCATTTATCAAAGGCGTTATGAATCTGCGCGGCAGAATTTTGCCCGTAATCGACCTGAGAGCCCGGTTTGATTTACCCCCAATGGACGAAGAGACCGCAAAGTCTCACCGTATTGTCATTGTGGATACAGAGGGTATTTCTGCGGGCCTTATTGTGGACGCGGTTTCCGAAGTGTTACGGTTGCCGTTAAATATGATTGATCCCCCATCTGGGCTCATTGCATCAAATAGAGGCGACTTCATCACGGGGATCGGCCGGATACCCAAAGAATCTTCAAAGGACGGGAAAACCGAACAACTGATCCTTCTGATGGATGCCCACAAAGCCATGACATTCAATCCCAAAGATGTAGAGCATCTTAAGAAACTGCAGAAGGCAGCCTAGGACCGGTCGATTTGAGCGATCGCACAACCATGAATAGTCCATTTCGGGTGCTTGTAGTTGATGATTCCGCGCTCATGCGCAAGCTTGTTACAGACATGCTGGCCACTGATCCGCAAATCGAAGTCATCGGACAAGCGCGGGATGGGGCAGACGCCCTCTCCAAAATTCTCATATTAAAGCCAGATGTGATTACGATGGACGTTGAGATGCCGATTATGGACGGCATGGAGACCCTTCGCCGGATCATGGAAACCCAGCCGATTCCCGTTATCATGCTGTCTTCGCTGACCCAAGCCGGGGCCGAAACCACCATCAAATGTTTACGCCTGGGGGCGGTGGACTTTGTGGGCAAGCCGTCCGGCTCCATCTCGCTTGATATCAAGCGAGTCGCGTCAGAACTAACCGAGAAGGTCAAAGTCGCGGCCTCCGTGCGGTTCCCTGATCGACAGGCTGCACCGCGCGCAGCGGCTCGGCCAATGCTCCTCTCCCCTTCCGCTGCGGGGCTACCTAAAGGAGAGACGGCGGTGGCCGTGGTTCATTCTTCCCGAAGCCCGGCAACAAATTCTTTCCCAAAGGTGTTGCTCATCGGTTCGTCTACCGGCGGCCCAAAGGCACTACATAACTTGGTTCCCAAGTTGCCCGCAAACTTTCCGGTACCCATTGTTATCGTGCAACACCTTCCCAAAATGTTCACGGGAATGTTGGCCGCCCAACTGGACCGAGAGTCACCGTTTACGGTTCGCGAAGCGGCAGAAGGAGACACCCTTTTGCCCGGCACGATTCTGGTTGCCCATGGAGGCAGACATCTTACTTTTGATCGATCCGGAGTGGCCCGTATGAACGATGATCCACCCATGCACGGCGTAAGACCGGCAATAGACATCACGTTGGCGTCTCTCATCCAGCTGTACGGCAATTCCATGGTCGCGGTATTGCTTACCGGGATGGGAAGAGATGGCGCACTGGGAATGAAGGCCCTACATGACCTAGGCGGCCAGACGATTGCCGAAGACGAATCGAGCTGCGTGGTCTACGGCATGCCAAAAGCGGCGGTGGAACTAAAGGGCGTGAACCATTTGCTTCCGCTCACTGAGATTCCCGCCCGAATCTCCGACATCTTTGGAAGGCAACAAATCAAAGTCGCTAGTTGACTCTTAGGACAAACCCGAAATGCAGAACGCAGACATGAATCAGTACCTCGGAGTTTTTCTGGATGAGGCCAACGAACAGTTGGCACTCCTGGAGTCCGAAGTTCTCAAGATGGAGAAAGGAGATCACTCAAAGGAAATCCTCCAAGTCCTTTTCCGAGCCGCGCACACCCTAAAGGGTTCCAGCCGCGCCATGGGCTTTAGCGAGATTGGAAATCTCACCCATGAGATGGAAAACGTTCTGGATGACCTGAGAAATGATCAACTCTCAGTCTCCCCACCCATCATCGACGCTCTGTTGGAATGTTTAGACGCCCTCACCGCGCTTCTGGGAGCGGTCTCCGCCACGGGCCACGACGCAAGTGCGCAAGTCCAAGGACTATCAGACTTAGTGAAGCGCTTGGACACTTTAAGAAGTGGGGGATTGGCACTATCACCAAATCTGACGCTTCAAACGGCAGAATCCGAGAGACTGACCTTAGATCAGGACGGAGAGGATGCCGTAGCCGACGGCCTGGCCGCAGGCCGCCAAGTACTCAGAATTGACGGAATTGTAGACCCCACCTGCCCCATGAAAGGGGTTCGCGTCTTCATGGCCTTCTCCAACCTGGAAAGGCACGGGGAGATCCTTGCGTCGGTCCCAGAAGAACCTGCCCTTGATGACCAATCCGATGACGGCCGGTTTATGGTGCTGTTAGCCACCGAAATTTCCAAAGATGAAATTTTGGCCGCGCTTCAAGACGTGGCCGATTTGCAGGGGCTTAAGGTTGAGCCGATGCTGGGCGACGGTGCGCAGACGGATCAACAACTCATCAACGCCGCCAACGGCGTTGAAGAACCCGAGGCACCAATTCTACAATTAGAATCCACGCCCGAACCCGCCCAGATCAAAATAACCGAAGCCGTGGTTGACACGCAGGTCCCCAAGAAACCCACCGAAAGTGCCGCCGGTGCTGGCTCGCAAACGATACGCGTTGGCATCGCCCGATTAGACGCCCTGCTGAACCTTGTGGGTGAGTTAGTTACAGACCGAACGCAGTTAACGCGATTGGCCGCAGAACTTCATAAGAAGCATGCCAACGACGAGATGGTGAGCGATTTGAACGAAGCGCTGAGTCGAGTTAGCCGAATCACTTCCGAACTTCAAGATGAGGTGATGAAGACCCGAATGCTTCCCATTGACGGCGTGTTTCAAAGAATGCCGCGAATGGTGCGAGACATTGCCCAGAAGGTCGGCAAAGAGGTCGAACTCTCCGTTACCGGTGGCGAAAGCGAACTGGATCGATCTGTCCTTGAGTATTTAGCGGATCCTCTCATTCACATCCTGCGTAACTCCGTTGATCACGCCATTGAATCTCCGGACGAACGCAAATCTGCGGGTAAGCCGGCCAAAGGATTGGTCAAGATGTCGGCTCGGTACCAGGAAAGCCACATTCTCATCGAAATCTCCGATGATGGTCGTGGCATTGATCCGGAAAAGATAAAGGCGGCTGCGGTAAAGAAGGGAATCATTTCCCAAGCCGCGGGCGCTAACCTGTCGGATAAAGAAGCGCTCAACCTCATCATGGCGTCTGGATTCTCCACCGCCGCCACCCTATCGGATATTTCTGGCCGGGGCGTGGGAATGGATATTGTCAAATCCAACCTTGACAAAATCGGCGGCAAGTTGTCGCTAGACAGCAAAGTGGGGATTGGTACCAAGGTGACCATTAAACTCCCATTAACCTTAGCCATTTCAAGGGCACTCCTGGTGAGGGCTCGTTCGCAGATCTACATCATTCCGCTGAGCGCAGTAGTTGAAATGCTCTACCTTGGCGGAAGTCAAGACGAGATCACGCAGACTACCGTCGGTAGCCATGCAGTCATTATCTTGCGCGGTCAGACCGTACCGCTAGTTGGTTTGGCAGATATGCTGGACAACCATCCCAAGGCAACCTGCCCCAAGCGCATCGGTAAAGACGCTCATGTGGTGATTGTGCGACACGGTGACAAAAACGTTGGCATCTGCATTGATAGTGTTGCCGGCGATCAGGAAGTTGTGATTAAGAGTCTTGGACCACTGTTGGGAGAAATTCCGGGAATTTCCGGAGCTTCGATCCTTGGAGATGGCCGCGTTTCCCTCATAGTAGATATTTCTCGAGCCATCGAAGAGGTACGACACGTTGATCTTGAAAAAGTTGATGTGGGATTTGACGATGGCCTTGAACTCGCCGCTGTCTAAACTTATGCTCAACCAAAATGTTCCCGCTGGGCCTGCCTTTTCGGTCGCCGAATATGATCTGTTCAGTCAGCGGGTCCAAATGTCCTTGGGCATCCGATTGGTCGAGTACAAACCAGATCAAATGCGTCGACGCTTGACCACCATTGCGACGCAAACTGGCTGCAATTCCTTCCTGACCTACTTCGCGGAAATTCAGAAGAGTGAGTTGGTGAAAAAGGCATTCCTGGATCATATGACCATCAATGTCACCGAACTCATGAGGAACACCGACCTCTTTGACACCTTGGCCAAGAAGATTCTTCCCGAGCTTATCAAAAATAGTGGACCCGCCGGAATCTCTATTTGGAGCGCAGGCTGCTCTTACGGGGCAGAAGCCTATACCGTTTCTATGCTCCTCAATGAGATGGTTCCGCTGCCCATTTTTAAAGTTCGCGGCACGGATATAGATTACGGCGCACTCAACAAAGCAAACTCGGCAATGTTTGGTAAGGCAGATATGGTGGGAGTAGAAGTAGCACGTCGAAAAAGGCATTTTATGGAAGTTGGAGACGACACTTTCATCCCCATGCCTGCGCTGCGAAAGAACGTAAGCTTTGGCCCCCACGACCTGCTTGGAACTGAATACGCCGCCGAAAGCTACGACCTGATCTTGTGCCGAAACGTGGTGATCTACTTTAACGACGACGCCAAAGAAAGGATTTATCAGAACTTTTGGAAGGCTCTAAAACCCGGCGGCGTTCTGTTTGTGGGCGGTACCGAGCGGCTGAGCAACAACAGCGCCAAAAATTACGAATCTATCTGCCCGTTCTTTTATCGCGCCAAGAAATCCAAGGGCGCACCTGCCCTCGGTCAAGCGGCGTAAGCCTACGTCTTCTCCGCGCAGAAGATTTGAGGGGCGGGCAGGTTGCGCTCTGAGAAACGTGTGGGTGTATTTACGGTTTTGCCCTGAGGAGGCCTCCGAGCAAACGCCGATATGTAAAATGCCCAGTAGGTTTCTCAGGAATTTTCAATTGAACATCACGGCACGCTCTGTTGCTTTTACCTTCGCCATCGCAAGCCTTACCGGTTCGGCTACGGCGTCCGCCTTTGGATACGCTCTGTCTTATGCCCAGATCACATCGTTCGCGGTCGGACCCGATATTGCGACCAGCAAATTGTCGATCACAGACCAGAAAGAATATCAATATGGCCAGACCTCCATCACGTCTTTCCTAACCGTGGACCCTGAGGTATTTTCTGTCAAATCGGAGAGCTCCACTTCCGCCATTCGATACGGTGGTTGGTCCAAGGCAATGAACTCCGTGGACTCCCGGTTGGTGTTTCAATCTCAGAATCGAGGTGCGTCTACGGAATGGCTTGACCTCACGGTATATTTGGTTACCGCAACCCAAGCGCGGTCTGACAATACAATCGACTTTGGAAAAGGGTCTGCGGCAGCCCGGTTTAGCATCTTGGGTACCCAAACTTTTCAATCCAGCTTTGCCCAGTCGGCATCCGGCGCAAAATCTTACTCAAGAGTTTCAAGCGACGTGAACGGGGTGCACGGTAGTTACATTACGGCCACTGTATCTAACCCGGAGTTTGAGGCGGCCTATAACGAGTCGGTCTTCACCTATCACATTGCGATCAGAAC
>JBBQUZ010000059.1:0-22988 GCA_038212035.1 Fimbriimonadales bacterium
ATGAGGGGGTCGGCGGCTGACCCGTTTGGAACAAGCGGAGAGCCCAAACCAGTGGTAGTGAGGCTGTGGATTGATGAGGTCTTTGATTCGGTTGTTTGCGGAAGGAACAGTTATAGAATCGGAGTTCACCCTCACCCTGCCCTCTCATATACATAAGGTCAAGGCAATCCTCATAAGTAGTGGCTCCGGCTGTAAAAGAGTCCAGCCTCCCTATAGCGCTCTAGAGTATGAGAGCAGAGAGTGGATTCAGAAGCCCGCAGGAATAGTCTACGACACAACGGGAGAATTTGTGACCTGCGGTGGACTAGCCCTAAAAACCTCGAAGTTACAGGCAGAAGGCATGAAAAGAAATTGCTAAACGAGCATCACCACTCGGGCTTTTGTAAAGACGATGATCAGATAGTTTTCCGCGAGATCGGCCCAAAGTAGCCGAACTGTCTACGGGCGCTCGGGCCGGAGTGCGTCAACCGTAATCCGGTGCCATAGTTAGAATGAGCTACCGGCTACCCGCCAAACGCTTCCATTTTAAATAGCGAGGAGCCAAATTTTAGTTTGCCAGTGCCCATTTGGCTACGCGGAACAAATTAAGCGTGGGTGACCAGATAAACGCAAACTCACAGACCGCAACAGGACAAGGGAGATGCTTGCCGGTGGGCAAAGTTATGGCTGATGCCGAAGGCAGAGGCCAGGATCCAAGCACTGAATCACGGATATAACCAAACATGGTGGGCAAGGAGAGACTCGAACTCTCACTCCGTGAGGAACTGGAACCTAAATCCAGCGCGTCTACCAATTCCGCCACTCACCCGAACCTCTATTTTAGACGGTTAGGCTCTGGTAATGCCAAGCAACCCGTTAAGAAACGTCTAAAGCGCCCACTTTGCCCGCAAACTCTGCGGGCGGTGATACAAAACCGGTTACTTCAACAAAATCAGCCGAAATTACAATTCCGCTCAGTCGAACCGGAACGGGGAAGTCTTTCACGTCCAACAACGGATTAATTTTGGCTAAGTGCGGCTGCAACAAATTTGTCGCACTTTTACCCAGAACCTCCACCGACTCTGCATCCACGTGAAGCTGTCGCTCCTGAAAGATCCGAAGTTGGCACACGGCCATGAACTTAACGTCGATCACCATTTTGATGATCCCCCGCACCACTAATCTTTGCGATACAAGTTCCACCCTGAGGTCTCTCGCCCCGGCAAGTTTAAGTTCAGCGAGAAAAGTTTGAAGATTTTCGGGTCCGATTTTCACCTTGAGGGTGGCGGGTGCCGGGAGGTCTAACGTAAATGGGTCCATGCCGAGTCCCACCGAAGCCCCCGAAACTTCAACCGAATCTAGGGTTAATCCGATGGGTAAACGAACCTGCCGTAGACAAACCTGGAGTTCTTCTACTTGAAGAGAATGAATCGTCTCAAGCACACCTTGCATCATACCGACCCACGAAATTTCGGTGATGGGACGGTCCCGGCGTACACTGAAGCCAAATGATTTCCGCTGCCGTCTTTGCCGTTATGAATTTTACGTTTGCCACGAGTCCCGTTCTTCCAGTCCTTCCCCGAGAATTTCGCGGAGTGTGGGTAGCTACGGTAGATAATATTGATTGGCCATCCAAAAAAGATCTGACATCGGAGGCTCAAAGGGCGGAGATGATCACAATCCTTGACCGGGCTCAATCTTTGAATCTAAATGCGGTAATTCTTCAGGTGCGACCTTCGTGTGATGCCATCTACCCCTCCGCGATTGAACCCTGGTCTGAATATCTCACCGGACTTCAAGGAAGAGCGCCGAGCCCGGCCTACGATCCCCTGAAGTTTGCGGTTACGGAAGCCCACAAGCGTGGGTTAGAGCTTCACTGCTGGTTCAATCCGTACCGGGCCAAACACTTTGTTCAGAAGGGGCCGGTGGCCAGCAATCACGTATCGATCACTCATCCAACGTGGGTGAAGAGCTACGGCAAATATCTTTGGCTAGACCCCGGCGTGCCGGAAGTTGCCGACCGATCTCTGGCCGTCATCGAAGACGTGGTTCGGCGCTACGATATTGACGGCGTTCACATTGACGACTACTTTTATCCTTACCCGGAGGGCGGCAAGCCGTTTCCCGATGACGACAGCTATGCCGCCTACCAAGGCAGGGGAGGCAATTTAGGCCGAGATGACTGGCGGAGGCACTGCGTGGATGAGTTTGTTCACCGGATGTACTGCTCAGTAAAGCGGCTCAAGCCGTGGGTAAAAATGGGCATCAGTCCGTTTGGTATTTACCGCCCGGGCGTTCCCGCCGGTATCAAGTCTGGGGTCGACCAATTTGCGGAGTTGTATGCAGATGCGGACAAGTGGCTGAGGGAAGGATGGTGCGACTATTTCACCCCCCAACTGTATTGGGCGATTGGCGTAAAAGCCCAAAGCTATCCGGTTCTGCTCCATTGGTGGCGGGGCCAAAACGTGCTGAACCGCCACCTATGGCCGGGCAACTACACGGGTCGAACCCAGGCCGGTGAAGCTAAGTGGAAACCCGACGAAATTATCAACCAAATCCGCCTCACCCGAGCGGGAGTTGCGGATTCGGGCAACGTTCACTTCAGCATAAAGTGCCTGCTCACCAACTTTGACGGCATTGGCACCGCGTTAAGAGAGGGACCTTATGCGCAGCCGTCATTTGTGCCCGCCAGTCCGTGGCTATCTTCCGCGCCGCCCAAGGCCCCGCAGGTAGAGGGAATTCCTCAAAAAATGGTTGATGCCTGGAAAGTGAAGTGGAAGCCTAGCCGAACGATTAAGCTGTATGGGGTCTCGCAGTGCATTGACGGAGTATGGGGGGCGTGGAAACCGGTTGCCGAAGTTACAATGTGGGTCGATGATCGCGCTCATTCAGTGGCGATTAAGGCGATTAATCGATTTGGGGCCGAGAGTCCGGCCACCGTCGTGATGCTGGGGAATTCAGGGGACCGGAAATAGGCATCCGTCGGGCGATCCAAACTTTCGCTGTTCTCGCATGCCTTATGGATGGTTGGCTACGAAATCACAACATCCCGTCTCAATCGTTTTCCACGAGGAGGGGTCCGCGTAGCTACGCTTTGGCCTGCGCCTGCTGTGGGGTGGGGAGCTTGACCGTGAAGGTTGAACCTTCGTTAAGGGTACTGGCTACCGTCACTGCGCCACCGTGGGCCTCTACAATATGCTTGACAATGCTGAGGCCCAAACCGGTGCCCCCGGTGGCCCGGCTTCGGCCTCGGTCCACTCTATAGAACCGCTCAAAGACCCGCCCCAAGTGTTCGCTGGAAATGCCGATTCCCGAGTCCCTCACCAAAATAGAAGTTTCGGCGGAATCCACCTTTATCTCTACCGTCACCTTGCCGTGCGTACTGTAATTAAGAGCGTTATCTATAAGATTCAGGGCCACCTGTGTCATCTGAGAAGCGTTCGCATCCATCCATACCACTCCTGGACTCTTAAACACGATTTCTAGGCCCTTTGCGGAGGCTTTTCCGTCTAGCTGGTGCACCACTCCAAGAAATACTTCGGCAATATCGCAGGTTTGCTTCCTAACTGTGTTGGATTCTGACGCGCTAAGGATGAGCAAATCTTGCGAGATCATGGACAGCCGGTCTACCTCGGTGATAATCTTCTGGAGGTATCGCTCCTGAATTTCTGACCGGAGACCTTCTTCATCCAGCAAAGTTTCTGACATTGCCCGGATTAGGGTGAGCGGCGTCCGCAGTTCGTGGGAAACATTGGCAACAAAGTCTTGCCTAATTCGTTCCAGTCGACGAAGATCGGTGATCTCGTAAACCGAAAGAAAAGCTCGGTTTTGATTATCGGGTGCGGTCCAAGATTCGGCAATTCCCACTCGTTCTTCTGGATAGGGGAATACCATTTCTGCATTCTTACTTTCACCCGTTCGGCTGACGCCCAAAACTAATTGCTCTAAGTCGTAAGACAGGGTAACCGCCAAGATTGACTTACCCGCAGGCTGGGCAAACTTAAAAAGAGAGCTCGCGCGGCGGTTGGCGTAAAGAATGTTGGCCTTTGCGTCGCAGATGAATATCGCAACGTCTAGCCCATCCGCCAGCGAGTCCACGGCGGTGCGTTGTTGCACCAACTGCGCCAGTAGTAGGTCTTTTTCTGACTCCAACGTAAAGCGTTGACGTTGAACCGCAGTCAGGAACTCCTGCCCCTTTAATGCCGTTGCAGTCATCACCGCCGCAATCGCCACAAAAGACCATGACGGGTTAATTTTGAATTTAAGAATCCAGAGTAAGACGGCAGCTACCACCAGGGCAATGGCCATTCCTAAAGCCAAACCCCATACCCAAAAACGATCTTTTGCGGTCACTAAATCAATAGACGTTATAAATTGCACTCCCGGAGCAAAAACGCTAGATCGAGCGAATCATTGGGGCGCAACGGGCGTCTCTCGGCGGATTAGGGGACAATAGGCCAGGTTATGAAGCGAATTGAAGCCTTTATTCGGGTGAACAAGCTAGAGGATGTGAAACAAGCCCTTGAGGATGCGGGCATTCATGGTCTCAGTTGCGAGCAAATTCGGGGTTACGGCAGGCAACTGGGCCGTACCGATAAATATCGCGGCAGCACCTATGCCGTGAATTTATTGCCCAAGATGCGGGTGGAGGTTTACTTGAAAGATCACGAAGTAGAAGACGCCATAGAAGCCATTATTTCGGTGACGCAAACCGGGGAAATTGGAGACGGAAAGATTTTTGTGAGCGAAGTTTTAGATGCGGTCAGAATTCGCACCGGAGAACGAGGAGATGCCGCCCTTTCTTGATAAAAATTTATGGCGTTTAAGAATTTCTCAATTTGGCGCGGTCGCCTGCCCCACTGGCGAGCCGATGACGTTACCTACTACGTCACGTTCCGCCATCGTCGAGATTTGACCGTCCCCGAAAGCACGTGGCTCAAAGATGGCTTGGTCAAGGCAGACGGCAAACAATGGGAACTCCTCATCGCCTGCGTTCTTCCCGGCCAAACCGACTTGCTGTTTCGGGTTAGACAAGCGCCCGATGGTCGACCCTACGAACTCAGCCAGATTGTGGAGAAGGTTAAGGTTCGAGTGGGGAAGCAGATTATCAAGAAATCTGAAGAACGCTTTTCGCCGTTTTATGCGGAAAGTTATGATCGAATTGTTCGTGATGACGGAGAGCTAGAAGCACGCTGGCAAGAGATCCTAGACTCCCCCGTAAATTCAGAGCTTTGCGAAGACCCCGAAGAGTATCCGGGGCTCTGGGTGGCAAACCACGAATGAGGGATGCCTCGATCCTCAAGCATCAATCCGGCTCCTCACTACTCATAGTGGAAGCGGTTTTAGTTTGCCGTGTAGCAAGTAGCTCATGGTGAAGAGATTTTCAGGGTTGCGATACCCCCTGGCTTTGTTCTTGATGGCTTGAAGGACGCTTCTGAAGTACGCAAAGCGTGTAGCCCGCGGATATCCGTGCCGCGGCGGGAGGTCGTACCATGACCGCGGCACGGATATTCGCAACCTACAATTTTGGAATGCTACTCATCTGCCAGGTCATCGAGCGCTCAACCCGATCAAGGAAAAAGGAGCAGTCTGCTGTCCCAGCGCAATCTAGATAGCCTCCGTGGCATTCGTTCTAGTAGATTACCAATCCCGCTGCAAACCGCGAAGAGCCACATTCTGCATGCTGCCCGAAAGATTGGGTTGAAGACGTTGTTTGGAATCCGAAACATGCGGGATCGGACGGCAACCTTCTGCTCGCCGGGGAGGTATCCAAATGGGTCAACGCAGATTCGGCCCGTCACGGCCGGTAGGCCCTTTCGCTTGAAACCTTCTAGGTGGGGAACGGCGTAAGGAGGGTAAGTCAGATTCGGGGTTAGGACAAATATCGTAAGGCCCACAAAAGGCATTGTTGCATGCTACCTGCAATAAGCGCCACCGTTTGACCCACTCCCCGCAACCAATCGAGTAAACTGAACGTAGATACAAGCATTGAGCGCATAGCACTCAAGTTACTTGCCTGCAAAAATGTACAGAAGAGGGAATTAATATGGGAAGAACAGTTGGAATAGACCTAGGAACAACAAATTCGGTGGTAGCCGTGATGGAAGGCGGCGAGCCGGTAGTGATCAGCACCGCCGAGGGCTCACGAACCATGCCGAGCGTGGTGGGCTTTAAGCCTAATGGCGAGCGATTGGTGGGCGTTACCGCCAAGCGCCAAGCCGTGGTGAACCCAGAAAATACGATCACCTCGATCAAAAGATTTATGGGCCACCGCCTAGAAGAAGTGGCCGCCGAAGCCAGCCGAGTGAGTTACAAGGTTAAAGTCGGCAAAAACGGTATGGTGGTTGCCACCGTCCCTGCGTTGGGCAAAGACCTCACGCCAGAAGAAGTGAGCGCGATGATCCTTCAGAAGCTGAAGGCCGACGCGGAGGCTTACCTTGGCGAAACCGTTGATCAGGCCGTGATCACGGTGCCCGCTTACTTTAACGACGCCCAAAGAACCGCGACTAAGAATGCAGGCGAAATTGCCGGACTCAAGGTTCTGCGCATCATCAACGAACCCACCGCCGCATCACTGGCCTACGGTCTCGATAAGAAAGCAAACGAAACGATTCTCGTGTTCGACCTGGGTGGCGGAACCTTTGACGTGTCCGTTCTCGACGTCGGTGAAGGCGTCTTCGAAGTTCGTAGCACCGCCGGCGATAGCCACCTCGGCGGCGACGACTACGATAATAAAATTGTGGAATGGCTGGCCAGCGAGTTCAAGAAGGATCAGGGCGTGGACCTGAATAAGGACAAGGCCGCGGTTCAGCGATTGCGGGAAGCTTCTGAACGAGCCAAGATTGAGCTCAGCAGTCAGATGTCAACTCAGATCAACTTGCCGTACATCACTGCGGTTGACAATGAGCCGAAGCACCTTGATTTCAATCTCACGAGGGCCAAGTTTGAGGAACTGACCGCAGACCTCATGACGCGAGTGAAAGTACCGTTCACTCAAGCGCTCGAAGACGCAAAGCTGAAGGCGAGTGAGGTTGACGAAGTTATTTTGGTGGGTGGTTCTACCCGTATGCCACAGGTTCAAGAGCTGGTTAAAAAGCTCACCGGCAAAGAGCCTAACCGCTCCGTAAACCCAGATGAAGTGGTAGCGGTTGGTGCGGCAATCCAGGCGGGCGTTCTCGGCGGAGAGGTTAAGAACATTGTTCTCCTCGATGTCACCCCGCTCAGTTTGGGGGTGGAAACGCAAGGCGGAATCTTCGATAAACTCATAGACCGCAACACGACAATTCCCACCAAGAAAAGTCGGGTGTACACCACGGCAACGGACAATCAGCCCGAGGTGGAGATCCACATTCTTCAGGGTGAGCGTCCGATGGCGCGGGATAACAAGAGCCTGGGTAAATTCCACCTCGCCGGAATCCCCGCCGCCCCCGCGCGAATTCCGCAGATCGAGGTCACGTTTGACATTGACGCCAACGGAATTCTCAACGTCAGCGCCCAAGAAAAGGGAACCGGTTCTCGACAAAGCATTACCATCACGGGCAGCGGAAATCTTAACCGAGACGAGATCGAGCGAATGGTTCACGAAGCCGAAATCAACTCGGAGAACGACCGCAAGGCACAGGAACTCATCGAGCTGAAGAATAAGGCCGACGCTTTGGGATACAGCACGGAAAAGACTCTGCGCGATGCGGGCGACAAGATAGACGAGGCGTCTCGCCAAAGCGCCACCGAGAAGGTCGAAGCGCTGCGAAAAGCGGTCAACTCTGGTGACGAAGTCGAGATCCAAGCCGCGTTCAACGCACTAGAAGCCGAGAGCCACGCCATCGCAGAGAAACTCTACGCCCACGCCTCATCGGCCGCCGATGCCAGCGAAGCCGCTCCGTCCGCGGACAAAGGCGAAGATGTGATCGACGCCGAGTTCAAAGAAGATAAATAAGGCCTCCGGCCCCTTCTCCTTCTGATTTCTCTCGAAATCTGAGGGAGAAGGCTGGGATGAGGGTGCGAGCGCCTACTGGACTGTAGCTGAAAGTCCAGATTTGGAAGGGACGTTTAGGAGCCCCCGAATTCCCCCTCATCCCAACCCTTCTCCCCCAACGGACATACCACCGCTGGAGGAGAAGGAGATACGGTCAACTCGAGCCAACAAACGCCGACCACTTGCCGCGCTGATCTTCGCCGTATTGCGACTTCCCACCGTCCGCCAAGTCTCCGGAAAGCCACGGCATGTTCTCGAAGCCGGAGCCTCCGTTGGGCGGGAAGTGAGCGTTGAAAAAGTGAAACGCCAGACCCGCTCGATCTCGATCGGTACCATTTCCCTTCGTGCAGTGCGGGGTGCCGTAGGCAAAAAAGACCACGCCACCCGCTTCTAGTTCGCACGCCACTTCTTTTGATTCGTCGGGATAGCATCGTACGTGGTGATCAGAGAGCGGGTCTCGCGAATGCTCTAAAAGTTTGTGTTGCATACCGGGAATCATATGCATGGTGCCGTTGGCCACCGTGGCATCATGAACCGCAATCCACATTGCGACTCCCTTCATCGGGTCGGCTACGCAAAAGTAGCCGTTATCCTGGTGCCAAGAGGTACCGGCTCCGTCTCGGGCCGGCTTTAGGAAGACTTGATCCAGATTCAGCTTGATTGGGTCGCCAATAAGCTGAGTTACGGAAGCCACTACCTTGTCCACAAATGGAAGGGCCCTAAACCTTGGGCTGTGCGGGTTGGTTGGGCAGAGCTGCAGGTTGCGTTTCGTGGTCGAATGCGTCTTGCCATCGCCCTCGGTCGACACATTGCGTAGAAGGCCGACCTCCAAAAACCGTTCAATCTCAGCCTGAAGAACCTTCACCTCTGCTGAGTTAAAGAAGTGAGGAACCGTAAAAAAACCATCCCGCTGGAATTGCTCAATTTGTGGGGGAGAAAACATTTTAGATTCAGCCTTGGCCCTGCTCGATCGGGTGCATTGTATCTGCTTCTTGGCTATGCCCTACCGGAGATGATGCGCATATAACACTTAGGTTTTTGATACACGCCTAGCTAAGTTTGTCGCCTTGGGGCGATTTGTTTTCTTGGGGCAAATGGCTCGTACCGAGTACAAACAAAAACTGCCCCAGAATGGGGGAGAAACCGAGCGAGTTCACCCCGCAATTATGCAAATTTGCATAAGAAACGGGGAGATTGTGCGAATTTGGCTTATGAGATCGCCCCCGAGCAAAACCCGGCCAGCGGGTTCCGCGCTGGCTTTCGCCGGTTCTTAGAACAAACCTTCGATGGAAAGATACCGCTCGCCGGTGTCGTAGCAGAAGGTGAGGACGGTGGCCCCGTCCGGGATCTCGGGCAACTTCTTGGCGACCGCAGCCAGTGAAGCACCGGAAGAAACTCCGATGAAAATTCCTTCTTCCCGGGCCGCTCGCCGAGCGTAGTTGTAAGCCTCTTCCTCAGAAACTTGAATCACGCCATCCAGAATCTCTTTATGCAAGTTGTCCGGAATGAACCCCGCCCCAATTCCCTGAAGCTTGTGGGGGCTTGGCGATCCCCCTGCGATAACCGGTGACTTCTCCGGCTCGACGGCCAGAACTTTCATGTTTGGGAATCTCGGCTTCAGATTGTCGGCAATTCCGGTGATGTGACCACCCGTTCCGACGCCTGTGATCAAAAAGTCAACGCCGTCGGGGAAGTCTGCGGCAATCTCATTGGCCGTGGTTCGATGGTGGACTTCTATATTGGCGGGGTTGTCAAACTGGGAGGGAACCCAAGAATTGGGCGTCTCGGCGGCTAACTCGTTCGCGCGAGCAATCGCGCCCTTCATGCCCAACTCACGGGGAGTTAGGTCAAACTTAGCTCCGTAGGCGCTCATCAGTCGGCGGCGCTCGATGGACATCGATTCTGGCATGACCAGAGTGACGGCATAACCCTTAACCGCGGCGACCATTGCGAGACCAATGCCGGTATTGCCAGAGGTGGGTTCAATGATCACGGAACCCGGCTTTAAGGAACCATCCTTCTCCGCCGCTTCAATCATGCTGAGGGCAATTCGATCTTTGATGCTTCCGCCCGGATTTGCGCGTTCTAGCTTCATGAAAACCTTGACCCGGCTGCCAAACAGTCGGTTGATCTGCACGTGGGGGGTATTACCGATGGTTTCGAGAATGTTGTTTGCTTTCATGATGCTTCCTTAGATGTTGAATTCAATTTCGTCGTCCGCGAGAGGTTTTCTCGACCGGACTTCGCTGTGTCTGCCGACGATGGAAAATGGGGGGATTCCGTCCGTGATCCAAGCATTTCCGCCAATCACGGAATCATGCCCGATTACGGTATCTCCGCCCAGTATTGTTGCGTTAGCGTAGACCACCACATTGTCTTCTAATGTGGGGTGCCGTTTTCGGTTAGCCAAGGCCTTTTCTACCACGAGGGCGCCGAGGGTTACGCCTTGATATAGCTTCACTCCATTGCCAATCACGGCGGTCTCGCCAATCACGATTCCCGTTCCGTGGTCGATAAAGAACGAATGGCCGATGGTGGCACCGGGATGAATGTCTACGCCCGTGAGTTGATGCGCGTGTTCAGAAAGCAATCTGGGGAGGAGCGGATAACCCAACTGGTGGAGCCGGTGGGCCATACGGTGAATGGCCACGGCATAGAATCCGGGATAAGTGAGAATTACCTCATCAATGCTCTGAGCGGCCGGGTCGCCGTGGAACATCGAGCGGGCATCCAGCGTGAGACGTTGGTGAATATCCGGCAAAGATTCCAGAAACCGTTGCGCATTTCCCGCCGGAGGAGGACGATGGAGGGAGACCAGGTTCTTAACAAACACGTCGAGCTCGTGCTCAATTCTCTCAACCTCGGTGCCGATCTCTTCGGAGTCGCAAACCATGGTCTCGGAAAAGTGAGGGAATAGCACGGCAAGCACGTCGGCCCCGATCGTCCGCGCATGCCGACGGATTCCTAGCGGGAGGCAGTGCTCTTTACGCCGCCTGATCAGCTCGCCCACCAGTTCCTGATATCGTTCTGCCACCGCGTTCTCCACTATAGTTTCTCTGGCAATGCCGGTCGAATGTGTACGACCCAAGCCCGATTATGCCCAAATTCCTAAATAGTTAGGTCAAGGAATAGACAACTTCCTTATTAGTCAGATGAATGTCTTGCTGGGGCCGTCGAATAGTCCGAAAGCTAACCGATTTGGTAAATCATTCGCGGGGTTGCCGGGAGACGGGTAGACTCGCTGAACAACGCGCTCGTAGCTCAGTGGATAGAGCATCAGCTTGCGGAGCTGAGGGTCGTAGGTTCGAGTCCTATCGAGCGCACCATGTTTCGTGCAGTCCTTTCTAGTCTCCCGGTACGCATATTCTCCTGGCCCGGTAGGTTTCACGATTATTGAACGGACGCGTTTTGGGCCGCGCGGTTACCATCAGAAAGCCGTGCTCTCGAAGCATAACAGAGTCAACGGAGAGCGTCACTCTCGCCTTTTTGGCCGGGCGAAGTACGCGGATTTAGTGCCGATGCGGCAGAAGTTCCCGGTGCCCATTCACCGGTTGAGATCATTGAATAGGCGCAGCAGGTGGTTCTAGAATTACTTCACGCACTCCTTGTCAAATGTCGAGACAAGGTTCGTTTCAAGCCGACCGCGGTCTTCGGATAAGTTGCACTAGCGTAGAACCCGGCGTACCGTGGAACTCCAAAATCGTCCCAGATTTGGCGCGCAAGTTGCCTCCAGATTTCGTTGTGACGAGGAACTTGGCTGTCCTTCTCGCGCGTCCCAAATGTCGCGCGGTCGTTATGCCGAAGGAACCAGGCCCGATGGCGGCAAAGGTGTGGCTCTTAATCATTGCGGCTCAACCTCTGCTCTCGGAAGTGTTTATTTTTATGCTTAGTGCAGAATAGCCTCAATCCTGGACATCTCTCTACAACTACCCCGTAGGGGTATACTGTTCATGTGGCGGTCAAAGCGCAGAGTCGATTGAATTTGGACAAAGTTGGTGCGTATGCCAGCGCGATTTGCGCGGTGCATTGCGTGCTTACCGGGCTTGCGTTTGGGTTGCTCTCGGTTGTCGGACTCGGCTTTATCGGTTCGCCCACCGCAGAGATCGCGTTCATTGGAGTTACGCTATCCGTCGGAACCTTGGCGGTTGTTCACGGGGTGCGAAAGCACCACAGTGCGATCCCCGCTCTGTTTTACGTTGCTGGACTCTCCGCTCTTCTGATCAGCCACTTTGCTTTTCCTCATGTTCACAAAGAAGGCGTGGAAGATAATTTGTCAGCCCACTTGTTTTCGGCTTTAGGTGGAATTTGCTTGGTGACCTTTCATATTCTTAACCAACGCAAGGCCAATCAGTGCGGATGTAATCACTGTTCAACGGGCGAGTAGCGTTTCCGGGTAAATGTCTGCTATGGACGTTGATCCGATGGAAATGAGTAGCCAAGCCCAAGAGGCCGCCGAATCTAAGAGCCGGCTAAATGCGATGGTCGCGGTCACCATTGCCTTGGTGGCTACCTTCATGGGGGTTTGCAAGGTGAAAGATGACAACATCTGCCAATCCATGCAACAGGCTCAGGCCAATAAGATTGATGGTTGGAATTATTACCAGGCTAAGAATACGCAACAGAAAGTTTACGAAGTTGCCGCTGCGCAACTAAGGGTTCAAGCTCTTGGACTCCCCCAATTGGCGCAACCCAAGGCTGAGAAGGAAGTTGCGGCGCTCAATGCCAAAGCTAAAGATGAGAATGAGAAGAAAGCCGATCTCAAAACCAAGGCAGAAGGGTACGACAAAGAATACGACGGCCTCAATTACCGGGACGACCAATTTGACCTTTCGGATACCCTCATGGCCCTTTCGATATCGCTCCTGGCCATGACTTCGTTAACTCAGAAAAAGTGGTTGTACATCGTGGCCCTTGTCCCCACCGCCTTGGGCGTCATCATGGGCCTAGCTGGTCTTTTCGGCTGGAAAATCCACCCGGACGTGATTACGAACTTGTTGTCGTGATGGGGTGAGGGAGTTCGGTGGTTCGGGGGTTGGGTGGTTCGGGGGTTGGGTGAGGGGCGCTTGGGCTGCGCGAGTGCGGTCGCTCTCCGAGCGACCGGTTCTCGTCAAACCAAGTTTGAACCGAACTCCCAAACCCCCTATTTATTCCGCTAGGTATCTTTTGGCCCATTTCCACCCGTCCTTTGTGCATCGATCCAAGCGAGGAAGCCCGAAAGCCCTTCGCCTGCCCTGGGCGGGAGAAGGGTTGGGATGAGGGTGGGGCGGTCGCCGAGGGAGTTGTAAGTCTGCGACTGGTTTGGAAGGGACAGTTATCGGACCCGGAATTTCCCCCTCACCTCGATCCTCTCCCCCAGTTTTGGGAGAAACTGAGGGCGAGGAAGTTCGAAAGCCATTCTCCTGCCCGAACCCCCGCACCCCCGAACCCCCGAACATCTCCCCCATAACGTATACTTCGCTTCTAACGCAAGCTTGAAGCCCAGAGATGGGAGACCACAAGGGCGGAGAATCAACCATGAAAATCGGAATCTTTACGGCGCTATTTGGCGATAAAAACCTCACCGAAACCCTTGACATCGTTAAGGCAGAGGGCATAGAGGCGGTTGAATTTGGCGCAGGTGCCTATCCCGGCGAAGCCCATATCAGCCCCGACAAGCTCATTGAGAGCAAAGAGGCGCGAGATCAACTGATGAAAGAAGTGGAGAGCCGCGGACTCACCATTTCGGCGATCTCCTGCCACGGCAATCCCATTCATCCCGTCAAGTCGGTGGCGCAGGCTCACCACGATGCTTTCGTCAAGTCTGTCAAAGTGGCCAGCCTTCTGGGCGTTCCCTGCGTAAACGGATTCAGCGGTTGCCCCGGAGACCATCCGGGTGCGGTTAATCCCAACTGGGTGACCTGTGCCTGGCCCGACGAATACCGTGACGTTCTGGAATGGCAGTGGAACAGCGTGGTGATTCCCTATTGGAAAGAGCAAGCCGCTTTTCTAAGGCAACATAACGTTAAGTTCTGTATCGAAATGCATCCCGGATTTGTTTGCTACTCTAACGATACGTTGCTCAAACTCCGGCATGGCGTCGGCGCGGATGGCGACTTCATTGGCGCGAACTTTGACCCGTCTCACCTGTGGTGGCAGGGAATTGATCCCATCGCTGCGGTTAGAGAACTTGCTCAGCAGGGCGCCCTTTACCATGTGCATGCCAAAGACACAAAGATTGATGCTTACAACTCGGCCCGAAACGGCAACCTGGATACCAAGAGCTACGGCCTTATCAGTGAGCGATCTTGGGTCTTCCGGAGCGTGGGCTACGGCCACGGAGTGGAGTGGTGGAAAGATTTCTGCTCTACTTTGCGAACATTTGGCTACGACTATGTGCTGAGCATTGAGCACGAAGACGGCCTCATGTCTCCCATGGAGGGCCTCAGAAAGGCTGTAAGCGTGTTAAAGGAATCCGTGATTTCCGAAAGTGCCGGCCCCATGTTCTGGGCCAAAGAGTAACCCGCGTTTATAAGGCCTGGAACACCGATGGGTTCATTACCAAGTGATGGACCCATCGATGTTTTTGGTCCGGTTCGAGCATTTTTAGTTGGGTCATTTGTTTATTTCCCTCAGAACGTTTTGAACCCTGCGAGTTCTTGGCGCGGGTCCCGTGATTCCGAAAGCTCCTGCATTAATATTCTAAGACGGCTTAAATATTGAGCTGCCTTCTGCACGGACACTTCAGTGAGTGAGAATTTTAAACCCAGCGCCCCATCCTTTGAGACCATAGCCCTTCACGGTGGGCAATCTGTGGATCCCACCACCAAATCTCGCGCGGTGCCCATTTATCAAACTACCAGCTATGTGTTTGATGACACGGCGCATGCCGCCCGGTTATTTGCGCTCCAAGAATTTGGAAACGTATACACGCGGCTGATGAACCCGACCACGGGTGTGTTTGAAGAGAGAATGGCCCAGTTAGAGGGAGGCACCCACGCGGTTGCCACGGCGAGCGGTCAGGCCGCCGAAACGCTGGCCATTACAAACATTGCCGAGGTCGGCGATGAAATAATTTCCAGTACCTCACTGTACGGCGGAACCTACAACTTATTTCACTACACGCTTCCTAAAATGGGAATCACCGTCAAGTTTGTTGATGCGTCAGACCCGGAGAACTTCCGACGAGCCATCACAGACAAAACCAAACTGATCTACGGCGAGTCTGTAGGGAACCCGCGGCTAGATACGTTTCCCTTTGCAGAAGTGGGCCAGATCTGCCGAGAAGCCGGTTTACCCCTTGTTATCGATAATACGCTTCCGTCGCCATACCTTCTTAAACCGTTTGAGCTGGGGGCAAATGTTGTGGTTCATTCCGCAACCAAGTTCATTGGCGGTCACGGAACTTCGATTGGCGGAGTGGTGGTTGATGGCGGCAATTTTGACTGGTCTGCGGGAGGGAAGTTCAAGAATTTCACCAATCCAGACCCCAGTTATCATGGGCTCAAATTCTGGGAAGTCTTTGGCGCTTTTCCAGGTCTGGGCAACGTGGCTTTTGGTCTTAAAGCACGCGTGGTGGGTCTAAGAGATACCGGTGCCTGTATCTCACCGTTTAATTCCTTCTTACTTCTTCAAGGATTGGAAACGCTGCCTTTGCGTATGGAGCGGCATTCTCAGAACGCCCAAACCGTGGCGGAGTTTCTCGTCCAGCACCCGCAAGTCACCTGGGTTAACTACCCCGGACTTCCGTCTCATCCCGACTATGAAGCGGCCAAAGGTGCTCACTACCGGGGCCTTTATGGGGCAATCATTGGGTTTGGAATCAAAGGGGGAAGCAATGCGGCTCTCAAGTTCATTGATAAGCTTGAGATATTCTCGTTACTGGCTAATGTGGGAGATGCAAAATCTCTGGTCATTCATCCGGCAACCACCACGCATTCCCAGTTAAACGCAGATGAACAAGCGACGGCAGGAGTAAGTCCCGACTTTATTCGCCTCAGTGTTGGTATCGAAAATGTTGCGGATCTGATCGGTGACCTCGACCAAGCGCTCGCCTAGATTAAAAGATTCAACCATTCCCGGATGGCTCAACGTTGTAGGTTTAGTTAGGCCTAGACAGGGTGAATTGCATGGCCCGTCTGTGCCTCCTTGCGGTTAGATCGGTACACATACGACCGATGAAATGGGCCGAAAAATGCCTGACTAAATGTAGATGTGGTGCGATGCCAACATTGGTCCGCGAATAAAATTGTTTCCGGACCGGGGCAGTGGAAGTTAGTAACGAACCGGTTAGGAAGAAAATGTATAACATCGACGATCCTCCCTTGTCCCGGCAGGGACTATCCCCGAGTAGCCTGGCATAAGCTCTTGCGCCATGCCAGGATTGGTCAGCAAATGGATTAGTTCTTCGGCAGGGGCACCAGAATCTACCAAATGCCTACAACTCATAGGAGCTTGAGCTACCACATCGTATTCTCAACCAAGAATCGTTGGCAGAATACTCATGTCGAATGGCGAGGACGGCTCCACGAATACCTCGGAGAGATTCTTTTAAGTGGACTCAATTCCAAGGAGGTCGGCGAAGCCGGTAGGCTCGTGATGTCGCGTGCCCGAGTCCGGGTGCCAGCCGGTGATTACGGAGCACCCGGACGTCGGCATGGGTCATCCGACGACTACCGGCTCCGCCGTCGAATTCCAATGGCAGTCGGCATATTTTTTTCAGAGTGTTGATTACGATCCTCAATCTCTTGATCGAAAAGTTCTGGTGCCCCTGCCGGGGAACTTAGCCAGGACGCCAATGACCTGGCATGGCGCAAGAGCTTATGCCAGGCTACTCGGGGGATAGTCCCTGCCGGGACAACGGAAGGTCATATACGTTCAATTGGACCTCGACAGGGTGAATTGCCTTGCCGGCCTGCGCCTTCTTTACGTTAGGTTGATACACTCAAGACCAATGATATCGGCCTAAAGGAGCTTAACTAAATGTATATGGGCTCAACGGTGCGCGTTTAAGCAAGGTTTCTGCGTCTGAGAATTGAAATTTCGGCATGACCCTTTTAGTGCTAAGATGCTAGCGAGTAAATATATTTGTAACATTAAAAGTGTTCATATTGACTCTGTAGCTGAATCTTACTACATGCTTAAAACCTCAAGAAATCCATTGCTAACGGGTCGGGAGTCTGAACTCATTGCCTTCGCGGCGGAAGGAAAAACGGATAAGGTGATCGCGGCAGAGCTAGGCATTAGCGTGGGAACGGTAGGGACTTACTGGGGCCGCATACGGAAGAAGCTCCACGTTAATTCTCGCACCGAAGCGGTGGCCATTGTGTTGAACTCTGCTACATGGGGTAGCACGCATTCCCAGCCTCGCAGTGAATCCAGCGGTGCCGGGGAACGACAGGCGCACCGAGAACTTTTTGACGCTCATCCCGATGCGATTGCGCTTTGCGACGAATCCCTTGACCTAAGCTTCACAAACGCGGCATTTGATGAACTGCACACGGGGCAGGAAATGAGTTCACTGAAGGATCTTTCGATAGATGGATCCGTACTGCAGCAAATCCAGTCTGCCATCACGCAATCAATTTCCAGCGGGAAACTCAATCGAATCCTCGCTTGGCTCCCGGTCAGCGCTTCGGACTCCAATCGCCAAACTGCCCCCCAGATGAGGGAGTACCGCGTGGCCCCGGTTGAGCCCATCCTTGGTCTACCCGCTCGGGCGATCGTGGTGATCCGAGATTACTCGCTAAACGACCAAGTGCTTGAACAACTCTCCTCAAACCCCAACGTCACCATGCGTTGAAATTACGCACGGCGTCCCGCCAAGTCGGTCAAACTTTCCGATTCAAAACGAGGGTCAACCCCCCTCAAAGGACCATTCAGATCTTGGAGAATGCTTGATCAAGGTCACTAATCAGATCGTCGACGTGCTCGATGCCCACCGACAAACGAACCAGACCATCGGTGATTCCAATTTCTTTACGAATGGCGGGGGGAATTGAGGCGTGGGTCATGATGGCCGGGTGCTCAATGAGGCTTTCTACTCCGCCCAAAGACTCGGCCAGTGTAAACAATTTTACGGATTCAAGAAAGGTCCGCGCTTCGGAGAGTTCACCGTGGAGAAAGAAAGTGATCATGCCTCCGGTTCCGGAGGTCTGATTCTCAGAGAGCTTAAATCCGGGGTGAGAAGGAAGTCCGGGGTAGAGAACCCGTTCTACCTTTGAATGCTGTTCCAGGTATTTGGCCACTGCGAGACCATTCTGCCCGTGCCGTTCCATTCGAACGGCCAGGGTCTTAATCCCTCGAAGCACCAAAAAGCAATCAAACGGTCCTGGGGTAGCTCCAATCGCGTTTTGCAGGAATTTGAGTCGGGCGTAAAGGGTCTTGGGGGCAGGGTCGGGACCAGGCCATGGAGTCCGCGGGCCGGTCAATTCTCGGTCACGCAGCATCAGAGCTCCCATCACAACATCGCTGTGCCCGTTAAGGTATTTGGTCATCGAGTGCATCACGATGTCGATTCCTAATTCCAGCGGACGCTGAAAATACGGAGACATAAACGTGTTGTCAATCGCCGAGATCGCCCCGTGCGCGCGCGCAATTTTGGCGATGGCGGCAATGTCCACCACGTTCATCATGGGGTTGGTTGGGCTTTCAAACCAGACCAATCTTGTGTTGGATCTCATTGCGGCCTCAATCATGGCTGGATCAGATCCGTTCACCAAGGTGAATTCAATTCCGCGGTAGCTTGCAACTTTGGTAAACAGCCTAAAGGTGCCCCCGTAAAGGTCGTCCCCCGCAACCACATGGTCTCCGGATTGCAATAGGTTCAGCACGCTGTCTATCGCGGCCAAACCGGAGCTGTAAACCAACGCGTGAGATCCACTTTCTAGCTCTGCCAACTGAGTTTGCAAAGCAGTGCGGGTGGGGTTATCAGACCGCGAATATTCGTAACCCAAATGCTCGCCCGGCGACCGCTGCGCAAAGGTGCTGGTTTGGTAAATCGGAGTCATCACCGCTCCCGTCAACGGATCCGGCTCAATCCCTGCGTGAATAACTTTAGACTCAAAGCGCATATCACCTAGTGTATCGGCAATTTTGCCGGCAACCTCCGATTATTGCCCGGATTATTCGGGCCGAACAAACGTATTTCGCGGCGATTTGCTTCCGGAAACGAGTATCCTTCCCCAACTTCTCGGACCTCTCCGTTATGCGGTTAAAACGCGTTCGCATTTTTGGGTTCAAAACATTTGCCGACCGCACCGAATTTAGTTTGGAGGGTGGGGTGATTGCCGTTGTGGGGCCAAACGGGTGCGGAAAATCTAACCTCGTCGATGCCATTCTCTGGGGTTTAGGAGAGGGAAATGCGCGTCAATTGCGAGCCTCCACCCAACAAGACGTGATCTTTAGCGGGAGTGCCAAGCGGAAGGCGGTGGGCTACGCCGAAGTGAATTTAGTCTTTGATAACGAAGATGGCTCCCTACCGGTGGGCAGCTCAGAAGTGCTCATCACCCGCCGATTGTCCCGCTCGGGTGACAGTGAGTACTCGATCAACCGCCAAACTTGTAGGCTGCGAGACATCTACGATCTTCTTGCCGATTCTGGATTAGGGCGAGCGGGTTACGCCATCGTTGGACAAAAAGAAATCGACACTGCGCTCGCCGCTTCGGCCGAAGATCGTCGCGGCTGGGTGGATGAAGCGGCCGGAGTCCAACGATACCGAGCGCGAAAATCAGAAAGCACTAAGCGATTGCTATCCGCCAAAGAACATCTCGTGAGGGTTGCCGATATCATCGCAGAAATCAGCGCGCAACGGGAGCCGTTAAGAGAAGAGGCTGAACTGGCCAAGCGATACAAGCATCTCTCCCAAACCCTCCAAGGGGTGGAAATTGGCTTGCTCGTGCGAGACCTTGCCCAAGCCACCGAAGAAGTCACCAAGCTCGAAGCCCAGATCGGTCAGTCGTTGACGCGGATTCAGGCGGAATCCAAGCGAGCCGATCAGTTGGATGACCAGGTTCGCACCACCGGGGAAATCATTTCTGACCTCGAATTGCAAATGGACACCATTCGTACCGAGCAGCAAAGCGCCCTGACGGAAATGGAGCGTTCAGTCGCCGCTATCCGGCTTCTGGAGCAGAAACGAGAAGCGATTGACGAATCGCAAAAGATGCTCAGCGATGACGGAGAAACCGCCATCGCCGGCATCAACGAACTCGCCCAAGAACGCGACGTTGCCTTAGCCGAACAAGTCAACGAATTGGCTTCGTACGAAAAGTTGAGGTCAGACTTATCGTCGTCCAGCGAAGCAGCGGCCAAACTAACGGGGCAACTCAGAGAAGTAGACTCCGCTCTTTTCGCCGCCAAAGTTCGAGAATCAAACCGCCTCAAGCAAGTGGCCGAACTATCCCATAAGAATTCGCGGCGCGCGGAAATCGACCGAGAGCGCGCGGGCGTCATCGCCACGCTGCCGGAACTTGAGTCTGCCGCCAACCAAGCGGGCGCGGAGTTTGAATCCTCCAACGCCACAGTAAACGAGGCGCGAGACGCCCGGCGAGCCCTCGCCACTGAACTCCAAACTCTGGACCAAGAAGACCAGCGAGAAGCACAATCGGCAAGAACGCACATGGCCGAGCGAGCCGCTCTTGAAGGTCGTCGGCGCGGTATCGAAGCCACCATCGAATCCCACGAAGGGGTTTCACAAGGGGCGAAAGCCGTTTTAGAAGCGGCGGAGCGGGGAATTCTTCCCGCCCTGTACGTTCCGGTGGCCCAGGCGGTTCGGGCCGATAAATCCCTTGCTCTCGCGATTGAAACTGCGCTCGGCGGCAGCCAGCACGACCTCATTGTGGATACCGAGCGCGACGCCAAGGATGCGATCGAATGGCTGAAAGCGAATCGCGCCGGGCGAGCCACTTTCCAGCCGATTCCGCTGATGAGACCGTCCGAGCCACACCACGAGCTGAACCGAATCTTGGGCCAAATAGGGATCGTGGGTCGGGCCAGTGAATTGGTTCAGTGTGACGCCAAGCACCGCCCGGTTATTGATGCCCTTCTTGGTCGAATCTTGATTAGCGAAGACTTAGACATCGCCTTTAAGTTTGCCAAAACTCACGGCTGGAGCCGAATCGTGACCATGACCGGAGAGGTCCTCTTCAGCGGTGGAGCCGTTACCGGTGGCCACCAAAACCGCCAGGCCTACGGGCTGGTCCAACGCCAAGCCGACCTTACGGAGATTGATGCTCAACTCAAAGGGCTTCGCTCGGCAGAACAACAATACGAAGCGCGGGCCAAAACTCACCAAGCGAGACGGGCCATGATGGTGGAAAAAAGTAACTCTGCAGGCAAAGAAGTAGATCGACTTGCCGCCGTCGCCGAGGAACTGCGCGTTTACGCCTCGGCTCTTTCTGATGAGCTTAAATCCACCCGAAGAGCCGAAGAGCGACTGCGTCATGAACTAGAACGCCTAGAATCTGGATTGTCACCAATCGGAGAGCCCGAGGATCTCGAATTCTTGGACACTCAGCGGAGCCAGGTTCTTAAAGAGCTGGCCACCAAGTCGTCGGATGCTGAACAGGCAGAAGCCCGGCAACGTGAAGCGGAGCAGCGACTCCGAGATGCCCAGGCCCGCGCGGGCTCGGCCGGGCGACGCCTGACCTTGGCCGAGGAAAGTGAAGGCACCCGGCAGCGACGCCTGGAGAATCTAGAACCTGAACGGGCCCGTATCGCCACGGAAATTACCCGAGTTGAAGCGGCGGGAGAGCAAGCCAAAGGGCGTCGAACCACGGCCGAAGCACGCCTTCACGATATTCAGGTGAAAAAGCGAGAGCATTTGGAAGCCAGCTTAGTTTTGGCCGAAGACGCCAAGGCCGCGAGATCCAACGTGTCCGCGATCGGCGACGCAAACCATCAGGCCGAACTTAATCGCGCCCGAGCCGATGCGCGCCGTGCCACCTCCGGGCAACGACTGCTGGAAGAATATGGGCTGAATGAAGATGAAGCCATCAGCCTGCAGGGCCAACACGAAGTTCCCTCGGATGCCGCTGCGGTAGTCACCCGCCTTAGGCGAGAGATCCGCGCGATGGGCGATGTGAACGTCGGGGCAATCGAAGCGTACGATCGCGTGAACGAACGATTTGAATTGCTCACGGCGCAAAAAGACGATATTGAGCAGGGCATTGAACAGGTTCTGGCCGGAATGGCGGAACTGGATAACGTCACCAAAGATCGATTTTTAGAAACCTTTGTGCTCCTCCAAAGCGCCTTCACTGAGACGTTCCTGCAACTGTTTGGAGGGGGAGAGGGGCTACTTGGACTCTCAGATCCTGAAAATGTTCTAGAAAGCGGAATTTTAATCGACGTTACGCTTCCGGGAAAAAAACGCCAACCTCTAGCTTTGCTTAGTGGCGGAGAGCGGTCTTTGTGCGCAATGGCATTCTTGTTTGCCCTCCTCAAAGTAAAGCCGTCACCGCTGGTGGTGTTGGACGAAGTGGACGCGCCGTTAGACGGTCGAAATGTTGAGCGCTTTGCCCGCCTCCTTCGCGACTTCTCAGACAAGATTCAGTTCATTGTGATCACCCACAACCCTTCCACCATTGAGCATGCCCCAGTTTGGTTGGGGGTGACGATGCAAGAACCCGGAGTCTCTACGCTGGTCCCCACTCGCGTACCCGTAACTGTCGGCGATCAAGCCCTGGTTTCGCTGCCTTAAAGTTCGCTGTTCCACGCTTGCGAAAGCTGACCAAACGTCGCGGTCTTGGCGTGAAAATCTCCGTAGAGCACGTTGTATCGAAAGGTATTGATGGCGTTTCCGTAGGTGTCAAAGTCATCGTTTGCCTGAAGTGCGCGCGAGCCGCTGTGCCAATGACCCGCCCCGTCAAACACTACGTTTATGTTGGACGGCAATTTGAATGTGGATTGGGTGAAGAACCGGAAAGCGATTTCCGTGCGAAAGAAGTAGCTTGATCCGTAGGTGCTCCACAGGTGGGGGCTTGTCTTAAAAGGTTCGGGAAAGTGGTTATCAAGCACTTCTGTGCCGTTGTCGGAGGGGCAGTGAAAAACGTTGTTG
>JBBQUZ010000060.1:0-21990 GCA_038212035.1 Fimbriimonadales bacterium
TATCGCATCCGTCTTTTCATCCTCCATCTCGTAACCCTGAGAGTTGAAGCAAACTCGGGGATCGTGAAAAGATTCGGCTTTATCACTCGCGATGATCACCACGTCAAAAGATTTTGTGCCGTCCGTGTAAGTTCGGCAAACAATTCCAAAGGGCTTCAGGGTGTCGTACGCACTCTGATCCATACGGTAAGACTGCTTAGGATTTTCTGGGGGACCGGGCACGTAAAGATAAGATCCCACTCGGTTGGGGCACTGGTCTTCAATCCACGCTTCCGTTCGGTGAAGCGCACCCGCCCGGGGAGACAGATTGATGAAAAGCCCCACCGCGATGAACACGGCAACCAAGAACCATGACCTCTTCTTTACGGATTCCATCCTAACCCCTTTGTGATTTTGCCGAGGATGACAAAGCACACCAAAATGCTTAAGTAGCCGCTGTAGTCGTGAAACTGATGACCCGCAGATTCGCCAAACTGATTTCCCACCACTCCAATCATCGCAATTCTTAATCCATTAACAAATATGCAAACCGGGATGACCAAGGCGAACAAGAGCACATTTGCCCACGGCTTCAACTTGGCAATCATGATAAAAAAGGCAATGAACGCGGAGATGGCTAGTATGAGTTTGAGTCCACTACAAGGAATTCCGACGTCCAAAGAGAATTGATTGAGTTGGATCGTCGTGGAATCCACGTGGATCGGATTCATCCCAATCAAACGCAACATTGCAAAGGAAGTTCGAGTTGAGATGAGTTGCAGTGGGTTTGTGTAAGCGTCAATGGTGCTGGCCCAAATGGGGAGTCCGAACAGCAGATACAGGACAGGAGCCGACAGTGCCACTAACCACTTTCCACCCGCGATAAACCAAATACTCAGCAGGATGCAAGCCACAAACAACATCGAGAGAAACGATGCCTGACTGGTCCGTGAAGCCACCCACGCAATGTAAAGAAAGGCACCGAGCGGGACAAAGGCGGCATTAAAACCTTTGACCGGGACAGCGGCCAACGATTCTCGACGGGCATAAATGACGTACCCAACGATGATTGGCACCAGTAATCCGTGCGAATAGTAGGAGTCTTTGTCAAACCAAAGCCCCGGCAGCGTGCTGATCAAGGGCCAGAAACAGACCATTAAGCTGGCGAGCACCGCAAGCCCCAACTGCACGGCAGGGATTTTCGCCAAGTCGACCAGCACCTGCATCACGGACCGGTCGCTACCAGATTGAGCGGCGGTTAAAGACGGTCCGTTACCATTCTCCGCAATCGTGCTCATAATTTATTGGTCGTTTTTGGAGGCCGCCGAATCTTCTGAAGTAGATTATGTACGCGGTATCAACTCTATTGAGGACAGTATATGCTCCGAATTCGTGCCGGATCTACAAACTTCGCATCGGTAACTGAGATATTTAACCGGGTCTGTTCTAGAAGTTTCCTGCCAATTCCTGATGCAACCACCCGATTTGGGGCAAACTTTCCAATTAGCGCAGGAAACACCGTTACAGTCTAGGTGATTCCGCGTATGCTAAAATATCATTCATTGGCGTCATTGGATGGGATGTTCTTGATGAATTACCCCATCGCTGATCCCCGTGTTAAGAACCCCATTGTCCTACTGGATGCAACGACAGCCAAACCATGAGCATTCGACCACAGATTGACTACCAACAGACGGACATTCCGTTACGCGAGATTGGCAACCTTCTCAAGCGCCAGAAGTGGGTCTTGCTTGGAACCATTGGACTTTGTATTGGCCTTGGCGTGTTGGGAACATATGTTGTTCAGAAAAAATATCGTTACAGTTTGAAGATTGCGGTGGATGGCAAAACTCAGCAGTTCCCTCAAGGGGCTTCCAATGACCCCCTTTCTGCGATAACCATGCCCAATCCATCCGACGACGTGCTGTCTCAGATGGAAGTGCTGCAAAGCTACGAACTATGGAAGGCCACCGTTGTGGATGGGAACGTGGGAGCCCCGGCGGCCGCAGATCTTGCTGATCGGGATCCGAAAGTGGTGGTACGGCAACAGGGATTCACCAACGTAATCAATATAGACGTTGAATCTAACAGCCCCAAAAGTGCGGCAGATTTCGGGCATCAGTTACCCACCACCTATGCACAATTTCTCCAAGACAAGCAAAAAAAGACGATCAAAGGAGCTCTAAAATTCATCAACGGGCGACTAGATGGCGGAGTTCTTGAAGACGGCACCCCGGACCCAAATGAACAAGGTGAACGCAAGCCGCTGAAAGAGCTAGAAGACAAGCTAAGCAATTACCGAACCACGGCCCAAATCGGGGATCCTAGCGTGGACGGTCCGGAACGCAGTAACCGTTTAAGCCATGCCCAAGCCGATGCGTCTTTAGCCGCGGGCCAGTTGGCCAGTGCCCAACAGACTCTAGACACCCTAGTTCAAGCGCGCCACGCCCTTCCGGCCAAGTTGCAGACTCCAACCACGCAAACCAACATTTCTCTAAGAGAGCAGCAGAAGCAAGTCGTTGAGAACCTCAAGGCAAAGCGGGCCTCGTTGCTCGTTTCGTATTACGAGGACAGCATTCAGGTACAGGAAATTGACGCGGAGACGAAGCGACAACAAACTGTGCTTGAGGCGATGCCGGTGGACCAAGACACCAAGATAACCACTAAGAACCCGTCGCTTCAGCTCTATGATGATAAGATCACCGATGCCCGGGCGCAGGTGCAAAGTGCACAGGCAAACCTGGCCCAGCGCAATCAAGCGGTGGAAGGAATGCGTAAGTCAGTTGAGCAGTTCAATGCGGCGCAAGTGGTGTACCAAAGACTCACCAAAGACATCGCTACCCGCCAAGCCGTAGTGGATGCATTGGTTCGAGAAAAAGCCGACCTCCAACTTCGGCTCAATACGGTTAAAGATCCTCTCAGCGTGATTGAAGAGCAAACCGAAATTATCGACCCCTTCAAGCCAAGCGTGCCACTGTATCTTGCCCTTTCCACCCTAATCGGTCTGATCCTGGCATTCCCGGTTGCATCTTTCAAAGACCGTGTTGACGACCGTGTCAACACGGTTGACGAGGCCTACTCCATTGCGGGCGCGGTGCCCATCGGGCACTTGCCCTCCCTGCCCAAGCGAGCTACGACGCTCGCCCTTCCGGGGAGCCGAGAGGAAATCACCCCGGAATCCATGCGATTGAGAGAGAGCTACCGCGTGTTGCGCACCAACGTCTTGCTCAACACGTCGCCCAATAAATCACAATCCATTTTGGTAACCAGTTCCGGTCGGGGTGAAGGCAAATCAGAATTAGCCCATAACCTTGCCATTGCCATGGCGCTGGATAACAAGAAGGTAATTTTGGTAGACGCAAACCTAAGGCATCCCACTCTCCACCGAAGACTCAAGCTGCAGGACGGTCCTGGGTTGTCTGAGGTATTGCTGGGACAGGCAACCTTAGCCGAAGCCCTTCAACCGGGCGAAGTTCAGGGCTTACTTGTTCTTACCGGGGGCAAGGCCGCCGAGTTCAGTGCAGAAATTTTGGGCACCCCTGCCATGGAAAGGCTCCACCAGGAAATGAAAGATGCGGCAGATCTGGTGATCATCGACTCACCCGCCGCCGTGCCCGACGCCGACGCGCAGATCCTAAGCCAGCTTGCCGACAACGTTCTTTTCGTTGTCCAACTCAGTAAAAGTAAGCGAACTTCAATGGGTTACACCATTGAACTGCTGAAGCAAGCCAAGGCCAACATCATCGGCCTAGTGTTCACGAGAACCGGATTCAGCGGAGACCGAGTGCCCTACAGCTTCAAGCGACTATAAGGATAGCGCCAATGTGTTGGGCCCCATCGTCGCGACGGGGCCCACCTTGACTACTGACCGAACCGGTCCTTGTAGATCGTGGAATGAACCGATTTAGCGGCCTCGGCCAGTTCTGGATAAACCCGGTCTGCCACAGAAATAAATCCTACGGCAAAGTTCTCACCGTCAAAGGCTCGTCCGGTCAGGGGTTGATCCAGCAACTGAAACCAATGACAGCCCACCACATTCCGATGATTCATTGCGCTACGAATGAATTCCTGATACTTGTTTGCCCGATCGGCTTGATCTGCGGCCGCTACGAGTCCGTATCCCATGACGCCTCGATCCGGCGCGCCAAAGTGGAACTCGCTGATGATCACCGGCTTGCTCAACTCCTTTAGAAATGCGTACTCTGGGAGGTCCACTGACAACTGGTAGATGTTAAAACTCAGAACGTCGCAATACTTATCGGCCATCGCCAATACCTCCGGCGTATAAGAGGAGAATCGACATCCCAGATATAAATGATGAGGGTCCACGCGCTTGATTTCATCCCTGATGGTTTTGAAGTACTGTTCGGCAACCGCAGAAACAAACACCGAAAAGTCTCCTCCCATGTCCTTATTCTTCGGTTCAGTTAGCTTGACTGGTTCTTCAAGCGACGACCAGTCAACAAATTGAGTTCCCCAAACCCTGTTGAGCTCCGTGACGTGGCCGTACTTGGCCCTGAGTTGCGCAAGAAAGACGCGCTTTGCCGGGGAATCGGAAGCCGCGAGCTCTAGGGCACCATGTGCCAAGCCGTATCGCGCCCGGGCAGAACCCCACGAGAGTTCGTTGTCAATAAAGTAGCCCAAGCAGTACGGGTCAGACTTGTATTTCTCGGTCACCCTTGGTAATCGCGCCTTAGCCAGTTCTGCAAATCGAGGGTCAAATGGGTCTGGTAATGGCCCCCAGTGGTCATCACCGCTTCGGATGTGGGACACCTCACCAAATATGCCTTCGGCCGCCGTAAACGGCATCTTGGCTACCGAAGGAAAGGTTCGGTCACTAAAACCGGCCACCGTGTTAAATCCCCAGCTCTTCAGTCGTTTTGCCGTTTCGGTTTTCCATTTGGATTCATAGTCGGGTCCGAATTTTCTGCTCAAGTTGTACTGGTAATAATTGAACAGGTTTCCCCCTGGATGCCCGGATGAGTCTGTATAAAACCGTTTGGCCGCGCCATCTGTGGCGTTGGGGAGGTCGGCAAACAAGGATTCTCGTCCAACAACCTTGGTCTTGTACTCGCCTGAATCCACCCCGTTCATGCCAAGAGAGAGAAACAGGTGCCCAATCGGATCCACCAGCGCCCACTTACCTTCGGTTTTTTCAGTACGGAAAAACCCTGTAGCCACTGCTTTGGGGCCAGTTGCCCACCCACCATATTCGTCTAAATGGGCCGACGACTTTGGAGCAGAAGATTGGTTTGCGGCATCTGCCTTGAGGTCTTCTACCGAGCTAATTTTGCCTGGATAGTTCACCTGCGAGTTTTGTCCAAATGGGTCAACAATCTTATCAAAAGTTAACTTAGGTGTTAATCGTGCGGAAATGATATCCACAAACGTTGGCTTGTTTGGTGAAACCAAAAACACCTGCCACCTAATAATGTGGCGCATGTCAAAGTCACTTTTGCCGTACACACCCACTGCCTTTCCTTGGCCGGAAAACGAGACTTGCTTGAGCCCAAGCTTGTCCAAGTTCATATCCAGCGGCACTTCAAACGCCCGGGTAGTCTCGCCCGGGATCACCCCAACCGCGGTTCGACAGTGCAAATAGCCGTTTGACTCTTTATCGTCATCTACTCGAATTCCAAACGTGATGGGCCTTGATTGATGATTAAACAGGGTCACCCGGATTCCCGATGAGCCCGACCAGTCCATGGGTGTGGTGGGTTCGAAAACAATTTTCGGGTAGGCAGCGGGGTCAAATCGGACCGCAACTTTTTCTGCCCCACCAGATCCTACCGATTCCTTGGTCGCATGCGCGTTAACCGTTTTCCAATTTTCCAGAAAGAGCGTCGGCTGACCATCGCTCGGCCCCGATTGACCCAGGAGCATTCCCAAAAGCGGAGCACCGAAAGCACCTACTTTTCCAACCATCAGTCCATTAATTATTCCCAGTCTCGCCAACGATGTGAAATCCATGCCGCAACCCCTCGCAACGGCAAATTTGCCGTAATCACTTTAAAGACGTTTCATATCCGATTTTCAGCGCAAATTGTGGCATCTATGCAAATGCCGCGTGAGACGACGGCCAAGTGGAGTACGCCGAGGAAGATAGTCCACGATACTGTCCCCGCTCAATCTACGAAACCGTAGCTCAATCTACGAAACCGTAGACGTTCCTCTCGGCAGTACCACGCATGTCCACCAGATCCTAAGAATCACCCCGTTACCCGGCGTTATCGGTATCCAGTCTGCTGCAACCCGATTATAATAGAGGAGTTGGTTACGTTAGCGTAGGCGTAGGCGTAGCCGGAATTGCACCCATGGATCACCAAGTATTAACTACGCCCCATGGTGAAACAGAAAACCAGATAGTCAACCCTTCCCCTGTTTCCCAGGATGAGACTATTTCTTTTCCTCCGATTGAAGGAATTACCAAATCGGTAACCAAGCAAATCTCACAGTCAGGACTGTTAAGACGCAATTTCTCTTGGGTGTTTGTGGGCAACATGACGTTTGCCGCTTGCAACTGGATGATGTCGGTCTCCCTGGCCAAGATGGGATCAATAACCGATGTCGGGCAGTATTCCACCGGAGTCGCTCTCACCCAACCCGCCATCACATTCTCAATGTTGATGTTGCGCGGCGTTTTAGCCACGGATACCAGGAACGCGCACCGCTTTGGGACTTACTTAGCGTTGCGCATTATCACCACGCTATTGGCCCTACTCGTGCTCATGGGAATTGCCTGGACCAGCCCCGCGAATACTGCCACACGGTGGGTAGTTCTTGCTACGAGCCTCGGTGTCTGTTTTGATGCGATTAGCGATATCTTCCACGGATTTCTCCAACGGGCAGAAAATATGAAGCCCATGGGAATTTCCCTAGGGCTAAAAGGGATTCTGTCCCTCTCGCTTCTGATCGTTGGGTTCCAACTTGGTCACAGTGTGATCACGGGAGTTTTAGGTTCGGCAATGGCTTCTTTCCTAATTCTCGCCTTCTACGATGCTCCGAACGGGGTCCGGGTTGCACAAAAATCCTTCCCAACTACTTGGATAAAAGAAATTACTCCGCACTTTGAAACTCAGGAATTGGTCACGTTAGCCATTACGGCTTTTCCGTTGGGAATTACCGTAATGTTAACGACTCTAACTAATTACAGTTCTCGGTTATTTGTTGTTCATTTTAACGGACAAGCCGATATGGGAATGTTCTCGGCGATGTCGCTTTTACTTAACGTAGGCAGTACCGCACTGCTTTCTATGGGAGCTGCACTAACCCCACGACTATCTCAATACTACACGGCCGGAAGACACCATGATTTCTTGAAATTAACGATGAAATTCACGGCGCTTGCCGGGATTGTGGGGACGATCGCCCTCTTTGCAGCCTATGCATTTGGCAGAAATATTCTCACTTTCTTTTTCAAGGCGAACTATGCAGCCCGCCCCGACGTTTTCGTGGTCCTTATGTCTGCAGGAGCGTTGTTCTACTTGTCTTTAGCGTTTGGCAACAGCCTTACGGCGGCCCGCGCGTTTAGAGTTCAGGCGTGGGCCGCCGGGGCGGTGGCGGGGGTAGCCATTATGAGTGCATGGACTCTCGTGCCAAAATTTGGCCTTGTGGGAGCGGCGTATTCCATGCTTTTGTCAATGGCAACCCGCTTGCTTTTCACGGGGGTTCTTTTTGCGCAGATCAATCTAAAAAACCTAAGAAATCCCCCAACTTCCGAGGGGACAATCTAGTCGTGGGGTTCATCAACTCCCTGCGACAACGACTGGCGAGACGAAAAGATCCGATTGCGTGGGCGCGAACGCAGGGGGTTCGGGTGGGTAAAGACTGCCGATTTCTTGGCATTAGCGATATCACCTTTGGCTCGGAACCCTTCCTAGTTCAAATTGGAGATCACGTGACAATTACTGATGGCGTAAAGTTTGTAACGCACGACGGCGGAGTTTGGGTGTTCCGACCGCAACACCCAAACATTGACGTCTTCGGCCCAATTCAAATTGGAAACAACGTGTTTATCGGTTTCAATGCGCTCATCTTGCCCAACGTAAGAATTGGTGATAATTGCGTCATCGGCGCGGGCTCGGTCGTCACCCGGGACATTCCCGCCGGGAGCGTTGCGGTTGGCTCTCCGGCCAAGGTGATTCGTTCCACGGATGAATACTGGACTCGTATGCAATCGCAGGCGATGCACATCCGCAACTTGAGTCCTTCAGCCAAACGGGCCGAACTCGAACGCCACTTTAACCTGCCATGAAATCTCCTACTAGATTGCCCACGACGAGTCTAAGAGCAGACGGCGTGTTGCTTTCAATGTACGGCATGGGGTCAGGCGGCGCCGAGCGCGTGATCTCCATCATGGCCAACCATTGGGCATCGGTTGGAGTTGCAACGCGCTTGGTGACTTGGGATCCCCGACCTTCGTTCTATCCGCTAGACCCTTCGGTCCAGCGGTTTCCGCTTCAACTAGACGGAGTTTCACATTCCCCAGTAGAAGCGGTTCTTAACAACACCAAGCGAATGCTCGCCCTAAGACGCCTGGTGAAGCAGTCAAAACCGCAAGCGGTCATCTCATTTATCAATAAAAACAACGTGCGAACGGTCCTCGCGTGCGGAGGACTCTCAAGCCCGGTGATCATTTCCGAACGAAACGAGACCACGCGCGACCCCCTTTCCGCCCCTTGGCGCAGATTGGTTGCTTTGACATACCCCAGGGCAAGCAGAATCGTGGTTCAAAGCGACCGGGCCCGGCAACAAATGCCAACCCGTTGGCCAACCGTTGTTATTCCAAACCCGGTTATCCCTGCCCCAAAAAACCCGCTGAGAGCACCTTCTGAACGGCGAACCCTCCTCGCGATGGGTCGGCTTGATCCGCAGAAAGGCTTTGACCTGTTAATTGACGCATTTAGCCAACTTGCACCCATGCATCCAGATTGGGATCTTGTCATCTACGGTGAAGGTGACCTTCGGCTTGGGCTAGAAAGGCAGATTTCTGTGCTCGGATTGACCAATCGCATTCAGTTGCCGGGCCGCACGTCTTCCCCTTCTGACGAAATGTTTGCCGCCGAGATATTTGTCCTCTCAAGCCGGTTTGAAGGTTTCCCTAACGTCCTCGCAGAGGCAATGGCGCACGGAATGCCCGTGATTAGCTTTGACTGCCCAAACGGCCCTCGTGAGATGATCCAAAGTGGTTGTAACGGCATTCTCGTACCTGCGGAGTCGGTGGCGGACCTAACAATATCCCTAGAAAAACTGATTTGTTCTCCAGACCAGCAGTTAGCCCTTTCCCAAGAAGCGGTTAAGATAACCGAACGATTTGGCCAAGATCAGGTGATGAAAATGTGGGAAGCCGTGATCGTAGATGCCGCGACTACGGGGAGAAAATGCTGAGGCTAACCGAGATTGCTTTGTTCATGCCCAACTTTGCCGGCGGGGGCGCAGAACGAGTAATGATCAACCTGGCGGCGGGACTTGCAGATCAAGGACTTGACGTTGATCTCGTGGTTGCCCGCGCTAGTGGACCTCTTAAAAATTCAGTTTCCCCGCAAGTGAGGGTAATTGATCTCGGGTCCGCCTCCACCATAAAGAGCCTCCCTGCGCTGGTTAGATACCTCAAAGAAGACCAACCCAAATCAATCCTTAGCGCACTTGAGCACGCCAATGTGGTGGCGATCTGGGCCTCCAAACTGAGTGGAATTCCCGTGAGAACCGTGGTATCCGTCCACAATACGCTCAGTGAAGACAGCGCGCGCGCGCGCCTAAAAAAGAGAATTGAGCCATGGTTTGTAAGGCGAAACTATCCCAAAGCACATGCAATTGTTGCGGTTTCCCAAGGTGTGGCCAACGACCTTGCCACCTTTGCCCGCGTGAGTAGGGAGTCCCTTCACGTGATCTTGAATCCGGTGATCTCAACCCAAATGCTTGCCCTGGCTCAGGAACAACCCCACCATTCTTGGCTCAACGATGGCGGAGATCCGGTCGTACTCGGAATTGGTCGTCTGACGGAACAAAAAAACTTCCCGCTCCTCATCAGTGCCTTCCATGAATTAACAAAAACTCGACCCGCCCGGTTGCTGATCTTTGGTGAAGGGGAAATGAGGCCGAACCTAGAACGCCATGTGCACGATCTGAACCTTGACCACATGGTTTCTCTCCCGGGATTTGATGCCAACCCCCACGCCGCCCAGAGAACGGCTGCCGTTGTCGCCCTAAGTTCCCACTACGAGGGCCTTCCCACTGTGCTCATTGAAGGGTTAGCGGCAGGGGCTAACTTGGTCGCCACAGATTGCCCGCACGGTCCCCGGGAAATTCTGCAAGATGGCAAACTAGGAAGGCTTGTTCCTCCGGGTGACGCCGTAGCGCTGGCTCAGGCTCTATCTGAGGCGATTGACCACCCGATCCGGTCGGATGATTCCGCTGACTGGCATCCGTATAGAATCGAGGTTTCTTCGGCCCAATACCGCAAACTGCTCATACCAAATTCGCCTGCCACTCATAATCAGCATGGAGATAAGAATTGAAGAAGCCCAGACTCGCCGTTTTTCTTCCTGATCTAAGTGGCGGTGGAGCGGAACGAGCGATGTTAAACCTGGCTCGGGGTTTGGCCGACCTTGGCTTTCCTACCGACCTTGTGCTCGCAAAAAAGCAAGGCCCTTACCTCAAAGACGTTCCCGGCAACGTGCGACTGGTTGATCTCCAGGCTAAGCACACCATGCTGAGCCTGCCTCAACTCATTTATTACCTTCGCCGCGAGCGGCCAGAAGCAGTGGTTGCCGCCCTTCATCAAGCCGGCGTCACGGCGGTTTGGGCCAAAAACTTCTGCAAATTCAAACTCGTAATCAGCACTCAAAACACCGTCTCCGTAGAAGCCGCCCAGCCCGCTTCATGGCGGCTGCGATTTATGCCCGGCTTCGTTCGGCGCTTTTACCCGGGGGCAGATGCCCTGATCGGCGTTTCTGATGGGGTTGCCGCAGATTTGGCGGATTTCCTTGGCTTGCCCCGAGATCGTACTCAGGTTATCTACAACGCTGTCATCTCGCCGAACCTGCCCGAACGCGCCGCAGAACCGCTTGACCACGCTTGGTTTGGCCCCGGCCAGCTACCAGTCTTGGTTGCCGTAGGACGCCTGGGTCCCCAAAAGGACTTCCCCACTCTTCTCAAAGCGTTTAGGCTTGTGCGAAATCAGCGGGAGGCCAGATTGATCATTCTGGGTGAGGGAGATGATAGGCCACAACTTGAAGCACTGGTGCATCAACTAAAATTGGACGACGACGTTCAACTGCCGGGGTTTGCGTTAAACCCCTTTGCCTACCTCCATAACGCCACCGTCTTTGTGCTGTCATCCAAGTGGGAGGGCCTTCCTACCGTCATTATAGAAGCCCTGGGATGCGGAGCCAGAGTGGTAGCGACAGATTGCCCGAGCGGTCCAATGGAGATTTTGCAGGGCGGCAAATTCGGGCGATTGGTGCCCATGGAAGATCCAACGGCCCTGGCGTCCGCAATCCTCCTTACCCTCGCCGAGCCCAGCGAGCCGCCACCCTCGGAAAGCTGGCAACCGTATCGGATTGATTCGGTCGCCCGGTGCTTTGCCGCATTGCTGGCTCCAGAAGTTGAGTTAGAGCCTGTTGATTAATAGAGTTTTTTGTACAGGTTGAAGGGACAGGCGGCAAGTGTTTTCAATGAGCTTGGTTTACGTCCCAATTTACATGTAGAGTTCGCAAAGCTGGTCTTCTAACTGGTCAACGCCGGGATCGACTTTCCCTCGTGAGGCGTCTTCGTCGTACCAGGCCACGATCTCCCTGGCCCCTTGAGAAAACGGAATCTTTGCTTCCCAACCGCCCGCAAGTCGCTTGATCTTGGTGTTGTCAAACACCATGCTATTGGCCTTATCGCCCAGTAATCCGGGTCCCCTATTTGGGTCATGCTTGGCAATCACGTCAGAAGGCACGTGAACCAATTTGGCCTTTACCCCCGCTGCGGTAGCAACAAGGTCATGGATTTGATTCCAGTTGAGCCACTCGTCAGATGTGATGTGGTAGCTCTCACCAATCGCGTGACTGTTACCCAACAACGGAACAAAGGCGCGGGCAAAGTCGGCATGGTGAGTCATCACCCATAAAGACGTTCCGTCTCCGGGGACCACAACCGGTTTGCCTTTTCGCATCCGGTCCAAGATGGTGAAACCGCCGTCAAACGGCAATAAAGTCTTGTCGTAAGTATGCGAAGGGCGAACAATGGTGACGGGGAATTTTTCTTCTCGGTAAGCCCTAATAAGCCGCTCTTCACAAGCGATCTTGTTGCGAGAATATCCCCAGAAGGGGTTGTCTAAAACGGTAGATTCCGTGACCGGCAACGTGGAAGGTGGAGTTTGGTAAGCGGACGCAGAACTTATAAAAACAAGCTGGCCCGTCTTTCCTCGGAACAGATTAAGGTCGGTCTCAATGTGCTCCGGAGTGAAGGCAATCCAATCCACTACCGCGTCAAAAGTCAAATCACCCATTGCCGCTTTCACCGAGTCTGGGTTGCGAATATCGCCGTGGAGAACCTTTGCCCCAAGCGGAGTGCCTCGGTGCGACTGGCTCCGGTTGAGCAAATAGAGATCAATGCCCTGCGAAATCGCAAAAGGAGAGCAGGCCGAACTAATAATTCCGGTGCCACCGATAAACAGTACGCGCATAATGGCACATTACCACCAACTGCTTGCGCCGGCTCTTCAAACCCGAGTCCGAATCCACCTACCCCAACCGTCCGAAGCCAAATTCAACTTAACCGTCCTAGGTAATCTGACCCCATGATTTTGGTTATTGGCGGGGCGGGCTACATTGGCTCGCACCTTTTGCTCCGGTTGCGACAAGCCAACATTCCCCACATTGCCTTTGACAATTTTGAGAGAGGTCACCGAGGAGCCGTTAAAGACAGCAAGGCATTTGAAGGTGACCTCCGAAAACCCGAGGACCTCGCTCGGGTCTTTGCCCAAAACCCTGAGATAGACTTAGTGATGCACTTTGCCGCCTACGCCTATGTGGGCGAGAGCGTAACCCAACCGGAAAAATATTACACTAACAACGTCACTGGGGTGATCAATTTGTTAGAAGCAATGAAGACCGCGGGCGTCAGCAAGCTTATTTTCAGTTCCACCTGCGCCACGTTTGGCGAGCCGGAATACCTTCCGCTTGACGAGAAGCATCCGCAACACCCGATAAACCCGTACGGGGAGACCAAACTTGTGGTGGAACATCTCTTAGACAGTTGTGACCGCGCATATGGGCTTAAGAGCGTGTGTTTGAGATACTTCAATGCCGCCGGCGCCGACCCCGAAGGCACGATCGGCGAGGATCATCGGCCAGAGGCCCATTTGATTCCCAATGCAATTTTCGCCGCCATGGGTACCGGTCCGGCACTCAAACTGTTTGGCACGGACTATCCCACCCCAGATGGAACCAATGTTCGAGATTACATCCATGTGCTAGACCTTGCCGATGCCCATCTTATGGGAGCCACCCACCTTAGAGCCAGCGGTGATTCAAGAAAGTACAACTTAGCCAACGGCGATGGTTTTTCCAACCGGCAGGTACTGGATGTGGTTTCGAAAGTTGTGGGCAACCCGGTGCCTTATGAAGAGACTCCCCGCCGCCCCGGAGACCCGGCTAGTTTGGTGGGCACTTCAGCCGCAATTAGAGACGCGTGGGGTTGGGAACCCAGGTATCCAGACCTGGAAACAATTGTGCGGCACGCGTATGCTTGGCACCGAGGACACCTTAACGGATACGAGAGTTAAGGCGGCTGCGAGATTTAAAGTCAAAACACCGATTAGACCCCTATACGCGTTCTACAATGATGGTACGCGTTATCGGGATGCGCTTTGTTTACAATGGCGGTTGCAAGATCAAACTGTGGTGAACCGTCTTAAGCCATGAAGAAGCTTGCGTTTCTAGTTGCGATTCCCTACGTGTTTGCGGCCTATGCCGTCTTCGTGCAGTTTTCCGACAGCGAATTTCTGGGATCGCTCGCCAGGGTGGTGGGAATTCCTGCGGTTGTTTTCTGGGGAATTAGTATTGTTGCCTCCGGTCAAGTGCGCCGCCCTAACAGTTTTCACACCCTGTTCCTGCTGTTTATAGGTTGGTCAATGGCGTCGTGGTTCTGGTCGGTTGACCCAGTGAGCACAGTTGCTAAGTGCTATCGATTTGCACTGTTCTTTGGCCTCACGTTGATGCTGTGGGACCTTACCCGCTATCGCTACCAGCTTAACATGGCCATCCAAACCTTGGTGTTTGCCGGCTACTTTATGGCGGCCTCGCTGTTTTACAACTACTCTCAGGGACAAGTATCCTTGATGGATCGGTATTCCGCGCTGGGTATTCACCCGAACGACCTTCCGCGTTTGTTTGGCATCATCATGCCCCTCTCATGGATGCTGGTATTTGACTATCCCAGCAAAGGAATCACGCTGAGGGTTCTCAACCTGGCGTTTCCCATTGTGGCCACGGTGGCGATGTTGCTAACGGCCAGCCGCGGCGGTTTAGTGTCTTGCTTTCCCGCATTTATTTACCTGGGGTACATGACGTTTAGGTTCCACCCAGGTTGGCGACTGGCCTTTGCCGTAATGTTGGTGGCGGGATTGCTGGGTGCCACTCAATTGGATTTGGCTCGACAAATTACTCGGATCAGCACGATTGTGGACTCCATTACTGAGGGTGACGGCGCGAACGGTCGCTTTGACATTTGGGCAGCCGGAATTAGAGAGTTCAGCTTTAGGCCGATATTCGGAGTAGGGTCAAACGCCTACGCAGAAGCCACGCGTGGTTACCCATTAGAAAAAAAGGATACAGGAGAGGCACTTTACGCCCACAACACCTACTTATCGGTGCTCGTGGAAACGGGTATGGTTGGCTTTCTTCTCTTCTTGGGGATTCTCATTCTCGTGGCTCGGGCACTCCGGCGCACTCCGAAGCCCCAAAGATATGCCTGGTATGCGTCGGCCGCCGTTTGGGCCGTCGGCTGTATTACTAGCACTTATGAAGATAAGGGGCAGACATGGCTGATGCTCATTCTCTATGTTCTGAGCGTAAACGTGCTGGAGAAGGTGCCGGTTGAAGATGAAGGCCAGCTGAGGTGGACAATCTTAGGGCCTCGCCTCGTCAAAATTGATGAGCAGTTAGCGCTTGACGGACTTCCCATCAGCCCCCGGGCTCTCCCGCATCCGGAAGTAGCTTCCTAAACGGACCCCCGCATTACTGCCTTCAGGGGTTGTGCCAGGTTCAAGCGATTGGTCAATGATAACCCGTACATCTGCAAGCTGACAACCTAATCAGCCCCGGAACCCTAACCCTGATCATGGGTAACGGGCGTTTTTGGGTTGGGATTTCAAGGTCAGTTGCGTGGGCGAAAACGGTAGCTGGGCTCGTCGGATTTCTTGTGGGGTCCTCATCTGGGGCTACTACTCCTGGGCTGATTAATGGGTTTGAAACAAAGCTGGATATCGCGAAGTTGCATTTGGTAAGAGCCACCGCGCGGATGTCATCTTTAGACATCTCGCAGGGAGCAAGTGCCCTTCGGATTTCATTCCTGACGTCAGGTTCACGAATGTTTCCCGCGGTCACGATTCCTTTGGGCCAGCCGGTTGACCTAACCTCCTGCGGAGGAATTGCCTTAGACATCAAGAACCCCATGCCCCAACCGGTTCTCTTTACGCTCAATCTTTTGGACGGAGCCAATCGAAAACTCGTTCAAGAGGTCACGCTCAGTGGAGGCGAATCGGGCTCGTTTCGCTTGACTCATCCAAGCCTTGAACAAGCGAGTGCGGTAGGAATGAGACACCTCCCCACTCCGTTTCCTGGCGTTAGAACACTGGTGGGCTGGTATGATTCCGGCTTTGACGTGACCAATGTCAGGAACGTCAACCTCTTTCTTCGTGGTCCCAACAGTGCGAGTGTACTGAGCCTGGATAACCTGCGAATTCTGCCGAGTTATGATTGGAATCAGGCGCTAGCGGGCGCGATTGATCCGTTTGGGCAGTGGGCATCCGAAATGTGGCCGGGAAAACTGAATTCTGCCTCTGACTTTGCGGCAAGGAATCAGGCGGAAATAACCAACTTGTCTAAACCACAAGTGCAAACTGCACTCGACTCGTTTGGGGGATCTGAGAATGGCTCGCCTCGTGCCGCAACGGGCTTCTTCCGCACCGAAAACTTCAACGGCAAGTGGTGGTTTATCACACCCACCGGCAACCCTTTCTTTTCTTTAGGCATCAACAATGTGTCCATGGATGGAGCCACCGTGGTTACCGGACGCTCGGATCTGTTTAGTCAACTGCCGGCTCCTTCAGACCCTCTGGGCCAGTTCTACGGCTGGATCAACCATCCGGTTCTGGGGCCGTCAGCCGGAGCCACCACGTACGATTTCTATCAGGCAAACCTATACCGCAAATACGGCTCGGATTACCGGTCTGCATGGGCGCAAAGAACGCTTCAGCGCCTAACCACCTGGGGATTCAACACGCTTGGAAACTGGTCTGATCTTAACTCAATGGGTACCCGCCGAATGCCATTCACGGCAAGCGCAATCTCCGGCACAAAGGGCGCTTCCGTTAGCACCGGCCTTGACTACTGGGGGCCGATGCCGGATCCCTACGATCCCTTGTTTGCCACTTCGCTCGCCCAGAATTTGCACAAGGTCACCGATCTATACCGAAACGATCCCTACTGCATTGGCTATTTTGTAGACAATGAGGCCAATTGGATCGGTACCGGTAGTCAACCCAACCTGGGAATTGCCGTCGGCACGCTCAAAAAACAGGCTTCCGAATCACCCGCCAAGCAGGCGTTTCTGAGTATTCTCCAGGCAAAGTACGGAACGGTTCAATCTCTAAATGCCAACTGGAAGACCGCCTTTGGCTCTTGGTCTGCTCTGGCCAGCCCGGTTAATGTGTTCGGCTCAAATAGCGCCACCCTTAACCAAGATCTGTCCAACTTTGTGGGCTCGTTTGCCCGTCAATATTTCACTACGGTTAAGAACGAGTTGAAGCAACAAGATCCGAACCACCTTTACTTGGGCTGCCGATTCTCCTGGCACTGCCCGGAGGTTCTGAAGGCCGCATCTGAAACGTGCGACGTCATGAGTTTCAATATCTACAGTCGAAACATTTCGAGCCGAGACTGGAGCTTTCTCACCCCGCTCAATAAGCCGGCCCTCATTAGCGAATTCCACTTTGGCGCCCGAGACCGCGGGCTATTTGGGGCCGGACTGGTGGAAGCGGATAGCCAGAATGGGCGGGCTCAGTTGTACCAAGACTACGTGCAAAGCGCGGCAAGATGCCCCTCCTTTATTGGTTGCCACTGGTTCCAATACGTGGATCAGCCCACCTCGGGTCGGGCGTTTGACGGAGAGAACTACAACATTGGGATGGTAGACATCACCGACACCGCGTACCCAGAGTTGGCTCAAGCCTGCCAAAGCACCAACCGCCGAATCTACTCCTTCCGAGGCTAGTCCAGGAGATCAAGGTAAATGCGCTCGATGCCATCCACCATGGCATCGAGCGTAAATTGACGGCTTCTCACTAGAGCCGCCTCCCCCATACGCTTGGCTAAATCTGGATCACCGGCCACGCTCGCCATCGCTTCAGAAAAGCCCGCCGTATCTCCCACCGGGACCACAAATCCGGTCTGGCCCGGAACGACATATTCGGAAGCCGCCCCGGTGTTGGTGCATATCATCGGGATTCCGTGCGCTCCGGCCTCTAAAAGCACATAGGGAAAACTCTCGTATTGGCTCGGCAAAGCCAAGGCGTCAAACGCTGCAATCAGACGGGGTCCATTGGCATCACCCGTCCAAATAATTGCCTCGTCTACGCCTAGGGCAATCGCCCGCTGACGGGCCAGTTCGCGTAAGGGGCCATCTCCTACAATCACCAACTTGGCCGCAACATGGGAGCCTTTACCACTTTCGGCAAAGCTTTCTACGAGCATAATCGGATTTTTTTGGGCGGCCAGCCGCCCAATAAATCCAAAAACGAATTCATCTGTGATGCCCAGTTCGTGCCTTACGGTTTCACGATCCGCCGCCGATACCTCTGGCACGCCGTTGGTAACCACGCGCATCTTGCGGGTTGGGAGGCCCAGTTCAAGGGCATGTTGGCGCTCAAACTCCGAGACATTGATGGTTGCGTGACCCAATGAATCAAAGAATTTCTCTAAGATTTGGTAAACCCGGCGCTTCTTGCCCCCCAGCTCCGGACTCATGGTAAGGAAGGCATGCGGACTGTACACTCGCTTAGCCCCACTAAGTAGGCCCCCGACGCGGGCAATGGCTCCGCCCTTTGAACTGTGGCCATGAATGATGTCGAATGGGCCCCGCTGTTTGGCCACGCGATTGACGGTCATCATGGCCAAGAGGTCTCGATGCGAGATATCTCGGTGCATCTGAGCTTCTTCGGCCGAACCACCCCGCGCCAAAATGGAAGCGAGGCCGTCTTCAAATCGCTGATCTATTCTGGATCGCGAGTAAAGGAGGTGCACATGATGTCCGCGGTCCAAAATGCCCGCCGCAAGGTCTATCACATGACGCCCCACCCCGGTGCTGCAAGATTCGACCACGAGCAGGACTCGTAGAGTCCGGGGTCTGGCCTGATCCATCAAATCACTTAACAGGCACCGTCGCGCTTTATCATGGAGATAAAGGTGCGACAGATTATTTGCGCGTCCATCCAAGTGGAAGCTTCTTGATAATATTGCGCATCTAGGGCAACCCGCTGATCGTACGTGGTGCGACTTCTACCACTGCACTGCCACAATCCCGCACAACCCGGTTTCATGGCTAGGTAGGCATCCTGATCGGCGCCATACTTTTCTAATTCAGCCGTGACAATCGGTCGCGGACCCACGAGAGACATTTCGCCCCGGATTACATTTAGCAGTTGAGGGAATTCATCCACGGAAGACTGTCGCAACCACCTCCCCATTTTTGTGATGCGGGGGTCGTAGTCAAGTTTAAAATTCTTTTCGTATTCGGCCATCAGCCCCGGATGTTGCTTTAAGACCAAGTCGGCATCACGAACCATGGTGCGGAACTTAAATATCTGAATTTCCTTGCCGTGCTGCCCCACCCGTTTGTGCCTAATGATCACGGGGAAACCATCTGTGATGGCAATCGCCAGCGCCGTCAAGATAAAGATCGGCAACAGCAGAAGCAGTATCGCGGAGCAAATAACGATGTCTAGCCCGCGCTTAGTGGCTCGAAACAAAGGGTTGTGATAGCGGCGAGAACCTAAGTGAGTCTCCGGAAGGCCATCTACCACAGCACTTGTCGGCACTTCTACCACACCAACCCGCCGGTCGTCAGAGCTTCCCAGAGAACGATTCATCGACAATCCAAATTCAAACCAACTGCATCTGGGCCAAAGAAATTCTTCGGCTCAAATATCTACCCATCAGGATAATAACATGTTCCTGACCTTTTTGGGGTTAATAAATCTCAGTAAGTTAGCCAGCATATGCGAAGCAAACCGGCAATGCCCCGTTTTTAGCGCGACCTTAGGTGAATCAGCGGCCCCCTTTCGGGCAGGGTCATCCCGAGCCTCCCGGCTTCGCCGACCCATTTACAGATTCGACGGCGCAGCCGGTAGTCGGCGGATGACCGTACCGACTTCCGGGTGATCTGACTTAACGGAAGATTCGTATCCCTTACGTAAGCCCACACAAATGGTCATAGAGCCCTATTTATATTGGAAGGGGTTTCAGTTTGGCATGCAACAAGCAGCCCATTGTGATGAAATCGTCTGGGTTTCGATAGCGTCAAGGTTTGTTCTTGGTGGCTTGAAGGCCGCTGTGAAGTCCTAAGGATCTCTTGGAACTGAAGGCGTAGCGAAAAGGCGTAGCTGAAGTACGCGAAGCGTGTAGACTGCGGATATCCGTGCCGCGGCGGGATTCTGTAATCAGAACAAAATCCCTCCAGAGACGTGATTAACCGACCCCCTTCTCCGTGACCGCAATATTTGAACGACACCCGGACCGGGGTACGGATGGAGCCTTTGCAATGGATTTTCTGCGGGCGTGGTCGCCTACGATTGTTAGGCACTACTCAAGATCCAAGTCCATCTCAGTACTTTCTGAGCCTCAAACCTCCCGCAAAACCCTTGCAGGGCAACAAGGCTGCTAGCAATCTGAAATGATCACCTTCGATTGTTTTGCGGTGCAGATTGGAAAGTTTCCATTGCAAAGGCTCCGGATATCCCCGGCCTACATTTTCGGGTTCTGGAACCGCGGAAAGCCTATTTACGGAATCCTCACCTATTCAACGGTGACTGACTTTGCGAGGTTGCGGGGTTGGTCTATTTCGCAGCCTCGGATTTTTGCGATGTGGTAGGCGAGCAACTGCATGGGGATGATGGACAACAACGCGGAAAGGAACTCAAAACGGCTGGCGGGAACTCGAATGGTGTGATCGGCAACTTTTTCAATTGCCGAATCTGCGTCGGTAGTCACCGCAATCACTTTGCCCCCTCGCGCCTGCACTTCTCTCATGTTGCTGATCACTTTGTCGGCCGACGAAGGATCGGTGGCTCCAAAAATCGCAATCACCCCCGGTTCCACTAACGCAAGGGACCCGTGCTTCATTTCCCCCGCCGGAGACTCCTGAGTGGGGATATACGCAATTTCTTTCAACTTTAGGGCTCCTTCTAGAGACAGATACGCATCGGCGCCCCTTCCTAAAAAGAAAGCCAATGGAGTATCGGAAATCTCGTGGGCGACCGCCAAAACACTCGCTTCTCGGATGAGCACTTCATCGGCTTGGGCGGATAGGGCACGGAGCGCCTCCACCCATTCGACCACTCTAATGCCGGGCACTTCTTGCACCTGGGCAATGTGAAGGGCAAGCAGGGTGAGCACCATCACTTGGGCCGTGTAGGCTTTGGTGCTGGCCACCGATATCTCGGGACCCGCTTGGGTCATGAGCGTTCGATCGCATTCTCGCGCAATGCTAGATCCCACCACATTCACCACGCCAAGCGTGCGAATGCGGCGTTGCTTGCAGAGCCTGAGGGCGGCTAAGGTATCGGCAGTTTCACCCGACTGAGAAACAAAGATCGCCAAAGATTTGGGCGACAGGACCGGATCCCCGTAGCGAAACTCGCTTGAGTAGTACACGTCGGTAGGAAGCCGCAATAGTCGCTCAAACAGGTGCTTTCCCATCAGTCCGGCATGGAACGCAGTACCGCACGCAATGATGTTCACGCGGTCAATCTCCGTCCAAACGTGCTCAGAAAACACGCCTTCTAGCCGAACCTGATTGTTTTCATCAATTCTTCCGGCGAGGCATTGCCGCATAACCTCGGGCTGTTCGTGAATCTCCTTGAGAAGGAAGTGCTCGTAGCCCCCCCGCTCGGCGGCGGAGACGTCCCAGTCTATGTGTTCAATTTTCTTAGCCAAGGGGCGGCCATCCCCATCCGTAACCCGGACTTCGTCGGCGGTAATTACCACCAAGGAATTTTCCTCTAAAATCATGACCTCACGGGTGTAGGGCAACAGGGCGGGAATATCGCTCGCCAGAAGGTTTTCCCCCTTTCCAAACCCAATCACCAAAGGGCTGGCGTTGCGCACGGCAACAATGGTCCCGGACTCTTTGCGAGAGATCACCACTAGGCCGTAGGCCCCTCTAAACTGTCTGACTGCCCGGCGAACCGCTTCTTCTAGGGGATATCCGGCGTCCACTTCTTCGCCAATAACATGCGCGGCCACTTCGGTATCGGTTTGAGATCGAAAATGATGGGCCCTCTGGACCAACCCCTCTTTTAATTCAAGATAATTCTCAATGATTCCGTTGTGGATCACGGCCACCGTGTCGTGTTCATCAAAATGCGGATGGGCATTTTCGTCGGTGGGAGCCCCGTGGGTCGCCCATCGAGAATGGCCAATAGCGTAGCGTGCATCACGGGGGTCACTTTGAAGGGCAGAACCTAGCTCAGAGAGCTTGCCCGCCCGCTTGATAATCGAAATTTTTCCGCCCTCGGGAAAAGCA